>NZ_CABVHQ010000088.1 GCF_902497895.1 Pseudomonas fluorescens
AGGGCGTAGCAGCTGTCGAGTAGAACGAGGCAGCGTCCGGCTGCGAAGCAGCCGAAAGACCCTGCACCTCGGTGTTTCAGATAAACCGCGAGCACAGGTTTTACGAGGACTCCGTCCTCGGACGCTGCCTCGTTCCACTCGACAGCTGCTACGGGAGTTCTAGCCTTTCGAGATGTGTAGATACCCATGCCCGATGGGCAAAGGCGATCCGGATTGACTATGATTGGAGCCCATGACGCCCTCTTTGCAGATCCGACAACCCTGTCCACCCGGCGCCTGCATCTGCGGGCGTGAACGGCTGCTGGACACACCCGCCGCCGATCTGCGCATCCTCAGCCTGACCCGCCAGGAGGAAAAGCGCCTGCTCGAGCGCCTGGAAAATCTTCAGAGCCTGACCGACCTCGAGCATCTGCAACGACGAATGTACGAGCAGCTAGGCATCCGCCTGGAAATCGCCCCAAGCTTCAACGAAGTTCGAACCATGCGCGGCATCCGTATTCAGATCGGCGAACTGACCGGCCTGTGCCGCAAGACCCGCCAGTCGATCCCGGCAGCGATTCGCCGCGGGCTGGAGAAGCGTCCGGACATTGTCTACAGCCTGCTCAACGCCCACGACCTTTTGCGTGATGCCTGAGGCACCCCAAACCACCAGGCGAAGGCGACCCACTCCGGGTCATTCGTAACGTGCCTACGGAACCAGCGGCCATTCGGCCAGCGCCCGATAACGGCCTTTATGCGACTCGAACAGGGTGAAGTGTCGGGCAATCAGGTGAAAGTCGGGTGGAGTACTGGACTCCGGGACAGGTGCGCGATAGTCGCGCATCAAGGTCAGATGAGGGCGAAATTCCCGGGGGGCGTCCACAAACCCAAGCGGTAGCAACGCCTGTTGCAAGGCATAGACCAGCTGGCGCAATTCCAGTGGCTCCTGCGCTGGCGCGAGTAACAAAACACCGGCCCGTCGCCAGACATCCAGGCGGTCGAGCGGTACAGCCAACTGCTCGCCTGACGTTCGAACGCCTGCGACGGCAGCGCAGATGCCCGGAATCTGCGTCACGGCGACCGATCCCAGAAACATCAGGGTCAAATGAAAATTGTCCGCCGGCACCGGGCGTCCGCTGCTTAGTCCCAGCGCGTTGCGCCATTGGGCTATGGCCCGGCGTTGTGCGGAGGCGCAGGGCAAGGCGAAAAACAAACGCTTGAGCGGTTTGTCCTGCTCACGAGATTCATAACTCATTCCTTGCACCTCCAGGTTGGATCAGCGCGGCGAATGCGATGCCATGAATCGCCCAGGTAGTCCCCGGTTAGCCCCCAGGTTTATCGCACCGTATTACTACAACCTTTTTTTACCTTTGTGCCACCATCAGGGAACTCCTGGCACCTGACAGGCATCCTAAAATATAGGGTACATCCTTTAGGCTTCACGCTTTCCGAGGACACCGTCATGCGCCGCACACTTCTAGTCTCTTCGCTACTACTCTGCCTGCCCTTTGGTTCGGCCATGGCCGACGTGGATGCGAAAGATGTCGCCACCTCGGCAGGGGTTTCTGCATCGCTGTACTCAACCTTCAAGGATGACAAACTGGCGATTCCCGCCCGCGATGACGCTTCCAGCTTTATCGCCAGTGGCGGCACGATTCGCGGCGTCTATCTGGAGTCAGTATTGAACCGGATTCGCCACGAAAATCCAGGTCTGAACGCCAGCGACGAAGAGCTGGCCAAAGCGATCCTCATTCAAAGTGAGCTACCTGCTGGACGCTAGAGGTGCGCGCAGGTCAGGGATGGTGCTTCTGTCCGGCAGCCTTGGATCCGCAGCTGGCATTCCTGCGGCACCTGAAATGCCTCTGTAGGCCGAAGCCTCCTGATAAAACTTATCAGGAGGCTTCGGCCTTATTCTCTCGGCCTTGAGCAGGGAATCCTGCTCGATGCTCATCCGAACCCTTGGCACCCAGCTCACGGCAATGTATATACCAAGTATCTACAATTTACTTGCACTATCTATGCCTGGTATCTACAATGTATCTACATTGTGAGAGGTGCTTATGGAAGTCAAAATTCAGCAATGGGGCAACAGTGCAGCCATTCGCCTGCCCGCCACCGTACTCAAGCAGATGAGTCTGGTCAGCGGCGATGTGCTTATGCTCGAAGTGTCTACCGAAGCGATGACACTCAAACCGGTTAAAGCCAAGCCGCATTACCATCTGGCCGACCTGATGGCGCAATGCAATTTCGACGCACCGGAACCGGCAGAGCTTGCCGACTGGAATGCAATGCAACCTGTAGGGCGTGAAGCGTGAAGCGTCCAAAACTCAATCGTGCCGATATTGTTCGCCTGAACTTGAGCCCCACGGCTGGACGTGAGCAGCAAGGTGATTTTCGGCCAGCGCTGATCCTCACCCCTGCCGCCTACAATGCCTCCGGCCTTGCTGTCATTGCCCCCATCACGCAGGGTGGCGACTTTGCGCGGTATGCAGGGTTCGCAGTGCCTTTGAGCGGTACAGGCACCGAGACGCAGGGCGTTGTCCTATGCAACCAGATTCGCACTGTTGACCTGGAGGCCCGAGGCGCAAAGCGCATTGAGGCGGTCCCCGAGGTCGTGATTGACGATGTTTTGGCTCGCGTTCAGGCATTATTCGAGTAACAGGGAAACCGGCATCAGTCCAAATGACTGAGGATCTGATGCGCCAGACGAACCCGAGCCTCGTTCGGGTAATTCTTGTTGGCCAGTATCACAATGCCAAGCTGCTTCGCCGGAATGAAGGCGACGTAGGCGCCAAAGCCATTGGTTGAGCCGGTCTTGTTGATCCAGACCGCCTGTTGCGCAGACAGCGCCGGGATCAGTTCGGTGGCGAGCTGAGTCTCGTAGGCCATCTTGTCGGAGTTGCCTTCCAGTAACGATTCCAGCGTGACCGGGTAGCTGTATTGCTCCCAGATCAGGTCCTGGGTCATCGGCCCGACCTTGAAGTAACCGGTATGGGTATCGGAAATCGCGCGCTTGAGCCTGGGGTCTGTCTCGGCGAGGTTCAGGTTGGCCTCGACGAAGCGAATCAGGTCTTGCGAACTGGTTTTCACCCCGTAGGCTTCGGCCCCAAGCACCCCGGGGTTCAGCCTGACGGGCGCATCCTGCTTGTTATAGCCCTGCGCATAGAGCGCCATCTTGCTCGCCGGCACATTCAGGTAGCTGCCGCTCATGCCGAGTTTCGGGAAGAGCCCGGTCTCCATCGCCTCCTCGAAGGGCAGGTTCATGCTCTTGGCCGCAATCATCCCCAGCAAGCCGATACTCGGGTTGGCATAGGTTCTGTGAGTGCCCGGGGCGTATTGCGGCTGCCAGGCGTTGAAGTAATCCATTAACTGCTGGTTGTTCTGCACCTCGTCGGGGACCTGCAGCGGAAAACCGCCCGCCGTATGGGTTCCCAGGTTAATCAGCGTCGCCTTGTCCAGTTGGCTGCCCTGGAGCTGCGGCAGGTACTTGCCTGGGTGGTCGGTCAGTGAGAGCTGGTCGTTGGCCTGAGCGTAGGTGGCCAGGGTCGCGGTGAACGTCTTGCTGATCGAACCGATCTCGAACAAGGTTTCACGGCTGACCTTTTGACCGGTTTCCTTGGAGGCCACGCCGTAGTTATAGAATGTTTGCTGGCCATTGGCGGTCACCGCGATGGCCAGGCCGGGAATCCCATGCTGCTGCATCACCGACCGGGCGGCGTCTTGCACCCGCTTGTCGGTATCTGCCTGTTGCGTACTCGCAGTGGCGAAGGTGCCGGAAAAGACCGTGCAGGCAAGGAAGAGAAACGGTGCGCAGCGCTTTCCATTCGGGCGCATTTCGGCTGTCCTTTGGAGGTTCTTGTGGGGAGGCAAAAATTACCACGTAAATGTATTTTTTCAGAAGCATCCCTATAACCGGATGTTTCGCAGTTCATGGAAATTACCCATACGCTGCGCGTCATAAAAGGCCGTTTTCGGCCAGAAGTGGCTGCGCACAAACATCCCGCAGGCAACCACGCAACCAGCGATGCGCCAGATCGGCGTCCTGCCGCGGATGCCAGAGCATTGCGACGGTGAACGTCGGCACGGAGAGTGGAAGAGAGAAGCTGTGCATTGCGCTGCGCAGGTTGGCGGTGTGCCGTTGGGGAACACTGGCAATCAGGTCGCTGGCCCGGGCGAGCGCCAGCGCGGTGGAAAAGCCCGGGACCATCGTCACTATCTCCCGCGCCAGCTCAAGCGACTTCAGGGCGTCATCAATAGGTCCCTTGTCGAGCCCCCGTCGGGAGACGCTGATGTGCCTGCCAGCCGCATAACGGGCGGGAGTGATCTCGCCCTGGCTCAGTGGGTGCCCCGTGCGCACGACGCCAATGAAACGGTCGCGGAACAAGGCTTGGGTCCGCAGCTCCGGGCTAGCGGTTTTGCCCACGACACCGGTTTCCAGGTCCACGGTCCCGTCGCGAAGTGGCGTGCTGTCTTTATCAGGCTTGGGCACGAAGCGCAGCCGCACGCCAGGCGCTTGTTCGCCGACCCGCGCAATGAGGTCCGCTGCGAAGTTCTCCACGAAGCCGTCGCTGGTACGCAGCGTGAAGGTTCGGACCAGCTGTTTGAGGTCGAGCTTCTCGATCGGGCGTAGAACCGCTTCGGCGTCTTGCACCAGCTGCCTGACCCGCTCACGCAGTTCCAGCGCTCGGGGGGTGGGAACCAGACCCCGTCCGGCTCTGACCAGCAGCGGATCGCCCGTTGTTTCCCGCAAGCGCGCCAGTGCCCGACTCATCGCCGACGGACTAAGGCGCAACCGCTGCGCCGCGCGCGCAACGCTGCCTTCTGCGAGCAGCACATCCAGGGTGACCAGCAAGTTGAAATCAGGTATCGACATGCAGCGCTCCTGGCACGGAGTGATTGTGATATGGCGTCAAACGCACGAATAAAGTGCAAATGCTGCGCCTTCCGCCATGCTATGCGCAGGCGTAGATTTCTGACAGCTCTACTTTGAGAGCCGCCAGAAAAGAGGGACATGATGAAGTCAACTATTGCTGTAGCGGATGCCGCGCAACGGACTCCTTCAGTTCGCTGGGCGCTGGTCAGCCTTTCGTTATCCATGTTGCTGTCCTCGCTCGGCACCAGCATCGCCAATGTCGGCTTGCCGACCTTGGCACAGGTGTTCAACGCCTCCTTCCAGGAAATCCAGTGGATCGTCCTCGCTTATCTCCTGGCCATCACCACCCTGATCGTCAGCGTTGGACGGCTCGGTGACATCATCGGCCGACGGCGGCTACTGCTGACTGGAATCGCCTTGTTCACGCTGGCCTCGGCCCTGTGTGGCTTGGTGCCCTCGCTCTGGTTGCTGATTGGCGGCCGGGCGCTGCAGGGTCTCGGCGCAGCGATAATGATGGCCCTGACCATGGCCTTTGTCGGCGAGACGGTTCCCAAGGCCAAGACCGGTAGCGCCATGGGAGTGCTCGGGACGATGTCCGCGACTGGCACCGCTCTGGGGCCGACGCTCGGGGGAGTGCTGATCGCCGGACTCGGCTGGCAGGCCATCTTCCTCGTCACCGTACCCCTGGGTCTCCTGGCTTTTGTGCTCGCCCATCGCTGCCTGCCCGCCGATCGCCAGCGGCAGAAAACCGATCGTGCCGGCTTCGACCCGCTGGGCACCTTGCTGCTGGCTCTGACGCTCGCGGCTTATGCGCTGGCCATGACCCTTGGCCGCGGCAGTTTCGGTCCGCTGAACATGGCCCTGCTGTTGGCTGCTGTGGTCGGCACCGGTCTGTTCGTGCTGGCCGAGACGAGAGTCGCCTCACCCTTGATTCGCTTGACGATGTTCCGCGATCCAGGGCTCAGTGGCAGCCTGGCCATGAGTGCGCTGGTCTCGACGGTGATGATGGCGACGCTAGTGGTCGGGCCCTTTTATCTCGCCCATGGGCTCGGGCTTGACGCCGCTCTGGTTGGACTTGTCTTGGCGGTCGGGCCGTTTTTCGCTGCGCTGACCGGGGTGCCCGCAGGTCGTATTGCCGACCGCTTTGGCGCCCGGCGCATGACCATCGGTGGGCTTATCGCAATGGCGTCCGGTTGCCTCGTTCTATCGGTGATACCGGAGACGCTCGGCCTCTACGGCTATATCGCCCCCATTGTGCTCATCACCATCAGCTATGCACTCTTCCAGACCGCCAACAACACCTCGGTCATGACAGATATTCCCCCGGACCAACGGGGCGTCATCGCCGGCATGCTCAACCTGTCGCGAAACCTGGGACTGATCACCGGGGCATCCGCCCTGGGCGCGGTGTTCGTGTTCGCCTCGGCGACGATCGACATCACCACGGCGCGTCCCGAGGCCATTGCCAGCAGTATGCGGATCACCTTCGCCGTCGCGCTGGCGCTGATCGCTGCTGCACTGGTCATCGCTCTTGGAAGCCGTGCTCCGGCAGCGCGCCCGTTTCTGCCTGGAGACTTGATGCCACGACGACCGAGATGAACAGCCTATCGAGCCGTTCCGGCGCGAGGTTTATAGAAGAGAAATTTTCCGGTCTCGGAGGTCCTGATGTATTTCCTGGCCCAGCGGGGCCTGACGTTCCTGTCGTGAAAATACAATGCACCACGGGTTCGGTCGGTCAGTTGCCGGTTGAGCGCTTTGCGCGCTATCTCCTTGGCAATGGTGTACTGGTCGTCCTCCACGACTTGATCCGAACGCCCATCGCACCACCACGAAAACTGGCAGGTTCTGGTTTCGACGCCTTGCTTGACCACCCTGCAAACCGTATCCGGAAAACCCTCATGGCCTACCCGGTTCATGACCACGCTGGCGACGCCTTCCATGTCGCCCGGTCTCCCGCCTTTGGCTTCCCAGTAAATGCTGCGTGCAAGACAGGTGATTGCATCGTCCAATGCCGATGCGCCCGCAGGATCGACCGCTTGCACTTCCGATTTGGTGATGGCCCCGGCCGTGGGCACAGGCGCTTCGCTCCCCGTTGCGGCTTTCTGCTCCAGGACCTGCGCCTTGTCTTCAGCCACTTCGGCTTTTTGCTGCTGCTCAGCCGCGATCGCCTGACCACCAAGGAGGGTTATTACGAGGCAGATTGCTACCCATATAAGGCGCATGGTCAAACCTGAGTGAAGGGCTACTTCGCACTACTTATTCAACAGAGTAGTAGCAAAAACATTCCCGCACACCGCCAACGAATTCTGTTTCGAGGTGAAAAAGGCATTGCGCTGGGTGGGGCGAAATCGCGCATCATGGGCGCAGTCAGCTCAAGGGAGAGTTACATGCGCGTCCTGTCATCCGTTATGCATCTTGCCGCGTTGTCGCTGGCACTGGTGTTCGCCGCCCCTGCCGTGGCGACCGAGGAGACGCAGCTGGTCCAGTCGATCAACGCCTACCGCAGCCAGGTGCAGCGCTGCGCGGGTCAGGCGTCTCAGGAGCTGCCACCGCTGTCGGCCGATCCGCGTCTGGTCCTGTCCGCCAACAATATGGGGGACCTGCAGCAGGCGCTGGCGCGGGCGAATTATCCGATGGTCAACGTGCAGGCGATCAGCTTGTCCGGGCCGCGTGATGCGCAGTCGGCCATGAAAGCGGTGCAGGAGAGCTTCTGCCAGGTGGTGCTGGACTCGCAATTCGTCGATATCGGCGTGAGCCAGGAGGGACGTGAGTGGCGCATTGTGCTGGCGCGTCCGCTGTTGACCGGGCGCCTGGGCGACTGGCAGGCGGAGGGACAGAAGCTCCTCGAAACGATCAACACCGCTCGCAAGCAGCCGCGCCAGTGCGGCACCCAACCCTTTACCGCCACGACGCCACTGACCTGGAACGCCTCGCTGGCGACGGCGGCCGAGGCCCATACCCGGGCCATGGCCAATAACAACTTCCTCGATCACAAGGACCGCGACGGTCGCACGCCAGGCGATCGGGCTGAACTGGCAGGCTACAGCGGCCAGCAGATCGGCGAGAACATCGCCGCCGGGCAAGACACCGTGAGCAAGGTGGTCGATGGCTGGCTGGCCAGCCCCGGTCACTGCGCCAACCTGATGAACCCACAGTTTCGCGAACTGGGTGCGGCCTATGCGGTTGATCCGAAGAGTGACGCGGGGATTTACTGGACGGCGATGTTCGGTGCGCAGTGAGGGCACTGGCATGATGAGTACGACAAGGGCTGATCTGAAATATTCTGCGTTGGTGCGGCTGCCTATCGCGAGCAAGCTCGCTCCCACATTTGGTTTGGGTACATCCGCGGGAGACAGGTTGGCTGTCAGGCCGCATCGCGAGCAAGCCCGCTCCCACAGGGATTTGTGTTCTGGATCACTATCCCGTGAACGACACAAAACCTGTGGGAGCGAGGTGCAGAGCAACGCAGTGAAAAAGGTCAAGGCGACCATTTTCAGGAACTGTCGAAGGTTTCCTTACACCGGAGAGATCGTGGCAAGGGCACCAATCAAGATGGTTAACACCAGAAATCCACCCAGGAAAATTGCCATCTTAGCCATTTGGCCTCCTAAATTTAAATTTGGCGGTACAACAGATGCTGCGAAATGAGGTGGACTTCATTGATCGTCTCGGACGCCGCTCAAGTGGCCGGGTCGCAGAGTCATTGTAGGGCGGTGGCCGGGTTCGCTACAGACGCAGATAGCAACGAAAAATACAGATCAGTGATACGGGTCGGCCTGTTTGCCCGGCCTTCCACACCGTCCGCTTACAGCATCCCCCCGCTGCCCAAAACGCAAAACCCACCCACAAAAAAGCCCGCTGACCGTCACCGGTTCAGCGGGCTTTTTACTGCGGACCCAAGCGATCCAGACGCCTCACCATTACCGGCGAGGCATCTTTTTACAGAGCCATATCACTCGCAGCATTCTCTTTTTGCGCCTTAGGCTTCTCAGTCGCAGGAACAGCAGGAGCAGGAGCAACCATCTGACCCATCACCGGCGGCGGATCCAGCTGCAGAACCTTGGCGGTATACGCCCACTCCTGAGCCACACGCTCCGGACTGCCGTTCAGCTGGGTATCGTAGCTCGGCACGATCTGGTGCAGCTTCGCCTGCCACGCAGGGCTGGCAACCTTGTCCTTGAACACCTTCTCAAGCACGGTCAGCATGATCGGAGCCGCGGTCGACGCGCCTGGCGATGCACCCAGCAAACCGGCGATGCTGCCGTCCTGGGAGCTGACGACTTCGGTGCCCAGTTTCAGGACGCCGCCCTTCTCTTCGTCGCGCTTGATGACCTGCACGCGCTGGCCGGCTTGCCACAGACGCCAGTCTTCAGCCTTGGCGTTCGGGAAGTACTCTTTCAGAGCGTTCAGGCGGTCTTCATCCGACAGCATCAGCTGCCCGGCCAGGTATTCAACCAGTGGGTACTGCTCGATGCCCACCTTGGTCATCGGCCAGGCGTTGTGCAGCGTGGTGCTGGTCAGCAGGTCGAAGTAGGAACCCTGTTTCAGGAACTTGGTGGAGAAGGTCGCGAACGGGCCAAACAGGATTACGCGCTTGCCATCCAGCACGCGGGTGTCCAGGTGCGGAACCGACATCGGCGGAGCGCCGACCGACGCCTTGCCGTAGGCCTTGGCCAGATGCTGCTGGGCGATAGTCGGGTTCTCGGTCACCAGGAACGAACCACCCACAGGGAAACCGGCATATTCCTTGGCTTCAGGAATGCCTGACTTTTGCAGAAGATGCAGTGCACCACCGCCCGCGCCGATGAACAGGAACCTGGCGTCGGTTTCGGTTTGCGTGCCGTCTTTCAAGTTCTTGTAGGTGACGCGCCAGGAGCCGTCGTCATTGCGCGTGATGTCTTGCACTTCGCTCGACAGCTTCAGCGAGAACTTCGGCGTGGTTTGCAGATGCGCAACGAATTGGCGGGTGATCTCGCCGAAGTTGACGTCGGTACCGAGCGGACTCCAGGTAGCCGCGACCTTTTGCGCCGGGTCACGCCCTTCCATCATCAGCGGAACCCATTTCTTGATCTGCACCGGGTCTTCCGAGTACTGCATACCCGCGAACAGCGGGCTCGCCTGCAGGGCTTCGTAGCGCTTCTTCAAGAACTTGATGTTGTCATCGCCCCACACAAAGCTCATGTGCGGTGTGGAGTTGATGAACGAACGCGGGTTCTTCAGAACACCGTTCTGAACCTGCCAGGCCCAGAATTGACGGGAGATCTGGAAGGCTTCGTTGATCTCGATGGCTTTCGGAATCTCGACCTTGCCGTTCTTGTCTTCCGGCGTGTAGTTCAACTCCGCCAGGGCGGAATGGCCGGTGCCTGCATTGTTCCAGCCGTTGGAGCTTTCTTCGGCGACGCCATCGAGGCGCTCAACCATTTCCATCGACCAATCGGGTTCCAGCTCATTGAGCCAAACGCCCAGGGTCGAACTCATGATGCCACCACCGATAAGCAGCACATCCACTTTCTTGGTCTCGGCCGCGTACGCGGAGCTGATCCCGATCGACAAAGCCAGCCCTAGCAAGGCCGTGTTCACTTTTCTAAACATTTGTAGCACCTATGATAAAACGCCATCCGCCCCCCCATCCTCATTCATCGGGCCCCTGATTCACGGCACGCAGGCACATGCCGTGGGTTCCCGCACTCATAAGGACTGGAGGGTGAGCACACAAGGCCGACATGACACGATCGACCTCACTTTTATGTCTTTCCTGCGCTGACTTCTTATTCATATTGGCTTCAGCTACTTGAGCGACATTGTTTCTGTTGGTACCTGGTCGGACGCAGGAATCGGTCCGACCAGGTTGGCCGACGGTGAAGCTCAGGTCTGATTGCCTGATGACTTGCCATTCCTCGAAGGATTTCGGCAACCGACGACCATTTATTCGCGCATAGAATATCACGCCCCGCTATACCCGCGCGGCCGTCCCCGGCTCAACTCCAGCAAGGGCTTGCCGATCATTCATCTCCCAGGCGTTGCAGCACAAAAGCCTTCGCGTTGCGCGTCATCTGGTCGAGATGCCGGTCACGCTGCTTTTCTGCATCGAGCATCGCTCTCTTTCCGTGTTTGTGCAGAAGATAGGTATGAATCTGCCGCACCTCGAGGGAGCTGTAGATCGGTGCAACGTCCAGCAGCCCCATCAAGCCGTCAGTACTGTGATCACGGGTATTCATCAGCACCTGAGTACCGCGCACGCCCACCACCTGAAACCCCATCGATTCGAACCAGGGGACCTTGGCAATGGAGCACGTCAGCTCGGCATGTGGGTATCGGCCAACCATTTCCCCCAGCATCGCGCGCGCGACTCCACGGCGCCGATGGCTGGCGTGCACCGCCATATAGGCGACGCCGCATGCCTCGGGATCGTCCTTGACCGGCAGATACAGCAAAAAGCCTATGACCTTCGAAGGGTCCTCATCGTCCGAGGCGACGAGCAATTCCACAGGAATCCCTTTCGACCCGCCGAGCGCCTCCAGGTAGAGATGAACCTCGTAGCCGATAGCATATTGATACACGTTGTACAGAAGGTTGCTCGGCGCGATCGCCACCATGCTGATGTCGGTCAAGTAGTCGACGACCATCTGCAGAATCTGGTTGTTGATGTGCTCGGGGCACTGGGTTTCAAAGTGGCTGATCTGGGGCATCGAGTTGCTGACTCCGAGGGTTGAGGCTTGCCCGTGACATGAAGAGTTCGCGCAGGGCCTGGCCATCATAACTCGTCGGGTGGCAACTCATTCCCTGAAGCCCGCCACCACGCGGGCTTTTTTGTTGCCTGCTACGCTTGTTAGTGTGCCCGATTGGGCGGCCTTTACCCTATGTTGCCTGCTCACGACGGCCAATATGGCAAGCACTATTGCTTGCCATCGGGAGGCAGCATGAAACATCTGAATGTTGTTGTCTTAAGCGTCAGCCTCAGTCTCTTTGGAATCAGCGCTGCAAACGCTGACGAGGTGATTTCCCGGCAAGGCGATAGAACGGTTGGCGCAGGGTTTGGGGCTGGAACCGGGTTGATGGTCGGGGGCGCCGCAGGAGGACCGATAGGCGCACTGGTAGGAGCAGCCATCGGATTGGTGGCAGGAACCGGCGTGCAAATTGCTGTCGGGCAGGAGGGGCAGGCCTACAAGGTTCGTAGCAGCTCCGGCGAAGAACGAGTTGTTCGGTCTCCGCACGAAGAGTTCACTATTGGGCAACAAGTCGAAGTCAGCGGCACACGATTGCACGCTACCACGCCCTGATCAGGCCTTCGTAGGCTGAAGCCTTGAGACAAGCCGTCCGGCATGAAAGACCAGTCCCGGGATCATCGGATCTCGGGACCGGGCAGGCTCACAATGACTAAGCTTTTGAGATTGACCCACGTCTCCCAAGGAGGTTTCTGTGAGCGCCGCTCCCCTGTCCGAACTCGATGCCGCTCTGCCCGGTTTGGCCCGCAAGATCCGCGTGCTGGATGCCTTGGCCTGGCCGGATGGGGTCGAGGAAGTATTCCTGGCGCGATGGCGCGCCGGGCATGCAGAACTGCCCAAGATCGAGCTGCGCCCGCGCGAGCACGGCGCCGACATCGCCGCCCTGGAAGCCTTTATCGGTCGCTGCGATGAGGGGCATCCGGCCGGGAGCTACCTCGCCATGACGGCGCGCAGCTACGCGACGGCCGGGCGCATGCTGGGTGCCATTGGCACACCCGACTTCACCCGGTATTCGTCAGCGCTGTACCGACGCCCCGACTTCTACTACCCACGCCTGAAACTGAGCATGCTGGACGCGGCTCACTTCTTCCTCAAGACCACCGACGCCCTTCTCGGTGGTGCGCGGATTCCACCGAGCCCGGCCGAGATCCCGGCCGAGGTCTTCGCCGCCTGGATGCAGCCGGAACTGGATCGTTTCTTCGGCCCGGGCCGGATCACGGTGGTGCTCGATCCGACCCTGGCCGCCAAGGCCATCGCCGGGGCGAGCCGCATCCGCCTGCGTGCCAGCGCCCTGTTCACTGAACTGGACAAGAGCCAGCTACTGCAGCATGAGGCCTTCGTGCATGTCGCCACGGCACAAAACGGCGCACTCCAACCCAACCTGAAAAGCCTGGGCCTGGGTGCGCCACGCACGACCCAGACTCAGGAGGGCATCGCCACTCTGGCCGAGCTGTTCACCGGCAGCATGGACATCAACCGCCTGCGTCGCCTCGCCCTGCGCGTGCTCGCGGTCAAGCAAGCGCTGGATGGCGCCGATTTCATCCAGGTATTTGAAGGTTTTCTCGCTGCCGGTCAGTCGCAGGAAGAGTCCTTTCGTTCGACCCAACGGGTTTTCCGCGGTGCCGACCTGCGCGGCGGTTCCGCGTTCACCAAGGATGCCGCCTACCTGACCGGTTTGCTCGGCGTCCATACCCTGCTGCGCATCGCGATCCGCGACAACCGGCCGGAACTGGTGGGCCATCTGTTCGCCGGGCGCCTCAGCCTGGGTGATACCGTGCGCCTGGCCCCGCTCTTCGAGTCCGGCTGGCTCCAGGGGCCGGTCCATCTCCCGGCCTGGGCCGCCGATCTGCGGTTGCTCGCCGCCAACCTGGCGTTCTCCGCCTTTATCGCCAGGATCAAACTGGATGTGCTCGACCTGGAGGTGCTCATGGCCTTCGCCGACGAGCATGAAGCCGATGCCAGCGCCTGAGACCGACGCAGGGTTGCGCAGGGCAGCTCATCCAGCCGGTCGCACCGACGTGTTGAGAGCCACGGCGGCGCAGTCATGCACGTGGAAGATCCGATAATTGGTACTCGATACCGGGGCGCTGATCCTTGCCGGCGCTCAGACGCCAGACCTAGCCCAACCAGATTTGGAAATTCCGGTGGTGCTTGAGATACATAGATCAGCTCTCAGAGGAAATGATTGAGTCGTGACTGGATTCAGCAGCTAGTTTCAATCGGTCAGCTTTACTAATGTATTTAGACTTGCTTGATGGTGCCAATTTGGCACTAGCCTTTTTAGCGTGAGCCTTTAATAGCTGCTTTATTTTTTTACGACGATTCATGTTTTTCTACTCGGCTTGTAAGTTCTTGAATGATGTCAGCTTAAAATATTGAGCCAGATCCCCGTGGCGCGCTTTTAGTGCATAAAGTTATAGATAAGCAGCGCCGCTAAGTGCCATTTGTGTCTGATAACGTTCCTTGTTCATTCGTAACTCCTTGAGCGGCTTGAGTGCCGCTTTAGCCAACGCGAAAGACTGCGGGGAGGAAAAGCCACATGACTACAGAGCACATTAGGGAATCACGTGCATTGTGTCCATGGTCCTCTTCTGGGTCGATAGCGGTCTGCCCAATGCTGGAAAATGCCTAGGCCCGTACCTCCGGTCAGCACTAGCGCCGTGCTCTGTTCGGGGCCAGCTCGTCGGTGCAGTTGGCGCTGGGGGTCAAGCTAAGGTCCGCTGCACCCGTACGCGCCTTTCGTTTAGCCGCAGGCTCTACTACGGTAGTTACAAAACCATTTGTCCAACCCAGGAGCGCAGCTCATGTCCAGAACCCTCTTTCTAACGTTCGCCGGCCTGGTCCTGTGCGCCAGCCAAGCTATGGGGGACACCCTTAAGATCAGCGTGATCGGCGCCGGTAACGTCGGCGGTACGCTTGGCACTCTATGGGTAAAGGCTGGCCACTCTGTGATGTTTTCGTCACGCCACCCCGAGGAGCTGGCGGACCTGGTCAAGACCGCCGGCCCAAACGCTCGGGCGGGCTCGGTAAGCGATGCCGCGGCATGGGGCGATGTGATCGTGCTGAGTGTTCCCTACAAGGCAATGCCGGCGCTGTCCGAACAGCTGAAGGGCAAGCTGGACGGCAAGGTGGTGCTCAGCACCAGCAACCCATTCAGCGACCGTGACGCAGACGTCGGGCGCAAGGCGCTGGATCAGGGAGTAGCCTTGGCGGACCAGCAGTACCTGCCGGGTGTGCACCTGGTGCGGGCGTTTAACGCCATAGGCTACGCATCAATGAAAAGCCAGGCTGGCAAAGACAAGGCGATTCCAACCTTCGCCGACGACGCCCAGGCCCGGGACCTGGGCGCCCGGTTGGTGCGCGACGCCGGATTTGTACCGGTACTTCTACCGCTGGCGCGGGCTAATGAGGGTTTGCCGGGCGGCCCGGTCAGCGGCGTTCTGAGCGAGGCCGAACTCAAGCACAGGCTGGGCCTCTAGCGGGTGCATCCCGCCGAGCGCGGGGCTGATTTTCGGCATTGCGGCTGTCTGCAAAGTTGCCTCGCGATGGACTTGTAGCCCTTGATCCAACGCCTTCGGCACGAATCATGCATAATCCAATAACACTGAGTCGGTCCTGACTATGCGGATGACACTTTTGAAGTGAGCCGTTTCAGTGGCTGCCCCGATAATCGAAAGCTTACTAATGAAATGTCGAGGGTTCAGCATGACAAGCGCAGCTCAGGTCAGCCC
Organism: Pseudomonas fluorescens; assembly: GCF_902497895.1. Taxonomy (GTDB): domain Bacteria; phylum Pseudomonadota; class Gammaproteobacteria; order Pseudomonadales; family Pseudomonadaceae; genus Aquipseudomonas; species Aquipseudomonas fluorescens_BP. The sequence continues at coordinate 15,309 of NZ_CABVHQ010000088.1, forward strand.
CAAAACGCTGAAAAAAGTGATTGTCGCCGCCGCCATCGGCAATTTCGTCGAGTGGTTCGACTTCGCCGTCTACGGCTTTCTGGCGACGACCATCGCCCAGCAATTTTTCCCCAGCGGCGATGCTGGCGCCGCGTTGCTGAAAACTTTCGCGGTGTTCGCCGTGGCCTTTGCCTTCCGGCCTCTGGGCGGGATTTTCTTCGGCATGCTCGGTGACAGGATTGGCCGCAAGAGAACCCTGGCCATGACCATCCTGCTGATGGCGGGTGCGACTACCTTGATCGGGTTGTTGCCCACTTATGCCGCTATCGGGGTCATGGCGCCGATCCTTCTGACCCTGATCCGTTGCGCCCAAGGCTTTTCCGCCGGGGGCGAATACGCAGGCGCCTGTGCCTATCTGATGGAGCATGCACCCAACGATAAAAGGGCTTGGTATGGCAGCTTCATTCCGGTATCGACATTTTCCGCCTTCGCAGCGGCAGCCGTAGTGGCCTACGCACTCGAGGCGTCATTATCGACCGAAGCCATGGGTAGCTGGGGCTGGCGCCTGCCGTTCCTGATTGCCGCGCCGCTGGGCCTGGTTGGTCTGTACCTGCGCTGGAAGCTGGATGAAACCCCGGCTTTCCAGGCGGTTACTCAGGAACATGCGATTGCACATTCCCCGCTCAAGGAGACCTTGCGCAACCATGGCGCGGCTATCTGTTGCCTGGGTGCCTTCGTGTCGCTGACGGCGCTATCGTTCTATATGTTCACCACCTACTTCGCTACCTACCTGCAAGTCGCGGGCGGTCTGAGTCGCGCAACAGCGTTGCTGGTATCGCTGATTGCATTGATCTTCGCAGCGGCGATCTGCCCGCTGGCCGGGCTGTATTCGGACCGGGTCGGGCGTCGGGTTACGGTGATGACAGCTTGCGCTCTGTTGATTGTGGCGGTGTACCCCTCGTTCCTGATGGCCAGTTCCGGCTCGTTCGCAGCGTCCATCGTCGGCGTCATGCTCTTGGCGATTGGCGCGGTGTTGTGTGGCGTGGTAACCGCGGCCTTGCTCTCGGAAACCTTCCCCACCCGTACTCGCTATACCGCGTCGGCTATCACCTACAACATGGCCTACACCATTTTCGGTGGCACCGCGCCGCTGGTGGCGACGTGGCTGATCAGCACCACCGGCAGCAACCTGTCGCCAGCGTTCTATCTGATTGCGGTTGCGTTGCTCGCGCTGGCCGGAGGTTTGGCGTTGCCGGAGACTTCAAGGATTTCCCTGCATGATATTCCGACGGGGGAGAATGGCGTAGGAGTGGACGCTGCGGCCTGAGGGTTTCAAGATCCTGGAAACAGAAATGTCTCCGGGATTTTTTATGCGCTGATCAAAGCGGCCCCACCGTCGGCTGTCGGCGAGACCGAATCAGGGTTTCCGAGCGCAGCTCATTCATTCAGCCGGTCGGGTGCGAACGCCCGGTCGCACCGACGTGTTGAGAGCCACGGCGGCGCAAATGAGCGCCTTCAACGCTGTTTCATCAATCCTGTCGCCCTCACGGAGATCAATGGCACGTCGGGTGTTGCCTTCGAGGCTGGAGTTGAAGAGACCTGAGGGGTCGTCCAGCGAGGCGCCTTTGGCGAAAGTCATCTTCAGCACATTCTTGTACGTCTCACCGGTGCAGATGATTCCGCCGTGCGACCACACCGGAACGCCCCTCCACTTCCATTCCTCGACCACTTCGGGCTCGGCCTGCTTGATCAGCGTCCGGACCCGAGCGAGCGTCTCGCCCCGCCAATCACCCAGCTCCTTGATTCTCGCATCTATCAGCTCAGAGGCAGAGCCTCCCCGCTCTCCTTCCTTCAAGCCGATCGTCTCCTTCTTCATGGTGGTTGTTGCCTCTTCATGGTGGTTGTCGCCCGCCCGCCACTTGAGTATCGCTGACTGACGGCTTTGTTCCATGCAATCAATGACCGCTATGGGTCGAGCGCCTCTGCGATTGGTAGTGGGTGAGGTCAGAAAGAATGCGTTGAGCGCAAAACCGACGGCAACGAGGATCATTCTTGGGGATGGGTAAGCGAGTGATTTGCTTGCGCAGAAATCGCTACTGCTTGATAGAGGTGTTCGCCAGGTAATTCGCCATTGCCGTCAATCGGCGTCGGGTAGCACGCTCGAACAGCCAGGCTGCCAATCCATTGAAGCACCTGCCCAGCCAGCGCGGCCGCAAGCGCAGGCTGAAGGTGTACACAAGCTCCGAGCAGCCAGCATCGGTATCACGGTGATGCATCGACGACGCCCACCATTCAAAGGGGCCGGCAGGCTCGACGATTATCGCGGCAGCCAGCGTTCCGGGCACATAGTTGACGAACCGTGTGCGCATTGAAAACAGGCGAGCCAGGCCACGTCCCGGGTTAATGCTTATCGCACCGATAAAGGGATGGGTATGGCCGCCTTCTATGGCCGCATGGCGTAGCAACGTATCCCAATGCCGGCGTATGTCATGGTTATGAAATGCTTCGAACGCCTGAGCGGCTGATGCTGGCATGTCCATATGGATTCGTCTTCGAGGCAAAGGGACTCCGCTGCTGCGCTTGCGATTGAGCTGTGACTGTAACAGGCAGGGCCGGTTCTTGAGCTACAGGCCTGGCTGATAACTGAAAGTCGAGTATCCGCTTACCCCAACACTTCAACCCACTGCCCCGGCGTCATCTTCGTCACCATGATCATCACGATCACAAACATCCCGAAAAACCCGCAAACTCCCATCCAGAACCATTTCCTGTAAACGGACCTGTACTCATCATCGAGCCCCTCCCCCGTCTCTACCGCGCTCGACGCCATCAGGTGCAGGCGCTTTTGCAGCAGCAACACCGGAAGCCAAAGCGAACCCACGCAAAGGAAGATAATCAGCGACGTCAGAACCCATTCGGTGGTCAGGGGAAGTCCCGCAAGCCTGACCAGCAGGTAGCCTGTCGCGATCTGGATGAAGCCTGCCGGTGTGGTAATCCAGGTGTCGAACCGCACGACCATTCTGGCCACGTGCACGATCACTTGAGGGTTGGCCGTGCGGCTGGCGGCGATCAGGTAGAGGTAGGAGCCCATGCCGAATCCGAACAGAAAAATGGCGGCGATGACATGGACGTACTTCAGGCACAGATAGAGCATGCTCAGCTCTGCTCGTCAGAGAAGTGCACGGACAAATGCAGATTCGCCGGATCGTTGATAGCGGCCATATATTCATCAAGGGTTATTACGCCCACGCAGGCTCGAGCGCCGGGTTCGGGCAGGTACCCCTGGACGATCTTTGCGGCCAGGGCAACGGCGGCACAGCTCGGGATTTGCGGGCCCTTGTCATTCATGGCCGTCAGTTGCACGCTCATGGACAGCGGCTTTCCTTCAACCCCGATGCCCTGAACGTCGAGGTACATCGCGCTGTTGCCATCACCGAATCGTTCGAACCAGCGCCCCCACCGATGCAACCTGGCAGCCCATGGGGCATAGTCGCGAACCAGGCCCATTCTCAGAGCCTGGGCAAGCAGGTAGTTGGCCACACCGCCGAGCTTCAGGCCCGATCCAGCCTTGAAGCCCAGGGTTTGGGCGCTATAACGGCTGGCGAAGATATCGATGTCCGGCACGTCGACATTGGCCAGGACTCGAATGCCCAGATGTTGCATCTTGCGTAGCGTCAGGCCCTGCCAGCCCGAAACCTCGTGCACCTGGCCATTCTTGCTGCTTGATCGGTTTACCCGCGTAGGCGAGCACGCCTTCGACGGTCGATAGTCCCGGCATCCTGGCCGAAGAGGAAATGCCGTGTTCAATCGAGTCGATGCGTTTAAAGCGATACCGGTGCTGATCGATTATTGCCGCCGATAGCGTCGGCACCGAACTGCAACCGCTGAGGATGACCACTCCCGCCTGCTTTGCTCGTGCGTCGAGCGCGCCAATGCCGGAGACAAAGGTGCGGCCGTCAGACAGGTCACAGTAGCTGACGCCCGCATCCATGCAGCCCTCAGCGACTGCATAGGATTGCCCCTGAAACGGGCCGCCGGTATGGATGACCAGATGGATGCCCATCGCGCCCAGGGCAGACTTGAACGCAGTGCCCATGGCATCGCCGCACCAGCTTTCACAGACGGTGCCCGACTGGGCTTTCAATTCATCGACTTTGCGCAATAACTTGCGTGGGTCGCGCCCCGCGATCACCAGCGCTACGCTTGGCATCACGACTAAATGCCTGCAAACGATGCTGCCGAAGTTTCCGTAACCGCCAATCACCATCACCTTGAGCGTCATTCAACTCTTCCTTGAACCATACGTTGATGCGATCAACTCGCCCGAGATGGGCATAAGTATCTACACCACTTTGAAATACGGTGAAGGACTACGCCCGTAGCAGCTGCCGAGCCTGCGAGGCTGCGTCCGGCCGCGAAGCGGTCGTAAAATCAGGCAACACGCTTTTTCAGGTAAACCGCGGGCACAGGATTTGCGACGACTGCGTCCTCGAACGCAGCCTCGCAGGCTCGGCAGCTGCTACGGATTCAGCCCTACGCC
>NZ_CABVHQ010000089.1 GCF_902497895.1 Pseudomonas fluorescens
GCAGCTGGCGAAGCCTGCGTCCGGCTGCGCGTAGCAGCTGCCGAGCCTGCGAGGCTGCGTTCGGCTGCGCGTAGCAGCTGCCGAGCCTGCGAGGCTGCGTTCGGCTGCGCAGCAGTCGTAAAATCAGGCGCTGCGGTATTCCAGACAAACCGTGGAAGCAGGATTTACGACTGCTGCGCAGCCGGACGCAGCCTTCGGCAGCTGCTACGAAGGGCAGCCCGGCATTGGAGCCTACCTCGCCACAAAAGCCCGGCAGTCAAGGCAATAGCCGGCACCCTTGGCGCTCGCCAACCCAGGCCGCGGTACTACTGCGCCCCATCCCACTGACCGTCACCCGCTTGCTCGCCGAGTCATCAACAAACCCGCTGGTGGGCAGGTACTGCTTCACATAGGCCTGGCAATACTCGGCCGGGTGGTTCATCACATACCGGCAGGAACAATACTCCTTGGCGGTGTAGGCGCTGATGATGCCCGGGAACGCCTGCAACGCTACCCGCTCCTGCCAGCCCCAGCCGAGCAGCGCCAGCACCAGCACCAGCAGCAGGCAGTTGAACGGTCGGCGGCGGAGAAACCCCCGGCGCCTCATGGCAGCACCGGCGTGGCAAACGCAGCCAGGGCGCGCTTGAGCAATTCGTTGTGCCGGTAACTGCCATCGCGATCATCGCCATAACGCACGATCACCAGCTTTTCGCTGGGAATCACATACATCGCCTGGCCCCAATGCCCCAGTGCGGCAAAGGTATCGGCGGGCGCCGCCGGCCAGGGTTTACCTGCGCCATCCAGCGCGAGATTGAGCCACCAATGACCACCGGGTACGGCTTCGTCCTGCCTGGCTTGATAGTGGCCAAAGGGTTGGCGATTGAACTCGACCCAGTCCCTGGGCAACAATTGCCGCTCCCGCCAACGACCGTCGCGCTGCATCAGCAGACCGATCCGCGCCAGATCGCGAGCCGTCAGGTAGGCATAGGACGAGGCGACAAATGTACCGCTGGCGTCGCTTTCCCATACCCCATTGCGAATGCCCAAGGGCTCGAACAGCGCCGTCCAGGGATAGTCCGGGTACTGCGCGCCGAGCATGTTCTTCAGTGCTGCGGATAGCAGGTTGCTGTCGCCGCTGGAGTAGCGAAACGCCTGGCCCGGCGCACTGAACTCGTCATGAGCAGTGGTGAATGCGGCCATATCGCCACGACCACGGGTGTACAGCATGGCCACCACCGATGACTTCAACGGCGCGTATTCATAGTCTTCCTCCCAGTCCAGACCTGACGCCCAATGCAGCAGGTCGGCCATGGAAATCACCGGATGCCGTTGCAGCGGCGGATAGAACTTCGCCACCGGGTCCTGCAACGTGAAACGGCCCTCGCCATAAGCCATGCCCAACAGCGTGGCCATCAGGCTTTTGCTGATCGACCAGGTGAGATGCAAGGTATTGGCAGTGGTTGGCCCGGCATAACGCTCGTAGATCAACTGACCGTCGCGGATCACCAGCAAGGCATCGGTGCGAATGCCTTTGTGAGTACTGTCGTCGCGGGGCTGGAAGGCGTAGTCCTCCAGGGCCTTGAGCGCCGGACCGGAGACCTGCGGGCCCCGGGACCATTGGTCGGCCGGCCATTGTTCGGCGACAGCATGAGCACTCATGAAAAACAGCGCGATCAGCAGGCTCGAGCCTTTGAACATGGCGGGCACTCAGGCGGATGAACCTGCCGAGCCTAGCCGGGATAGATGACAGTTTTGAAGCGAATACCCAGAACCTTGGCTGAAAGAATCCCGTAGCAGCTGGCGGAGCCTGCGTTCGAGCGCGCAGCGGTCGCAATCCGGTTGATGCGTTTTGTCTGAAGAAACGCGTTTGCAGATTTTACGACCGCTGCGCGGCCGAACGCAGGCTTCGCCAGCTGCTACGGAGACCGGGTGTTCGCAAGTTTTCCGTTTCAGACCGCCAACGCCTTAGCCAAGCGCTTGGCCCGTGCCCCGGCCGCCAATTCCAGCACGGCCCGATCACGCGTCCACAACGCCGCCCACTCCGGCGGGCCATCGGCGAAGGCTTCGTCCAACTCGGACCGGAGCGAATCGAACTGCGCGAACAAACCACCCAGCAACACATGCCCGGCACTCGAACCCGGGTTCTGCCGACTGACTTCCGCACAGCCCGCCAGCAGCGCCAACAGCCGCAGTTGCAGGCTCTGCGGCCAGTCGTTGTCCTGGCCGACGCCATACAACCAGGCGCTCATGGCACTCAGCACATAGATGTCTTCCAGGGTTCGGAACGGTTTGACGTAGGCCTCCCAACCATCCCCGGCGAGCAACTCACAGAGGGCAGTGTCGAGAAACAGCCGACCGTGGCTGATGTCCGGCATCAACGGGATGGCCGGGAGTTTTTCCAGGCGTACCCCGGGCTCACCGGGATAGACCACGGCCAGACTCAACCGTGGCGATTCACCCGGCGCCTCGCAGCGCGCGGCAATCAGCAACCAGTCCGCCGCATCGCCGGCGGTGACGAAGTCCTTGCGCCCGCTCAACCGCAGGTCATCCAGACGGGTCTGCATGTCCGCCGGGCGCAGGCTGCGCTGTTCGGTCGCGCACAAGGCGCCCAGGCTCGGCGGCGCACTGGGCCAAAGCATGCGCAGCGCCGCCTGATAGCCCACCAGAAATGCCAGCCCCGGCGTTGCCATCAACCGGCCGCCACGCACGGCCAGTTCGAACGGCGTGACGCTGCCCAGTTGCTTTAACAACGCCCCATAACCCTCGGCCAGATCCGGATTGGCGGGCAGACGTTTGCAGTGGGACAACAGGGCTTGCCAAAGCATGGGAGGTTCCTCAAGGGCTGTCATACAAGCATCACCAAAGCTTCATGGCGATGACACCGGGGCTACATAGCCTGACTTTGCACAACAAGTTTGCATACAGAAAGTCGATCGGCTGCAACCCTCGACGGGTGAGTAGCCCGTATGGAGATTCGCAATGACTCAGATCGCCCGTATCAGCGACACCGGCAATGAACGCCGCCTGCAAGCCGAACGCCTGATCGGTGCCGAGGCCTTGCAGGAAGCCCAGACCTTGCGCTTCAACGTTTTCAGCGGCGAGTTCAACGCCAGGCTGAAGGGCGCGGAGCTCGGTCTGGACATGGATGACTATGATGTTCACTGCGCTCATATCGGCGTACGTGACCTGAATACTGGCCGTCTGGTTGCCACCACCCGTTTGCTCGACCACCAGGCCGCCAGCACGCTGGGACGGTTCTACAGTGAAGAAGAATTCAGCCTGCACGGCCTGGTGCAGCTCAAGGGCCCGATCCTCGAAATCGGCCGCACCTGCGTCGACCCGGCCTACCGCAACGGCGGCACCATTGCCGTGCTCTGGGGCGAACTGGCCGAAGTCCTCAACGAAGGCGGCTACAGCTACCTGATGGGCTGCGCCAGCATCCCGATGCAGGACGGCGGGATCCAGGCCCAGGCGATCATGCAACGCCTGCGCGAACGTTACCTGTGCACCGAGCACTTGCGCGCCGAACCGAAGAAACCCCTGCCGGTCCTCGACATCCCGTCCAACGTGATCGCCGAAATGCCGCCGCTGCTCAAGGCCTACATGCGCCTGGGCGCGAAAATCTGCGGCGAACCCTGCTGGGACGAAGACTTCCAGGTCGCCGACGTGTTCATCCTGCTCAAGCGCGACGAGTTGTGCCCGCGCTACGCCCGGCACTTCAAGGCGGCCGTCTGATGAGCCGGTTACGGGTGTACGCGCGGGTTGCGCGAGTGCTGGTGGTGGTCGGTCTGGGGTTGAGCATGGCCACTCTGTTCGGGCTGTTCGAGCGCATGGGGATGGCCAACTCCATGCTCCGGCGTCAGCGCTGGTCGCGGTTTTTCATGGCACGGCTGGGCAATGCCCTGCCCTTTCGTGTGACCGTTCGCGGTGAACTGCCGCAACAGCCGATGCTGTGGGTCAGCAACCATGTGTCATGGACCGACATTCCATTGCTCGGCATGCTCGCGCCGCTGTCGTTCCTGTCCAAGGCCGAAGTACGCACCTGGCCAGTCGCCGGCTGGCTGGCGGCCAAGGCCGGCAGTCTGTTCATCCGTCGCGGTTCGGGCGACAGCCAGCTGATCCGCAAACAGATGGGCCGTCATCTGCAGCAAGAGCATCCGCTGCTGATGTTTCCCGAAGGCACCACCACCGACGGCCGCTCGCTGCGCACCTTCCACGGCCGCCTGCTCTCCGCCGCCATCGACGCCGACGTTGCCCTGCAACCGGTGGCGATTCGGTACTTGCGTGATGGTCAGATTGATCCGTTGGCACCCTTCATTGGTGACGACGATCTGCTGTCGCACCTGATGCGCTTGTTTGCCAATGATCAGGGCGAGGTGGAAATCCATCTGCTCAAACCGATTGCCTGTAATGGCCAGGAACGTGCGGCACTGGCCTTTCAGGCGCAGCAGGCGGTGCAGAAAGCGTTGTTTGGCGAGGTTGTTCAGCCTGCTGAGCCGCGTCGTACCGGCGAGCTGGTCGCTGCCTGAAAATTTCAGTGCCCCTGCAAAAAAGATCGCAGCCTGCGGCAGCTCCTACACTGACCCCATACATCCGCACGATTGCGGATGTATGCAAATCCTGTAGGAGCTGCCGAAGGCTGCGATCTTTTGATCTTGCTTATATATGCCCCGCCGCAAACGCCTGCAGCTGCGGATAGAACAACCGAAAATCCTCGCTCAACGGTTCATACAACCTTTCCAGCTCCTGCATCGCCGCGGCCAGTTCCTCGGGTCGTGACAAGCGTCTCGAGATGCCCCGCAGCACTTGCTCCAGCACCGCAAAATCCCGATACGAACCCAGCCAGTCATGGGCCGCCATGTGCGGCGCAATGTCCGCCAGGCGTCCGGGCAATTGCGGTTCGGCGGCCAGCACCCGATAAACCTCAGCGGTGAAGTTATCCAGCGGGCGGTCGCCATACAGTGGCCAGTCCCGCGCCAGGCAATGGTCGAAGAACACGTCCAGGACGATCCCGGCATAGCGCCGCCGCGTCAGTGAAAAGCGCGACAGCGACACGTCCACCCGTGGATGGCGATCGGTAAACACGTCGATACGGCGATGCAACTGAATCGCCGCCTCGATCTGCGGATCGAACTGCCCCTGCAGGCGGCCTTTGACGAAGTCGCCATACAGGCTGCCGAGCAATTGGGACGGAAGTTGGCCGCCGAGGTGAAGATGTGCGAGATAATTCATGGCGTGCAGTTTAGCACCACGCCTCACATATCGTTATAACCCGATATACCGATTCAAGCTGATTTCAGATCGAAATCATATTGGTATATCGCGAACTAACGATTTAAAGTTCGCCTTATCGCGATATAACGTTTTACTCATCACGAGCAACCGCCATGTCCCTCGACCTCGACGAAATAATAAAAGCCCTGGCACACCCAGTACGGCGAGAAATCCTTCACTGGCTCAAAGACCCGACAGTCGAGTTCCCCGACCAGAGTCACAGCAACGAGCACGGCGTGTGTGCCGGGCAGATCGATCAGCGCTGCGGCCTGTCGCAATCGACCGTGTCCGCGCACTTGGCGACCTTGCAACGTGCCGGTCTGATCAGCAGCCGGAAAGTCGGCCAGTGGCACTTTTTCAAACGCAACGAGGAAGCGATTCAGGAATTCCTCCGCGCCATCAGCAAAGAGCTCTGACCCAGAGCTTTACAAGGACTGCACAATGCCCCTCTCGCTCCTCATCCTGGCCCTGAGCGCCTTCGCCATCGGCACCACCGAGTTCGTCATCATGGGCTTGCTGCCCGAAGTGGCGGCCGACCTCGGCGTGTCGATTCCCGGCGCCGGCTGGCTGGTGACCGGCTACGCCCTGGGCGTGGCCATTGGCGCACCGTTCATGGCAATGGCCACCGCCAGGCTGCCGCGCAAGGCCGCTTTGGTGGCGTTGATGGGTATTTTCATTGTTGGCAATCTGCTCTGCGCGATGGCCAGTGACTACAACGTGCTGATGTTCGCTCGGGTGGTGACTGCCCTGTGTCACGGCGCCTTCTTCGGTATCGGTTCGGTGGTCGCCGCTGGCCTGGTCCCGGCCAACAAACGCGCTTCGGCGGTGGCCTTGATGTTCACCGGCCTGACCCTGGCCAACGTGCTGGGCGTGCCACTGGGCACAGCCCTGGGTCAGGAAGCCGGCTGGCGTTCGACTTTCTGGGCCGTGACCGTGATCGGTGTGGTGGCATTGATCGGCCTGATCCGCTTCCTGCCGGCCAAACGCGATGAAGAAAAACTCGACATGCGCTCGGAACTGGCCGCGCTCAAAGGCGCCGGGATCTGGTTGTCGCTGAGCATGACCGCGCTGTTCTCCGCGTCGATGTTCACCCTCTTCACCTATGTGGCACCGCTGCTGGGTGATGTCACCGGCATCTCGCCCAAAGGCGTGACCTGGACCCTGCTGTTGATCGGCCTGGGCCTGACCGTTGGCAACATCATTGGCGGCAAGCTGGCGGACAAACGCCTGGCGGCCACGCTGATCGGGGTCTTCATCTCCATGGCCGTGGTCTCGACCGTATTGAGCTGGACCAGCGCCGCAGTGATCCCGACTGAAATCACCCTGTTCCTCTGGGCGGCCGCTTCGTTCGCCGCGGTACCGGCCCTGCAAGTGAACGTCGTGACCTTCGGCAAGGCCGCACCGAACCTGGTGTCGACCCTGAATATCGGCGCCTTCAACATCGGCAACGCCCTTGGCGCCTGGGTGGGCGGCAGCGTGATTGCCCACGGTTTCGGCTTGACCCGCGTGCCCCTGGCCGCTGCAGCGCTGGCAGTCCTTGCACTGCTGGTGACGCTGATTACTTTTTGTCAGAGCGGCAATGCCGAGCTGGCCCCTGCTACCAACTGATCATCAAGAGGGTTGTATCCATGGCAACTATTTTCGATCCCATCAAACTCGGCGACCTCGAGCTGCCAAACCGCATCATCATGGCGCCGCTGACTCGCTGCCGCGCTGATGAAGGCCGTGTGCCGAACGCGCTGATGGCTGAATACTATGTCCAACGTGCCTCTGCCGGCCTGATCCTCAGCGAAGCCACCTCGGTCACGCCAATGGGCGTCGGCTACCCGGACACCCCGGGCATCTGGTCCAACGACCAGGTCCGCGGCTGGACCAACGTGGTCAAGGCCATTCACGGCGCTGGCGGGCGGATCTTCCTGCAACTGTGGCACGTCGGGCGGATTTCCCACCCGTCTTACCTGAACGGTGAAGCGCCGGTGGCCCCGAGCGCCATTCAACCCAAAGGTCATGTCAGTCTGGTTCGCCCGCTGGCCGATTACCCGACTCCACGGGCACTGGAAACCGCTGAAATCGCCGAGATCGTCGACGCCTACCGCGTGGGAGCCGAGAATGCCAAGGCCGCCGGTTTCGACGGGGTGGAAATCCACGGTGCCAACGGTTATCTGCTCGACCAGTTCCTGCAAAGCAGCACCAACCAGCGCACCGACCACTATGGTGGCTCCCTGGAAAACCGCGCACGGCTGATGCTCGAAGTGACCGACGCGGTGATTGAAGTCTGGGGCGCTGGCCGGGTCGGCATGCATCTGGCACCACGGGCCGACTCCCACGACATGGGGGACGCCAACCTGGCAGAAACCTTTACCTACGTCGCCAGTGAACTGGGCAAGCGCGGCATCGCGTTCATCTGCTCCCGTGAGAAAGAAGGCGCCGACAGCCTCGACCCGCAACTCAAGAAAGCCTTCGGCGGCCCGTACATCGCCAACGAACGCTTCACCAAGGCCAGCGCCAACGCCTGGCTGGCCAGCGGCAAGGCCGATGCCATCGCCTTCGGCGTGCCCTTCATCGCCAACCCGGACTTGCCGGCACGCCTGAAAGCCGATGCCGAACTGAACCAGGCGCATCCGGAGACCTTCTACGCCAAAGGGCCGGTTGGTTATATCGATTACCCGGTGCTGTAAAAGCAAAAAGCCCCGACTTGTGAGAGACGGGGCTTTTTGGGGATAAACCAGAGACCTTCAGCGCGTACCAGATCGCCAAGATCGCAGCCTGCGGCAGCTCCTACGCCGAGCGGGTTCACCTTTTAAATATCAGGCGTACACAGAACCCGTAGGAGCTGCCGAAGGCTGCGATCTTTTTGGCCCCCCCTCTTAACAGATCAAGCGCTGACCGGACACCCGGTCGCCGCCTGCAGTTCTTCCAGGCTCACCCCCGCCGCCAGTTCGACCAGCTTCAACCCTTGCTCGGTCACATCCAGCACCGCCAGATCGGTGATGATCCGATCCACCACGCCGACACCCGTCAGGGGCAGGTCGCACTGCTTGAGCAATTTATGGCTGCCACCCTTGGCCGTGTGCTCCATCAGCACCACCACACGCTTGACTCCAGCTACCAGGTCCATCGCCCCACCCATGCCCTTGACCATCTTGCCGGGGATCATCCAGTTGGCCAGATCGCCCTGCTCCGAGACCTGCATGGCCCCGAGGATCGACAGGTTGATATGACCGCCGCGGATCATGGCAAAGGAGTCAGCGCTATTGAAGAAGCTGCTGCCGGGCAAGGTGGTAATGGTCTGTTTGCCGGCATTGATCAGGTCCGGGTCGACCTCGTTGTCGAGCGGGAACGGGCCGATACCGAGCAAGCCATTCTCGCTCTGCAACCAGACGTCCATACCTTCGGGAATATAGTTGGCCACCAGCGTCGGCAAGCCGATGCCGAGGTTGACGTAAAAACCGTCCTGCAATTCTTGGGCGGCGCGCTGCGCCATTTCTTCACGAGTCCAGGCCATGATCAGGCGCTCCGCACAGTGCGTTGTTCGATGCGTTTTTCCGGGTTGGCATTGAGCACCAACCGCTGCACGTAGATACCCGGCAAGTGGACTTGATCGGGATCCAGCTCACCGATCTCGACAATCTCTTCCACCTCGACCACGCAAACCTTGGCCGCCATGGCCGCCAGCGGGTTGAAGTTGCGCGCGGTCTTGTTGAACAGCAGATTGCCGGACTTGTCGGCTTTCCAGGCTTTGACCAGGGCCACATCGGCGCGCAGCGAGCGCTCCATCACGTACCACTCGCCATCGAACTCACGGGTTTCCTTGCCTTCAGCCACCAGCGTGCCATACCCGGTCTTGGTAAAAAACGCCGGAATACCTGCACCACCGGCCCGGAGTTTTTCCGCCAGGGTGCCCTGGGGAGTGAACTCCAGTTCCAGTTCACCGGCGAGGTACTGGCGCTCGAATTCCTTGTTCTCGCCAACGTAGGAGGAAATCATCTTGCGAATCTGCCGGGTAGTCAGCAGCTGACCCAGACCAAAGCCATCGACGCCGGCGTTGTTACTGATCACCGTCAGCTCGCGCTTGCCGGTGTCGCGTAACGCCTCGATCAAGGCCTCAGGGATACCGCACAACCCAAAGCCACCGACTGCGAGGGTCATACCGTCTTCGACGAGCCCCTGCAGGGCGGATTCAGCACTCGAGTAAATCTTGTTCACTTATTCTTCCTCGAATTCACCACGACGCACACGTATGCGGCCACGGCCTGTTTGCTCGGGCCGGGAGCAGACAGAGCCATCCAGCACTGTCCTCCCCGATTTTCGCTACTGCGCAAGCTTAGCCCTTGCGCTGCCGGGCTGCTTGGCGCCCTTGTACAGCAGGGGTGTTCACACTCATTCACACACTCGCACAAATTCCCTACAAAATACCTGGCACGCTACCTGTCAAGATAGCGCTATCACGTATATAAAAGCACCCCATCAAAACAAGGCGAACTAACGGACGATCTTCCGGCGCCTTACTGTTGACACAACCGCACTTAACTACTCATTTTGTCCTGATTGCGCAGGCTTGGACTCAAGCGCAGCATGTCAAATCCGGTATCGACCAGGCGCTCGGCTTCCTTGTGCAGCTCAAAGGCGTCGGGTGCCAGTAGCCACTGGTAAAGGATGCCGTCGATAAACGCATGCATGCTGATCGCAGCTCGGGCGGTATCCAGATTCTCCGGAAGCTGCCCTCGATTCACCGCATTGCGCAAGGCCAGCCCGATGCGCACATTGCAATCCAGGGTGGAGGTGCGACGCTGCTGACGCAGGTCGCACATTTCATCGGTGAGTTCGCACTTATGAAACAAAACGTCATTAATGCGCTGAGTCTTCGGGTCCAGGGCAACTTGATGAAACAAATGAACCAGAAGCTTGCGCATGCACCCCAAGGGGTCGAGTTCGGTTTCATCTTCACTGGCCCTGGCCATCTCATCCAACGGCTCATGCAAGGTGTCGAGCATGGCCTGGAGCAGATCCGCCTTGTTGCTGAAATGCCAGTAAATGGCCCCACGCGTAACACCCGCCAGCGTTGCGATGTCCGCCAGCGTGGTTCGCGCCACACCCCGCTCATAAAAGGCTTTCTCGGCCGCTTCGAGTATCTGGCTACGGGTTTCCAGGGCTTCCTCTTTGGTACGACGAACCATGGCAGTACTACCTCAATCAGGGCGTTTCAGGCGATGGGTAACGATCATCTGAACAAATATGGGGCGAGTCTCTCGGGTCTCGTCCCCGGCCTACACATCACACCTTTTATGGCTTTTGTAACGGTATCGATACGTAACCAAGGTATTTACAAACAACCATGAACGTAAGTATATTACTTAGCAAGCTACTTATCTACTCAGCGCACATTTTTTACCCTTCCACCTTTCGAGTGCGCAATTGCGCGCCTGACCCGAGGATTTTCATGCAATTCAAGTCAGCTGTTACCGCTCTGGTAGCTGCCGTTGCCCTGGCATCGCTGCTCAGCGGATGCAAAAAAGAACAGGCAGCCCCTGCCCCCCAAGCCCCTCAGGTCGGCGTCGTCACCCTGCAAGCTCAAGCCTTTACCCTGACCTCCGAACTTCCGGGTCGCACCACGGCGTTCCGCATGGCGGAAGTCCGCCCACAGGTCAACGGCATCATTCTCAAGCGTCTGTTCAAGGAAGGCGGTGAGGTCAAGGCCGGCCAGCAGCTGTATCAGATCGATCCATCGGTCTATGAAGCCACCCTGAAAAGCGCCCAGGCGAACCTGCAGTCGACCAAGTCGATTTCCGATCGCTACAAGCAGCTGGTCAGCGAGCAAGCCGTCAGCCGCCAGGAATACGACACGGCCCTGGCCAATCGTTTGCAATCGGAAGCCAGCGTGCAAAGCGCGCAGATCAACCTGCGTTACACCAAAGTGCTGGCGCCGCTGTCCGGGCGTATCGGTCGTTCTTCGGTCACCGAAGGTGCCCTGGTCAACAGCGGCCAGGCCGATGCCATGGCAGTGATTCAGCAGCTCGACCCGATCTACGTCGACGTCACTCAGTCCTCGGTCGAGTTGCTCGAGCTGCGCCGCGAACTGGAAAGCGGTCGCCTGCAAAAGGCCGGCGCGAATGCAGCCATGGTCAAGCTGACCCTGGAAGACGGCAGCCAGTACAAACTGGACGGCAAACTGGAGTTCTCCGAAGTCTCGGTGGACGAAACCACCGGTTCCGTGACCCTGCGTGCCGTGTTCCCGAACCCCGACCATACCCTGCTGCCGGGCATGTTTGTCCACGCGCAGTTGCAGGCCGGTGTAAACAGCGCCGCGATTCTCGCCCCGCAACAAGGCGTGACCCGCGACCTGAAAGGCTCTCCGACTGCTCTGGTGGTTGGCCCGGACAACAAGGTCGAACTGCGTCAGCTCAAGGCCAGTCGCACGGTCGGCAACCAGTGGCTGATCGAAGATGGCCTCAAGGCCGGTGACCGTCTGATCACCGAAGGGCTGCAGTACGTCAAACCTGGCGTCGAAGTCAAGGTCAGCGAAGCGACCAACGTCACTTCGAAAAACCCGGCCCCTACACAGGCATCAAACAAAGCTGCAGGCGGCAAAGGGGAGTAAACCATGTCGAGATTTTTTATCGACCGTCCGATTTTCGCCTGGGTAATTGCCCTGGTGATCATGCTGGTCGGGGCTCTATCGATCCTCAAGTTGCCAATCAACCAGTACCCGAGCATTGCGCCACCGGCTATTGCAATCCAGGTAACCTACCCAGGCGCTTCTGCACAGACGGTGCAGGACACCGTGGTGCAAGTCATCGAGCAACAGCTCAACGGTATCGACAACCTGCGTTATGTGTCCTCGGAAAGTAACTCCGACGGCAGCATGACCATTACCGCGACCTTCGAACAAGGCACCAACTCCGATACCGCCCAGGTCCAGGTCCAGAACAAACTGAACCTGGCCACCCCGCTGCTGCCGCAAGAAGTGCAGCAGCAGGGTATCCGCGTGACCAAGGCAGTGAAGAACTTCCTGATGGTGATCGGCGTGGTCTCGCGCGATGGCAGCATGACCAAGGACGACTTGTCCAACTACATCGTGTCCAACATGCAGGACCCGATCTCGCGCACCGCGGGCGTCGGGGACTTCCAGGTGTTCGGTGCCCAGTACGCCATGCGGATCTGGCTCGACCCGGCCAAGCTGAACAATTTCAACCTGACCCCGGTGGACGTAAAAGCCGCCATCGCCGCGCAGAACGTCCAGGTCTCGTCCGGGCAACTCGGTGGTTTGCCAGCGGCCCCGGGACAACAACTGAACGCCACTATCATCGGCAAGACGCGCCTGCAGACTGCCGAGCAGTTCCAGTCCATCCTGCTCAAGGTCAACAAAGACGGCTCGCAAGTGCGTCTGGGTGACGTGGCCGATGTCGGCCTGGGTGGTGAGAACTACAGCATCAGCGCCCAGTTCAACGGCAGTCCGGCTTCCGGCCTGGCGGTCAAACTGGCCACCGGCGCCAACGCACTCGACACCGCAAAAGCCTTGCGCAAGACCATCAGCGACCTGCAACCCTTCTTCCCGGAAGGGATGGAAGTGGTATTCCCGTATGACACCACTCCGGTGGTGACCGAGTCGATCAAGGGCGTGGTTGAAACCCTGGTCGAAGCGGTCGTACTGGTGTTCCTGGTGATGTTCCTGTTCCTGCAAAACTTCCGTGCCACGGTCATCACTACGATGACGGTACCGGTGGTATTGCTCGGTACCTTCGGGATCCTCTCGGCCTTCGGTTTCAGCATCAACACCCTGACCATGTTCGGGATGGTGCTGGCTATCGGCTTGCTGGTGGACGATGCCATCGTCGTCGTAGAAAACGTCGAACGGGTGATGAGCGAGGAAGGACTGTCACCCAAGGAAGCCACCAAGAAATCCATGGGGCAGATCCAGGGTGCCCTGGTCGGTATTGCCCTGGTGCTCTCGGCGGTACTGCTGCCGATGGCGTTCTTCAGTGGCTCGACCGGGGTGATCTACAAGCAATTCTCGATCACCATCGTTTCGGCCATGGCGCTCTCGGTGCTGGTCGCCCTGATCTTCACCCCGGCGCTCTGCGCCACCATGCTCAAGGCGATTCCCAAGGGCGAGCACGGCGTACCGAAGCGCGGCTTCTTCGGCTGGTTCAACCGCAACTTCGACCGTGGCGTAAAAAGCTACGAGCGCGGTGTCGCCAACATGCTCAAGCAAAAGGCCCCGTACCTGCTGGCTTACATCATCATCGTGGTCGGCATGATCTGGCTGTTCACCCGCATCCCCACAGCCTTCCTCCCAGAAGAAGACCAGGGCGTACTGTTCGCCCAGGTGCAGACCCCGGCCGGCTCCAGTGCCGCGCGGACTCAGGTGGTGGTCGACGAAATGCGTGAGTTCCTGCTGCGTCCAAGCGCCGACGGCGGTGAAGGCGATGCGGTCAACTCGGTATTTACCGTGACCGGCTTCAACTTCGCCGGCCGTGGTCAGAGCTCGGGCATGGCCTTCATCATGCTCAAGCCATGGGATGAACGCTCTGCGGAAAACAGCGTATTCAAGCTCGCCGCTCGTGCGCAGCAGCACTTCCTCACCTTCCGTGACGCCATGGTGTTCGCCTTCGCGCCACCCGCGGTACTGGAATTGGGTAACGCCACCGGTTTCGACGTGTTCCTGCAGGACCGTGCCGGTATCGGTCACGATAAGCTGATGGCAGCCCGTAACCAGTTCCTTGGCATGGCCGCGCAAAGCAAGGTGCTTTCGCAGGTCCGTCCCAACGGCCTGAACGATGAACCGCAATACCAGCTGACTATCGATGACGAACGCGCCAGCGCCCTGGGCCTGACCATGACGGACATCAACACCACCCTGTCGATCGGGCTGGGCAGTAGTTATGTCAACGACTTCATCGACCGCGGTCGGGTGAAGAAGGTCTTCGTACAAGGCCAGCCCGGCGCCCGCATGAGTCCCGAAGACATCAAGAAATGGTACGTGCGCAACGCCACTGGAACCATGGTGCCCTTCTCCGCCTTCGCCAAGGGCGAGTGGATTTACGGTGCACCCAAGCTGTCGCGCTACAACGGTGTGGAAGCCATGGAAATCCTCGGCGCCCCGGCACCCGGCTACAGTACCGGTGAAGCCATGGCCGAAGTCGAAGCCTTGGCCAAGAAGCTGCCGGCGGGTGTCGGCATCTCCTGGACCGGCCTGTCCTACGAGGAGCGTCTGTCCGGCTCGCAAGCGCCAGCGCTGTATGCACTGTCGCTGCTGATGGTGTTCCTCTGCCTGGCAGCGCTGTATGAAAGCTGGTCGATCCCGATCGCGGTCATGCTGGTGGTGCCATTGGGGATTATCGGTGCCCTGCTCGCCACCAGCCTGCGCGGTCTGTCCAACGACGTGTACTTCCAGGTGGGCTTGTTGACGACCATCGGGCTGGCATCGAAAAACGCCATTCTGATCGTCGAGTTTGCCAAGGAGCTGCATGAACAGGGACGCACCCTGACCGAGGCCGCCATTGAAGCCTGCCGGATGCGTCTGCGCCCGATCATCATGACGTCCCTGGCCTTCGTGCTCGGCGTGGTACCACTGGCAATCTCCACCGGCGCAGGTTCCGGCAGCCAGCATGCGATCGGTACCGGGGTAATTGGCGGTATGATCACCGCGACTGTTTTGGCGATCTTCTGGGTACCGCTGTTCTTTGTCACCGTGTCCGCCATGGGCCAGAGAAAAGTCGCGGACGAACCCGACTCCATTGAAACTGCAAACGAGGCTGGCCAATGAGCAAGTCGCTACTCTCCCTGGCAATTACCGCATTCGTGCTCGGTGGTTGCTCGCTGATACCTGATTATCAGCGGCCGGAAGCGCCGGTCGCGGCGCAGTACCCGCAAGGTCCGGCCTACTCCCCTGCAGAGGCCGCCAACATGGCGGCCGCTGAACAGGGCTGGAAGCAGTTTTTCCATGATCCGGCGCTGCAACAGCTGATTCAGACCGCCCTGGAGAACAACCGCGACCTGCGTGTCGCGGCCCTGAACATCGACGCTTTTGCGGCTCAATACCGCATCCAGCGCGCCGACCTGTTCCCGGCCGTCTCGGCGACCGGCAGCGGCAGCCGTCAGCGGGTTCCGGCGGACCTGTCGCAAACCGGTCAGTCGGGCATTACCAGCCAGTATTCGGCGACCCTGGGTATCAGCGCCTATGAGCTGGACCTGTTCGGTCGGGTTCGCAGCCTCAGCGAACAAGCGCTGCAGACCTACTTCGCCACTGAAGAAGCGCGGCGCAGCACCCAGATCAGCCTGGTGGCCAGCGTGGCCAACGCCTACCTGACATGGCAGGCCGACAAGGAACTGCTCCAGCTGACCAAGGACACCCTGGGCGCCTTCGAGGAGAGCTACAAACTCACCTCTCGCAGCAATGAAGTCGGAGTAGCCTCGGCGCTGGACCTGAGCCAGTCGCGGACTTCCGTGGAAAACGCCCGGGTGCAATATGCGCGTTATACCCGCCTGGTCGCACAGGACGAAAACAGTCTTGCGCTGTTGCTGGGCACCGGGATTCCGGCCAATCTGCCGGGCAGTCAGCCGCTGGCCGACGACCTGTTGAGCGAAGTACCGGCAGGCTTGCCTTCGGACTTGCTGCAACGTCGTCCAGACATCCTCGAAGCCGAGCACCAGCTCGAGGCCGCCAACGCCAACATCGGTGCGGCACGCGCGGCATTCTTCCCGAGCATCAGCCTGACGGCCAACGCAGGCACCGCAAGTCCGGACCTGTCCGGCCTGTTCAAGGGGGGCTCGGGAACCTGGTTGTTCCAGCCGCAAATCAATCTGCCGATCTTCAATGCCGGCAGCTTGAGAGCGAGCCTGGATTACTCGAAAATCCAGAAAGACATCACCGTGGCACAGTACGAAAAGTCGATCCAGACCGCCTTCCAGGAAGTCTCCGATGGCCTGGCCGCACGCCAGACCTTCAACCAGCAGTTGCAGGCCCAGCGTGACTTCGTCAACGCCAACCAGGACTACTACCGCCTGGCCGAGCGTCGCTACCGGATCGGCGTCGACAGCAACCTGACCTTCCTCGATGCCCAGCGCCAGTTGTTCAGCGCGCAACAGGCGTTGATTACCGATCGCCTGGCGCAACTGGTCAGCGAGGTCAATCTGTACAAGGCTCTCGGTGGCGGCTGGAACGCACAGACTGCGAAGAACGAGCCGCTCAAGGAAGAGGCGCCGAAGCTCAAGCTGTTCTGACAGCCTGACTGAGGATCGTTGAGCGCTCCTCGATCAAACGAAAAATCCGGAACCTGACAAGGGCTCCGGATTTTTTTACCTGCTTCACAATATTAGAGCGCTCTGCTCTGGACGCGCACTTTAGGAAGAGCCGGTCGACGCTGGATTGCTCGCGATAGCGGCTGCCCCCATTTTCTAACTTACCGTACAAATGAGCGCAAGTTTTCTGGAACCAGGTAACGCCCTCTTTCATATTTTAGTACGTATTTCTTTTCCTCTGTTTTCTGCAGAACATCCTTGCAGCCCTCAGCAGCCTCTCGAGATAGTACTTTCGTTGTCTTCTCTTTAATAAGCAGGTCTGCATATGGCCTTCCTGACTGCATCATGATCATGATCATGTCTCGTGTAGTGAACTCGCCAGCACAGCGGGTATCCCACTCGCCAGAATACTCATGCACATTCAGCCCACTTAGAACACTAACCAAGCTTTTGTCATGCGCGATATATAATCTTAATGATTCTGAGCTATATGGATTTGGCTGTGATGAACCTCGCCAGGAGGTACGAATCCCGAACGCCAAGGTATCCCTGTTAAGCCGATAGCTTGCCGTATCAATTTCTATTCCAGTATTGTGAATAGCATCACCCTTTAACGCATCAATTTCGCGACTGACTCCAACAATAGTGTTGGTTTTTGAATCAAAAACCATCACCCCCAAATCAGTCCTTCCATCCAGCTCAATTGATGTTGCAAAGATGATATCTCCTGTTGCTGGCCACACCTTGCAAACAGAGCTATGTCGAATCACTCCTGGCCCTTCATAGAGGTTACCAATGAAATCCTTGTGCTCATTCAGGCATGATGCATTTGTCAATGCAGAGAAAAAAAAAACAACAACATCAACAGAGTTTTTTTAACGACGATTGGAGATCACCTGATTAATTAGAAATTTATTCGTCAACATGCACTAAGAGCATATCCAGTGCTGTTGTGTTGTAGGGTTTTCGGCGGACCACCCTATTACTAATACACTCTCAATGACGCGCAGCGTCAGAATCTCAAGCTCTTTAGATAGCGGGCTCTTTCGATACTTTCTCTAGCAACACAATTGTTTCTTATCGTTTCAAATGCTTGAGTTTCAGGGGAGATCACAAAACTCTCAATAGCACAGTTTGCGTCTCTTAGATTAATCCACGCTCTCTGTGATTTTTTTATATACTCCCGAAGCTCTTCTCCTAGCTTGGGATCCGCCTTGTACTCTATAGATATTCTATTATTTAAATCCTTGTAAATATCATTTAATACTTTGCCAGCACCTTCAACTTTATATTTGGAGCATTCGTATACATCCTGGCTATCCATGCCTCCAGATAAGCATAAATCAGGATAAACAGAATCTGCATAACACACCCCAAATCCAAATAACATCACTACAATAAATCTTGCGATCATTAAACCTCTCCCGTTAATTATTTTTTAAATACCTGACTCTATGCCGACCTGGCTCATACTGACTAATTGCAGGAGTATTTTCAATATAAGATATTAACTCTGCCCTGCTGTTGCGCATCCCAGCTTTCATTGGATTGGCTCCCAAAGTAAAACCTTGGTACACAAAGTCAACCAATACTTCTTGAATGACGGGATCAAGATTTACCCATTCCACCCTGTCGATCTCAGACAAAGTCCATTTGTTATAATTTGAAATAGCTCTTTCAATGTAGTCAGGGTAGATGATGTTAAAAATTGATATTTGTTGGTCTTTAGTTATTTCGCCAATTGAAATTTTGCTATTTGTTACAAAATCTCTCGCAGCCACTCCTTTCAGGCCGCGAGCTAACGAAATTTCTCTAGCCTTTTTATCGTCGATTCCAGCTCGAGTCATATGGGCGTAGACTTCGTTTTGCGTTCGATTTCCCATATCGTACCCTCGCCCCAAAGTTACTCCAGACAAATCATTTCCTGGCCAGTGAATGACTCTGCTGTAGTGCATTGAGCCTGGATTATCATTACCTTCAGCATCGAAGGTTATCTTGCCTGCAAGGATTTTTAATCCGTCTATAAAGTTGAAATACGTTGCCAAACCCACTGGATGAAAGTGAAACACCTTCCCATCCGCCGGTAGCCCAACCTTCATGGCCACCTCCTCCCACCAACTGATTTGTTCAAGCCGCTCTTTCTCCGCCAACCAGTTCAAGTGTGGCGTCGAACCGCTATGGCCGAGTATTTCATCCAGCGGGTCCCACTTCTGCGCTCTGTAGTACCACTCGCTTTCGGCGTAGATGATCAATTGCGAGATCGACTGGGCGTGGGCCGGCAGGCTGATCGCCGCTTGCAGTTCCTTGGCGGTCATTTTGCCGTCGCGGTTGCGGTCGATGATGTCGTACAGTCGGCTCTTGAGCGGCCCCTTGTCTGCTTCGTCGGCCATGGGGCCGTAGCGCTCAAGTTCCATTTCGCTGAAGTGGTCAACGGCGCGAAGAAAAGACGCCAACATTCGCCGAGGGAGTTCGTAGTTGTAGATGAGGTCGTAGCCTTCCCACGACCAGGTATTGACCCAGGGGGTGACACCCACCTCTTCGCGGACCCAGCCATCAAGCAGATTGTTGTCGGCGTCGTGGAGCAGCCCGTCGAGGCGATACCAGGTGTAGGCCCTGCGGTCAGCCGTCGCCGGCACCGTGATTTTTCTCTCGGCCGGCAGGCCATCGAGCAGGCTCTTGGGGACCAGCAGGTCGGCGGCGCTCAGGGTGTTGGCCGCAGCACTCAGGGTCGGTGGCTGCTTGGCGCTGTAGGTGTCCCGATGCGCCACCACGGCCGTGCCCTTGGCGAGTTTCAGCCAGGTCTTGCTGTCGGCGGGCAAGCGCTGTGCCCAGGCGCGACTGGCTTCGATGAAAATGTCCACGTCATCGCCGCTGAACACTTCCAGGTGCAGTTTCTTTTCCGGGCGTTCCGCCCCACCGTCCTGATACAGGCCGAGGTGGCCTATCAACTCCCCGGCCTTGATCGCTAAGGGCTGATCGAGCACCACCACCCGATCATGCGCCAGCGGTTCCAGGGCGCCTTGCAGCGATTTGAAATGCACGTACTGGTCGATGCGTTCCAGCTTGCGGTAGTCGCCTTCACCGCTGACCGTGACTTGCGTGCCATCCGGCAGTTTCGTGAGAACGGCGCTGTGAAGGCTCGGTTCGGCGTAGACATCGAGCGAGCCCCAGCGTGTCGCGACCTGATATTGGTCACCGGCAATCTG
>NZ_CABVHQ010000090.1 GCF_902497895.1 Pseudomonas fluorescens
AGGCTGCGATCTTTTGATCTTGGCGGTGTGAGCCGAAAAGATCGCAGCCTATCGGCAGCTCCTACGCCGACCCAATCCACCCACAATGTAGAGAGTGCCTGCAATCCCCCGTAGGAGCTGCCGCAGGCTGCGATCTTTTGATCTTGGCGGTGTGAGCCGAAAAGATCGCAGCCTATCGGCAGCTCCTACGCCGACCGAGTGCACCCGCAACGGGTTACGGCGCCGTGGCCTTGAAGCTGGGCAATGACTGAACCCGTTCCCACCAGGCGCTGAATCCGTCCACGCTGAATACCTCTGTCGCATCAGGGGTGAACGACAGGTAGGCGCAGGCCGGCGCCAGATAGAAGTCGGCGAGGGACTGAGCCTGTCCGGCGATGAAGGGATCGCTGCCCTTGATTTTCATCAGCTCTTGCAGCACCAGGCGTGAGTTCTTGATCCCTTCGCGTCGGGCGTTATCGTCCTGCCCGCCGATGAAGTTGGGAAACAGGTGATAACCAAAAACCGCGACCAGCGCGCCATACCCATAGGACTCATAAATCCCCATGGCCATCCGGGCCCGGGCGCGATCCTTGGCATTATCGGGCAACAGTGAAGGCCCCGGCAGAACCTCGTTCAGATACTCCGTAATGGCGGCGGTTTCGATTACCCGAAAACCGTCATGTTCAATCACCGGCACCTTGCCGAACGGGTGGCGGGCCAGATGTTCGGGCTGATGCGGCTCGCCCTTGAGCACGTTCACCTGCAACTGCTGGTACTCGGCGCCTTTTTCTTCGAGCAGCATTTTTACCGCGCGCACATAGGTGCTGCCATCAAATCCGTAGAGAGTGAGGCTCATAGCGTTTACTCCAGAATGAATGGAACGGTATCGAAATACAGCCGCTTCAGCGTATTTGCCGACGCCAGCTGCAGCGTTCCAGCAGCGCATCCAGGCTCAGCTTGCCGGCGCCGGTGAGCAGCAGCGGCAGGAGTGCCGCGAGATAGATCAAGGGCAGTTTGAAGTTGCCGTGGCCTTTGTTGCTGATGGAATAACCCTGGGCCAGCTCGCTCAAGGTCGACCAATCGGCTGGCCAGTGAACCGCTGCGGTCGCGACCACTGTGACCACCATCAGGACGAGTGCCGAGAAACGTGTTCCCAGGCCCACCAGCAGGGCGATGGCGCAGATCAGTTCTGCCCACAGCGACAGTTCCCAATTCACTACGGCCGGAACATGGTTAAAGGGAAAGGGAAACGCGCTCTGAATGTCAGCGAACCAGTTTTGACCGTTCCACTTCTCCAATCCCGACTCGAAAAACTCCCAGGCCAGAAAGACCCGCAGGCTGAGCGGCGCGGCCCAGCTGCCAACTCGATCAAGGTTAAAGTGTAGTCCCTTCAAGGCGGATGAGAGGTTGGTTTGCATGGGCTTGAACTCCGTTGAAATCAGTCACGGGAAAATGCGGGGCAGCAGGCACTGCGCCCTCTTTTTGTTGAGTGGCTCAAGCGCGTTGATCGGCTGAGTTGAGCGTTGTGACCGGCTGTACCAACCGACAGGCGTAGTTGACCCTGCCGGTGTATCCGGTGTGTGTCTGTCGAGGGAGCTAAAGCGGCGCGGATGTGTCGCGATGGCAGCTGTACACAATGTGATACATACAGCCGGTGGCTATCGCAGACTTCAATGAGGCCTTTGCGCAGGATTCCGCTTCCCGTAAGCGACGAGGCAGACTCGGCGTCTCTATGGAAAGAGGAACAACCCCATGGTGATCTTCTTCAGCATATAGCCCCCATCGACGGCGCACTGAATGCCACCGATGTGGAGCTGTTTCGAATGACCAGCGTGCCGCTATCGGCCATCGATCGAATACTTGCCCGCACCGGTAACGGCCAGCAACAGCATGCCGCCCATGATGCTCAGGTTCTTGAAGTACTGGATGGTGTTGGCCGCCCGTTCCGGATCGGCCATCGTCCAGAAGTGGTGCCCGATCACCGCGGTACCGAGTACGAACAAGGCAAAGAGAAAGGCCAGCGGGCGGGTATAGAAGCCGAGGACGATCAGGATCGCGGCAAAGAACTCCATGATCACTGCAATGGCAGCTGCGACCATGGGCAAGGGTGCGCCGAGTGAGGTCATGTAGCTCACCGTGCCGTCGAAGTGGGTCATCTTGTTCCAGCCGGACATGATGAACAGAATCATCAACAGAATGCGCGCGAGCAGGATGATCTCGTTTCTCTGATTCTCGAACAGGGTATATCGCATGGTGTTCCACCTGTGGCCATTAGAGAGGAGGCGCAAGCAAGACGGGTCAGCAGGCCTTGCGCGTAGGCTTAACACTAGCAGCTGATGGTTAATCTGCTCTTGAATGGTGCGTAGCCAACCTGGAATTGAACCTCTTGTCTTATCCACTGCCACATGGATATTCATCGAATGTCTGCAGGAGGTAGTCATGCGAATGCTCGATCTGGCCGGAGTATCGGTCCCTGTCATCGGCCAGGGGACCTGGCGCATGGGTGAAGATCCGCAGCAGCGCGCCCACGAAGTGGCAGCGTTGCAATTGGGCATCGAGCTGGGCATGAACCTGATCGATACCGCAGAAATGTACGGCGAGGGCGGTGCGGAGGAAGTGGTCGGCGAAGCGATCCGTGGCCAGCGGGATCGGGTGTTTCTGGTCAGTAAGGTCTACCCGCACAATGCCAGTCGCAAAGGTGTCCCCCGTGCGTGCGAGGCCAGTCTGAAACGCCTGGGCACTGACCATCTCGATCTGTACCTGCTGCATTGGCGCGGCCAGTATCCTCTTGAAGAAACGGTCGAGGCCTTCGAGCGCTTGCGCGAGGCGGGCAAGATCCGGCGTTGGGGGGTCTCCAATTTCGACGTGGCGGACCTGCAGGAACTGGCGTCACCGGCCTGCGCGACCAATCAGGTGCTCTACAACATCGAACAGCGCGGCATCGAGTTCGACCTGCTGCCCTGGTGGCAGCAGCACAACTTGCCGCTGATGGCCTACTGCCCGATTGCCCAGGGGGGAGAACTGCTGAGCAGCCCGACGCTCCGGCACATCGCCAATCTCCAGGGTGTGACCACGGCCCAGGTGGCGCTGGCCTGGGTTTTGCACCAGCAAGGAGTGATTGCCATCCCCAAAGCGGTCAAGCTCGAGCATGTCCGGCTGAATGCCGCGGCGGCCGGATTGACCCTTGATGCAGAAGACTTGCAGGCGATCGACCGAGTGTTTTGCGCGCCGAAACGCAAGCATCCATTGGCGATGGTCTGAACCCACCGACGAGGTGTGCCAAGATGAGAAGCACCGACAGCACGGACCCGTTTTCTCTGCAGCGCTTCGTTCAAGCGCAGGACCCGGTTTTTGCTCGGGTCGAGGCCGAGCTGCGCAACGGCCACAAGCGCAGCCACTGGATGTGGTTTGTCTTCCCGCAGTATGCCGGCCTGGGGCATAGCGACATGTCGAAGTATTTCGCCATTGCCTCTCTGGATGAGGCCGCTGCGTATCTGCAACATCCGCTGCTGGGTCCGCGCCTGGAAAGCTGTACCCGGTGGGTGACGCAACTGCAGGGGTCTTCGATCCAGTCGATATTCGGAACGCCGGATCACATGAAGTTCCATTCCAGCATGACCCTGTTCGACCTGGTCGCCGCCGACGAGAATATTTTCCGTACCGCGCTGGACCAGTATTTCGCCGGTCATGCCGATCAGCGCACGCTGTCGCTGATTTAGCGGATCGATGGTTTGGCGTGCGGACAGCTTCAGGAGAGACTTGAGGCGGGGGTATTTGAGGAACGGCTTGAATAGCCTTGAGATGCCTTGCCGACGAAGTCGGCAAGGGCCATCGCCTGGGTGTCACCCCAAGCGATTATCGGACAGGGTTCACCAGAACCTAGTGGCCTGTACGGCTAGTTCGTTAGCTCAAATTCGGATGCCAGAAGTCCATAGCCAAGGCGCTGTGACGAGTCATAGCCCGCTATGGCGAGGAACAGCAACGCAGGATATGGGCTTCTGGCGCCGAAGTTGACTAACAGAACCAGCCACACAGGCCACTAAGCCTTATTCATTACATAACGGCCTGGGGCCGGTTCCAGAGGCGGGTAGTTGTCATTGCCGACTTGCTTGACCGCGGGCTGCCGCTCACCGGCGTGGCCAGCCAGCCAGGCGAACCAGTCATTCCACCAGCTACCAGGATGCTGTTCGGCATTTTTGAACCAGGTGTCGGGGTTTTTCGTGACCCGATTGTTGGTCCAGTAATGACGTTTCTCTTTGGCAGGCGGATTGATCACCCCAGCGATATGCCCGGAAGCGCCCAGTACAAAACGCTTGTTCCCGGAGAGCAGATTGGTCCCGGCGAAAGCACTTCTCCACGGCACGATGTGATCGTCATGGGTGGCGAGGAAGTAGGCGGGCGCGTCAATTGCACTCAGGTCCACCTTGGTTCCAGCGCACTCCAGCTCGCCTGATTTCAAGTCGTTCTGCAGATAGGTGTGGCGCAGGTACCAGCAGTACATCGGACCTGGAAGGTTGGTGCTGTCGTTGTTCCAGAACAGCAGGTCAAGCGGGATCGGCTTTTGCCCCTTGAGGTATTTATCGACGTTGTAGTTCCACCACAGGTCGTTGGGGCGCAGCAGGGAGAAGGTGTTGCCCATGTCCTCGCCCTTGAACAGGCCGATGGGGCCACCGATACCACCGATGGTGCGCTCACGGTAGGCGACCATTTTCTCGTCGACGAAGATGTCGATAGGCCCGGTATCGACGTAGTCGAGGAAGGTGGTCAACAGGCTCACGCTGGCGATCTCTTTGTCGCCGCGCGCCGCCAGGACCGCCAGGGCAGTGCTCAACAGCGTGCCGCCAATGCAGAAACCCACGCAATTGGGACGCGGTTCGCCACTGATTTCCCGAGTCACTTGCAGGGCTTTGATCACCCCGTTCTGAATCTGGTCTTCCCAGGTAGTGCCGGCGGTCGCTTCGTCAAAGTTGCGCCAGGACATCATGAACACCGGATGTCCCTGGTCCAGCAGATGGCGGACCATCGAGTTGTCCGGGCGCAGGTCAAGGATGTAGAACTTGTTGATCGACGGCGGTACCACGAATACCGGGCGCAGGTATTGGGTTTCGCTTTGCGGGTAGTACTGAATGAGCTGGAACAGTTCATTCTCGAAGACCACTTCGCCAGGGGTGTTGGCCAGATCGACGCCAACCTTGAACGCGCCGCTATCGCACTGGCGCATCTTGCCTTCTTTCATGTCGCTGGCCATGTGCAACAGACCAGTGAGCAGGCTGGTACCCTGGGTTTCGACCACTCGCTGGAGCGCATCGGGATTGCTGGTCAGGAAATTGCTCGGCGCACTGGCGGCGATGGCTTGCTCGACCAGATAGCGCAGGCGCTGGCGCGGCTTGTGATCATTGATCTGCAGCTTCTCGAGCAGTTTCAGCATAAAACTGGAGTTGAGCAGGTAAAAGGCGGCGAGGGAACCGAAAAATGGTTCGCTCCAGTTGCCGCTGGAAAAACGTCGATCATTGAAACTGAAGGGCTGGCCGGTCAGCAGCTGTTGGCCGAGTTGGCTCCACTGGGACTGGTAGTCGGCCTGGAGAGTATCCAGGCTTTCCCCGGGCAAATCGAACCAGGCGCTGTGATCATGCCCGGAAAACCAGGGATTGGTGCTGACCCACAGACGCAATTGTTGCACCGCAAAAGAGGCGATGAAGGGAACCTGGCCCGACCAATAGGTGTTGAAGGTTTGCGCGTTGTTATCCATAAACGTCCTTGCCCACGCAGATGAGCCGGGCAGAATATAAGCCGCGCTGTGCCGGGCTTCGGCACAGCGACAGTAGGTAAGGAGGGCAGTACTGCCAGCCGAATGCGCAGGGCCAGGATACCCGGCCCCGCGCAGTTGGCTGATGAAGGAGTGCAGACTAGCGTTCGATAGCCAGGCCGACGCCTTGTCCGCCACCGATACACAGTGTAGCCAAACCCTTCTTGCCGTCGCGGCGAATCAGTTCGTGTACCAGCGACACGAGGATCCGTGCCCCTGACGCGCCGATCGGATGGCCCATGGCGATCGCGCCGCCGTTGACGTTGACTTTGTTGGTGTCCCAACCCATCTCTTTACCCACCGCCAGCGACTGGGCGGCGAAGGCTTCGTTGGCTTCGATCAGGTCCAGGTCGTCGATGCTCCAGCCGGCCTTTTGCAAGGTCAGGCGGGTAGCCGGGACCGGGCCAATGCCCATGATCGACGGGTCAACACCGGCGCTGGCATAGGCTTTGATTCGTGCCAATACCGGAAGGCCCAGCTCTTGTGCTTTAGCGGCGCTGGCCAGCAGCAACACGGCTGCACCATCGTTGAGCGTCGAAGAGTTGCCGGCGGTGACGCTGCCGTCTTTCTTGAATGCCGGCTTGAGTTTCGCCAAGGCATCGGCGGTGCTATCGACACGCGGCTGTTCGTCGGTGTCAAAAACCAGCGGATCGCCTTTGCGCTGAGGAATCAGGATCGGGGTGATCTCGCTCTGGAAACGCCCGCCCTCGATGGCCGCGGCAGCTTTCTGTTGCGAGGCGGCAGCGAAGGCATCTTGTGCTTCACGAGTGATCTCGTACTTCTGCGCCAGATTCTCGGCGGTGATGCCCATGTGGTAATCGTTGAAAGCATCCCACAGGCCATCCTGGATCATGGTGTCCTGCAGTTGCGCATGGCCCATGCGCAGACCGGTGCGGGCCTTGGGCAGAACATAGGGAGCCAGGCTCATGTTTTCCTGGCCGCCAGCGATGATCAACTCGGCGTCGCCGCAACGGATCGCCTGGACTGCGAGCTGGACCGCCTTGAGACCGGAGCCGCAGACCTTGTTCAGGGTCAGGGCTGGGGTGGTATGTGGCAAACCGGCCTTGATCGCGGTCTGGCGTGCCGGATTTTGCCCGGCGCCGGCAGTCAGTACCTGGCCGAGGATCACTTCATCAATTTGCGCAGCGTCGATACCCGTCTGCTCCAGCAAACGGCGAATCACTGCAGCACCCAGTTCGGTCGCGGGAATCGCGGCCAAAGCGCCTTGAAAACTGCCGATGGCGGTACGAGTAGCGGCAAGGATTACGACTTCGTTCATGCGTGACCTCATTGACTCATTGAAAAGACAAAATTCGTCGAACAGGACCCAGGGCATCCCTGCCCTGGTGGGGTTACTGCATGTTCATGCCGCCGTTTACCGAGAAGTCGGCACCGGTGCTGTACGCGGATTCATCGCTGGCCAGCCAGGCCACGATCGAAGCGATTTCTTCAGGCTGGCCAAGGCGGCCGACCGGAATGCCGGCAATCATGCCGTCCAGAATGTCCTTGCGGATAGCCGCAGTCATGTCGGTCTGGATGTAGCCAGGGGAGACGGTGTTGACGGTCACGCCCTTGCCGGAAACTTCCCGGGCCAGTGCCATGGTGAAACCATGGATGCCGGCCTTGGCTGCCGAGTAGTTGGTCTGACCGAACTGGCCACGCTGGCCGTTGATCGACGAGATGTTGATGATCCGGCCCCAGCCCTTGGACAGCATGCCTTCAATGACTTGCTTGGAGGTGTTGAACAGGCTGTTCAGGTTGGTCCCGATCACCGTGTTCCAGTCTTCCGGGGTGAGCTTGCGGAAAGACGCGTCACGCGTGATGCCAGCATTGTTGACCAGTACGTCGATCGCCCCGTGGTGTTCCCGTACCAGCTCAAAGGCCTTGCGGGTCGATTCCCAGTCGGTGATGTCGGTTTCGACGCATTCGAATTGATAGCCAGCTGCCAGTTGAGTTGCCATCCAGGCATCTTTGCGGCTCGAATTTGCACTGCAGCCGACAATTACTTTGAAGCCTTCCTTGAACAGGCGTTGGCTGATTGCTGTGCCAATGCCACCCATACCACCCGTTACCAATGCAATACGACCAACCGACTTCATACGCGTTCCTTTTATTTTTGCGTTGCAGGATGTGAGGGGATTGTTCGGTATTGGCGGGGAGTGAGGGAAGTGTTTGTAGGTGACTGATTAGTGTCCAACGGTGCCATGCAGAGATTTTGCTCGGGGGAACCAAAATGAAATGAACAGTCCCTATACTGACCTCAGGACTTGAAACGGAACGAATGGTTCATATACGTTCAACATGGTTTATATTCCCTCAGCACAGGTCAGTAATGGCTCCGCACAGGATGTTCGGTTCCACAGGTCATTGAGGACGCTATGTATAGAATGAGTTCAGGCTATGCCAGCGTGCTGGCGAATACGCTTTCGGCGCAAGGACTGGATGTCGCCAGTCTGTGCCAGGAAGCTGGATTTGATATAAGACTCGCTGATACCCCGGGATCCTTCTGCGAGCGAAGCGCTATCTACCGTCTGTGGGATCTGGCGGTCAAGGCCTCCGGTGATCCGGATATTGGTTTGAAGGCCTACGACAATTTCCATCCCGGCATCTTCCAGATCGTCGGCTACACCATGATGTCCAGCTTGAACCTGAAAAAGGCCCTCGAGCGCCTGGTTCGTTTCAGCCCGTTGATCGGCACAGGATTCAGTCTGTTTTTTGTCCAGGAGCAGCAGCATTTCCGCCTGGCCGCGCTCGATCATCAGCAGCGTGGTTCGATCAAGCCCCGGCAGTACACCGATGCCAGCCTTGGTTCGCTGCTGGGATTCTGCCGCTGGCTGACCGGAGGCAAATCGCCGCAACCGCTGAGTGTGGAGTTCGCCTATCCCGAACCTGAAGACATCTCGGAGCATAAACGACTGTTTGGCTGCGAGCTGCGTTTCGGGGCGGCCTACGACAGCATCCTGTTCGATGGCCAGGAACTGCTGCGTCCGTTGAGCATGGCCAACGAGAAGTTGGCCACGCTCCATGACAGCTTTGCCGAAGCTCAGCTGGAACTGTTGTACGGCTTCACCATTGTGTGCAGGATTCGCGCGCTGATCACCGAGCGTCTGAGTCAGGGGCAAGGCCAGTGTGATATGGAGTCGATTGCGGCCGCGCTGAACATCAGCAAGCGAACGCTGCAGCGGGCACTCGAGAAGGACGGCACCCAGTTCAAGGATGTTCTCAACGATGTGCGTCGGCAGTTGGCCGACTTCTACCTGCGGCATTCCCGTTTCAATATGAAGCATGTGACTTACCTGCTCGGGTTCCACGACCACAGCAGTTTCCATAAGGCCTGCACCCGCTGGTTCGGCATGACACCCGGTCAGTACCGAGCCGACGAGTTGTCGCTGGTGCTCCAGGAAGCTGCGCCGGTCTGACCCGGCACCGGCGCAGGGGATCATTATGGCTTGGTCCTTTTGCCAGATTTTTTACCCTTGCCCTTGTTGGGTGCAGGCGTTGTAACCGGGGTGGCGGGGCTAGTCACCGGTACTGCTGGTGGCGTTGCAGCGACCGGCGATGTCGCGGCCGGAGGGTTTTTCGCCGGGGCACGCACCGCTTCTGGCAGTGACGTTTCAGCGACCGGCAATGTCTTGGCCGGGGCAGGCACCGCTACTGCTGGTGGCGTTGCAGCGATCGGCGATGTCTTGGCCGGAGGGTTTTTCTCCGGGGCAGGCACCGCTACTGCTGGTGGCGTTACAGCGATCGGCGATGTCTTGGCCGGAGGGTTTTTCTCCGGGGCAGGCACCGCTGCTGCTGGTGGCGTTACAGCGATCGGCGATGTCTTGGCCGGAGGGTTTTTCTCCGGGGCAGGCACCGCTACTGCTGGTGGCGTTGCAGCGATCGGCGATGTCTTGGCCGGAGGGTTTTTCTCCGGGGCAGGCACCGCTGCTGCTGGTGGCGTTGCAGCGACCGGCGATGTCACGTCAGGCAGGGCTTTGGCCGAGGGTGGAACGCTGGTCTTGGCCCGCTGAACTTTCGGTTTGCTGGTTTTGGCTTTGACAGGCTCTACGGTCGGCGCAACAGGCGCTGTTTGTTTGACCTTTGGCGCAGCGACCTGTGCTGGCGGCGCTGCCACAATCGGCGCTGGCTTGGGCGGTGTCTGCGTCTGCTGGGCATCGGCTTCGCTGGGCGCTTGGTTCAGGCGCAAACCTGGCAGGGGGACTTCGAGCAGCGCGTGCAGCTCGCGCCAGATTTCGCCTTCAGCGCCAGTGGTCAACAGGTCAGGCATCAATAGCCCGACGGCTGAGAGCACCTGCTGGCGTGCCTCTGCGTCCGGAAGCAGCAAGGGCAAGGTGCGCAAGCTTTCCAGCGGGTGGGTAAACACCAGCAGGTTCTGCAGGCGTATGGCTTCGCGAAGGACAGCGGGCTCGGCGCTGTTATCCTGGACCAGCACATGCACTTGCTGGATCAGTTTCTCGATACTCTCCTTGCCCGCCTGGTCGCTCTTGCGGCTGAGCAAAAACAGGATCCGCACCAGGGCTTGCAATGGGCCGCCTTCGGGCAGCGCCGTTTGCAGGCGTTCGATCAAGGCCTGGTCCTGCAGGTCGGCGTGTTTCTGGACATTTCGAGCGGGCGGGTTGCCGCCAAGATTGCTCAATGCGCCATAAATGCCGTAGAAACACAGCTCCTGAGTGGCGTCACGCACATCGCGAAAAGCGTTCAGGGTGTCCTGTATCTGATTGGAAAACAGTGCCTGCCAGGCCAGCAACGGGTTGTCCTGGCGTGCGGGGCGACGCTCGCTGCGCACCTTGTCGGCGCTTCCTGGCAGCCACCAGAGTGCCGGATTCATACTGCTCCACAGCACCTGCTGCTGATGGAAGGGATGGGCCCTGCGCAGCAGTTCGGCAACCGGCTCGTTGATCAGCTGGCGTAGCCACGGACGAACAAAGGTGTCGTAAATCGTGCTGTTGATTTCCGAGGCGCGCGCTACCATCGCGAACTCGCGATCGTCATCTCGCGCTGGCTCGCTGTCAGCATGGATATCGGCGATTTTCCGCGATTCGAAACGCACGCGATATTTCGCATCTGCTGCGCTGCCTGACGGGGCAGGCAAATCGTCGATCAGCAATTCATACAGCCCGGCCGGCAAGGCATTGATCGCCTCGACCGCGCCGAGCAATTCACGGTGTTCGCGCCGGGCAACCTTGCCGGAAACGAAGATCCCCAGGTGGCCGATGCTGGCGTGCCGCAGATAGACGATAGTGCGGCCGGCGTCGTGCAAGGCGAGATCGCTTGGATAAACATCAGTGATCCAGTTCAGCGCCTGCTGCGGAGGAGTGATGTTGTCCCCATAGGAGCAGAACACCACCACCGGTACTTTGATCCGTTTCAGGTCAAGCCCGCTGCTCTTGCGACCCAGGCCGCCGGACAGCTGATTGCCGATGAACAGGTCGTCGACGATCATTTCGATTTCTTCGCCATTGAGCAGGGTCGGGCTGCCCCACCAGCGCTCGAAGTCAAGGAAGCGCGCGGCCTCGCTGTCGACCTGGGTGAACAGCTCGTAGTACTTGCCCCAATAGGTGTTGGCCGGGTCCAGCTTCTCGAAGTTGCTGACCAGCCAGGTACCGTCGAAACGATCGTTGCCCAGGTCGCTGCCCAGGCGAGTCATCCAGCCGCCACCCAGCAGTCCGCCGGAGTAACGCATCGGATTGCGTCCGTTGACCCCGGCCCAGTAGGATAAAGGTGCGCCATTGACGATGATCAGGCCCGGCAGTTCCGGATGTGTGGCCGCCAATCCCATCAGCGCCCAGCCGGCCTGGCAGTTGCCGATGATCACAGGCTTGCCGCTGTCGGGATGCCGGGCGCTGACCAGTTCGATGAAGCGGGCCTGGGCTGCGCTGATATCCGCCAGGGTTTGTCCGGGGGCAGGTGCATGACTGAAAGAGATGAAATAGGTCGGGTGGCCGGCTCTGAGGCTTTCGCCGATCACCGAATCCTGTTTGAAGCCGCCGATGCCCGAGCCGTGGCCGCCCCGTGGATCAATGATGATCACTGGCGGGCCATTGCGGCCGATCTTTTGATCTGGCCCGGGAAGGATTCGCAACAGCGAGTAATTGACCGGGCGCGGCAGGTCGGTGCCGGCGATCAGCGTTTCATGAGCGAACTTGAGCAGCAGCGGGTACCCGGCGCGTTCGTGGGCCAGGGTATTATCGCCGCGCTGGCGCAAGGTGTCCCAGAACAGCAGGCTGCGTTGGCTGAGGTCGGTGAAGTATTCCTGCCAGTCCTCAGGCGTGGGTTGTCTGAGTTGACCCTGGCTTAAAGGCGCGAAGGTTTTTGCCTGGCGCTGCTGCACGGCGTCAAGGACGTTCTGGGTATTGAGGCGCTGCAGATGGCTCAGGTGTTGAAACAGCCCGAGCTGTGAGGAATGCCCTTCAT
This sequence comes from Pseudomonas fluorescens, assembly GCF_902497895.1. Lineage (GTDB taxonomy): Bacteria > Pseudomonadota > Gammaproteobacteria > Pseudomonadales > Pseudomonadaceae > Aquipseudomonas > Aquipseudomonas fluorescens_BP. The sequence continues at coordinate 12,203 of NZ_CABVHQ010000090.1, forward strand.
CGTGCGATGCAACAATATCTTGCTGGCCCATAGTGCTCTCCTGACTCCATACATGGGAAGCGACCCGCCTGCGCTCTTTACAAAGGACGCGCGGCTGACCGTTCGATGTGTAGGAGTTTATAGCTAATAGAGGGGGGAGGAGCAAAGATTATTTTGCAGTGCACAAAAAAAAGATTGCCAAATGATTTTGTGCGCTGCAATATCAAGGCTAACGCGATGACCAGCAGGATCGCTATCGCGCCTTCAGGCCCACGTCGGCCTTTCAGAATCAGGAGTTTCAGCCATGACTTTTTTTAATTCGGAAAAACTGCAAAGCGTTCAGAAAGCCAACCTCGACCTGCTGCAGCAAATCAGCGGCAAAGTCTTCGCCAGCGTTGAACAGCTGAGCCAGTTGCAGTTCCAGGCATTGCGCACCGCCACTGAAGAAAACTTCGACGGTGTCCGCAAGCTGCTGGCAGTAAAAGATGCACAAGGTTTCGCAGAGCTGCAGGCTTCTTTCACCCAGCCTAATGTACAAGCCGAACGCCTGGCCGAATTCAACCGTCAGGTACAAGCGCTGATCGTCGGCACCCAGTCCGAAATCGCCAAACTGACCGAAACTCAGGTTGCTGAGGGCACCAAGCAGGTGCAAGAGTTCGTTGAAACGATCAGCAAGAATGCACCAGCCGGTTCCGAGCCAGTTGTGGCTGCATTCAAGTCGTCGCTGGCCAATGCCGGTACCGTCTTTGAAAGCGCACAGAAAGCTGTAAAACAGGCTGCTGACGTAGCTCAGACCAGCTTCGACGCAGCGGGCAAAACCGCTACTGAAGCGACCGCAGCAGCTGGCAAAGCCGCTACAGAAGCAACCAACAAAGCAGCAAGCGGCACCAAGTAACACGCGTCAAGCATGACCCAGCCGCAGGCGATGGAGACTCCATCGCCTGCGGTTTTTTTTGCCTGGCGGATTACACTCGCCCCCCCCGTAGCAGCTGTCGAGTAGAACGAGGCAGCGTCCGAGGACGGAGTCCTCGTAAAAGCTGTGCTCGCGGTTTATCTGCAACACTGAGGTGCAGGGTTTTACGGCTGCTTCGCAGCCGGACGCTGCCTCGTTCTACTCGACAGCTGCTACGCCCTATGCCCTATGCCCTACGCCCTACGTCCTACGCCCTGCCAAGCATCAAAAAATGTGTAGATACCCATGCCCCTGGGGAGGTGAGGAGTGGTTCTTGAGCCTGGCGAACAATCTGAAGCACTCCTCGCAAAAGATATCGCTTAACTGACTGGCATTGACACTCGCCCCAAGTATCAGGCCGATACCAGTCGCTTGATCCACTCCAGTAGCACGCCGGGCAACAGCTCCGGTCTGGGCAGCAAGGCATATTGCCGCGCGCCGAATACCGCGGGCAGGTAGTTCGCCGCCTGGCAGTCGATGGTCAAACAGAAAGGGTAGATGCCTTGCAGTTTGGCTTCGGTCACGGCCTGGCGCATGTCTTCCACGCCATAGCGACCCTCGTACTGATCAACATCGTTCGGCTTGCCGTCGGAGATCAGCAATAGCAGGCGGTGGCTGGCGGCTTCGCGCATCAGCAAGGTACTGGCGTGACGGATGGCGGCACCCGCCCGGGTGTAGCGTTCCGGTTCGAGTGCGGCAATGCGCCGCCCGACCTCGTTGCTGTAGCACTCATCGAATGCCTTGAGCGTCCGTATCGTAACCCTCTGCGACCCTTCGCCGGAGAACGCCAGCACGCTATAAGGTTCGCCCATGCTCTCCAGCGCCAGACAGACCAGCAGCAATGCTTCGCGTTCGACGTCGATGATTCGCCGATTGTGAGAGATCCAGCCGTCGGTGGAGCCGCTGACATCGATCAGCAGCATGATCGCCATGTCGCGCCGGGTCCGGCGCTGGGTCTGATACAGCGCCTGGGGCATGTCCAGGCCGGCACGGGCTTGCGCACAGCCGTCGATATAGGCTTGCAGATCGATATCGTCGCCATCCAATTGTTTGCGCAGCCTGACGCGGCGGGCGCGCAACCTTTCGAATTGCTGGCGGATGGCATCGAGCATCGAACGGTGAGTTTCCAGGGTTTGCTCGACCCATTGCAGCGGGCCTTGTTGGGCGGGACACAGCTGCAGGGTTGCGCCGGGATCGCGGTAGGCCTGGCTGCGGTAATCCCATTCGGGGTAATTGATCGGACCGTTTGCCGGGGGCTGCGCGCCACCTCGAACGCGGGTTGGCGGTGGGTCGTCGCAGAGCAGCACTTCCTTTGGATGACCTGGGGTGACCACCAGTCGGGCTTCGTTCAACTCCGACAGTGAGTCGGCGAAATCAGCCGCGGGAATTTCCGCGTCCCGGTCTGCAGGGCGCTGCATGCCCATGGGGTCTTCAGCCTGTTCCAGCGGCTGGGCCGGTTGCACCATCCACAGACCGGGCTGCTGATCTTCGTCTTCGTCTGCACTGGCCTCGCGCACATTAGGCCGGCGCGGGAGGCGGGCGCTGCGCGGCAGGGTATCGGTGCTGTCGATTTCGCCCGGCAAGCCCGGCAGCTCCGGACGCGTTGCGGGTGAGCGCAGATCGCCGGTCCAGGCATCGAGCAACAACCGATGGGCGCCGCGGCGTTGTGGTTCGTCGAGCGGCAACAGCTGTGCCGCCAGGGTGGCGGACTGGCGCAGCGAGTCGGCCGTTGTCGCAGGTATCGGCAAACCTTCCAGTGCCTGATCGCATTCGCTGCGCAGCAGCCCACGCAGGAAACTTTCCAGGGGCCGGCGCTGGCTGGGGAACACGTCGAGGGGCGGGCGGGTGGCCAAGGCATGCTGGCGCAACCCATGGATCGACGCCGCCAGCCCCGGCAACTGGCGGACCAGATCAGTGTCGGCAGCCCAGGCTTCGAGGAGCAGATAGAGACTGCGCTGCAACGGGTTGTCGATGACGGACATCGCCGCGGCACTGCCGCGCCGGGCGCGCATCGCCTGTTGCAAGGCGAGGGTCCGGTAGCGCTCCAGGGCGATTGACCCATCGTCGCCCAGCTGCTCCGGCAACCAGATATGCACGCCATCGGTAGCCGGGACAGCGTTGTGCCGGCCAGGTTTTTCCTCGGGCACAAAGAGTTTTTTCAGCAAGGTGGGCGGTGACGGCGGTTGTGCGATGCGCAGCGAATAATGGCTGCCGAACAGCGCCTTGATCAGCAGGTCGAGGCGTGGCGCGACGTCCCTCAGGGTGACTGTTTTCGCCGGGTCCGCGGGACCCCGGTGCCGGCGCCACAACGCCTGGACATACACCGTGGCATGCCGCGCGACATCGGTGATCACGTCCTCGGCTTCGGCCATCTAGATAAACGTCAGATCGACGAGGTCGCGCATGGCGGCAACCAGCACCGCGTCATCGGACAGCGGCGAGATCAGCGCGGCCCGACAGGCAGCGGGGGCGGCAATGCCGCTGGTGATCAGGCGAGCAGTGGCGATCAACAGGCGAGTGCTCGGCACCTCCGCCAGCCCGCGGTCCTGCAGGGCGCGCAAGCGATGAGCGAGCGTCACCAGGGCGTGGGCGGTGGCGTAGTCGGTTGCGCCTTCATGGATGACGATGGCGATCTCGCGATCGGCCGGCGGGAAGTCGAAATCCAGGGCCACGAAGCGCTGCCGGGTGCTCGGCTTCAAGTCCTTGAGGATGCGTTGGTAGCCGGGGTTGTAGGACACCACCAGCTGGAAGTGCGGCGAGGCGTCGAGGATCTGGCCAATCTTGTCCAGGGGCAGGATACGTCGGTGGTCGGTGAGTGGGTGCAGCACGACAATGGTGTCCTGCCGGGCTTCGACCACCTCGTCCAGATAACAGATAGCGCCTTCGCGCACCGCGCGGGTCAGGGGACCCTCCGTCCAATGGGTGCCTTCATGACCGATCAGGAAACGCCCGACCAGGTCGCTGGCACTCAGGTCATCGTGACAGGAGATAGTGATCAGCGGACGCTTGAGGCGCCAGGCCATGTGTTCGACGAAGCGGGTCTTGCCACAGCCGGTCGGCCCTTTGAGCATGATCGCCAATTGCCGGGCATGGCATTGTTCGAAGATCGCCACCTCGTCGCCCGAGGACTGGTAATACGGCTCCGCTTCCCGCAGTGCGGGTTCAGTGCCAGCCAGGGGCTGCTGCATCAACGAAGGTTCCATCACAACCCGGCGCTTGACGCTTGAGGTGTGATCGCCGCCGGATCGGCTTCAGCGATACTGAAATCCGGCGCATGCCGGAAGAAATCGAAGATAAACAACCCGACACCCAGAGAGAACATCGACGCAGTGGCCACCAGCATCAGGAAGTGCACCTGGATCTTCAATTGCACGTCCAGATACCCCATGCCGAGGACGCGCTCGAGATAGACCTGGCCAATGCCCGCGGTGGCGAATGACAGGGTCATGCCGAACATCCCGCCCAGTTGCAGCCAGAACGCCCAGTAACCGATGGCGCTGTCTTCCACGGGACGACGAGTCATGCTCGGCAGAGCATAAGTGATCATCGCCAGGATGATCATGGCATAGGCTCCATAGAAGGCCGCGTGGCCGTGCATGGCGGTGATCAGGGTGCCGTGGGTCCACTTGTTGACGTCGGGGAAAGTGTGGGCCAGACCCAGCAGACCGGCGCCGAACATGGTGAACACCGCGCTGCCGATGGTCCAGTGCAATGCCAGTTTGTTGGGGTGAGAGAGGCCGGAGCGGCGCATCGCGTTGTAGGCAAAAACTGCCATGCCGATCAGCGCCGCCGGTTCCAGCGCGCTGAAGAAGCCGCCAAGCGGCAGCCAGTAATGCGGTACCCCGATCCAGTAATAATGGTGCGCCGTGCCAAGGATGCCGGCGATGAACACCAGGCCGACAATCACGTACAGCCACTTCTCCATGACCTCGCGGTCAGCGCCGGACAACCTGATCAGCAGATAGGCGAGAAAGCCGCCCTGGATCATCTCCCAGACGCCTTCGACCCACAGATGGATCGTCCACCAGCGGTAGTAGATCGACACGATGTAGTTCTCGTAATGCAGCAACGCCGGCAGATAAAGCACGGCGGCGCTGGCCAGGCCCAGCAGCAGCACTCCTTCGGTGGCGGTGAAGCGCCCGGCTTTCTTGATTGTCATGCCGATGTTGTAGAGGAACATCAGCATGCAGATCACGATCACGATCTTGTGGGGCAGCGGCTGTTCGAGCAACTTGTTACCGGTGCCATAACCGAACAGGTAGCCAAGGACTGCGGTGACGCCCATGGCCGTCCACAACCCGAGCTGGATATAGGCCAGCCTGGTACTGTGCAACTCGCCGCGGGATTCATCCGGCACCATCCAATAGGTGGCGCCCATGAATCCGGTCAGCACCCAGACGATCAACAGGTTGGTGTGGATCGCCTTGGTCACATCGAATGGCAACCAGTTCAACAGTGGGTCCGGCCCCAGGTACTTCGCTGCCGAGAGCAGGCCGAACACCAGTTGCAGGCCGAACAGCACCATGGCAACGGCGAAATACCAGTAGGCGACGGATTGAGATCTGTAGCGCATGGTCATCCCCTGCAGTTACTGGAAGGAAGCCAGATAGGCGACCAGTTGATCGATCTGTTCGGGCGTCAGCGATTTGCCGAAGGTGTCCGGCATGAAGGACATGCCGTTGGCGGAAAACATCGCGCCCGGATGCAGGTAGGCGCTCGGCGAGACGATGGACTCGCGAATGAAGCCTTCGACGTCCTTGGCCTTGCCCTTGTAGTCGGAGGAGGCGATCACCTGTTTCGCCCGGCTGGGCAGTCCGGCTAGGGTCGGCCCGGCCAGGTTGACGCCCGGCGCAATGGAGTGGCAAGCGCTGCACACCGGGGAGGCCGTGCGAAACAGCGCCTCGCCCAGGGCGATCGGGTCTTCCTTGCCGGAAACCGGGCGGGCAGCCGGTGGCAGTTGGCCGACAGGCTCTTTGGCCTCGGAAACGTTTTGCTGGGCCACGGTGAGGTCCATGCCCGGGATCGACGCGCCGGTGACCAGAATCGGTCGCGGTGGCCAGCCCTGATTGTCGACCTTGCTCACCCAGTCGAGGAAGGCGATCAAGTCGGCGATTTCACCGTCGGCCATATTCAGGTTCGGCATCAGTCGGCGATGGCGCTGCTCGTCGTAGAACTTCGAAGGGTCCTTGAGGAAGGCGGTGAGGTAGGGGGTGCCGCGTTGCTGGGAGATCTTCGTCAGGTCCGGGGCGTAATAGGCGCCTTCACCGAACAAAGTGTGGCAGTTGATGCAATTGTAATCGTGCCAGACATCCTTGCCGCGGGTGACTTGCGGGGTGATCTGGTCGGCATTGGTCAGGGTGGGAAACTGCCGGTGACTGTCGACCGTCATGCCCAGAAACACTACCGTAGCGATGGCCGTCGATATCAGGGCGAACGCGCGTGTTTGACGTTTGTTCATTGCGAACTCTCTATACGCCGATGCCGGTCCAATAGGTAATGCCGATAACTCCGGCATAAACGACCGCGCCGACCATCAGCGCGAGAATTGCGTAGCTGGTTATCTTCAAGACCTTTTGCACGGCTGCCTCCCGGGGGTGAAAGTGCAGTTGGAAAGTTCCTGGCAAATCGCTCTGGACGCTGGGTCAATGCGCTCGAAAGAGCCTGAGCATTACAGGCGGGTCCGCCACGGCGCGCAGTTCATGCGGTACGCTTGCCGCCAGCTGGTACGGGGTGTCTGGCCCCGGTGGCTGCCAGCCGCCAGCGGTCCTTGCTTCGACTGATCTGCAAATAGGCGTTTGAATATTAACAGCCGCAGCCGACTCCGCATGTTTTAGTAACATGGTTAAGTTGGTCAGGTTGAATGCACCTGAGAGTAGTAGGCTTTGCACGACTGTCAAGGAATTGGACGAAGTTGAACCTGTTGTATTGTCTATTTAACAGGTGAAATTGAAATAATCGTGGAAGAGGGAATTATCGGGATGAATAAAAAAGAATAATAAAAAAAGCCGGCCGCACTAATGCCAGTCAGTTAAGGGCATTTTTTGTGAGGAGCGCTTCTGATTGTTCACCAGGCTCAAAAACCACCCCTCACCCCAACCCTCCCCAGGGGGCGAGGGAGCTGATCTCGAGTGTCTGTCGAGTTGCTGCGACCTGTGAAACCGAGTCGATTTTGGATTCAACGAATGACGTTCAGGTCGCAGCAGATCTTCAGAAACCCACATTCTGCTCCCTCGCCCCCCTGGGCATAGGTATCTACATATCTCGCTGGTCGAACACCCTACCTGTGGCGAGGGGGCTTGCCCCCGCTGGGTCGCGAAGCGGCCCTAAAACCGGCAATCGCGGTTTTCCAGGTAGTACGCATCCGCCGGTTTTACGACTGCTGCGCAGCCGAGCGGGGCGGTGCGGCGTTCCGACA
>NZ_CABVHQ010000091.1 GCF_902497895.1 Pseudomonas fluorescens
CGGCAGCGGCTGGCGCAGGCGCCGGGACAAAGGGCACGACAGATTTGGGAATGGTTGCCGGAATGCTCGGGGCTGCGCCGCCTTGTCGATCCTGGGCTTCCTGAGCCTGGGCGGCAGCGTTGGCCCGCTCTTCGACCGTGCGGGTATCGCTGAACACCAGCAACAGATAACGGCTGCGGTTCAATGCGGCGGTCGGAACGGCGCGCACGATAGCGAAAGGCTGGCCGGAATCATGAATCACTTCCTTGACCGTTGCGACCGGGTAGCCCGCTGGAAAACGCTGGCCGAGCCCGGAACTGACCAGCAAGTCGCCTTCTTTGATATCTGCGGTGTCCGCCACATGGCGAAGTTCCAGGCGCTCGGGATTACCGGTGCCGCTGGCAATTGCCCGCAGACCGTTACGGTTCACCTGAACAGGAATACTGTGGGTCGTGTCGGTCAGCAGCAAGACCCGCGAGGTGTAGGGCATCAACTCGACCACCTGGCCCATCAAGCCGCGGGCATCGAGTACCGGCTGACCGAGAACCACGCCATCGCGCTCACCTTTATTGATGATGATGCGATGAGTGAAGGGATTGGGGTCCATGCCAATCAACTCGGCCACTTCGACCTTTTCGTTGACCAGCGCAGAGGAATTGAGCAACTCGCGCAGCCGGACGTTCTGCTCGGTCAAGGCCGCCAGTTTTTGCATGCGGCCTTGCAACAGCAGGTTTTCGGTCTGGAGTTTTTCGTTTTCGGCAACCAGTTCGGTGCGGCTGCCAAATTGACTGGCGACACCTTGCCATAGCCGCTGCGGCAGGTCAGTGATCCAGTAAGACTGCATCAACACCAGCGACATCTGGCTACGCACTGGCTTGAGCAGTGTGAAGCGGGCATCGAACACCATCAGCGCGACCGATAGCACGACCAGCACCAACACGCGCACGCCCAGTGAGGGGCCCTTGGTGAAAAGCGGTTTAATAAGCCGCTCCTCCCAGGCAAATGTTCTCGTTATTCATACGGCATCAAACCGGCCTGGAACAGATTGACAGAAGATAAACGCCAACAGGCAGCACTGCAAAGTGCTGCCTGGGAGCGGAACAACATAGATACACCCCGCGAATTTACTCGCTGGAGAGCAGATCCATGGTGTGCTTATCCATCATTTCCAACGCCCGGCCACCGCCGCGAGCAACGCAGGTCAGCGGGTCTTCGGCAACAATCACCGGCAGACCGGTTTCCTGGGCCAGCAACTTGTCCAGGTCGCGCAGCAAGGCGCCACCACCGGTCAGTACCAGACCACGCTCGGCGATATCCGAAGCCAGTTCCGGAGGCGATTGTTCCAGAGCGCTCTTCACGGCCTGAACGATGGTTGCCAGGGACTCTTGCAGAGCTTCCAGCACTTCATTGGAGTTCAGGGTGAATGCGCGCGGAACGCCTTCAGCCAGGTTACGGCCGCGAACGTCGACTTCACGAACTTCGCCGCCCGGGTAGGCCGTACCGATTTCCTGCTTGATGCGCTCTGCGGTGGACTCGCCAATCAGGCTGCCGTAGTTACGACGCACATAAGTGATGATCGCTTCGTCGAAGCGGTCGCCGCCAACCCGTACGGATTCGGCGTAAACCACACCGTTGAGGGAGATCAGCGCGATTTCAGTGGTACCACCACCAATATCGACGACCATCGAACCGCGTGCTTCTTCAACCGGCAGGCCGGCACCGATGGCAGCAGCCATTGGCTCTTCGATCAGGAATACTTCACGGGCACCGGCACCGAGGGCCGATTCACGGATGGCACGACGCTCAACCTGGGTGGATTTGCAGGGAACGCAAATCAGTACACGAGGGCTAGGCTGCAAAAAGCTGTTTTCGTGAACCTTGTTGATAAAGTACTGAAGCATCTTTTCGCAAACGCTGAAGTCGGCGATCACGCCGTCCTTCATCGGACGAATGGCAGCAATGTTGCCCGGTGTACGGCCGAGCATGCGCTTGGCCTCGGTGCCGACGGCAACGACACTTTTCTGATTACCGTGCGTCCGAATGGCCACAACCGATGGTTCATTCAGGACGATACCGCGCTCACGCACGTAAATAAGGGTGTTGGCAGTGCCCAGGTCAATTGAGAGATCGCTGGAAAACATGCCACGCAGTTTCTTGAACATGGGGAAAGGACCCTAGGCAACGCGTGGGTAAAAAAGTGCGGCAAACTCTAACAACGACAGGGATTTTGGGCAAGGCGCCAATATGTTAAATTGGCCGCTTTTCTGTGCACCAAACCCCACAATCGCGGCCATATGACCGTAGAAATGCGGTAGTGTTCCGACAATCTAACACACGGATAGCATCCGTTCTGTTTTCCTTCCACTGGAGAATCCCATGGCGCTTGAACGCTCCGACGTGGAAAAAATCGCTCATCTGGCCTGCCTTGGCCTCAATGAAGCCGATCTTCCACACATCACTTCGGCCCTGAACAGCATTCTAGGGCTGGTCGATGAAATGCAGGCTGTGAATACCGACGGTATCGAGCCTCTGGCCCACCCACTGGAAGCCAGCCAGCGTCTGCGCGCAGACGTTGTGACCGAAAGCAATCATCGCGAGGCCTATCAGTCCATCGCGCCAGCGGTCGAAAACGGCCTGTACCTGGTTCCGAAAGTCATCGACTAAAGGGAAAGAGCCTGCAATGCATCAAATGACTCTGGCCGAGATCGCCCGCGGACTCGCCGATAAAAAGTTTTCCTCCGAAGAGCTGACCAAGGTTCTGCTGGCGCGTATCGCCCAGCTCGACCCACAGCTCAACAGTTTCATCAGCCTCACCGAAGAGCTCGCGCTCCAGCAGGCCAAGGCCGCTGACGTACGCCGCGCGAACGGTGAGAGCGGCGCCCTGCTCGGCGCGCCGATCGCCCACAAGGACTTGTTCTGCACCCAGGGCATTCGCACCAGCTGCGGTTCGAAGATGCTCGACAACTTCAAGGCGCCGTACGACGCCACCGTGGTTGCCAGGCTCGCCGCTGCCGGGGCCGTGACCCTGGGCAAGACCAACATGGATGAATTCGCCATGGGCTCGGCCAACGAATCGAGCTACTACGGCGCAGTGAAAAACCCGTGGAACCTGGAACACGTACCAGGCGGTTCGTCCGGCGGTTCGGCGGCCGCAGTGGCTGCACGCCTGTTGCCGGCGGCGACTGGCACCGACACCGGCGGCTCGATTCGCCAACCGGCGGCACTGACCAACCTCACCGGCCTGAAACCGACGTACGGTCGTGTTTCGCGTTGGGGCATGATCGCCTATGCCTCGAGCCTCGATCAAGGTGGCCCGTTGGCGCGCACCGCCGAAGACTGCGCGATCATGTTGCAAGGCATGGCCGGCTTCGATCCGCAGGACTCCACCAGCATCGACGAGCCAGTGCCGGATTACAGCGCCAGCCTTAACAGTTCGCTGCAAGGCCTGCGCATCGGTGTGCCGAAGGAGTACTTCAGCGCCGGTCTCGACCCGCGCATCGCCGAGCTGATCCATAACAGCGTCAAGGAGCTGGCAAAGCTCGGCGCGGTGATCAAGGAAATCAGCCTGCCGAACATGCAGCACGCGATTCCTGCGTACTACGTGATCGCCCCGGCAGAAGCCTCCTCCAACCTGTCGCGTTTTGACGGCGTGCGCTTCGGCTATCGCTGCGAAGACCCGAAAGACCTGACTGACCTGTACAAGCGTTCCCGCGGCGAAGGTTTCGGTGCAGAAGTGCAGCGCCGGATCATGGTCGGTGCCTACGCGTTGTCGGCCGGTTACTACGACGCCTACTATTTGAAGGCGCAGAAGATTCGTCGCCTGATCAAGAACGACTTCATGGCTGCCTTTAATGAGGTCGACATCATCCTCGGCCCGACCACGCCCAACCCGGCCTGGAAACTCGGCACCAAGAACGACGATCCGGTCGCTGCGTATCTGGAAGATGTCTACACCATCACCGCCAACCTCGCCGGTCTGCCGGGCTTGTCCATGCCTGCCGGTTTTGTCGACGGCTTGCCGGTCGGCGTGCAATTGCTCGCCCCGTATTTCCAGGAAGGCCGCCTGCTCAATGTTGCGCACCAGTACCAGCTGAACACCGACTGGCACACGCGCACCCCAACAGGCTTCTGAGGAGAAACACATGCAATGGGAAGTCGTGATCGGGCTGGAGATTCATACCCAGCTCGCCACCCAATCGAAGATTTTCTCCGGTAGCGCCACCACGTTCGGCTCCGAGCCCAACACCCAGGCCAGCCTGGTAGACCTGGGCATGCCCGGCGTGCTGCCCGTGCTGAACCAGGAAGCGGTGCGCATGGCGGTCAAGTTCGGCCTGGCCATCGATGCCGAAATCGGTCAGCACAACGTGTTCGCCCGCAAAAACTACTTCTACCCGGACCTGCCCAAGGGCTACCAGATCAGCCAGATGGAATTGCCGATTGTCGGCAAGGGCTATCTGGACATCGCGCTGGAAGACGGCACGGTCAAACGCGTCGGCATCACCCGCGCGCACCTGGAAGAAGACGCCGGCAAGAGCCTGCATGAAGAGTTCAACGGTGCCACTGGCATTGACCTGAACCGTGCCGGCACGCCGCTGCTGGAGATCGTTTCCGAGCCGGACATGCGCAGCGCCAAGGAAGCCGTGGCTTACGTCAAGGCGATCCACGCGCTGGTGCGTTACCTGGGCATCTGTGACGGCAACATGGCCGAAGGTTCGCTGCGCTGCGACTGCAACGTTTCGATCCGCCCTAAAGGTCAGGTCGAGTTCGGCACGCGCTGCGAGATCAAGAACGTCAACTCGTTCCGTTTCATCGAGAAGGCGATCAACACTGAAGTGCGACGCCAGATCGAGCTGATCGAAGACGGCGGCCGGGTCATTCAGCAGACCCGCCTGTACGATCCGAACAAAGACGAAACCCGCGCCATGCGCAGCAAAGAGGAAGCCAACGACTACCGTTACTTCCCCGATCCGGACCTGTTGCCGGTGGTCATCGAGGATTCGTTCCTCGCCGACATCCGCGCCACCCTGCCGGAACTGCCGCCGCAGAAACGCGAGCGCTTCCAGGAGCAGTTCGGCCTGTCGGTCTACGACGCCAACGTGTTGGCTTCGAGCCGTGAGCAAGCGGATTACTTCGAGAAAGTCGTGAGCATCGGCGGCGACGCCAAACTGGCGGCCAACTGGGTCATGGTCGAGTTGGGCAGCCTGTTGAACAAACAGGGCCTGGAAATCGACCAGGCTCCGGTCTCGGCCGAGCAGCTGGGCGGCATGCTGTTGCGCATCAAGGACAACACCATCTCCGGCAAGATCGCCAAGATGGTCTTTGAAGGCATGGCCAATGGCGAAGGCAGCGCCGACGAGATCATCGAGAAGCGCGGCCTGAAGCAAGTGACCGACAGCGGCGAAATCTCCAGGGTGCTCGACGAGATGCTCGCGGCCAACGCCGAACAGGTCGAACAATACCGCGCGGCAGATGAAGCCAAACGCGGCAAGATGTTCGGCTTCTTCGTCGGTCAGGCGATGAAAGCCTCGAAAGGCAAAGCCAACCCGCAACAGGTCAACGAACTGCTGAAAAGCAAGCTCGAAGGCTGATTGGTATGGAGCCAGAACTAAAGTCTGGCTCCACCTCTGTGGGAGCGGGCTTGTTGTGGTCACAGAGCTTTTGTGGCGAGGGGGCTTGCCCCCGTTGGGTCGCGAAGCGGCCCCAATAGCTGGACTCGGGTAGCACCTGACAAACCGAGTCATCAAGTGTTGGGACTGCTGCGCAGTCCAACGGGGGCAAGCCCCCTCGCCACAACAAGCCCAGTTTCCACACCAGCTCCCTCACCACATTTATTGTGGGAATCCTTCAAATGAAGCGTCTGCTTAGCGCCTGTGCCCTGTTCTCTCTGCTGGCCGGTTGTGCCAGCCATGACATCGATCCGCGCGGCTATGATGAAACGGGCCGCGCGTCCTATTACGGCGCCAAGCACCAAGGCAAACGCACCGCCAGCGGCGAGCGTTTCAACCAGCATGGCTTGACCGCCGCCCACCGCCGATTACCGTTTGGCACTCGGGTGAAGGTCACCAATCTGGGCAACGACAAAACCGTGGTGGTGCGCATCAATGACCGCGGGCCGCACAGCCGTGGCCGCTTGATCGACCTGTCACGCGAGGCTGCCGAACGACTGGGCATGCTGCGCAGCGGCACCGCACGGGTTCGCGTGCAGGCCCTGAACAACTGAGCAAGGAGCCCTGACCATTTTCGGATTAGCCGAGTTGCCACTGCTGAGCGTGATTCAACTGCTCGGCGGCCTGGTCCTGTTGATCGCCGGTGCCGAACTGCTGGTGCGTGGCGCCGTGCGCCTGGCTGCCCGGCGCAAAGTCCGCTCGCTGATCATCGGTCTGAGTATCGTCGCCTTCGGCAGCAGCGCGCCACAGCTGGCCGTGAGCCTGCAAGCGACCCTCTCGGACAACACCGACATCGCTGTTGGCAGCGTGATTGGCAGCAGCATCTTCAACATCCTCGTCACCCTGGGCCTGTCGGCATTGATCCTTCCATTAAAGGTCTCCCGGCACCTGGTGCGGCTGGACATTCCGATGATGATCGGCGCCAGCCTGCTGGTGTTCGCATTGGCGTACAACAAACAGCTGACGCCGCTGGATGGTCTGCTCCTGCTGACGGCTCTGGCGCTGTACCTCGGGCTGTTGCTGCGCCAGTCGCAACCTTCCAGCCGCCCTCGGCAAACCAATGACGACGCTACTCCCAGGACTCGGGCGCCATGGCTTGGCAGCCTGCTGATGATGGTGTGCGGCCTGGCACTGCTGATGTTCGCCGCTCATCTGCTGCTGGGGGCCGCGGTTGAAATCGCTAGCGACCTCGGGCTATCGGAACGGATCATCGGGCTGACCATCGTTGCCGTCGGCACTTCGCTGCCGCAGTTCGCCACCTCGATGATCGCTGCCTTGCGCGGTCAGCGCGATATCGCCGTGGGCAATGTGATCGGCAGTAATCTGTTCAACCTGCTGGGGGTGCTGGGCTTCACCGCGCTGGTGGCGCCGACGCCTGTATCGGTGTCGCCCAATGCCCTGGATTTCGACCTGCCGGTCATGCTCGGGGTCGCAGTGCTGTGTCTGCCGGTGTTTTATTCGGGTTACCGGATTACTCGCGCTGAAGGTTTACTGTTTCTGGGGCTGTACCTGGCCTACGGCCTGCACGTGGTGTCATTCGCCACCGGCATGCCCCTGGCCGGCAAGCTCGAAGACTTGATGCTGTTTTTCGTCCTGCCAGCGCTGGTGGTGTTTCTGCTGTTCACCTCCCTGCTCACCTGGCGCCGCCAACACAAGAGAGAACCGCTATGACCGACCCAAAAAAGCCCGGCATTGAAATGCGCCGCCACGTCATGGGCGATGCCTTCGTCGACCGTGCGCTGGGCAACGCCACCGAGTTCACCCAACCGCTGCAGGACTTCATCAACGAGCACGCCTGGGGCAGCGTCTGGAACCGCGAAGGCTTGCCGCTGAAAACCCGCAGCCTGATCACCCTCGCCGCCCTCACGGCGTTGAAGTGCCCACAGGAGCTCAAAGGTCACGTTCGCGGCGCACTGAATAACGGCTGCACCGTCGAAGAAATTCGTGAAGCGCTGCTGCACTGCGCGGTGTATGCCGGTGTCCCGGCGGCGGTCGTTGCGTTTCGCGCGGCGCAGGAAGTGATTGATGAGTATCAGAAACCACAATGACGACACTGTATTAAAAATTTAATTTCTAAATTTATAGTTAGACGGGCGGACAATAACTTTTTCCGACCCGTCGAACAGCCTCTAGCTACTGCGGACCAACACACCAGCCGCACTTTCAAAAACACGTCTACTTACATATATTTCGATAATAAATAGCCCTCCGCAACAACTTACATCCCCGCATCCTTTTACTCCACAATACGCCGCACATCCTATGTCACCTCCATCATCAATTTGCACCTACAAATACAAAAAGAGGTCTGTATGTTGCTATCCAGCGGTCGCTTCGTGCTATCAAACTTATTACTACTGAGTCTGCTCGGCAGCGTCACGGCACAAGCCGCGACTTCGGCCCCGGCGTGCTTCGAGGCCGCATCTCACAACTTCAGTGAAGTGCTCAACTGCTATAAAAAAGCTGAAGCCTCAAAGCCATTGATTTATACCCTGAAAGGTACACAAGTATTTCCGAATGTTGAGAAGCGCAGCTTTGAACTTTCATCCCAACAGTGGTCGCCACAGGGAATGGTCAGTCCTGAACAATGGAAACACGATGTCGATATTTATATTCCCCGCGACGCTCTGCACGGCCGGGCATTACTGGTGGCGAATGACGGAACCAATATCGCCTCGGATAACGAGGGTATATCCGGACCTACGGATTTCACTGAAGCCATGGCACTTGAAGTCGCCCACAAAACCCGCACGATCGTCATTTCTGTCAGCAACATCCCCAATCAGTACCTGACCTATACGGACGATGGCGTTGCCCGTAAAGAAGATGCCAGTGTCGCTCACAGCTGGAAGTTATTTCTCGAAGACCCTGAATCACGCCTGTTCATGTCGCTGCACCTGCCGATGATGGCGTCCGTAATCAAGGCGATGGATCTCGCACAAAAAGAATTACAACCCTGGCAGATCAAGCACTTTATCGCCAGCGGTGCGTCCAAGCGCGCATGGACCGCCTGGCTATCTGCAATTGCCGATGAGCGAATCAACGCCATCGTACCCTTTGTGATCGACGTTCTGGGCACAAGTAAAGTGCTTGAACACACCTATCAAACCTACGGAAAAAGCTGGCCGTTAGCGTTTTATGACTATTACCAGGAAGGGGTTATCCAACAACGCGAAACAGAGAACTTCGCCAAACTGCTGAAAATCGAAGATCCGCTGAATTATCTGGACAGTGCCTACGCGGATCGATTGGCAATACCGAAATATATCGTCAATGCCAGCAGCGACGACTTTTTCGTACCGGACAATGCAGACTTCTATTTCGACCAACTGCCCGACCCGAAAACCTTGCGAGTGGCGCCCAATGCAAGCCATTACGGCATCAAGCAATTCATCGAAAACTCGCTGATTCCAGTGATCAATCGCTGGCAGCAGAATCGCACGCTACCGACCATTACGACGCGCTCGACAATGAATCAGGCTCAGGAATCCATTTCACTCCAATTTTCCGAAACACCGGTCAAGGTGACTGAGTGGACCGCCCTGAATCCAGTAGCTCGAGACTTTCGTCACCCGTGCGGCATCCGTTATGAGTCCAACGAAATCATCCCTGTCGATCCACTCAATGCGCAGGTACTCATAGACACGCCTGATGTGGGATGGAAGGCCACATTTGTCGAAGCGACATTTGCCGATGGCTTTGTCGCCACCACACCGGTACAGGTCACACCCAAGCGATATCCAACAGTTGTACCGCCGGTAACGGAGCCTGCTTGTAAAACCCTGATTGAGTAAGACAGCCGTTAAATCCATCCACCCCACTGCAACAAAAAGATCCCGACGTTGGTGGTGACCGCTGCCATCAGCGTGGTGATCACAATGATCGCTGCCGCCAATTCGTGATTGCCATTGGCCTGCCGGGCCATGACAAAGCTGGCGGCAGCTGTCGGGCTGCCGAAGTACAGGAACAGAATCCCCAACTCCGCGCCGCGAAACCCGCACAACCAGGCGCCCAGGGTGGCCAGCAGCGGCAACCCGATCATTTTCACCAGGCTAGCGCTCAACGCCATCTCACCACTTTTGCGCAACGCCGCCAGCGACAGGGTGCCGCCGATGCAGATCAGCGCCAGAGGCAATGTCATCTTCGCCAGGTAGCCGCCGGAGGTTTCCAGCCAGTCGGGCAGGCCGATCTGGAAATAGGCGAACGGCGCCGCCCCCATTACGCTGATGATCAACGGATTGCGGAGCACACTTTTGCAGATACTCCACGGATCGGACTTGATCCCCGGGCTGTAGACCGCCAGCACAATGCTCGAGAGGGTGTTGTAGAGCAGGATTACCAGCCCGGCGAGAATCGCCCCGAGGGAGATCCCGTAATCCCCATACATGCTCGCGGCCAGGGCCAGGCCGATGACCCCGTTATTGCCACGAAACGCACCCTGGGTATAAATCCCGCGGTCTACCAGCGGGCAACGCCAGATCGCCCAACCCCAGGCAATCGCGAAACCAACCAGGGTGGCGAGGGTAAAATAGATCAGCAATGACGGCTGCAACGCCGAATGCAGATCGGCATGCAGGATGCCGAGAAACAGCAACGCCGGCATGGTGACGTTGAACACCAGGGCCGACGCGGTGTGGATAAAGTTGTCGTTGATCCAGTCAATGCGCTTGAGCAACACCCCCAAAAACAACATGGCAAACACCGGCGCGGTGATGTTCAGTGTTTCGAGAAAGATTGCCAGCATGCCGGGTGAACCTTGTGGCTGTCGTTAGGGGGCTAATGATAAGCCAGCGGGGATCGCCAGATGACATTTGGTTTGGCGTTTATGCCGCACAGATCAAAAGATCGCAGCCTGCGGCAGCTCCTACAGTGATCCTGCACACCCGCGAAGTTGCGGGTGAACACAAATCCTGTAGGAGCTGCCGCAGGCTGCGATCTTTTCAAACAGGCGACTCGGTTATCAGGTAATCGGCGCCGGATTGAACAGCGTAATGTCGTTATGCAATTTGTGCTGCTCGGCCCAGGTCTGTTTCTTGCCGCTGGCCACGTCCAGATAGAAATGGAACAACTCCCAACCGAGCTCTTCAATTGACGCCCTGCCGGTAGCAATACGCCCGGCATCGATGTCGATCAGGTCCGGCCAGCGTTGGGCCAGTTCGGTGCGGGTCGAGACCTTCACCACCGGCGCCATGGCCAGACCATAGGGCGTACCGCGGCCGGTGGTGAACACATGCAGGTTCATCCCCGCCGCCAGTTGCAAGGTGCCACAGACAAAATCACTGGCCGGCGTCGCGCAAAAAATCAGCCCCTTGCGCTTGAAACGCTCACCCGGGCCCAGCACTCCATTGATCGCGCTGCTGCCGGACTTGACGATGGAACCCAGGGACTTCTCGACAATGTTCGACAACCCGCCTTTCTTGTTGCCCGGCGTGGTGTTGGCGCTGCGGTCGGCTTCGCCCTTGGCCAGGTAACGGTCGTACCAGTCCATTTCCCGCACCAACTCCTGGGCGACTTCTTCGGTTTCGGCGCGCGAGGTCAGCAAGTAGATGGCATCGCGCACTTCAGTGACTTCAGAAAACATCACCGTCGCACCCGCTCTTAACAGCAAGTCCGAGGCATAACCCAGCGCCGGGTTGGCGGTGATTCCGGAAAACGCATCACTGCCACCGCACTGCATGCCCAGAATCAGCTCGGACGCCGGCACGGTTTCGCGACGACGTTGATCGAGCTTCTTCAAGCGAGTCTCGGCCAGTTCCATGATCTGCTCGATCATCTCGGTGAAACCGTGACTGGAATCCTGCAAGCGATACAACCACGGCTCGCTGAGATCCACCGAGCTGTCGTTGTCATGCATCACTTGGCCGGCCTGCAACTTCTCGCAGCCCAGGCTGATGACCAGTGCTTCGCCACCCAGATTCGGGTTGCGCGCCAGGTTGCGCACGGTACGGATCGGGATGTAGGCATCGGTGGCGGTAATCGCCACACCGCAGCCATAACTGTGGGTCAACGCCACCACGTCATCGACGTTCGGGTACTTGGGCAGCAGCTCGTCACGGATACGCTTGACTGCATGATTCAGCACACCGGTGACGCACTGCACGGTGGTGGTGATGCCGAGAATATTGCGCGTGCCTACAGTGCCGTCGACGTTGCGATAACCCTCGAAGGTAAACCCCTCGAGCGGCGGCTGTGCAGCAGGCACATCGGTGGACAGCGGCAAGCTGTCCAGCGGTGGCGCGGTGGGCATGCGCAGTTGATCTTCCTTGACCCAACTGCCACGCGGGATCGGTTGCAAGGCATAACCGATAGTCTGGCCGTACCGAATCACCTGGCCGCCTTCGGGAATGTCCACCAGCGTCACCTTGTGGCTCTGCGGAACGAAATCCACGGTGACCAGACCGTCCGGGAACTCGGTGCCGGCCGGTACCCCCTGGTCGTTGACCACTATCACGACGTTATCCAGTTCGTGCAGACGGATGTAGCGCGGCGAGTCGGAATGTTCAATCAACTGCATGACGCCGCCCTCAGGAATGAGCTTGAGAAAGTTTGGTGAGCTCGGGATCGGTACTCGGCGGCTCTTTGAGCACTACACGCTTGATCGGGCCGACGATCACCAGATAACTGAACACTGCCAACAGTGCGTTGCAACCTACAAACACCAGCGCCCATTTGAACGAGCCGGTGGAGCTGATGATGTAACCGATGACAATCGGCGTGGTGATCGAAGCAATATTGCCGAACATGTTGAACAGACCACCGCTGAGACCGGCGATCTGTTTTGGCGAAGTGTCGGACACCACGGCCCAGCCCAGTGCACCCACGCCTTTGCCAAAGAATGCCAGCGCCATGAAGCCGATGACCATCCATTCAACGTCCACATAGTTGCAGGCCACGATGCTGCTGGAAATCAGCAAGCCAGCAATGATCGGCGCCTTGCGGGCGAAGGTCAGGGAATGGCCTTTGCGCAGCAGGTAGTCGGAAATGACCCCGCCCAGCACGCCGCCGATGAAACCGCAGATGGCCGGCAACGACGCGATGAAACCCGCTTTGAGGATCGTCATGCCGCGCTCCTGAACCAGGTACACCGGGAACCAGGTCAGGAAGAAATAGGTGATGCCGTTGATGCAGTACTGGCCCAGGTACACGCCGAGCATCATGCGGTTGGTCAGTAGCTGACGCATGTAATCCCATTTCGGGCCGTCAGTAGTCTTGCCTTTTCCCTTGTCCTGATCCATGTCGACCAGGCCGCCGTTGTCAGCGATGTGCTTGAACTCGGCTTCATTGATCATCGGATGCTGGCGCGGGCTGTGGATAACTTTCAGCCAGATCAGCGAGAACAGGATGCCGATGCTACCCATGACGATGAACACATGCTGCCAGCCGAAGGTGTAAACGATCCAGCCCATCAACGGGGCGAACAGCACCGTGGCGAAGTATTGCGCCGAGTTGAAAATCGCCGAGGCCGTGCCGCGTTCAGCAGTGGGGAACCAGGCGGCGACGATGCGCGCGTTACCCGGGAAGGATGGCGCTTCGGCCAACCCCACCAGAAAGCGCAGCATGAACAGCGCAACGATCGCGGTGGAAACACCGAACTCACCGACATAGCCTTGCAGCACGGTGAACAGCGACCAGGTGAAGATACTCGTCGCATAGACTTTTTTCGAGCCGAAGCGGTCGAGCAGCCAGCCGCCAGGGATTTGCCCGGCCACGTAGGCCCAGCCGAATGCGGAGAAGATATAGCCGAGGGTGACGGCACTGATGCCGAGGTCTTTTTGCAGGCTCGAGCCTGCGATGGCGATGGTGGCGCGGTCGGCGTAGTTGATCGTGGTCACCAGGAACAGCATGAGCAAAATCAAATAACGGACATGCGTTGGCTTGGTCGCTTGCATGTAAAAGTACTCCCACTGATTATTTTTATGCGCGGGTGAATCTTGTCTTTCCTTGTAGGAGCTGCCGCAGGCTGCGATCTTTTGATCTTGATTCCTGGCGCCCTTGATGGCGCTGAAGATCAAAAGATCGCAGCCTGCGGCAGCTCCTACGCCGGTTGTGCGGTGTCATTGCCGACGTAGTTGCCGGCATTGCGTTATCAGGAACCGACGTAAGCGGTTTTTACGACTGTGTAGAACTCTTGCGCGTAGCGACCTTGCTCGCGAGAACCGTAGGATGAACCTTTTCGACCACCAAACGGAACGTGGTAATCGACGCCGGCCGTCGGCAGGTTGACCATCACCATCCCAGCCTGGGAGTGGCGCTTGAAGTGGTTGGCGTACTTCAGTGAGGTCGTGGCGATGCCTGCCGACAGACCGAACTCGGTGTCGTTGGCCATTTCCAGCGCGGCGTCGTAATCGGCCACGCGAACGATGTTGGCCACCGGGCCAAAGATCTCTTCGCGGCTGATGCGCATCGCAGCTTCGCTGTCGGAAAACAGCGTCGGCGCCAGGAAGTAGCCTTCGGTGTCACACGTCACCAGGCCACCGCCGCTGACCAGACGCGCACCTTCGGACTGACCGATGTCGATGTACTTCAGGTCCTGCTCAAGCTGCGCCTGCGAAACCACCGGACCAATATCGGTGCCGGATTTCAACGCATGGCCAACCTTGATCGACTTCATGCGCTCGGCCATGGCTTCGACGAACTTGTCGTGAATCCCGGCAGTGACGATGAAACGGCTCGACGCAGTGCAACGCTGACCGGTGGAGTAGAACGCGCTCTGCACCGAGAGCTCGACCGCTTGCTTGAGATCGGCATCGTCGAGAATGATCTGCGGGTTCTTGCCGCCCATTTCCAGTTGCACCTTGGCCTGGCGCGAAACGCAGTTGACCGCGATCTGCCGACCGACGCCCACCGAGCCGGTGAAGCTGATGCCGTCGACTTTCGGGCTGTTGACCATGGCCTCGCCGATCACTCGACCGCTGCCCATCACCAGGTTGAACACGCCGGCCGGGAAGCCTGCGCGGGAGATGATTTCTGCCAATGCCCAGGCGCAACCCGGCACCAGTTCGGCCGGTTTGAGCACCACGCAATTACCGTAGGCCAAAGCCGGAGCAATCTTCCAGGCGGGGATCGCAATCGGGAAATTCCACGGAGTGATCAGACCGACTACGCCCAACGCTTCGCGGGTCACTTCAACATTGACGCCTGGCCGCACCGACGGCAGGTAATCGCCCGACAAACGCAGGCATTCACCGGCGAAGAACTTGAAGATATTGCCGGCGCGGCTCACTTCACCAATGGCTTCGGGCAAGGTCTTGCCCTCTTCCCGGGCCAGCAGCGTGCCGAGTTCTTCACGACGGGCGAGGATCTCGCTGCCGACTTTATCCAACGCATCACTGCGCGCCTGGATCCCGGAAGTGGACCAGGCCGGGAACGCGGCGCGAGCAGCATTGATGGCGGCATTGACCTGGGCCAGATCAGCCTTGGCGTATTCGCCGATGACATCCGACAACTCGGATGGATTGATATTGGTCGAGTAGTCGGCGCCGGCGACCCATTGGCCGCCGATGTAGTTATCGAAGCGTTTGACATCTGACACGAGCAATCTCCTTACGCAAAAGGCCGCTGATTGCTCAGCGACCCTGGTGAATTGTTTACTGCGCGCCTTGCTTGTCGATCAGCGCAGCCAGTGCTTCGTATTCTTCCGGCAACAGATCCGTCAGCGGGGTACGGACCGGACCTGCGTCGTAGCCGGAGATTTTTGCCCCGGCCTTGACGATGCTCACCGCATAACCGGCCTTGCGGTTGCGGATGTCCAGGTACGGCAGGAAGAAGTCGTCGATGATCTTGTCGACGGTGGCGTGATCTTCGCGGGCAATGGCGTGGTAGAAATCCATCGCGGTTTTCGGGATGAAGTTGAACACCGCCGAGGAATACACCGGCACGCCCAGCGCCTTGTAGGCGGCGGCGTAAACCTCCGCGGTCGGCAGGCCGCCGAGGTAACTGAAGCGATCACCGAGGCGACGACGGATCGACACCATCAACTCGATATCACCGATACCGTCCTTGTAGCCGATCAGGTTCGGGCAGCGTTCGGCCAGGCGTTCCAGCAACGGAGCGGTCAGGCGGCAGACGTTGCGGTTGTAGACAATCACGCCGATTTTGACCGACTTGCACACGGCCTCGACGTGAGCAGCAACGCCGTCCTGGCTGGCTTCAGTCAGGTAGTGCGGCAACAGCAGCAAGCCTTTGGCGCCCAGACGCTCGGCTTCTTGAGCGTATTCGATGGCCTGGCGAGTCGAGCCACCGACACCGGCGAGGATCGGCACGCTGGTGGCGCAGGTGTCGACGGCGGTCTTGATCACTTGCGAATATTCGCTGGCTGCGAGGGAGAAGAACTCACCAGTGCCGCCCGCCGCGAACAAGGCCGAGGCACCATACGGAGCCAGCCATTCGAGACGTTTGATATAGCCCTCGCGGTGGAAATCACCCTGGGCATTGAAATCGGTAACCGGAAAGGACAGCAGACCGGAAGAGAGGATGGACTTCAGTTCTTGTGGATTCATTATTCGAACACCCTGGGAAGCACGTTGTGATGAAAAAGTACGTCAGCCGCTGCTGATGTCGTACGTCATCGTACAACTTAAAATTTAATCGTCAACTGCATTTCATCGCCGGAGAGGAGATTGGGGTTCGGGCGGGAGCCTGCACTGTCCGTGGAAATGACTAAGCCGGACAAGTCCTCGGCGTTATGCAAAGGGCAATCGTCGCCGCCAACCAGGGTTTCAGGCGAAGTCCAGGATGCACTTGGTTATAGGTTGTCCGAGGAGTGGAACGATCATCGGCGGTGGCCGCTTTGTTTCGACGCTGCTCGCGCTGGGGGCGCTATTTCAAGCTGGCGGCGAACCACGTCGGCAATTGAACCGTTGGCTGTGAGGGTTGAACTTCGCTGAACCCACCTGACGCACATTCACACCCCGGAGTGAGGGAATGTTGCCACTCGTCGCAACTGGTATTTCTAACAGTTTCGAATTGAGTGACCGAGGGAGGATAACTCTCCTCAGGAGCCAAGAGCCTGGCTCCAGCCGTAAATCATAACGGCCAACCTGGACACTCAAAGGAGATTCATCATGGCGCTTGCAGCCCCAATTCTTGTGTTGAAGCTGTCGAACCTTAAGGACCCGCTGGAAATCAGTATTTCGGATTCCTCGGACCTCTTTCTAGAGGGCACTGTCAACGCGACCCTCGGGAAAGATGAGGAATATCCGGACTGGAGCGGTTATGCAATGCCGGCAGGAAAACCGAACTTCGAAACCGATGAATATGAACGGCTGCTGGACCTTAAAGTGTATGTCCCTAAAGAAGAACTGGGGAAATACATAAACCAGACTGTCGAACTGCGCTACCAAACTATTGGAGAGTCCGGTTTGGCGATGAGTTCGCCCCCAGTAGTGCTGCACATCGAAGAGTGAGCACACCCCCACGCTGGTCGGCGCCTGACACAAATTATGTGCAAAACACAGAACCCATGTGGGAGCGGGCTTGCTCGCGAAACGGACTGACTGGCGACGAGTTTCTTAAGTCTTGCCCCCAAAACTTACCCCCGCTGCGCCTCCGCCTCTTCATGGGCATGGCGCAGCCGTTCGCGGCTGTTGGTCAGGTGCAGGCGCATCGCGGCACGGGCGGCGTCCGAGTCCTGGCGGGCAATCGCCTCGTAGATCTCTTCGTGCTCGCGACTCAAGCGATTCATGTAGTGCTGCTGGTCATCATGGGCCAGGCGCGCCGAGTTGAGCCGGGTGCGCGGAATGATGCTGGTGCCCAGGTGGGTCATGATGTCGGTGAAGTAACGGTTGCCGGTGGCCAGGGCGATCTGTAGATGAAACTGGAAATCCGAGGCCACTGCATCGCCAGCACGGGCCGCGCTTTCGTTCAATGCATCCAGTGCCGCACGCATCAACGCCAACTGCTCGGTGCTGCGACGTTGTGCCGCGAGACCCGCGGACTCCACTTCCAGGCTGATGCGCAGTTCAAGAATCGCCAACACATCGCGCAGGGTGACCACGGTCGCCGGATCGATGCGAAAGCCGCTCGGGCTGGGCGTGTCCAGCACAAAGGTGCCAATACCGTGACGGGTTTCGACCTGGCCTGCGGCCTGTAAGCGGGAAATCGCTTCGCGCACCACGGTTCGGCTGACGCCATGAGCTTCCATGATCGCCGACTCGGTGGGCAACTTGTCGCCACGTTTGAGCAAGCCGTCGCGAATCTGCTCGGACAGCACCGTCACCAGTTCCTGCGCGAGGCTGCGGCGCTTGCGGGGAAGGCGTGGCGCGTCGATCTGGTTTTCCATGGTGAACATCTATCTCGGCAAACAACTGAACCCGCATCATAGCTCAACCGAGTTGTACGATCACCGCCCCAGTGAAGCACCATCCCGCAGGCTGTGAGCTTTCAAGATCAAAAGATCGCAGCCTGCGGCAGCTCCTACATAGAGGCATTCTGTCGGACCGAGGTGCAGCGCCTACGCAGCTGTCACGGTTTGCTCGACCAGGTGACCGCCCTCGATGCGCACATGCCTTGGGTGGAAACGCTTGAGGCTGCTGCGAT
Organism: Pseudomonas fluorescens; assembly: GCF_902497895.1. Classification (GTDB taxonomy): domain Bacteria; phylum Pseudomonadota; class Gammaproteobacteria; order Pseudomonadales; family Pseudomonadaceae; genus Aquipseudomonas; species Aquipseudomonas fluorescens_BP. The sequence continues at coordinate 18,183 of NZ_CABVHQ010000091.1, forward strand.
GTCCGACGCTGACGATGCTCAGGCCCGGCAGCTGGTTGATCAAGGCTTGATAGAGCACCGCTTCATCCTCCTCGTCCATCGCCGAGGTGGCCTCGTCCATGTACAGCCATTGCGGTGCATAGAGCATCGCGCGGGCAAAGCCCAGGCGTTGCTGTTCACCCGGTGACAGCATGCGCTGCCAGTGATTGCTCTCGTCCAGGCGCGGGATCAGGTGCGGCAAGCGACAGGTTTCCAGCACTTGCACGTAACGCTCGTGAGGGTAAACGTCCCCCGGCTGTGGATAACTCAAGGCTTCCCGCAGACTGCCAATCGGCAGGTAAGGCTTCTGCGGGAGGAACAGATAACGCTGGGCTGGCACGCGGATACTGCCGTGACCGTCCGGCCAGAGCCGGCCCATGGCCCGCAGCAAGGTACTTTTGCCGCTACCGGAACGGCCGCTGAGCATCAGTCGCTCACCCGCCGCAACGCTCATGTTGGCGTTGGTCAGCAAGTGACGGCCGTCGGCCAGATCCAGCCCCAGGTTGTGCACTTTCAGCTCACTGCCCTGACTCTGTACATCGATCTCCGGAGGCCGGCTTTCGTTGTCGGTCATGGCCTGACGGAAGCTCAACAAGCGGTCGCAGGTGGCGCGCCACGCCGCGAGGTCGGAATATGCGGTAATGAACCAACTGAAGTTCTCTTGAACGTTGCCAAACGCCGAGTTGATTTGCATCAGCTCGCCGAGCTGGATCTTGCCGCTGAAATAGCGCGGCGCAGCAACAATGAACGGGAAGATGATTGCGATCTGCCCGTAACCGGCGGTGAAGAATGTCAGGCGTTTGGACACCCGCATGATGTCCCAGAAGTTGTGCCAGACCATGCCGAAACGGCTGCTCAAGCGCTTGTTCTCGTTCGGTTCGCCGTTATACAGCGCAATGCTTTCGGCATTTTCACGAATCCGGACCATGGAAAAACGCAGGTCGGCTTCGAAGCGTTGTTGTTGGTTGTTCAAGTTGATCAAGCGCTTGCCAATCAAGTGAGTCAGCCAACTGCCGACCACCGCGTACACCAGCGCGCACCAGAACATATAACCGGGGATGGTGTAACCGAAGACTTCGATACTGCCAGACACCCCCCAGAGGATAATCGAAAACGAGACCAGACTGACCACGGTGCGGATCAGCCCGAGCCCAAGGTCCAGGGTGTTGGTGGTGAAACTGTGGAGATCTTCGGAGATCCGCTGGTCCGGGTTATCGGTGTAGCCGCCCCGCTCCAACTGGTAGTAATTCTTGTGACCGAGCCAGCGGCTGAAATGCTGCTCGGTCAGCCAGG
>NZ_CABVHQ010000092.1 GCF_902497895.1 Pseudomonas fluorescens
TCCCAGAGCCGCCGCTCAGCCCGCCGCGCCGGCCGCCGCCCGCCACTCGGTAACCGAGCCGCGCCCTTCCGGTTTCGGGCCTGCAGCGAGCCGTCCCACTCCGACCTTCGCTGAACTGCCGGGACGGGTCTGCGAGAACCTCTGGCGCGGGTACCAGCAAAGAGCCGAAGCCATAGTGGCGCCGGGCGGCAGGCTGATCGCCGACCCCAAGGCGCGTAATCGTGCCATCAATGCCGCCTACGCCAGATTATGGCTTGAGGATCAGCGTTTCCAGTGGGCGGGCCTCGCGGCCTTTGCCTCGAAACAGGTCGGTTGCGGCCTGCTGCACGCCGCCGATTCGATCGATAAGATTCAGGCTGAATATGAGGCGGGAGAGCGCTTGAGGAATAGCGCCAGGAAAGGGTTCTTTGGCTTGCTCAGCCGCAGTGAGCGAGACAGGCAGGCGAAACTGCGGGAGTTTGAGCAGGCACAGCGCGACTACGAGCAAGCCCACCGTAACAACCCGGTGCCGAGCATCGACCTCGGGCGCAACGACGAATCGCTGTCGTATGCGCAGCGGCTGTACCAGTACGTGTACGAGATGCTGGCCATGGGCAATACCACGCTGTTTCTGGATGTGTTTCCGCTGCATGCTTTCTACCAAGAACGTGGGTTGAAGGCGCTTGAAACCTGCTTGGAGTCGCGTCAAAACATTTATGGGCATGACCAGCACCCGGTGCTCTGGCCGGTAGCGCAGGAGACGCTAAGGTTCGGCACTGACTACAAGGAAATTCTGCAAGCCTTCGAGGCCATTGAGGCTGGCAACATCGCCGAAAGTGTTGCGCGTCTTGCCGTGCACGAACAGCAGAACATCCTACAACCGGCGATGTACAGCGACTGGCGACTGGAATGGTTGCTGCGCGGTAACCATGTCTCTTACGTCATCGGCTTCCCGTCCGGCGCCGCTGAAGCCATCGAACTGACACTGGCCAGCCAGTGCCGCCGTATCGATGACGGACGTACCATCGGCTTCGGCAACAACCCCATGGCCAACCTGGCCGATCTCCATCAGCGCATGCCCTTCGTACTCAGGGCGGCGGCGCAGTTTGACGAGCTGCTCCAAGATGGCAATCGGCACCGGATCGAACAGGCGATTCAGGATATCGCCGCAAGCCGGGGCGTGCGATGAGCCTGCTGCAACGCGTGGGTTGGCAACGGGGCGGGATCGGGCTGGCCGTTGTCGTACTCCTGGTGTTGGCGGCAGTTCGCCTTGGCGCCAGTGAGCCGGAAATCGCGCTGGTGATTGGCGAGCCTTACGAGGCCATGCGCCAGCGCTCCAGCGCCACCATTGATCCAGCCATTCCTGGGCATTATTGGTTCAACATTCCCAAATCCGATGCCCGCCTTCGTTTCACCGATCCTCAATACGGGTTCGTGACCCCAATGGCCCGCTTCTTCACGGTTAGTTTCGATGATGAGCTGGTCGGTAACGTCCGTATGTCCCCGCAAGTCGAGCCGCTGTTGCTCGACGATACACTCAAGATTGTGCTGGATTTGCAGGAGCAATGGCGCCAAGGGGGCTGGACGCCAATCCGGGTCAAGGACTTTCCATCGTTCGCCGACACGCCGCAATGGCGTGCCCGATTGCGCGACGTGAACAAAGGCGGTACTGCTTACTGGCGAGCGGGCAACCAGTACCAAGTGATGCTGGTGGTAAATCGCTTCAGGGACGATAAGCGCCCCACAGAGGAGCGCTACCTCATCACGTTGCAGCTAGCCACACCATGGGGGAGGCCTTGACCCTGCACCGTGATGACGGACGCACCATTGGCTTCGGCAAACAACCCCATTGCCGACCTGTCCGATATCCATCAGCGCATGGCCTTCGTGCTCAAGGCCGCGGCGCGGTTTGATGTGCTACTGCAGAACCCTGATCGCCACCAGATCGAACGGGCGATTCTGGATATTGCCGCAGGCCGGGGCGTGCGATGAGCCTGCTGCAACGTTTGGGCTGGCGACGCGCGGTATTTGCACTGGCGGTCGCTGCCCTCCTTACGGTGGCGGCGATTCAAGTGCAATCGGGCGAGCCGGAAATCGCACTGGTGATTGGCGAGCCTTGGGAAGCCATGCGCCAGCGCTCCAGTGCAGCCATTGATCCAGCCATTCCGGGGCATTTTTGGAGGCGATTGCCGAAGTCGGATGCCCGCCTTCGTTTCATAGACCCCCAATACGGGTTCGTGACCCCTCTGGCCCGCTTCTTCACGATTAGTTTCAAAAGTGATGAGTTGATCAACAGTGTCCGTATGTCCCCGCAGATCGAGCCGCTGTTGCTCGACGATACGCTAAAGGTCGTGCTGGATTTGCAGGAGCAATGGCGCCAAGGGGGCTGGACACCAATCCGGGTCAAGGACTTTCCATCGTTCGCCGACACACCACAATGGCGGGCCCGATTGCGCGACGTGAACAAAGGTGGCACGGCCTATTGGCGAGCGGGCGACCAGTACCAGGTGATGCTGGTGGTTAATCGCTTCAAGGACCATAAGCGTCCCACAGAGGAGCGTTACCTCATCACGATCGGACTTGGCAAGTCTCGGGGTGGGCCTTGAACATGCGTATTAATGACGGACGCACCATTGCTTCGGCAACAACCCCATGGCCGACCTGTCCGATATCCATCAGCGCATGCCCTTCGTGCTCAAGGCCGCAGCGCGGTTTGATGAGCTGCTGCAGTACCCTGATCGCTACCGGATCGAACAGGCGATTCGGGATATCGCCGCAGGCCGGGGCGTGCGATGAGTGGGCTTGCGCATCTCGGCTGGCGACGTGGCGTGCGCTCACCGGCAACGTGCTGCTTGAGTTGGCATTGGTTTCCTGCAACACAGGGCTGTGCATTCCCTCACTCAAAAAGCCGTTGCGCGTTACGCCAGCAAGCCCAACTCCTTCGCCCGCGCCACGGCCTGGGTCCGGCGTTCGACGCCGAGTTTGCTGTTGATGTGGCTGGCGTGAGTTTTTACCGTGTGCAGGGAGATGAACAGCCGGTCGCTGATTTCCTGGTTCGAACACCCTTGAGCGATCAATCGCAGTACTGCCAGCTCACGGGCACTGAGGTTTTCCATGTGATGCTGCGGTTCGACCGGCTCACGGGCCACGGCCGGCGGTAAACGTTCGAGCAGATTTTTCCGCAACGCTGGTTGCGGACAATTCGGGAGTTGTTCTCGCAGCCAGTCGGGATGCCCGGCCAGTAACCATTCGAAGGGTTGCAGGACGCCCCCCGACGCCGCTTCAAACGCTTGAGCCATGGCCTGCCGGGCCTCAGGTTCGCGCCCGCTGCCGAGCAGCAACGCGACCTTCTGATTCAACGCCATCACGCAGAGCATCAGGCGGCCGGTTTGCTGCCCGTGTTCGACCAGCTTATTCAACCGTTGCTCGGCAAGCGCCGGCTGCCCCTTGATCACCTCGAGCGATGCCTGTTGCAGTTCAATGTGCAGCGGCAGTTGCGGATGGAACTCCGGAGGCGCTGCCGCCTGTTCACCGTTATAGGTCTGTCCCAACCGCGCCAGCCAGGCTTCGGCCAGATCGGTACGACCCTGGGCCAGCCACAGCTGGCATTTGACCAGGGTGATCATCGCCAGGTAGTAGATCGGCGGCACGTCCCAGATATGCATCAGTCGCTCGGCCTCGGCCAATTCGGCGAAAGCCCTGGCGAAATGACCGTTGTTCCCTTCCAGCGAGGCGATCACGCAATGGCCGATCAACACACTGATATCCCGACAGGCTCGCGCCTCGACCAGGCCCGCCTGCAAGCGGGAAAGACCGGCTTCGGGCCGGGAAAGCAGGGTCAGCAAATAGCCTTCATACAGGGTCAGACGTGCACGCACCGCATACAGCCGCAAGGTGGATAACCCCTGCAGGCGCTGCAAACCCTGGCGTACTTCATCGAGTGCGCGGTGGATCTCCCCTCGCGCATGCAACACTCGGGCGCGGTCGTAATGGGCCAGCGCTTCGAACAACGGATTGCCGACCCGTTGTGCCAACTCCAGAGAATCACGGTTCAAGCCCCGTGCACGCCACAAGTCACCGTCGGCAATGGCCAGGTTGGACAAGGTGGAAAGGCACATCAGTCGCTGGCCATAACGCTTGGAGGGCAGGCTCTCCAACGCTTCGGTGCAGTAGAGCAGCGTCAGCTCGCGATTACCGCGCCCGCGGGCGATGATTCCACTCAAGGCCAGCCATTGCGCCAGCATGGATTTCTGCGCAGTCTGCGAAGGCGCCGGCAGGAAACGACTCAAATGGCTGGCCAGCTCCTCAGCCGCGTCCAGTTGACAGGCCAATCCCAGCGCCCAGCTGTAAAGCACGATCAGCCGTGGCGTGCTGATCAACAGGCTGTCGGGCAGGTCCATTTTCCAGCGCAGCAACATGCCGACGTTTTGTTCGGCCAGCAGTTGCTCTTCCGAGAGGTTCTGTACCAGGTTGGCCGCGACATCCAGATGCCCGGCCCGCAACGCCTGCTCCACCGCTTCGTCGAGCAGGCCCTGGGCATTGAACCAGCGACAGGCCCGCAGGTGCAGGCTGGCCGCCGGCAATACCGCATTGGCCGTGGGACGGGTGCGCAGCAGGTCGGAAAACAGATGGTGATAACGATACCAATGGCCCTGGTCATCCAGGGGCACCAGGAATACCTGATGGGCCTGCAGGTAACGGAGAATTTCGGCGCTGTCGTGGGCTTCGCGCACGGCGTCGCACAACTCGCTGCAAAAGCGCTCCTGGGGCGCGGTGTCGTACAGAAATGACTGCACCTCGGCGGGCAGGCAATCGATGACTTCTTCGAGCAGATAATCGCGAATCAAACCTTCGCCGCCGTGCAACGCCTGGGGCAGTGCACCGCCACTGCCCGCTTCGGAGGCCGCCAGCAGCCAGAAGCGCAACCCGGCCACCCAACCTTCACTGCGCTGGATCAGGCTTTCCAGGGCCTCGCCGCGCAATGAACTGCTGTGCCGATCGAGCAAGGCCAGGGATTCATCGTGGGTCAGGCGCAGATCCTGCTCATTCAGCTCGAGCAACTGCCGGGACAACCGCAACCGCGCCAGGTGCCAGTCCGGACGCTGCCGACTGGTGACCAGCACCAGTAAGCCATCGGGCAGATGATTGAGGAAAAATTGCAGGCAGCGATCGAGCACCGGGCCCTGGGCCAGGTGATAGTCATCCAGCACCAGCAACAACGGATTACCCGGCACGAGGTGCTCGGCCAATTCATCGAGCAGGCCATCGAGCCATTCTTCGAAGGCGAACGGCTGATGGCGCTGACGCATTTTCAACAGGCCGAGGGCCTGGCTGCCAAGACGCGGGAAATACTGCTGAAGGCCATCGAGCAGACGCTCGAGGAAACGCCCGGGATCGTTGTCGCGAGGGCTCAAGCCGAGCCAGAGGCTGCGCCAGTGAGCCGGCAGGCTCTGACAGAACTCCACCGCCAGCGAGCTTTTGCCAAACCCGGCCGGAGCGCTGACCAACAGCAAACGCCCGTTCAAGCCGGCACTCAGGCGCTCGCACAAGCGAGGCCGCAGTACGTAGCCGTCGGGCAAGGGTGGACGATAAAAGCGCCCCTCCTGTGCTGGAACAGCAACCCCGGAAGGCCCTTGTGTACGGGACAGGTCAGTCATAGCCAACTCTTGTTTAATTGCTGTTGTCGGCATTGCAGATGTCCGCAGACTAGCGGTAAAAGGCCTTGTGTTGAAGGTTATTACTACAATTCGATACAAAAAGAATACGACCAGAATTGTCAGCGCAGGTTTGCCCCAATGCCAGTCAGTTAAGCATTGGGCGCCCCAAAAAGATCGCAGCCTGCGGCAGCTTCTACATTAGGTTTTGCGTACACCTGTTATTTCAAGGGGGAACCGGCTTGGCGTAGGAGCTGCCGCAGGCTGCGATCCTGGCGATATCGCACACGCCGCAGGTCTCTGCAACTCTCGCTCCTACGAAGAGCGCCCAAAGAAAACGCCCCGAACCAGTCGGGGCGCCAGAGGTTGCGGCCTCTATTTTACAAACTGTTAGCGAACACCTTCCTGACGCAATGCAGCAGGGGTGAAATCGCTGGTGGTGGCAGTGAAGCCGAAGTCATACGCCCGTTTCTCTTCGTTCTTCATGCCCAGCGCCAGGTAGCGGCCAGACTGCAGGTCGTAGAGGGTTTCCAGGGTGTACCACGGTACCTGAAAGTTGTAGTAGTTCTGAGCATGAGCTTCAGCCACACGCCAGAGTTGACCACGACCGTCGTAGTGATCGATCACCGCGGCTTGCCAGGTGTCTTCGTCGATGTAGAAGTCACGCTTGGCGTAGATGTGACGCTGACCTTCCTTCAAGGTCGCAACCACATGCCAGACCCGGCGCAACTCGTAACGAGTCAGGTCCTGGTTGATGTGGCCAGCCTTGATGATGTCGGCGTATTTGAGCTGCGGCGAGTCGAGCTTGTAGCTGTCGGAGGCGATGTACATCTCCTTCTTGCCTTCAAGTTTCCAGTCGTAACGATCCGGAGCGCCGTTATACATGTCCAGGTTGTCGGAGGTACGCAGGCCGTCGGCTGCAGTACCCGGACCGTCATAGGACACCTGTGGCGCACGGCGAACACGACGCTGACCGGCGTTGTAGACCCACGCCGAACGCGGCTCCTTCACCTGATCGAGGGTTTCGTGCACCAGCAGCACACCACCGGCCAGACGTGCCGGAGCGGTCACTTTCTGCTTGAAGTAGAACAGGATGTTGCCCGGGTTCGCCGGATCGTAGTCCTTCATCTTGTCACGGAACACGAACTGATCCTGGAAGTACACCAGGCTGTACGAGCCGTTTGGCTGTGGCGTGGCCTGGGTCACCAGACGGGTCACGCTGCCGCCGCGATAGCGGGTGATGTGGTTCCAGATAACCTCGACGCCGGTTTTTGGAATCGGGAAAGGCACTGCGGTCTCGAAGTTTTCCAGACCGTTGCCGCCGGACACCAGATTGGTAGTGGTGGCGTTCTTCTTGATGGAGGCGAACACCGCATCCGGCACAGTGGCACTGCGATGGGACGGGTAAACCGGCATCTTGAAGGATTCCGGGTAGCGCTTGAACATCGCGTACTGGCCCGGGGCAAGCTTGTCCTTGTACTGATCGACGTTCTGCGCGGTGATGGTGAACAGCGGTTTTTCGGCAGCAAAAGGGTCAGACAGGAAGCCTTTGCTGTCGGCGTTGCCGGCGTTCCTGGCCATGGGTTTCCAGGCCGGAATCGAGCCGTCGGCATTGCCTGCCATTTCTGCGCCCATAGGCGTCAGGCTTTTGCCCAGCTTGTCCGCTTCAGTCGCGGGAACAGCGGCCATGACACTGGTCGCCAGCATAGACAGCCCAAGGACACCGACGTGCAACAGACTCTTGGTTACTTTCATATTCTTGTTCATCCTGAAGAGGCAGGGCTTAGAAGTTCACGCCGAAGCTGAGCGCAACGAAGTCACGGTCATCCACGGTGGTGTACTTGCCATCAAAGAAGTTGGTGTAGGCCAGGCTCGCGGTGTAGGTGTTCTGGTATTCGGCATCGACACCCAGGCTCACTGCTTTACGGCCTTCTTCGAAGTTGCCGCCAGGGCCAGGCGAGTAGCCGCTGACGTCATGGGACCAGGCCACGTTCGGTTTGAGGTTCACCCCGGCGAATACGTCGTTGTATTCCCAGATGGCACGCCCGCGATAGCCCCACGAAGCCGATGTGGTGAAACCTTCGTCGTCGCAATTGCGGCTGCGGTTGTTGGTGGCGGCACCCGGCCCCGCACCGTTGATGGTGCTGGTGTTGAGGATCTGCGAGCAAGTATTGAGGGCACCTGTGGCGGGCAGTTCTCCCGGGCCGTAGACCGGATCACGGCCATAACGCAGGTCGGAAGAGCTTTCCAGGCCACCGACATAAGTCAGACCTACTTCACCTACCAGAGTCAGACGGCTGGCGCCCATGACCTGATCGAAGAAATGCGTGAAGGTGGTCTGCAGTTGGGTGATTTCCTTACGACGATAGCCATGCAAGTCCTGCCCCGGTACGCCATTGAGCAGCGAAGCGTTGGTCAAGGCCCCGCCCAGTGGACGCACACCGGCAAACAGGATGTCGGTGGAGTTGAGCTGCACTGGCGCATTCGGACGATAGCTGATCTCGCCCTGCCATGCGGTACCGGTAGGCAAGGTGGTGGAGAAGCTCAGGCCATAGAGACGAATGTCTTCCGGATACTCGACAAAGTACTCGGAGCTACCCGCGACAATCAATGGAGCCAGGGAACGCAGCGGGGCTGGCAGCGCGGCCGCTCGGGCATAAGCGGATGCTGGCGCACCCGTGGCACTGAAGATCGGCGCACGACTGTGGTAATTCATGAAATAGGCGCCGAACTCGGTGTCCAGCGGTTCATAGTTGTATTTGAAAGACACGCCCCACTGCCCGCTATCTCGCGCATCCCGATCGGGGCCACGGCGTACCAGAACACCTTCGTTATTGATGTCTACACCGTTAGCCGCCAGTGCCGGCAATGCCGCTGCAGGTATGGTGGAGCGTTTGTTCAGGACCCGCAGGTTGTTGTCGCAACCATCGGCGATGATGTCCGGCTGCGAGAAGAACGTGCCGCAGTTATCGACGACGGTCTGGTCCCATTCCAATTGGTAGAAGGCTTCGGCCGACAGGTTCTCGGTCAGGCTTTGCGAGACGTAGAACATGTTGACCGGAATCAGCCCTTCCTTGACCTCGGCGCCTGGACGACGGAACGCGGAAACATCGATCGGGTTGATAGAGTTGATGCCGCCACCGATGAAGGTACTTTCACCCCAGCTGACGACCTGCTTGCCCAGACGAACCGAGCCCGGCTCATCGCCAATCGAGTAGTTGTGGTAGACGAAGGCATCGAGGATCTGCCCGCCAGAGGACTTGGCGCCCTCTTTGCGGTTTTCGTCGCTGATATCCTTGAATAGACGATGTTCATCTTTGAGTTCGAAGTCGTACCAGTATTTGCCCCGGACGAAGACCCCGGTATCGCCGTACTTCAATTCAAGATCGTGAATGCCCTTGAAGATCTTCGAAAACGTTTCGCCTTTTTTGAAGTTCAAGTGACCGTCATCGGAGGTCTGGGACAGGCCATGGCCGCCGTTGTTGACACCGATCAGGTTCTTGTTGGGGCTCGTAGTAGACCAACTGGCACCCACCGACAGGGACGAGTCGAACTGACCTTCGATTTCACCGATGTTGAAACTGACGCCGAATGCTGGCCCGGCGAGCGTAGAGGCGAGACTGACCGCCAGGGGCAGTTTCGCCCGGCGCCAGAACTGGTTTACTGATGTCATCGACGCTACTCCATGTGCTTTATTGTTATGGCAGTGAGCACTTCTAAAAACGCTCTGAACGACAGGTAACCAGATTGCCCCAAAGTCGAGTCAGAGTGCATCGCGGTGTTTTGTGCGTTTGCTCCGTTCTTAAAAATCCTTGGGGCGGACTATAGCCAGCAGGTAGTACTGCTTGATCCCTCTAAAGTGTGATTTGCAGCCCCAACCACTCTGGAACAGTCCTTTCGCCGGAACGCCAGATTTCGGCAGGGGGAGAATGGCTGAAATTTTCGATTTAACAAGCCAAGCGCTTGCTTGGTGGGCTTGCCGTGACCATTCGGGCACGGCAAAAGACGCTTAAAGCGTCGAAAGGAAGGTGCTGTTGTTGCTCTGCCATTCGCTGATGTCGACGCGGATGCGCTTCTTGTCGAGCTTGCCGACACTGGTCTTGGGAATTTCAGTAACAAGCGCGATCTGGCTGGGGATCGCCCACTTGCTCAGGTGTCCCTGTTCAACGAATGGTTTGAGGTGCTCCTTGAGCTCCCTGGCCTCGATCGCGTGCCCCTCGCGCACCACCAGCAGGGCAAACGGCCGCTCGCCCCACTGTGGATCCGGGATGCCGACCACTGCTACTTCGCGTACCGCCGGATGGCGGCTGATCAGGTCTTCCAGCGCCAGGGACGACACCCATTCGCCACCGGTCTTGATCACATCCTTGATCCGGTCACGAATATCGATCACCCCCATGCTGTCCAGGGTCGCCACGTCACCGGTGTGCAACCAGCCACCGGCCCAGAGTTCGGCGCCCTTCTGCGGTTCGCGCAAATACCCCTCGGTCAGCCATGGCGCACGCAACACCAGTTCGCCCTGGGACTCGCCGTCGGCCGGCAGGAAGTTACCGTCCACGTCGACAATCGCCGCTTCCACCAAGGGCCCGGGCACCCCGGCCTTGATTCGATACGTGGTGCGTTCGTCTTCGGTACCGGCCATCAGCTCGTCATTGAGGTGAGCGCAGGACACCAGCGGGCCGGTTTCCGACATGCCGTAGGCGGCGGTCAGTTGTATACCCTTGGCCTTGGACGCTTCGTACAGCGCGCGGTTGAGGGCGCTGCCGCCGATGACTATTTTCCAGCCGCCGAAGTCAGTGCCCTGAGCGGCCTTGGAATTGAGCAGCATCTGCAGGATGGTTGGCACGCAGTGGGAGAACGTGACCTTTTCCTTGCGCCACAACTCCACCAGGTACTCAGGATCGTAACGGCCGGGATAGACTTGCTTGAGCCCGAGCATGGTTGCCACATAGGGCAGGCCCCAGGCGTGCACGTGGAACATCGGGGTGATCGGCATGTACACGTCGCTGGTGCCCAGCAGCCGCACGCTGTCGATGCTGCCCATGATCGTCGACACACCCATGGTGTGCAGCACCAGTTGCCGATGGGTGAAATACACCCCTTTCGGATTACCCGTGGTGCCGGTGGTGTAGAACGTGGTCGCGACCGAGTTCTCGTCGAAGTCTTCGAAGTTGTATTGCGGGCTGGCCGCCGCCAGCAATTGTTCATACTCGCCAATCAGATTCGGCAGGTCGGCGGTTTTTTCCGCCCCGTCGGTCAGCAGCAGAGTCTTCTCGACCGTGGTCAACTGCCCGGCAATTGCCTGGTAAAGGCCCGTGAACTCACTGTTGACCAGCACGAAGCGGTCCTCGGCGTGGTTCATGGTGTAGAGAATCTGCTCGGGTGACAGGCGCACGTTGATGGTGTGGATGACCGCGCCGATCATTGGAATGGCGAACATGCACTCCAGGTAGCGATGGCTGTCCCAGTCCATCACCGCCACGGTGTCACCGGGCTTGACCCCGGCTGCCGTCAGTACGTTGGCCAGCCGCGCGACACGCTCGATGAGGGTCGGGTAGCTGTAGCGCAGTTGGTCACGGTAGACGATCTCGCGGGTTTTCTCATAACGGCTGCCGGACATCAGCAGCCGCTTGATCAACAGTGGATATTGATAAGCGCCTTCGGCTGGCGGAATAACGCGAGTCTGCAACATAGGATTCCCTTTTCTGACTGCACGGTCATGGCTGTAGAGATAGGTACTCTAGAGCCCCTTGCTGCCAGCTAAATCAGCCAAAGGAATGATTTGCAGAACCGGGCAAGTGCTAGTGGCCTGTGTGGCCAGCTTTGCGCCAGCACCTGCTTGCGGACATGCAATCAATGCATCTCGGTGAACGCCAGCTTCACGCCTATGGCAATCAGCACCGCGCCCATGGTCCGGTCGAACCAGTGGCCCATGCGGGCGAAACCGGCACGTACCCGTTGCTGGCTGAACAGCATGGCCACCAGGCAGAACCAGAAACCGGTCGCCACAGCCAGGTAAACCCCGTAGCCCGCCTGGATTGCCAGTGGCGTATGCGGATTGATCACCACGGTGAACAACGACAGGAAAAACAACGTCGCCTTGGGGTTCAGGCCATTGGTCACGAAACCCGACGTAAAGGCGCCACGGGCTGTGCGCTCACCGGCTTCCTGGTGCAGGTCGTCAGTCGCAGGTTTGGCTGGTTTCGCCCGCAACGCCTTGAAGCCGATGTACAGCAGATAGGCAGCCGCCAGCCATTTCAGGGCGTTGAACAAGACAATCGACTGCGACACGATCAAGCCAATCCCCAGCAACGAGTAACCCACGTGCAGGAAGATCGCCGTGCCGACACCCAGGGCCGTCCAGGTGCCCGCGCGGCGACCATGGGTCACGCTTTCGCGGACCACTACAGCGAAGTCCGGGCCCGGGCTGGCAACAGCGAGCAGGTGAATCAGGGCGACGGTCAAGAACTCTGTCCAATACATGGGGGCTCCTTTTGGGCAGGGAGTAACGAATTGTTTCATCTGTTAGGCTCGCCACATTACGCCTTCAGTCAATCCCACAAAAGGTACAGTTGATGAGTAACAATCGCCGCGCCGTGTTCCTTGACCACACTTCCCTGGATCTGGGTGATCTCGACCTGAGTGCGCTGCGAAACAGCTTCAGCGACTTGCAGCTGTGCGCACAGACCACCCCGGAGCAGGTCGTCGAACGCCTGCAAGGCGCCAGCGTCGTCATCAGTAACAAGATCATGCTCAATGCCCAGACCCTGGCGGCCTGCCCCGAACTGAAGCTGATCCTGATCGCCGCCACCGGCACCAATAACGTCGACCTTGATGCCGCCCGCGCCCACGGCATCACAGTGAGCAATTGCCAGGGCTACGGCACACCGTCGGTGGCCCAACACACCCTCATGCTGTTGCTCGCCCTGGCCACACGGTTGAGCGATTACCAGAAAGCAGTCGGCGAAGGTCGCTGGCAGCAGGCCAGACAGTTTTGCCTGCTGGATTTCCCGATTGTCGAACTGCAGGGCAAGACCCTCGGCCTGCTCGGGCATGGCGAACTGGGCAGCGCCGTCGCGCGACTGGCCGAAGCCTTCGGCATGCGCGTATTGCTCGGCCAGTTGCCCGGGCGCCCTGCCCGTGCCGATCGTTTGCCGCTGGATGAACTGCTGCCGCAAATCGACGCGCTGACCCTGCACTGCCCGCTCAACGAACACACCCGTCACTTCATCAGTACCCGCGAACTGGCGCTGATGAAGCCCGGCGCCTTTGTGGTCAACACCGCGCGCGGTGGCTTGATCGACGAACAAGCACTGGCCGATGCCCTGCGCAGCGGTCACCTCGGCGGCGCGGCCACCGACGTACTGAGTGTCGAGCCGCCGACTGCCGGCAACGCCCTGCTCGCCAACGACATCCCGCGGTTAATCGTCACTCCGCACAACGCCTGGGGCAGTCGCGAAGCGCGGCAACGGATCGTCGGCCAATTGACGGAAAACGCCCAAGGCTTCTTCAACGGTGCAGCGCTGCGGGTTGTCAGTTGATAAACTGCGCGCCATTTTTCAGGGAGCAGACCATGGATCCGCGCAGTGAAGTACTGCTTCGACAGGCTGAGTTATTCCAGGGCTCGCTGCTGCTGGCCGGTTTGCCCGCCGATGACTTGCTGGGCAAATTGCCGAACTCCCACGGCTGGTGCTGGCACGCCGGCGATCAGGCCGCGCTGGATGCACGCTTTGCCGAGCGCAGCCATTTTGGGGTGAATGCGCCGGCTCAAGGCTTCGACACCGCGGTGCTGTTCCTGCCCAAATCCAAGGACCTGACCGACTATGTACTCAACGCCCTGGCCTCGCGCCTGGCTGGCCGCGAGTTGTACCTGGTGGGTGAAAAGCGCAGCGGTATCGAAGGCGCGGCCAAGCAACTGAATCCCTTTGGCAAACCGCGCAAACTCGACAGCGCGCGGCATTGCCAGCTCTGGCAAGTCACTGTGGCCAATGCTCCGGAGGCGGTGAGCCTGGAAAGCCTGGCGCAAGAGTACGAACTGCCGCTGGCCGAGGGCCCGCTGAAAGTCATCAGCCTGCCCGGCGTGTTCAGTCACGGGCGCCTGGATCGCGGCAGTGCGCTGCTGCTCGAACACCTGGACAAGCTGCCCAGCGGTCACCTGCTGGACTTCGGCTGTGGCGCCGGGGTGTTGGGCGCGGCGGTCAAACGGCGTTATCCCCATAACACCGTGACCCTGCTCGATGTGGATGCGTTTGCCGCGGCCAGCAGTCGCCTGACCCTGGCCGCCAACGGCCTGGACGCCGAGGTTCTGACCGGCGATGGAATCGACGCCGCACCCATGGGCTTGAGTGCGATTCTGAGCAACCCGCCGTTCCATGTCGGGGTGCATACCGATTACCACGCGACGGAGAACTTGCTGCGAAAAGCGGCCAAACATCTGAAAAACGGCGGCGAACTGCGCCTGGTCGCCAACAGCTTCCTGAAGTATCAACCCTTGATCGAAGAGCACCTTGGTGTGTGTGCAATCAAGGCTGAAGGGCAAGGCTTCAGAATCTACCGGGCCAAGCGTGGGTAACTCCCTTTAGCAAAACAGGGCTTGCTCAATAGGATTTGCCTAGGCAGAATCCGCTCCGTCCTAGGGGAGTAGTCTCCCACGAGCGCCATGCTCGTCCGGCATACGTCAACATACTTGGTCCTCAGACCATGGCGTATGCGACCCAGAGTCCGCACAGACGGACCGCAGGGTTTGACAAGACCTATGACACGAACACCTTACCCGGGGCGGGAAGGCTGTACGTGTCATAGCCGTGTCGACCCGCCCCTTAGGAAATACCTGATGCTGGATTCTCTACTCGTTCCTACCGCGATCGTTGCCTTGGCCGAAATCGGCGACAAGACGCAACTGCTTGCCCTGATTCTCGCTGCACGCTTTCGCAAACCCTGGCCGATCATCGCCGGTATCGTTGCTGCAACCCTGGCCAACCATGCGGCGGCGGGTGTGGTCGGTGCCTGGTTCGGCAGCTTCTTCTCGGACGCCACCCTGCACTGGATCCTCGCCGCGAGCTTCGCCGCTACGGCGCTGTGGACCCTGGTGCCGGACAAGATGGATGACGACGAAGCCAGCACCGCACGCAAATTCGGGCCATTCCTGACCACGCTGATCGCCTTCTTCCTCGCCGAGATGGGTGACAAGACCCAGGTCGCCACCGTGATGCTCGCCGCGCAATACCCGGAACTGTGGCTGGTGATTATCGGCACCACCCTCGGCATGCTGATCGCCAACGTGCCGGTGGTACTGGCGGGTAACTTCGCGGCAGAGAAATTGCCCCTGACCCTGATCCGCCGTTTGGCGGCCGCAGCATTCCTCATCCTCGCCATTGTCGCGGTGTACAAGGCGATGCAGATGAGTGGGTGGGTGTAGGTATTGTGGCGAGGGGGCTTGCCCCCGCTCGGCTGCGAAGCAGTCGTAAAGTCGGTGCACGCGGTCGAGCTTGCAGGTTTTAGGGCCGCTACGCGCCCCAGCGGGGGCAAGCCCCCTCGCCACAAGAGCTGTACTGTCAGCTCTTGTGGTTCATCAGGCGGTCAGGACTTCCTGGCCTTCTGGTACAGCGGCATCACCTTGGGAATCGCCGCTTGCAACGCAGCCATCCGGCTGCTGGATGACGGGTGGGTGCTCAAGAACTCGGGTGGCGAACCTTCCGAGGCCTTGCTCATCTTGGTCCACAGAGTGATCGCCGCATTCGGGTCGTAGCCGGCGCGGGCGGCCAGTTCCAGGCCGATCAGGTCCGCTTCGTTTTCATTGCCGCGGCTGTTGGGCAAGGTCATGCCGTAATTGGCCACGGTGTCCGCCAGAGCGAGGCTGGTCTGCCCCAAGCCGAACAAGGCGCCGGCGCCTTGCTTCGCCATCTCGATGCCATAGGCCTTGGACATCGCTTCACGGCCATGCTCGCGCAACGCGTGGGCAATTTCATGACCCATGATCGCGGCGATTTCATCGTCGGTGAGTTTCAGGCTGTCGATCAACCCGCTGTAGAAAAAGATCTTGCCGCCAGGACCGCAGCTGGCGTTGAGCTCGTCGCTCTTGATTAGGTTGACCTCCCATTGCCACTGGGCCGCATCCGCACGGAAATTCGGCGCCTGGGCGATCAGTCGGTTGGCAATTGCCTGGACCCGTTTGGCATCGTTACTGGTCTTGTCCAGCAAACCTTTACTGCTCGCCTCACCCACCGTCTTCTGGTAGGACTGCGCATACATCTGGTTGACCTCAGCGGTCGACAGCATGCTGAACATGTACTGCTTGCGCTCCACACCCACCGCGCCGCCGCTGGTGGTGTTGACGGACTGGCAACCGCTGAGCAACAGACTTGCGCTCAGTGCACACAAAACCAATGGCTTACTCATGAATACGCTCCCTGAAGACATGGCGCGTATCCTAGGCGGTGCTGGGTATCGGCGCCAGATGCAACGGACGTGTAACAGCTGATTTTCGGATTCACCCGAGGAAAACCTCACCCAGATCCATCTGCAATGCCAGTCAGGGGGCGCCCCAAAAAGATCGCAGCCTGCGGCAGCTCCTACACGGACCGCGTTTCTCCAATGTCATTGGTAGAACACACATCCCGTAGGAGCTGCCGCAGGCTGCGATCTTTTCGAATGCTCCACGGACTCCAGTCGAATCAACCCGGAGTCAAACACTCCGGCGCATTGAGCTTCGGATCATTCACCAGGTTTGCCAGCACGCGCTCGCGCAACGGCGCCGGCTCGCTGGCGAGCAGCGCCTGCAAGCTGTGCAAGGGAGTTTCCGGATTCAGCCAGGCTTCCTGGCCCGCGGCATCGAGAATCAGTGGCCGGCGCTGGCTTGAAGCCGCCTGGGTAACCACCGCGGTACTCAGCCAGACCTGCTCCTGCACCGGGTAAGCCTCCCAGATCGCCGCGAAGAACAGTGCCGAGCCCTCTCCCGGGGTCAGCCAGTACGGGCGTTTGCGGGTGGTGCCGCGCCATTCGTAGAAACCATTGGCCGGCAACAGGCAACGGCGTAAACGAAAGGCTTCGCGAAACATTGGCTGCTCGGCCAGGGTTTCCGCCCGGGCGTGAGCCGGGGTCCGCGACATATCGGTCAACCATGGCGGCGTCAGGCCCCAACGGGCTCGAGCCAGGTTACGCTGACCCTCGGTCGCGCGCAGGATCAGCACCGAATCGTTGGGCGAAATATTCCACTGCGCCTGCTGATCCGCGGGGAATCCTGGCAGGGCTGCGAAAGCGGGGTTCCAACGAAACAGGGCATAACGTCCACACATGGGGCAACACGACTCTAGAACAAAACAAACGCCAGCCTAACAGACCAGAACGCCAGAAAAGCTTTCCGGTTCATCCCCCGGCAGCGGCAGCGCGGCATTGTACGCGGCGATCAGCTCCCGTGCGTATTGCGCCTGATCGTTATCCACCGCCAGGCCCAGCAGGCCGAACACTGGCAGCTCACCGGCACCGCCCAGCAGATCGCCACCCACCAGATGCGCCTCCACGCCTTCGCTGGCGAGCATGCCCTGCAGCAGCTCGCCTTCCATCAGGTTTTCCGGTTCGTAGATTCGCTGCATACAGGCCTACCCCCTTCACTCGTTTTCGCTGCGAACTTCGAGCAACCATTCATGGCCGTCTGTCTGCAGCACAAAGGTGATGGGGCGACAACACACCGGACAATCTTCGATGTAGGTCTGATCACCACCGGACAGGTCCAGTACGGCTTCTGCCTCCTCGCCGCAATAAGGGCATTCGTAGCGTTCGGTTTCCAGCATCGCGGTCTCCCGAGTGACTTGTGCGTATAATCGCCGGTCTATTCGCAGGGCTATTTTTGTTTGAGCTTACTTTTCAGACCGCGCCCGGCTACTTTTTGATCCAGACCCTTACTTACCCTAGCCGTTTCCAACAAGAGAGCATGATGGGCGAATTCGATGCCATCCGACCTTACGACGACAGCGAAGTCCCGGCAGTGCTGGCACGGCTGCTCGGCGACAAGGCGTTTCTAGATATCCTCACCCACTTCCGCTTCCCGCGCTTTGCCGGCGCCCTCGGCTGGATGCTCAAACCACTTATAGCTCATCGGCTGCGCCGTGAGTTCGCCGGTATTACTTCGGTGGCCACCCTGCAGGACAAGGTCGAGTTTTACGTCGACCACACGATCGAGCGCGCCACCGACGGCGTGACCTACACCGGCGTCGAGCAGTTCAAGTCCGGCAGCGCCTACCTGTTCCTGGCCAACCACCGGGATATCGTGATGGACCCGGCCTTCGTCAACTATGCCATCTACCACGCCGGCCTGCCGACCCCGCGCATCGCCATTGGCGACAACCTGTTGCAAAAGCCGTTTGTCAGCGACCTGATGCGCCTGAACAAGAGCTTTATCGTGCACCGCTCCATCAGCGGCCGCCGCGAGAAAATGGCCGCCTATCAACTGCTGTCGGCCTACATCAGCCACTCGATCCGCAACGACTGCCAATCGATCTGGATCGCCCAGGCCGAAGGCCGCGCCAAGGACGGCGATGATCGAACCGAGTCGGCGATCCTCAAGATGTTCCACATGAGTCGCAAGAACGAGCCGTTCGGCGAGGTCATCCGCTCGCTGAACCTGACCCCCGTGTCGATCAGCTACGAATACGACCCCTGCGATCAGGCCAAGGCTCGCGAACTGTACATCCGCGCCACCACCGGCACTTACAGCAAGGTACCGGGCGAGGACGATGCCAGCATCGCCAAGGGAATCACTGGCTATAAAGGCCGCGTGCACGTGAATTTCGCTGCACCGATCACCGAACTGTTCGACGACACCAAGCAACTGGCGATCGAAATGGACCGGCAGATTCTCGGTGGCTACCGGCTGTTCCCGGTGCACTACCTGGCGTACGCACAGTGGAGCGACGCCGACCCGCAATTGCAGGTGCCGCCCGCCACCGACCTGTTCCCGGCCGAGGAACTGGCCCAGGCCCTGGAAGAATGGCAAAGCCGTTTGGACGCCTGTCCGGTCGAGCACCGGCCGTTTATGGTCAAGCAATATGCGACACCGGTACGCAATCAGTATTTGGTGAAGGCAGGGTTGCTGCGGTAAGGCGATGGCTGAGTACGACAACGGCGCTCTTGGGCGCCGTTTTGGTTTCTGGAGGGGGTTGGCCTTAATGCCACACTTATTAGATTCGGACGCGGTGTTCTGATCCGAAATCCACCCCTCACCCCAACCCTCTCCCTAGGGGGGCGAGGGAGCAGATTGTAGGTTTCTGAAGATGTGCTGCGACCTGAAAGTAATACATTGAATCCATAATCGATGCGGTTCCACAGGTCGCAGCAGCTCGTAGGACACTCGAGATCAGTTCCCTCGCCCCTCTGGGCATAGGTATCTACACATCTCGTTGGCCGAACACCCTACCTGTGGCGAGGGGGCTTGCCCCCGCTGGGTCGCGAAGCGGCCCTAAAACCGGCAATCGCGGTTTTCCAGGTAGAACGCATCCGCCGGTTTTACGACTGCTGCGCAGCCGAGCGGGGCGGTGCGGCGTTCCGACAAGCCCCCTCGCC
>NZ_CABVHQ010000093.1 GCF_902497895.1 Pseudomonas fluorescens
TCGGTGCTGGACAGTGAAATCGAAAGCCTTGGTTCACCCCGGGCGGCCTTGCTGGGCTTTGCCTCGGCGATCTTGGCCTACAACGTTTTGGCCGTTCTCAAACGTAGTGTGGAGCAGGCTCATCGCGAAACGCAGGCTGAAGGCTGGGAAGCTTCGACCTTCCATCTGGCGGTGCAAGTGCGCAGTGGCTATGAGGGCATGCAGATCGCGTTGCCCTCGGATTACCTATCACTCCAAACGACCTCAGAGACTCTGGCAGAGCGTCTGTTGGCGCTGGCCAGGAATATCAAACCCAAGCAGGTCGCAAAAAGCATACGCGGTCCCAAAATCGCCAGATCCAAGGAGTGGCTGGAGGGAAAGGCTGCGCATGCTCATGTGTCTACGGATCGGGTGCTTAAGGCCCATAAAGGGAAAAGACCTTGAAAGGGCTGGCTCTTACAGCGACTCACTTTTCCAGACGCCGTGTAGGAGCTGCCGCAGGCTGCGATCTTTTGATCCTGGCTGTGATTTTTGGGTGTATATCCATTCCTGCGGTAACGGCCACTTAGGGTTTCGCTCTTACAGCGACTCACTTTTCCAGACGCCGAAAAGTAAGCAAAAGGCTTCGCCCCAGCGTACGGCACCTCGCCTAGGCTCGGTGTTCCCTCGCTCCGGCATTCATCAGGGGGCATCGCCTCCGGTCGGCTTCGCTTCGACCTCCTCTCGATGTGTTCGACTTCGTCGAACGGCGCTGCGCGCCTACCCCTGATGAACGCCTCCACTCGGCCTCCCGAAGGAGCGGGTAGATCAAAAGCAAAAACAACAGCAAAAGCCAAAGCCAAAGCCAAAGCCAAAGCCAAAGCCAAAGCCAAAGCCAAAGCCAAAGCCAAAGCCAAAGCCAAAGCAAAAGCAAGGCGGCCTACCGGCCTCTACGGAGTACGCGCGCGCTCCGCCTGGATGATCTCGCAGGCGCCGAAAGTCTCTGGTTTATGTCGAACCAAATGAGAGTTTGGGCCTGGCTCCCGTTGATCAGTCAGCGGGAAGCCGGGCCTTTTTTTCAGATTGCAGGGGTTCCTGCGCAATGCGCAGAAAGGCTCAGCCAGCGATCAATTACCTGCGCTGCTGACGTCGACGCTGTTCGTCGTCTGTGCGGATTGGCACGGGTTGCAGAGGCGGTTCAATCAGGCCGAGAGCAACACCGAGGTCGTGGAGCCAGTTTTGAATTTTCTCTTTCATGGTGCCCCCTTCAGGGTAGTGCCGAGCGACCGGGATTCTATAGCCGCTTCACTGATAATAGTCCGAACTTCTACGCAATGCTCGCCCGGTATGACAATGATCTGTTACAGAATTATTTCGAATGTGTCGGATCATGCGCTGGCCCGGGCTAACGCCGGTTGTACAGGGCTTGCTGCCTGTTGCAGTTCGATCCAGGCATTGAGGTTCGCGCCGACCATGCCCTTGCGCCACATCAACCAGGTGGTGGCGCTGGCGAATGGCTCGGCCAGCGGGTGCACTGCCACGCTTTCGCGGCCTGGCAGGCTGGCGAGCATCGACTCCGACATCAACGCCACCCCGGACCCGGCAATCACACAGGCCAACATCCCCGGGTACGACTCGATTTCCATCGCCCGGCCCATGGCCGCGTGATCATTGGCAAACCAGGCTTCCAGACGCATGCGGTACGAGCAGCCCCGACGAAAGGTAAACACCGAGCGCCCTTGCACATCCAGGGCGCTGCGTACCGGCGGATGATCGGCCTCGCTGATCAACACCAGCTTCTCATCGCACAGTGGCACCCCGTCGAGTCCGGCGAGTTCCAGCGGCCCATCCACCAGCGCCGCGTCGAGCCGACCGGTGAGCAGGCCTTCCAGCAGCTCACCGCTGGGGGCGGACTGCACCTGCAGGTTCACCGCCGGGTAGGTGCGGTGATATCGCGCCAGCAACCCCGGAAGATGAATCGCTGCGGTGCTGTACATGGTGCCCAACACGAAATCCCCGGCCGGCTGACCTCCCTGCACCGCCGAGTGGGCTTCATCGTGCAAGGCAAATAGCCGCACGGTGTAGTCCAGCAGCACCTTGCCGGCGGGTGACAACTGCAGGCGCTGCCGCTCACGGACAAAAAGTTCGACACCCAGTTGCTCTTCCAACTGCTTGAGCCGGGTCGACAGGTTGGACGGCACTCGATGCAGCCGCTCGGCGGCCCGGGTGATGGAACCTTCCTCGGCGACGGCCTGGAAGATGCGCAATTGGCTGAATTCCACACCTTTCTCCAAACGTGAACAAGTTGCTCACTATTATTCATTTTTAAAGAAAGTCAATCAGTCTTAGCCTGACGGTCATTGCTCCTTGTCGGAATCCAGACCATGTCACCGCTGATTCGCCTGCTCGCCAGTTTCATTGCCCTGATGATGGCCATGGGGATTGGCCGCTTCGCCCTCACCCCGCAACTGCCGCACCTGCTCAGCGAGGGCCAGATCGATCTGACCACCGCCGGGCTGGTCGCCGCCGCCAACTACCTGGGTTACTTCATCGGCGCGCTGGACGCGATGTTCGCCCGCCGTCCCGGGCAGGTGCGTGGCCGTTTGCTCGGCGGTTTGTGGTTGTGCGTGTTGCTCACGCTGGCTTCGTTCTGGGCCACGGGTTTCTGGGCGCATCTGCTGCTGCGTTTCGGTACTGGCGTCGCCAGCGCCTGGGTCCTGGTGATGATCACCGCCCTGAGTCAGCCACTGGCGTTGGCTGCCGGGCGTCCACGGCTCGGGGCGCTGGTGTTTGCCGGGCCGGGGCTGGGGATTTTCCTGACCGGCTTACTGGCGCTGGGCTCGAATCTGCTTGGGCAAAGCTCGGCCACCCTGTGGCTGGTGTATGCCGCTGTGGGCCTGTTGATGCTGCTGGTGATTCTGCCGATCCTGCCGCAACCCGAAGGGAGCGTGACCGCGGCGCCCATGGCGCTGACCTCGGGCAATGCCGCAATCCCTCGCCTGGGGCTGATCTACGCCTTGTACGGTCTGGGTTACATCATTCCCGCGACTTTCCTCTCGCAGATGGCCAATGCGCACTTTCAGGGGCAATGGCAGGCCGACCTGTTCTGGCCATGCTTCGGCCTGGCCGCGGCCAGCGGCGTGCTGCTGGTCAGTCTGCGTCGGCCCAACCCGAATACCACTCGGTATTGGTTGATCGCGACCTTATGGCTGCAAGCCGCCGGAGTCTTCGCTTGCCTGTTGGGCAGCGGCCCGGGACTGGCGCTGGGAGTGATCCTCTGCGGCACGCCGTTTCTGGCCTGCATGCAACTGGTGATGCAACGCTCGCGAGAACTGGCGCCCCACGCCACCCAACGTAACGCCGGGCTGCTGACCGCCTGCTTCGCCGTGGGCCAACTCAGCGGGCCGTTGCTGGCGGCGCTGAGCAGTCATTTCAGTGGCGGGTTGCAGCCGGCGTTGATCGTCGCAGGGAGTGGTCTGCTGCTGGCGGGCGCGCTGTTACTGCGCCCGGTTATTGCCCGAGGGCTTTGCGCAAACGACGGCGCACCCACTGTTCTGCGCTGACAAAGGTGATGCCGAGCAAGACCAGCACGGCACCGACGATGAAGTTGAAACTCAAGGGTTCATCCAGCAGCAGCACACCGAAGGTGACGCCGAACAATGGCGTCATAAAGGAGAACACCGCCAGATTCGCTGCCAGATAACGGCGTAACAACCAGAACCAGGTCAGGTAGCTGAAGAACGAAACCACCAGGCCCTGGAACAGCACACTGGCCACCGCCACGGTGGTCAGGCTGACATGGCTGATCTGCCCGCTCACAGCGGCAATCAGCAGCAGACCGACGAAGCCGACGATCAGTTGGTAGAACAAAGTCAGGGTCGCCGGTGCCTCGGACAGGCGTGAAGCGCGCACCACCACCGTGGTCGCGCCCCAAGCCGCCCCGGCCAATACGCCCAGGGCATCACCCAGCAGCATCCGCCGATCGAGGTTGTCCAGCGACAAGCCGCCGGCAAACGCAACGCCGATGCCGATAAATGCGAGGAAAATTCCCAACCATTGCAAGGGCCGCAGCCGCTCACTCGGCAACAGCCAGTGCACGCCCAGTGCGGTGAAGATCGGCGCGGTGTAGAGGAACACTGACATGTGCGCCGCCGTGCTCAGTTGCAGGCCTTCGGCGATGCACAGGAACTCGAGGCTAAACAGGCTGCCGGCGAGCAGACCGCCGCGCCAGGTACTGCCAACCTGCTCCCAACCACCCTTCCAGCAGATCAGCAATGCGACCAGTAGAGCGGCGATACCGGAGCGACTGGCGGCCTGCATGACCGGCGCGATGTCCGCCGCCGCCCATTTGATCATCACCTGCTGCACGCCCCAGATCAGGCACAGACCGAGCATCACTTGCAGGGCAAAACCATCGGCGCTGCGCCGTGAAACACTCACCGCAGGACCTCTAAGACAGACAAAAACATGCTAGTTACTCAGATCAGGATCAAAAGATCGCAGCCTGCGGCAGCTCCTACGCGGGATTTGCGTACACCTGCTCAATCACGGGTGTACAGGGTCGGCGTAGGAGCTGCCGCAGGCTGCGATCTTTTCGGGACTCAGCTCAATTCGATACGGTCGGCGTGAATCACGATCTGCCCGTTCTTGTAGAGCGCGCCAATGGCCTTCTTGAAGTTGCCCTTGCTGACGCCGAACAAACCGCTGATCACTGCCGGGTCGCTCTTGTCGCTGACCGGCAAGGTGCCGTTGTTTTCGCGCAACTTGCTGAGGATCTTCGAGTTCAGGCTGCTGGAGGCTTCTTCGCCTACCGGCTGCAGGCTCAGGCTGATTTTGCCGTCGGCACGAATCTCTTTGATGAAGCCTTTTTCTTCCTTGCCGGCGCGCATGAACTTGAACACTTCGTTCTTGTGGATCAGGCCCCAGTGCTTGTTGTTGATGATCGCCTTGAAGCCCATGTCGGTCGCTTCGGCCACCAGCAAATCGACTTCCTGACCGACCTGGTAGTTAGCCGGGGTCTTGTCCAGGTAGCGGTCCAGGCGCGCGGTGGCGGTGATGCGGCGGGTGTGCTTGTCGAGGTAGACATGCACCACGCAGTACTCGCCGGCGGTCATCTGGCGCTTTTCTTCGGAGTATGGCAGCAGCAGGTCTTTGGGCAGACCCCAATCAAGGAAAACCCCGATGCTGTTCACTTCAACGACTTTCAGACTGGCAAAATCGCCGACCTGAACTTTCGGCTTTTCAGTAGTTGCGATGAGTTTGTCATCGCTGTCCAGATAAATGAAAACGTTGAGCCAGTCTTCATCTTCACTGGGAATATCTTTGGGAATATAACGATTGGGCAAGAGGATTTCACCGTCCGCCCCACCGTCCAGATACAAACCAAAGTTAGTATGTTTCACCACTTGCAAGCTGTTGTAGCGCCCGACTAAAGCCATTTCCAATACCCTCATTGCGTGGGCGGCATTCTACCCGAGTTTGCCGGTACAGTTCTGCGGCCAGCCGGGTGACCGATGAAAAACCTGCGAAGCGCTAGTTTTTTCGGGGCTTTTGGAACTCATTCTGGCCCGCTCGTCAGACCAGCCAAGAGGTTTTTTGCCTGTCCTGGCTTTACCCGGAACCGTTAATTACTACCTGGGTTTTTATTTAAAACAGCAGCTTAGCCGCTTATTTCAAAGATCGACTGATGATTGACCCAGCTGTGGGCCAGGTTATTTCAGGGGGATATTTACCAAGCAATTGTCAAGTATTTCCTGTACGATGCGTGGCCAAGTTAATTTTCTACAGGTTAATGGCCGCCATGCGTGTAAAAGCATCCAACAGCAAAGCAAAGCCAGCTCCAGCCGTTGAAACCAGCGAATCGATCAACAACCAGATTGCTGCGTTCCTCAAGTCGGGCGGCGAGATCCAGCAAATTGCCAAAGGCGTCAGCGGCCAGACATTCGGCCCGTCCAAGCAGATCACCCTGGGCAAAAAATAGCATCCCCTTGACATCCCTCGCGTCACCTGGTCCCTAAGCGCTTTGAGCTTCGAAGCGCTTGGACTGGAACCCTCCCGCAACACCCCCGCCAGCTACCCAATCTCGCATAAACAGACGAACGGCCCTCTCCCCCGAGGATTCGCCGGTATGCTTGCACACGTCTAGATCGGGCGTTTCAGTAGGTTCTGCGGCTCCTGCTCCTCGCTTTCAACGGAGTGAAGCATGTTCAAACCCTCCATTTTGCTGGCCGGCACCCTGCTGGCTTGTTCTGTTGCCGACGCGCAAATCTTCCAGCGCGAACTGGGCGACTTCGATCTCAAACTCGGTACTACGCCCAGCCGTAGCATGGCCGAGGGGCTGGTCAAACCTTCAAGCTCCGGCTCGTTCCATGGCGGTCTGGACTTGAGCCACGACAGCGGCTGGTACGTCGGCCAATGGGCACCGAGCATGGGCATGAGCCCGTCGAGCGAACTCGAAGTCGATTCCTACATGGGCTTCAAAGAGTCCTTCGACTCCACCCTCGGCTACGAGTTGGGGATGATTCACTACAGCTACCCGAAATCGAGCCTTCTTGACAGCCAGGAATTGTATGGCGGCCTGACCTTGCTGGGCAGCCGCTTCGGCGCAGCCTTCAGCAGCGACCCGGAAAAAAGCAACAGTACCCTGTTCGCCGACCTCGGTGGGACCCAACCCTTCGGGATCGGGATCAGCGTCAAATACACCACCCACCAACTCGGCTCAGCGGTGTCCATCGCCGACGGCGGTTATGTAAGCAGCTTCAATGACTGGGCGGTGAAATTTTCTCGACCGTGGATGGGCATCGACCTGAACCTGATCTACAGCGATTCCAACCTCAGCGGCGGCGACTGTGCGGCCTACTCCGGGCATAACACTGAATGCGACAGCCTGCTGACGTTCAAGGCCGAACACTCGTTCTATTGAATCGATGAACTGCCGGGTCCATTCTGGGGTCTGTTGACGTGTGGTGACGACCGCGACGGGCCCCGTCCCTTCGGGTTGCGCGCCAACTTGCGCGAGGCTGCGTTGCGGGATTTGCCAAGGGAACAACCATTGGCGGCATCCCGCGCCTTGCCTCGCACAAGTTGGCACAGCAACGCGGCTCGCCACCACACGTCAACAGACCCCAGGTTCAGATGAAGGACTACGCATTCGCAAGGATTCAGCCATGGCGCTCAGGTTGAAACACTTCACTTTGCTGCTGGTTTTGAGCCTCGTGCTGTCCGGTTGCACTCGCGTAGGCCTGGCCTACCGCAACCTCGACCTGATCATCCCGTGGACGCTCAACGACTACCTGGTGATGAACAGCGAGCAAAAAAGCTGGTTCGACGAGCAGCTCAAGGAACACCTCAAATGGCACTGCAGCACACAACTGCCGGGTTACCTTGACTGGCTGGACCGCCTGCAATCGATGGTCGAGAACAATCAGGTCAGCGACGCCGGCCTGCAAAGCCTGGTAGTGGACGCCAGGCAGGCGGTTGCCCAAACCGCCCGGGAAATCACCCCATCAGCCATCGAATTGCTGCGCGGCCTGGATGATCAACAAGTCAGGGAAATGAATGAGGCGTTCGCCAAAGACCGGCAAAAGCGTCTGCAGGCTTACCTTAAACCCACCCTGGATCAGCAGATAACACAGCGCAGCGAACGGATGACTAAACGTCTGACTGCCTGGCTAGGCCCACTCAGTGCCGGCCAGCAACAACGGGTGATGGCCTGGTCGACCTCGCTAGGCCCACAGAACCGGCAATGGATCGACAACCGCGCCCATTGGCAGAAACAACTCAGTATCGCCGTGGAACAGCGTCAGAGCAGCGAATTCCCCAAACGGATCGAACAACTGCTGGTCAATCGCGAAAGCTTGTGGACCCCTGCCTATCGCCAGGCTTTCAGCCAGACCGAACTGGCTGCCCGCAACCTGTTCGTCGAAGTGATGGCCCAAAGCACCCCAGCTCAACGCCAGCATTTAGTGCAGAAAATCGAGGGCGTGCGCAGTGATTTAAATGCGTTGAAGTGTTTGAAGGCGGCGCAACAGGGGTGATTGATAGCGCCCCCTGTAGGAGCGAGCTTGCTCGCGATGGACGTTAACGATAACGCGTGTCTTCTGAATAAACGCGCCGCCCTTGAGTCCATCGCGGGCAAGCCCTAATGCCAGTCAGTTAAGCAATTTCTGGCTACGCACATTCCTCGTAGCAGCTGCCGAAGGCTGCGTTCGGCTGCGCAGCAGTCGTAAAATCAAGCGCTGCGGTATTCCCGACACACCGTGGAAGCAGGATTTACGACTGCTGCGCAGCCGAACGCAGGCTTCGCCAGCTGCTACGGTTCGCGTACCACCTTAACTGACTGGCATTGGGGCTTGCCCGCGAATGCTCTTGCCGCACCGCCCTCTGCCAATCAGGCAATCTGCGCCCTGGAAGCCACTTCATCAAAGATCACCGGGTCCAGCGCATCCTGCTGCTCATCCAGCACCTGGCGCGGATGATCATTGCCCGGAATGCTGCTGTCGATCAGGCTCAGCAAACTCGAACCGCGTAACGTCAGCACAAAGTTTTCACCATTCCCGCCCTCATCCTCCGGCCGCGATTCTATGAAACCGCGCTCAAACAGGATCTTCTCGTATTGCGCCGCAGTGGTCTTCAGGTGGTCCAGGTTTTCAATAGGCCCGCCATGGGCCGCCTTCTCCTCCGCGTACTGCTCAGCGTAAGGCCGTGGAGTAAAGCTGTGCCCGGCACCGTTCTGTACTTCGTGGAGCAATCGTTCGATCAGCTCCCAGTTATAAGTCCTCATCCTGATTCAACCTCCAAGCGTAAGAGATAGATGCCCTTCACAGGTTGTGACCGGCGGCACGGGCAGCCGTTCAGCCACGGTGCCTGCCTGTTGCGTATCCAGCGAAAAAACCGCCGGGCGCCTTGTCGATTTGAGCCGGGTCCAAACGACTAGGCTATGTAAGCAGTCGCTTGGCAACGCGCTGCAATCGCAGGAGGAAAGATCATGAACAGCTTGCAACAGCACAAGGTCGTGTCCCGAGAACAATGGCTCGCGGCACGCAAAGAACACTTGCTCCACGAAAAAGCCTTCACCCGGGAACGGGACAAACTCAGCGCCGAACGCCGTGCCTTGCCTTGGGTGAAAATCGACAAGTCCTACCGTTTCCAGGGCCCGAACGGCGAGCTGTCGCTGGCTGACCTGTTT
Source organism: Pseudomonas fluorescens (assembly GCF_902497895.1). GTDB lineage: Bacteria > Pseudomonadota > Gammaproteobacteria > Pseudomonadales > Pseudomonadaceae > Aquipseudomonas > Aquipseudomonas fluorescens_BP. Next base: position 9,146 of record NZ_CABVHQ010000093.1, read on the forward strand.
GGCGGGCGCAGCCAGTTGGTCATCTATCACTTCATGTTCGGCGAAGACTGGGACGAAGGCTGTCCCGGTTGCTCGTTCCTGTCCGACCACATCGACGGGGCCAACCAGCATCTGGCTCACCATGACGTCGCCGTGGTAGCGGTTTCCCACGCACCCTTCGCCGAATTCCAGGCCTTCAAACGGCGCATGGGCTGGAAATTCGACTGGGTCTCATCCGCTGGCTGCGACTTCAACTACGACTTTGGCATTTGCGCCAGGGCCGCCGACGTCGCTGCCGGCACCGCTACCTATAACTATGAAAAAACCGACGGTGCCGAAGAAGAACTACCCGGCCTGAGTGTTTTCTGTCGCAACGAGGCCGGCGAGATATTCCACACCTACTCCACTTACGCCCGCGGCCTGGACCTGCTGGTGGGTACCTACAACTATTTGGACCTGACACCCAAAGGACGCAACGAAACCGAAATCATGGACTGGGTCCGCCATCATGATCTTTATGAAGACCAACCTCAGGACAGGGGGGCGTCCAGCTGTTGTTCCGAGTGAGGCCATAGGCCCTGTGTCACCCCGCTCAATCGCCATCGCGGGCTTAAGACCATTACTCAAACCGTAGCAGCTGGCGAAGCCTGCGTTCGGCTGCGTAGCAGCGTAAAATCAGGCGCCGCGGTATTTCAGACAATCCGTGCAAGCCGAATTTGCGACTGCTTCGCAGCCGAACGCAGCCTTCGGCAGCTGCTACGGCGTTGGGTCAAGCCCCCACAGGTTCTGCGCAGAACCTGTGGGAGTAGGCATACCCCGGATGAACTTTTCAGGCCCTTGAGCCCTCAATCGGATAACTGCCCTTATCCGGTATCACGAGGCCTGTCCCATGAAAACCCTGCTGAAGATTTCCCTAGCCGCCAGCCTGATCTGCGTCCTGCCCGCCTGGGCCTGCACCCAGGAAGAGGCCTTGGTCAAACGTGAGCAACTGGCCAAGGAGGTAGCCAAGATCACCGAGCAGAACCCGGCCAAGGCCAAAGAGATCAACGATGAGCTGCAAAAGATGGATTTGGAGACTGCGAGTAAAGACCTGCCAGATAAATGCCAGTTGATCGACAAACGCCTGGAAGAGCTGAAAACCGCCGAGGTCAAGGCGGACAGCTGATCAGATCAAAAGATCAAAAGATCGCAGCCTGCGGCAGCTCCTACACGGGATTGCAAACACCCACAACATTGCAGGTGTACCCGGTCGGCGTAGGAGCTGGCGCAGCCTGCGATCTTTTGATCGAAAAAAAGCCCGGACATTGTCCGGGCTTTTTATTGAATCACCGCAGCGTTATTCAGCGGCCGGTGCTTCTGGCTTGCGGCGCTTGAGCGGTGCCATGCCGTCCTTGCTGACCAGCGACAGGGCGTCGGTCTTCGGCCGGTTGGTGATCCTGCGCTTGGTCGGTGCCTTGGCGCCGGTTTTCTTCTTCTCGCCCTTGGCGTCGGTCTTTTTCTTCTTCACGCCAACGGCTTTGCCCGAGGCCTTGACCTTTTTCGGTCCGCCGTAGGTGCCTTTGACTTCCTTGATGGTGCGGCGCTCGAAGGTCTGCTTCAAGTAGCGCTCGACGCTCGACATCAGGTTCCAGTCGCCGTGGCAGATCAGCGAAATGGCCAAGCCATCGTTGCCGGCGCGACCGGTACGACCGATACGGTGAACGTATTCGTCGCCGCTGCGCGGCATGTCGAAGTTGATCACCATGTCCAGACCGTCGACGTCCAGGCCGCGAGCGGCAACGTCGGTGGCCACCAGGATCTTCACGCCGCCCTGCTTCAGACGGTCGATCGCCAGTTTGCGGTCTTTCTGGTCCTTGTCGCCGTGCAGGACGAAGGCTTTGTATTCCAGTGCCACCAGGCGCCCGTAGATACGGTCGGCCATGGCGCGGGTGTTGGTGAAGATGATCGCCTTTTGATAAGTCTCGTTGGCCAGCAGCCAATTGACGATCTGTTCTTTGTGCTGGTTGTGGTCAGCGGTGATGATCTGCTGACGGGTGGTGGCATTCAGATCGCTGACGTTGTTGAGTTGCAGGTGCTCCGGGTTGTTCAGCACCTTGGCGACCATGTCGCGCAGGCCCGAACCGCCGGTGGTGGCCGAGAACAGCATGGTCTGCTGACGGTTGGTGCATTCTTCCACCAGACGCTGGACGTCTTCGGCAAAGCCCATGTCGAGCATGCGGTCGGCTTCGTCGAGGACCAGTACTTCAACTTCTTTCAAGTCGAGGTTGCCGGCGTTCAGTTGCTCGATCATCCGGCCCGGTGTACCGATCAGGATATCCGGGACCTTGCGCAGCATGGCAGCCTGGACCTTGAAATCTTCACCGCCGGTGATCAGGCCGGACTTGATGAAAGTGAACTGGGCAAAGCGCTCGACTTCCTTGATGGTCTGCTGGGCCAGCTCGCGGGTCGGCAGCAGGATCAGGGTCTTGATGCTGACGCGGACTTTCGCCGGGCCGATCAAACGGTTAAGGATAGGCAAAACAAAGGCTGCGGTTTTGCCGCTGCCGGTTTGAGCTGTCACCCGCAGGTCACGCCCTTGGAGCGCGAGCGGAATAGCCGCTGCCTGCACCGGCGTAGGCTCGACAAATTTAAGCTCGGCCACGGCTTTGAGCAGGCGTTCGTGCAGGGCGAATTGGGAAAACACGGGTGCTACCTCGAAGAAATACAAAAAAACAGCTGCATAGGGTAACGGTTTCGAGCGCCAAGGCCGAGTTTCTTTGTACAAACGGCAGCAAACAGATGCTTTTTTGTTAACTATTTTGTCCCTGAACCCAACTTCGATGGACTTAAATGCTCTAATCGACCGGTCTCGTCCTGCAGAAGAATCGTTTTAGCCCATGGATATCAAACAGCTCTGGCTCAACGCCCAAGACCTATGGGGCGCCCTCGATCAGCATCCGCTGCTGCATTCCAGCCTGGCGCTGGGGTTGTTGCTGGTGATCGCGCTGGTCCTCGGACGAGTGGCACGCTACCTCGTTCTGCACGCGGTCAAATTGCTCGGCCGGCAACCGGCATTGCATTGGCTCAACGATCTGCGCCACAACAAAGTCTTTCACCGCCTGGCGCAGATGACCCCGTCGTTGCTGATCCAGTTCGGCCTGCACCTGGTGCCGGAGTTGAGCAAGACCAGCCTGGTGTTTCTCGGCAACGTCGCGCTGGCGTTCAGCATCCTGTTCCTGGTGCTGGCCCTGAGCGCCCTGCTCAGTGCCTTGCTGGATATCTACGCGCGCACCGAACACGCCCGCACCCGCTCGATCAAGGGTTACGTGCAACTGGCGAAGATGGTGCTGTACGTATTCGGCGCGATCATCATCGTCGCGACGCTGATCGACCGTTCGCCGCTGTTGCTGCTGTCAGGCCTTGGCGCCATGTCGGCGGTGATTCTGTTGGTCTACAAGGACACCCTGCTGTCGTTCGTCGCCAGCGTGCAACTGACCAGCAACGATATGCTGCGGGTCGGCGACTGGATCGAAATGCCGCAAGTCGGTGCCGACGGCGATGTGGTGGACATCACCCTGCACACGGTCAAGGTGCAGAATTTCGACAAGACTATTGTCTCGATCCCCACCTGGCGCTTGATGTCCGAGTCGTTCAAGAACTGGCGCGGCATGCAACAGTCCGGCGGTCGGCGGATCAAGCGCAGCCTGTATATCGACGCCAGTGGCGTACGCTTTCTGCGCGATGAGGAAGAACACAAACTGACCCAGATCCACTTGCTGACCGACTACATCGGCCGCAAACAGGCCGAGCTCAAAAGCTGGAATGAAGCTCAGGGCAACGTCGCGGCGATGTCCGCCAACCGTCGGCGCATGACCAACCTGGGGACCTTCCGCGCCTATGCCCTGGCTTACCTCAAGAGCCACGCGGAGATCCAACCGAACATGACCTGCATGGTCCGCCAACTGCAGACCACCGCCCAGGGTGTGCCACTGGAAATCTACTGCTTCACTGGCACCACCGTCTGGGCCGATTACGAGCGGATCCAGGGCGATATCTTCGATTACCTGCTGGCGGTGTTGCCGGAGTTTGGTTTGAGCCTGTATCAGCAGCCGAGCGGCAACGATCTACGCGCCGGGATGTTGCCGGCAATCCTGGGCGCAAGCCATATTCCCGAGCCCGAAAAACGCGTGATCTGACAACGCGCCCCCCTGTAGGAGCTGCCGGAGGCTGCGATCTTTTGATTTTAGCGGTATAGGCGTTGAACCACAGAAAGATCAACAAGAACACCGCCAGGCCTGTGGAAGCCGGGCTTGCCCGCGATGAACGATCACGCGCTGTACCTGATGCACCGCATCGCCTGCATCGCGAGCAAGCTCGCTCCCACAAGAACCCTGCCAACCTGTGAGAGCCGGGCTTGCCCGCGATTAGCCAAGCTGAAAATTAACGCTTCTGAGTATCCATTTTGTAACCCGCCCCGGGGATTCCTTCGTGTAACGCCGATTGGATTTTCTCGTACAACCCATTGGCCTCGGCGGTGGTAATCGAACGTGAACAATCACGCAGCACCACCCGTAAAAGCACGTTTTCCTGCCCAGGGAGAAGCCCCAGACGCTCAATTGCCTGAAGAGGCAGCTGCCCCCCGGACCAGCGTCCTTTGATCTGCATTTCCTCGATCCAGTCCGAACATTCTCCTGCCGCCTGCAACATCTTTTCAGTCAACACTTCTTCGCTTTGCCCTGGTGTTACCGCCAAGGATATATCCCGAGTAATTGAAGGTAATCGCGATACAGCCTTCCACGGTTTCAAGTCGTTCATCTGCGCTTGTACTCGCGCATTGGAGTCACGAAGCAAACGAATATCCGGAATGCCTTTCCGCAACATGGTCAGACGATCCAACCCCATGCCCAGGGCCAATCCACCATGGCGCAACGGATCAATCTGCAATCGTTTCAATAACGAAGAAGCAATGCATCCGCACTCCAGTACCTCAACCGGCAGGCCATCGTTCAGAAGATTTACCTCGATTCCACCCTCGGTGTAGTGATGCGGGCTGTCGCTATAGACCCAAGGCTTGTCAGGAACGGCTAACTGGAGGATATCGCCGACCAGGCGCAAAAGATGTTCACGCGCCGAAAGATCAGGATCGCCCAACACCCAGATATCCATTTGATGGGGTTCAGCGCAATGCCATCGATCACGACTGTCACGGCGAAAGGTAATACCGGGCGCCGCCAAAAGGATTGTTTCTCCCGGCTGTCGTCTTTGCGCCACACGCTGGAGCGCAGCCGGGATTTGACTGGTTGTCTGTGTTCGCAACAAGGAATGGTCGTCGACCCATCGGGTGTGTTCGCTGCCGAGGGTGATTTCAGCAGGGTCATAACCCAACAAACCATAATTCTCCTCAGCAGAAACGATACGTGGACCTGTCTGCACTTCGGCGCCGGGCCAGCCTTTTTTAGCAAGTCCTTCGATAACCTCATTGAGCAATATTCGTATGGCATGTTCGGGGGAGCTTGGCGCAGTAAGATCAACCAATGCCAGTGCCGTCTGAACAGAATCATACGTAAGATATTTTTTCAAAGAATACATCGCTAGCTCTCTATAAATGACGAAGGGAGCCCCTGTTTAAGCGAGCAACACATGACAAATAAAAAGATCAACTTACCTGCTTAAAGCATCTACCTACAACCGACAAAACTCGAAAAACTAAAAAATCAGAACAAGCCTACAGATAAATCCCACACAAATAGCTTTCAGGCACTAAAGATCATCAACCCACGCTAAATCAATCTAAAAAACACTTTCAAACCATTTGAAACCTCAAAAAAATCCTGAACTAATGCACGCACTCCTTGAACGACTCAGGGAGCCTAAACAATGAAAAATCAAAAAGGATGAGCATATGAGCAAGCAAAATAGTTCTGATGAAAAACTCAACCGGATTACTTCAGGCCCGGAAAATTTTGGTTGGGCTCCGTTGGTATGGGCTCACACTGAAGACTAAGTAACGTCATGGGTGTCAAGGTATTTTATTGACACCCATTGACTCTCGCAAGGACCAAGCCATGCCAAACTCAAACGTAATTCCGACACTTTTTGGTGGTGAGAAAGCATCGATAGTCGCGGACTCACCAGACTTCCTGAATGAATGCTCGATCTTAGGGTTCAATACATTGGGCTTAAAAAATATAAAAACACTTCCGAAGAACAGTATCGTTTTTTCTTTTAGCCATGAGGCGGCCAAGCACACCTTCGAGCTAGCAAAAAATACTGAAATCAAAAGAAGCATCTTCTGTGCAGCACAAGTATTTGACCCCTCCGTGGCAAATGCTCTTTACAGCTTAAGACTATTGTTAAAAAGTGACTTCGAGCAAGCACTGAAAACACAACGAGCAGTGCTGAACATGCTTAATTCCCACAGCACCTTTAACCTATCAGGCAATGACGCCTCAGCTGAAACCACTATTAGCAAGCATGCATCACCCTACGCACTCATTGAAGAAGATATCGCCGGCAATTTTGTTCATTCTGTAGCCGAGTTCTTCGAAGTTCATTATGCACACATGAAACCACAAGAACCCTGCCCATTTAAGTTTAATGGCGCTTTGAAGATATCAGGAATATTGACTGTACTGAGGAGAACTAATCCAGCGCTATCGGAAGATTTGAAAGCATCACTTCAGAGTCTCACTCAGCTTATCGCAGAAGAGAAGGCACTTCTTACGGTCGAGAACAACATAATAACCTCCTTTAAAACAAAAAACCTTGAGCACATAAATCTTCTTGAGCTCGCAGCGGGTCCTCGGGGCCTGAATCTGACTGAATTCGCTATTGGGGTAAATGATTCAATCTCATCCACTATCAATTATCAGGTCAACTCCCAGATGAACGAGGGCATCAGCGGTGTCCATTTGGCGATAGGAGATGGTTCGTCGGGCTACCATATCGACTTTTTAAGCCCAGGCGTCAACGTAACGCCTATAGCACAGCAGTTGCCTTAGGAGGTGCTTTGAACCTACGAAGGGCAGGCTGCGGCGCGGCGCACACCCAACCGACTTATCCACACCGCACTCAATATCACCAAGCCGCCAAAAAACAACCGCCCCAACTCCTCATGCTGATTCCAGATCAGCAAATTGATCAGCAGCCCTACCGGTACATGCAGGTTGTTCATCACGGCCAGCGTGCCGCCATTGACCAGGCACGCGCCCTTGTTCCACCAGTACAGGCCCAATGCCGTCGACACCAGGCCGAGGAAGACCAGTACGCCCCATTGCAGCGGCGCTTCGGGCAGGAAGTCGCTTTTGCCGAACAGCAGAAACGCCGGCAACACCACCGCCAGCGCCCCCAGATAGAAATAACCGAAGCGCCGGTAATGCGGCAGATCGCTCGGGTAACGCGCCACCAGATGTTTATAAAGCACCTGCCCCGCGGCGAAGGTGAAGTTGGCCAGTTGCAGCAGCAAAAAGCCCATGAGGAAGTCCGGGTTGATCCGGTCGTAGCGAATCACTGCGGCCCCGGCCACGGCCACCAGGGCGGCGATCAGTGCCCAGTGGTTGAATCGACGGTTCAGCGCGTCTTCGATCAGCGTCACGTGCAGTGGCGTGAGAATGGTGAACAGCAACACTTCCGGCACCGTCAGTACGCGAAAGCTCAGGTACAGGCAGACGTAGGTCACGCCGAACTGCAAGGCGCCGATCAGCAGCATCCCGCGCATAAAGGCCGGCTCGACCTGGCGCCAGCGAGTCAGCGGAATGAATACCAGACCGGCCAGCAGCACCCGTACCAGCACCGCGAAGTAGCTGTCGACATGGCCGGCCAGGTATTCACCGATCAGGCTGAAGGAAAACGCCTGAATCAGCGTGACAAAAAGTAGATAACCCATATGCGCCTCGTTCCGAATGGCGGCGACGATAGCGGTTTTGCCGCAGACAGTGAAGGCTGTGAAATAACAGGCAAAAAAAAGCCCGATCTCGCAATGCGTTCAATCGGGCGGGAGCACTCAGGAGCAACAAGTGCAAAGGGAGGTTCGATGCGCGATCCGGCTTGGAGAGGTGCGCCAGGTCACTAAAACATCCGGCGATTATCTGGCGATTAAAGCCTCAAGCGACCTGGGCCAGTTTGGCGTTGGCCTGGTTCAGGCCTTTTTCATGGAAGTCGCCACCCAGGTTCATGCCTTCGGCGTGAATGAACTCGACGTCGTGGATGCCGATGAACGCCATGACCTGACGCAGGTAGGGTTCCTGGTGATCGGCCGGGCTGCCGGCGTAGATGCCGCCGCGAGCGGTCAGCACATAGGCGCGCTTGCCGGTGAGCAGGCCCTGGGGGCCGGTCTCGGTGTACTTGAAGGTCACCCCGGCACGCAGCACATGATCCAGCCAGGCTTTCAGGGTGCTCGGGATGGCGAAGTTGTACATGGGCGCGGCCATCACCAGCACGTCGGCGGCCAGCAGCTCATCGGTCAACTGGTTGGAGCGCTCGAGAGAGGCGTGTTCGATTTCGTTGCGCTGTTCGGCAGGCTTCATCCAGCCACCCAACAGGTTGGCGTCCAGGTGCGGGACCGGGTTGAGCGCCAGGTCACGAACAGTGATCTGGTCAGCCGGGTGCGCGGCTTTCCACTGGCTGATGAAGGTTTGGGTCAGTTGCCGTGAAACCGAATCTTGCTGGCGAGCGCTGCTTTCGATGATCAGAACGCGGGACATGGGATGTAGCCTCCATCGGTGAATGCTGTAAGACGATGGAGTGGAGATTAAAGGGTGTCATATCGATGAAAAAGCGCAAATAACTGCTATAACCCATCTATAAATTCGTTTATAAGCGGAGCATCCCCGACAGGCCTGCTCCACGTTGGGTCATTTGGCTTTGCAGGTGAGGGTGATGTACAGCTTGATGATTTTGCGGTTGAACTTGGCCGAAAGGTCGGTGCTTTTACCCGCAGCCAGGCTTACCCGACGGGTCTTGGGGGACTCCGGGCCGTTGCGAAATACCACTGAGCAATCGGCCGCGGTGTCGCCGTAGTTGTTGAGGGTAATGGCGCCCAGGTCGTAATCGGTGGCGTAGGTGGTGTAGTCGATCTTCATGCCGCTGAGGTCTTTTTGCACATCGATCGGATAGGCAAATGCAGTCAGCGGCAACATCGCCAGCAACACACAACAGATTTTTCTCATACGGCAGTCTCCAATAAGGACCGCCAGCTTAGGACAAGAGGAGCCCATCTTGAAAGCGCCCCGCGTTACCCTTGATCAATGGCGGACATTGCAGGCCGTGGTCGACCACGGTGGCTTCGCCCAGGCAGCGGAAGCGCTGCACCGCTCTCAATCCTCCGTCAGCTATACCGTGGCGCGCATGCAGGACCAGCTCGGCGTGCCGCTGTTGCGTATCGACGGCCGTAAAGCCGTGCTGACCGAAGCCGGCGAGGTGTTGCTGCGTCGCTCGCGGCAACTGGTCAAACAGGCCAGCCAGCTCGAAGACCTGGCGCACCATATGGAGCAAGGCTGGGAAGCCGAAGTGCGGCTGGTGGTCGACGCGGCCTACCCGAATGCCCGACTGGTGCGTGCCCTGACTGCGTTCATGCCGCAAAGCCGGGGCTGCCGGGTGCGCTTGCGCGAAGAAGTGCTGTCCGGGGTCGAAGAAGTGCTGCTCGAAGGCGTTGCCGACCTGGCCATCAGCGGCTACAACATTTCCGGCTACCTGGGCGCGGAATTGAGCGACGTCGAGTTCGTCGCGGTGGCCCACCCTGAACACGCCTTGCACCGGCTGAACCGCGAACTGAACTTCCAGGATCTGGAAAGCCAGCTGCAAGTGGTCATTCGCGACTCCGGTCGCCAGCAACCGCGGGACGTCGGCTGGCTCGGCGCCGAACAACGCTGGACCGTCGGC
>NZ_CABVHQ010000094.1 GCF_902497895.1 Pseudomonas fluorescens
GGTGAACCTGACACAATGCGTTGGCAGGTTTTAGGGCCGCTGCGCGCCCCAGCGGGGGCAAGCCCCCTCGCCACAGGGTTTGAGTCTTGGCTCCAGAATGTGCGGGGCCTGTCACAGCCAACAAGCATCCCAGAGTTGATAGTCGCCGAAGTTCTTTACCAGACTTGTGGTGAGGGCGCTTGCCTGTGGCGAGGGGGCTTGCCCCCGTTCGGCTGCGAAGCAGTCGTAAAGTCGGCTCACGCGGTGAACCTGACACAATGCGTTGGCAGGTTTTAGGGCCGCTGCGCGCCCCAGCGGGGGCAAGCCCCCTCGCCACAGGGTTTGAGTCTTGGCTCCAGAATGTGCGGGGCCTGTCACAGCCAACAAGCATCCCAGAGTTGATAGTCGCCGAAGTTCTTTACCAGGCTTGTGGTGAGGGCGCTTGCCTGTGGCGAGGCGGATTGCCTGTGGCGAGGGCGCTTGCCTGTGGCGAGGGGGCTTGCCCCCGTTCGGCTGCGAAGCAGTCGTAAAGTCGGTGAACGCGGTGAACCTGACACAATGCGTTGGCAGGTTTTAGGGCCGCTGCGCGCCCCAGCGGGGGCAAGCCCCCTCGCCACAGGGTTTGAGGCTCGGCTTGGGAAGGCGCGGGGCTGTCACAGCCAACAAGCATCCCAGAGTGGATAGTCGCCGATTTTCTTTACCAGTCCTGCGCGTAGGGGATTGGCGACGATGTAACGGGCGATATGCCGTAAATCTTCGCCATCGCGCACGGCTCTGTCGTGATAACCGCTTTGCCACAAAGCCCCTTGGTTATTCGTTGTTCGATTGACGGCCAAGGCGCTGCGTGATTTTGTGCTTCCGATTGCCTGCCCCAGAGTCCCTACCCTCAGCTGAAACAACCAATGCAGGTGATCCGGCATGACCACCCAAGCCATTGAGTCGACCCAGCCTTGGTCGTGTGCATGTTTCAGTTCGGCAACTAGCAGTCGTCCCAGTCGCCAATCATCAAACAATGGTCGGCGGTGGTGAACGACGATGGTGATCAGGTAGGCCCGACCTTGTTCCGAGTGTCGACCGAGGCGTAGGCGGTGTGAGTTTGGTCTGGAAGGCAATCCTTTGCTTCCTTGATCAGATGATGGTCAGTGTTTGACGCTAGCAGCCCAGGACTTGGGCTGACGTTCGGACTGGTATGTGGATATTTCAATACTGGCTAGAAATTCACTGTTGCGAGGGGCTTGCCCCCGTTGGAGCGCGCAGCGGTCCCAATCGGATTGATGAATTTCTCTCAGACAAAACGCGGATGCAGGTTTTACGACCGCTGCGCAGTCGAACGGGGGCAAGCCCCCTCGCCACAGGGATTAGTGTCGCCTGAACCTGAAAGTATTGAAATAGAGCCATCCAGTGCTAAATACAGCACAGCCAGGGACATGACGATGCACCATTGCTGTGCAATACTTTGCGGCGTTTTCAAGGTGTGATGATGCTCGAAACCCAGGTAATGCCCCTCCGTCAGAGGCGCTTTTACCGCGAGTTCTCGCTGAATCTAGTTGTTTATATAGTGAAAAGCCCTGAGCGGAGCTTTTTATACTGCACGCCCCGCTGATCTCGTAGGTTTTGTCCTACAAGGCTGGCCGGCCCACAAGGTCGGCCTGGTTGAGCACGTACAGGTTATCCGCCTGTACGGTGAGCACTCGGTGGTTCATATCCAATAACAAGATGAGGTTGTACCCCATGCCAGTTGGCAACCACTTGCCCCAAGGCGAGACCGCTCAAGGCGGCCCGCTCAAACGCGAACTCGGCGAACGGCATATTCGCTTGATGGCGCTTGGCGCCTGTATCGGTGTCGGTCTGTTTCTCGGTTCGGCCAAGGCCATCGAGATGGCTGGCCCGGCGATCATGCTGTCCTACATCATTGGCGGCCTGGCGATTCTGGTGATCATGCGCGCCCTCGGTGAGATGGCCGTGCATAACCCGGTAGCCGGCTCCTTCAGCCGCTATGCGCAAGACTACCTCGGCCCATTGGCGGGTTTCCTCACCGGCTGGAACTACTGGTTCCTGTGGCTGGTGACCTGCGTCGCGGAAATCACCGCGGTGGCGGTGTACATGGGCGTCTGGTTCCCCGATGTGCCGCGCTGGATCTGGGCGCTGGCGGCCCTGGTGAGCATGGGCTCGATCAACCTGATCGCGGTCAAGGCCTTCGGTGAGTTCGAGTTCTGGTTCGCCCTGATCAAGATCGTCACCATCATCGCGATGGTCGTCGGTGGCATCGGCGTGATTGCTTTCGGTTTTGGCAACGACGGCGTGGCACTGGGGATTTCCAACCTGTGGAGCCACGGCGGTTTCATGCCCAATGGCGTGCAGGGTGTATTGATGTCCCTGCAGATGGTGATGTTCGCCTACCTGGGCGTCGAAATGATCGGCCTGACCGCCGGTGAAGCGAAGAATCCGCAGAAGACCATTCCGAACGCGATCGGCTCGGTGTTCTGGCGCATCCTGCTGTTCTACGTCGGTGCGCTGTTCGTGATCCTGTCGATCTACCCGTGGAATGAAATCGGCACCCAGGGCAGCCCGTTCGTGATGACCTTCGAGCGCCTGGGCATCAAGACCGCCGCCGGCATCATCAACTTTGTGGTGATCACTGCAGCACTGTCGTCCTGCAACGGTGGCATCTTCAGCACCGGTCGCATGCTCTACAGCCTGGCGCAGAACGGCCAGGCTCCGGCGGGCTTCGCCAAGACCTCGAGCAACGGCGTGCCACGTCGCGCCTTGCTGCTGTCGATTGGTGCGCTGCTGCTGGGCGTGTTGCTCAACTACCTGGTGCCTGAGAAGGTCTTCGTCTGGGTCACCGCTATCGCCACCTTCGGCGCGATCTGGACCTGGGCAATGATCCTGCTGGCCCAGCTCAAGTTCCGCAAAGGCCTGAGCCCGGTTGAACGTGCAGGGCTCAAGTACCGCATGTGGCTATTCCCGGTCAGCTCGTACCTCGCACTGGCATTCCTCGCGCTGGTGGTTGGCCTGATGGCTTACTTCCCGGATACCCGCATCGCCCTGTATGTCGGCCCGGCCTTCCTGGTGCTGCTGACGGTGGTGTTCTACGCGTTCAAGCTGCAACCGACCAATGCCGTGCAAGGCGCGGTGCGTACAGCTTCGTAATTCGTAGCGCTGGAAAAGCAAAAGCCCTGGTCGGATGATCGGGGCTTTTGCGTTTTCAGGATCAAAAGATCGCAGCCTGCGGCAGCTCCTACACGGGATTTGTGTACACCACGAAATCGTGGCGCAGGAGCCTGCGATCTATTGATATCGCCCACCGGTCTGTTCATAGCACCGAAATTAGACAAGTGGTCCAACGGTGCCTAGCTTGCATATAGCCCACCCGGTCTGAAAACCGCAGCAGTGTTCGCAAGGAACGGTGCGTCAGTTATGTCTGCTTCGAACGCGAGGATGCCGTTCGAATGGACATGTGTTAATGGCTGTATTCATTGAACGGGTGTCAGCAGATAGGCCGGAAGTCAGCGCCATGGGAATAAAACCTGCGTTTCACGGTTTCTCCAGATTTGTCTCAGTCGGCCTGGTTAATACCTTGATTCACTGGTCGACGTTTTTTGTTCTGCACGCAGTCATGGGGTTTCGTCAGGCGCCGAGTAATCTTGCGGCCTTTTGTCTGGCAGTTTCCTTTTCCTTTTATGCCAATGCGCGCTACACCTTCAGACTCAAGGCGACCGGTTCGCGGTATCTGCTGTTTGTCGGGTTCATGGGCCTGTTGAGCCTGGGGGTGGGTTACGCGGCGGATCGAGTGCGACTGCATGGGCTGATCACCTTGACGGTCTTCTCGGCCATCAGTCTGGTCTGTGGTTTCCTTTACTCGAAGTGGTTCATTTTTCGGGAGCGTGAGACGTGAAAGTCTCGCTGATCGTTCCGGTGTTCAATGAGGAACAGGCCATCAACCTGTTTTATCAGGCTGTCCGCCAGCAATTGTCACTCGCTGATTGCGAGGTCGAGATCGTTTTCGTCAACGACGGCAGTTCTGACCGAACCGCTGAGCAGGCCAAAGCCCTGGCATTGGTCGATGACGATGTGCTGGTGATCAATTTCTCGCGCAACTTCGGCAAGGAGCCAGCGTTATTTGCCGGGCTCGAGTACGCCAGCGGTGACGCGGTGATTCCGATGGATGTCGATTTGCAGGACCCGATCAGCGTGATTCCCCGGTTAATCCGGGAGTGGCAGAACGGGGCTGATGTGGTTCTCGCCAAACGCCGTGACCGCACCGCCGACAGCTACCTGAAACGGCATGGCGCGGCGCTGTTCTATCATCTGCTGAACCGGATCGCCTACACCCGGATTGAAGAGAACGTCGGCGACTTTCGGTTGATGGACCGCAAGGTCGTGGATGTCATCCGCGCGCTCCCGGAACACCAGCTGTTTATGAAGGGCGTCCTATCGTGGGCGGGATTCAATAGCGTGGTCATCGAATATGAACGGGCGATACGCGTAGCCGGGAAGAGCAAGTTCAATGGCTGGAAGCTGTGGAATCTGGCCCTTGAAGGTATTACTTCCTTCAGTACCGTGCCGCTACGGTTATGGACTTATGTCGGTGGCATGATTTCCTTGTTTGCGATCCTGTATGCCATTTATATGGTGTTGGACAAGGTTTTCTTTGGTAACAATGTGCCGGGCTATCCTTCGTTGATGACGGCCATTCTTTTTTTGGGCGGCGTACAGCTGATTGGCATCGGCATACTGGGAGAGTATATCGGGCGGATTTACATCGAATCAAAACATCGGCCAAGGTATGTGGTGAAAGATATTGTCGGAGGCAAAAACAGGGTGGGACTAAAAAAAACTCAGTGAGGTTCGGGGCTGAGAAAGGGGCGTTGACATGAGGCTGGCGAGATTTTTCGACAAGCAGTTGATAGAGCGTGAAGTACTGCTGCTGTTCTTGTTTGCCGCTTTTATCTACGTCGTGCCTCTGGTGTTGGCAGACCACTACTATATCGATGATAGCTGGCGATCTTTGTCCGCTGGAATGGCTTGGGCAGGTGAGGGACGATTTTTTACCGGGTTTTTCTACAATGCGTTGACGTTTTCCACGGGCGCACCGAATATTTTTCCATTGCCCTTGTTAATTGCAACGCTGGCCATCGCCCTGGCGTTGACTCGCCTGACGATGCATTACTACAAGGAACCGACGATTTCATGTTGTTTTGTACTGTTGCCCCTTTGGTATAACCCGTTTTTCCTGCAGAACCTGTCCTATCAATATGATGGACCCGCCATGACCTTGAGTCTGGTGGCAATGATTTATGCGACTACCTTTCGTGGATCTGCGCGGCTGCCAATCGTATTGCCGGGGATGTTGATAGCGCTGGGATTGGGGTTTTACCAGTTGAGCATCAATGTATTTCTAGGACTTTGCTGTGTCGAGTTGATCAGAGGGGTTAATGAAGGGGCGTCATGGGATTCGTTGTGTTCGTTGATCAAGTACAAGCTTGCGCAGCTGCTAGTGGGTGGGCTGGTTTATTATCTGTTCGCTTATCCGTTCATCATTCAGGAGCGCCTGCCGCTGCTGGATTGGGGGACGAATGGATTTGACCAGGTTGAAGCCAATATAGGGATTCTGGCGAACAAGATTGTCCTGCTGTTCCACGGGGCAAATTTCTGGTTGCTGTGGGCTGTGCTGCTTTGTGCCGCGGCCGGGGCTGTGCAGGTCGGTCTGAGAGTGGTGAAACGACAAGAGCGCGCGCCGAAAAAGATACTGCTCGGTTTGATCTGTCTGCTGACTCTGCCTGCGCTGGTGCTGCTGGTTTCGGGAGCCGCGCTGGTGTTCAGGGATTTCAATGAAGGCGCGAGAACCTTGATGGGGTTTGCGACGCTGTTGGTGTTTGTGTTTTATCTGAGTCATCTAGGGCTGGGGGCGATTCATCCGCGACTGACGGTGCTGCTGGCGATTCCTCTGCTGAGCATGCTGTCGCTGTCCTATGCCTATGGGCGTGTCCTGAATGTGCAGAAGGAATTCGCCAACAGCGTGCTGCTTTCCCTTGGCCACGACATTGCGTCCCATCGGCACCTGCGCGAAGCCAGGCGAATATATATGTCGATTACCTATTCCGATCACTGGCTGCCGGGAGCCACAGGCTCCTTTGAATTGATGCCGGTGCTGGTTTATATCCTGAATGTGGATTTTTTCATGCTGTCGGAGACTCTGCCCAGGGTCGGCATCACCAATGTGGTCACCGAAAAGGAACGGCGAAATGCGACGCGGGTAGGGTACAGAGGCTATCCACCGCTGGTGGATAACAAGTTCTATAACATCTACCTGGTAGGCGATTATGGTTTTATCGTGATGAAAGAGCCGCCTCGTATCGAAAAGCGTTGATCCCGATAAGGCGCAGAACCTGTGGCGAGGGAGCTTGCTGTGGCGAGGGGGCTTGCCCCCGTTGGGTCGCGAAGCGGCCCCAAAAAAAACCTGCAATCACATTTTTTCAGGCACACCGCATTCACAGATTTTGCGGCTGCTGCGCACCCGAGCGGGGCAAGCCCCCTCACCACAGGGGAGTTACTCCCGGCCTGTTGGCGCTTTCAGGCATTCGCTTTCAACTGCCTTACCGGCAACTCCACCCGAAAGGTTGTCCCCACCCCGACTTCACTGCGTACCAAAATCTCTCCGCGGTGCTTTTTCACAATGCCGTAGGACAGTGACAGGCCCAGCCCGGTCCCTTCGCCCACCGGTTTGGTGGTGAAGAACGGATCGAAGATTTTCTGCAAACATTCCGGCGCAATGCCTGCACCGTTATCGGCCACTTCCACCCAGACAGTATCCCCCTCAACACCATTGCGCAGGGTGATAGTGCCGCGTTCCGGCCCCATGGACTGGGCGGCATTGACGATCAGGTTCATGAACACTTGATTGATTTGCGAGGGCAGGCATTCGACCTCGGGCACCACCACGTATGCCTTGATAACGTTGGCCTTGTACTTGAGCTCATTGGCCACGATGTTCAGGGTCGATTCGATGCCCTGTTGCAGATTGGCCCACTGCCACTCCTGGTTGGAATCGAACCGGGAGAAGTCCTTCAAGTCTTTGACAATCTGTCCGACGCGGCCGATGCCCTCTTTGGACTCCTTGATCAGTAGCGGGATATCTTCCTTGAGAAAGTCCAGTTCGATTCGCTCTCGCAGGGTTTTCAGACGGTCCAGGAGCTCTTGGGAGCCGATGGCCTCTTCGGCGTCCTGATAGGCGTTGAGCATTTCCTGCAAGTTTTTAAAGTAGCCATCCAGGGTGCCGAGGTTCGACGAGATAAAACCGGTGGGGTTGTTGATTTCATGGGCGACGCCAGCTGCCAATTGGCCCAGGGAGGCCAGCTTCTCCGATTGCATCAGCTGGTTTTCCAGCAGTTTGCGTTCATCGGTTTCGCGCTGCAGGGCCATGCTGGCCAGTTTGAACTCCCGGGTCCATTGCTCGACCATCTGTTCCAGATGGCTCATCTGCATCTGTGCGCGCTCGGTCATTTCCCACTTGGTGGTGAGGGTATTGACCATCTGCTGGACCTCGATATTATCGAAGGGCTTTTTCAGGATCAGCAATCGGTCGTGGGCCTGCAAGCGCTCCAGCAATTCTTCCCAGGAGTAGTCGGAATAGGCGGTGCAGACCACCACTTGCAGGCGCGGATCGGCGTTCCACAACTGTTCGATGGTCTGCGCACCGTCCCAGCCCTCGGGCATACGCATGTCGACGAAGGCCAGTGAGTACGGCCGATCGTTGTTCAAGGCTTCACGCAGTTTGCCCAGCCCTTCCTGACCGCCATAGGCTGAATCCAGCTCGAACGCGGTGCTGGCGCGCTTGGTCTCGCTACCGAACAACGCCGCTTCCATTTCGTCCAGGTCGACGTTTGGTTGCACCGCAGGGGTGAGGATCTTGCGAAAGTCATCATGGATCGAAGGCGTGTCATCGATCAGCAGAATACGCCGGTTCGACAGGTTGTTCATGCTTGACCTCTGCGCTTATCAAGGGGATTTGCAAGGTGAACAGCGCGCCCTTGCCCGGCCCGTCGCTGTAGGCGGCGAGATGGCCGTTCATCTCGATGGCGGCCAGGGCACAGCTGTGCAGGCCGAAACCGTGACCTTCCTTGCGGGTGGTGAAACCGTGGGCAAAGATCCGCGTCATGTTTTCCGGTGCGATGCCCTCACCTTCATCCTTGACGCTGACCTGCAAGGTCGTGTGGTCGACGATCCTCACCCCGAGGGTCATTTGCCGAGGTCGATCAGTGAGATCGGACATCGCGTATTTGGCGTTGCTGATCAGGTTGATCAGAATCAACAGCAGCCGGTGTTTATCGCCCATCACGCGCGGCACATCGCTGTAGTCCTTGATCACTGTTACATGGTGCCGGGTCAGGGCGCCGGAGTTCATGCGCAAGGCGTCCTCGAGCAGATCGCTGAGGTACAGCGGTTCCACCAGACTGGAGGCCCCGGCGTAGGACTGCTGGGTGGCGACGATGTCCTTGATGTGATCGACGCTTTTACTCAATTGTGCCAGTTCGTCAGTGATGCCTAGATGCTCGACGGCGATGGCCTCGACCAGCTGGTTCAGGTAGCCGGGCACCAGCTTGCCTTTTTCGTCCTGGGTGAGGAACTCGCCGAGGTCGTGGGGGTGCGCGTTGATCAACTGCATGGCTTTGCCCAACCCCAACGTCTTGCTGGTGCGCAGCTTGCGAGTGACCAGGTCGGCAGAGATGTTCACGCTGTTGAGCACATTACCGACGTTGTGCAGCACGTTGGTGGCGATCTCGGCCATGCCGGCCTGGCGCGCGGCGTCCAGCAGTTCGCTTTGGGTGTCCTTGAGTTCGCGGGTGCGTTCTTCTACCCGTTGTTCGAGGCTTTCATTGGCTGCTTGCAACGCCTTGTTGACGCGGTTGATCACCTTGAAACTGCGCAGCAGGCGAATGGCCAGGTACAGCAGCAATCCCACCAGCATCGTCGAGAACACCAGCATGTAGAAGTGGTATTGATGGTTGATGAGATCGTTCTGTTGCTGATCCTGATTGAGCAGGTTGGTAATGTCATCCAGGCGCTCGTCTACCGGAATCGCCGCGATGTTATCCAGCAACGTGTTGACCAGCGGTTGTTCGCGCAGGATCAGGGCGACGTGGTTGCGCAGAATATCCACCGGTATGTGGAACTCGCTGGGTAGACGATCCTTGTTCACTACCATTTTGTTCAGACCGACCAGGATCTCGGCAGCCTTGTCGGCGGAGGTGACCTGGGCGTATTCGAGGCTGCTGAGCACCAGGTCGTAGGTGTCGATCGCAACGTTTTGCAGCATCAGTTTGTCGGTGTCATGGAGGAGGGCAAGTTCGCCTTGAATATCGTCTTCGGCGGTCGGCAGAAAGGCCAGGGAGTTACGTAATACGGCGTTGTGGGATTTGAACTGCTCCACCAGCCGGGTCTTTTCCTTGAACGCCTGCTGGTAGGCATCATGACTGGCCTGCCATTGCGCCGAGTCGTTGCGGCCGTGACGGGACTCTATCATCTCGAATCTGGCCCAGAGGCCGGCCATTTCGGTCAACGGCGCAACCAGGGGGTCGTAATTGTGGTTGATGGCGACGCGGGCCTTGAGAATTTCGGTTTCCCAGTGCGCATTCAGTTGTTTGATCTGTCTGATCAGGTCCCGTGGTTCGGTGTAGGTGGTGGCTTGGTCGGCGCTGGACTTGAGGTACAGGAACAGCAGAATCGAGGCGAGCAACAGGGTCATGCCGGTGAGCAACAGCAGGCTCAGGCGCGGGGAGATTTTCATAAGGGTTTACCCGCCCATTCACCGGTCAGGGTTTTGAGAAATTTGACGATCAGGGACTTGTCTTCAGCGGAAGGAGCGCGCCCCAGTTGGTAGCTGAACATCACATCGACTGCCTCTTCCAGGGTCCTGGCCGAAGCATCGTGAAAGTACGGAGCGGTCACCGCGATATTGCGCAGGCTGGGAACCTTGAACACATGGCGGTCTTCCTCATCCCTGGTCACCAGATAACGTCCAAGATCGGACTCGGTCAGGTTGCCCCGGACCTGGAAGTAGTCGCCCATCACCCCGAACTTCTGGAACATGTTGCCGCCGATGTTCACGCCCTGATGGCAGGCGATGCAGCCGTATTCCTTGAAACGCTGGTAACCGTATTTTTCTTCCCGGGTGAGGATATCGGTGTCGCCCAGCAGGTATTGGTCAAAGCGTGAATTGCGGCTCAGCAGGGTGCGTTCGTAGGTCGCGAGGGCGTTCTGCACATTGGCCGCCGTTACGCCATCGCGGTAAGCGGCAGTGAAGCTCGAGTGGTAGGCCGGGTCGGTGGAAAGGGTCTGGACCACGTGCTGCCAGTTGCTGCCCATTTCGCTGGGGCTTTGCACGACTTCGTGGGTCTGTAACTCCAGTGTATTGGCCCGACCGTTCCAGAACTGCTTGAAGTTCAGACTGGCATTCAACACGCTGGGGGTATTGATCGTCAGCGGCTTACCGTCGAAGCCAAGGGAAAACGCTTTATCATCGGCACCACCTTTTGCCAGCTGATGACAGCTGGCACAGGACACCGTGTTATTCACCGATAAGCGTGCGTCGTTGAATAACTGCCGACCCAGTTCGACGCGCCTGGGATCCTGGTGAGGGATTGGCGGCAGTGGCTTTAGCGGTTCATTGAGCGGTTCGGCGCTCACTGTCAGGCAAACCCCGAGCAACAGGGCGAAGACCAGCAGGGGTGCATGTGGCGACATCAGATGATTCCTTGGCCGGGTGCCTGAGCATCGTGAAACCTGAAAGCCGGTCGTGTTTGGTCTATTCGTCCGGCGACGCGCGCAGTCCTTCTGTGGTCATGAGCTTGGCAAAGGCCTGGGCCTCTACGGCCTTGCTGAAAAAATATCCCTGGCCTTCCTCGCACTGATGCGCCTTGAGGAAGTCCAGTTGCTCGAGGGTTTCCACACCTTCGGCAATGATGTTGAGCTTGAGGCTTTTACCCAGGCTGATAATGGCGCTGACCAGGGCGGCGTCATTGCTGTCGGTGCTCAGGCCGCGAACAAAGGACTGGTCGATCTTCAACACATCGATGGGAAACCGCCGCAGGTAACTCAAGCTGGAGTAGCCGGTGCCGAAGTCATCGATGGCCAACCGTACACCCAGTGCCTTGATGGTGCGCAGGGTCGCCACGGTGGCCTCGACGTTTTGCATCAGCACGCTTTCGGTGATCTCCAGTTCCAGCAACGACGGATCGAGGCCGGTTTGTTCCAGTATCTGTACGATACCGTCGACAAACCCACGCTGACGAAAATCGATCGCGGAAACGTTCACCGACATGGTAATCGGCGGCAAACCTGCCGCCTGCCAGGCACAGGCTTGCCGGCAGGCTTCGGCCAGTACCCATTTGCTCATCGGGACAATCAGGCCACTGTCTTCGGCGACGCAAATGAAGTCCGACGGGTAGACCCAGCCGTGTCCAGGTTTCATCCAGCGGATCAATGCTTCGGCACCCACCACTTTGCCGGACTTGAGGTCGAGTTTGGGTTGGTAGTGCAGGACGAATTCCTTGCGCTCCAGGGCGAGGCGGATGCCGGACTCGATGCTTTGCTGTTCACGCGCGCGCTGATTCATGTCGTCGATGAAGAAGCCGAAATCGTTCGGCGCACTGTCCTTGACGTTGCGCATGGCGGTTTCGGCTTTCTTGATCAACGCCAGGGCATCGAAGCCATCGTCGGGATAAATACTGATGCCCAGGCTCGCGGTCACGCTCAGGTCATGCCCGGCGATGTGTTGTGGCGTACTCACGGCGCTCAGGAGTTTTTCGGCGATGCCTTTGGTCTGCTGGGGATGATGGATATCGGCGAGGATCACTACGAACTCGTCGGAGCCGTAACGAAACACCGAATCGGATTCACGCACTGTTGCCACCAGGCGCTGCCCGACCTGTTTGAGCGTTTCATCACCAATCGGATGGCCGAGCGCGTTGTTGATACGCTTGAAGCGATCGAGCCCGAGAAACATCACTGCCAGCTGTTTGTCATGGCGCCGGGAAAGCGCCAGGGACTGGGTCAGCCGGTCACCGAGCAGGGTGCTGTTGGGCAATCCGGTGAGCACGTCGTACTGCAGCAGGTGAGAGACCTTGAGCAATTCGTGGACGCGCTCCTCGATGGTTCGCTCCAGGCTGTGCATTTTTATCGCCGCATCCTGAGCCATCTGCCATTTCCAGGTCAGGGCGCTGGCCATCTGCAGTATTTCCAGGCTGTCGAAGGGCTTTTTCAGCACCAGTAACTGGTCGCTGAACTCCAGGCGTTCGGCCATCGCTTCCCAGGAGTAGTCGGAGTACGCCGTGCACAGTGCGATCTGCAGGTGAGGGTCGGCCCTCCACAGGCGTTCGATGGTTTCCAGTCCATCCCAGCCTGGCGGCATGCGCATGTCGGTGAATGCCAAGGCATAGGGCCGGCCCTCGGCCAGGGCTTGTTCGACCAGTTCCAGGGCTTCCTGGCCCTGGTAGGCCGAATCCAGCTGATAGGTTGGCCGCGCGGGCTGCACAGTGCCGAACAATGCTTCTTCGGAATAGGCCAGCGTCGGTTCACTGGCCGGTTCGGGACTGAGGATCTTGCGAAAGTCCTCATGGATCGAAGGTGTGTCGTCAATGATCAGGATGCGCCGATTGGTGAGGGCGAAAGATGATTCCATCACGTGGCCTCCGAAGGGCGGGGCAAATCCTCGAGCACAAGGCTCGCGGTGTCGACAGCGGGCGGGATGATGCTGCCGGCTATCAATAGTTGCGCGGCCTGCTGGCTGCTGACGGCCTTGCTGAAGTAGTAGCCCTGAGCATTCATCGCAGAGCCGGTGGACATCAGCGAGGTTCGCTGCTCCTGGGTTTCGACACCTTCGGCGATGATGCCGATGCCGACATCCCGGGCGAAATTGATGATGGCGCGCAAGGTCGTGGCGCTGGCCGGATCCCGCGTGGCGCTGTCAATGAACGCCTGGGCGATTTTCAGGTGATTGACCTGGTAGGTCTTGAGGTAATCGAACGAGGAGTACTCGGTGCCGAAATCGTCGATGGCGATCTTCACCCCGAGTTCGCGCAGGCGTGGCAGCACATCGTTGTGGGTCCATTTGGTCTGGGCCAGGGTCGCTTCGGTAACGTCGAAGCGCAGGTCCCAGGGACACAGATTCCAGCGGGCAGTGGTCTTGAGTACGTCATAGATCAATTCCGGGCCACTTTTGAGCTGGGCCAGGGAGAGCTTGATCGCAATCAGCGGGGGGGCCATGTCCTCTTCGCGCCATTGGTGCATTTGCTGGCAGGCCTTATCCAGAAGCCAATGTCCAAGGGCAATGATGGTTCCGGTTTTTTCCGCGGCAGGCAGGAACACATCAGCCTCGAGCAGCCCGCGCTGGGGGTGGTTCCAGCGTACCTGGGCTTCCATGCCGAGGATTTTTCCCGAACCCAGGTCGACTTCAGGCAAATAGTGCAATTCGAGCTCGTCCTGTTCGATAGCCTGCTTCAAGTCGTTGGCCAGGGTCATGCGCTCAACCACCTCCTGATTGATCTCCTCGGAGTGGAAGTGATACTGGTTGCGACCCTTTTCCTTCGAGCGGTACAGCGCCATATCGGCCTGGATCAGCAGGTTGTCGGCGCTGCTGCTATCCGGCGTATAGGTACTGATACCGATGCTGACCGACACCCGCACGTCGTTGCCATTGAGTGAGTACGGCACGACCAGTTCATCACGGACCTTCGCGGCCAGGGCCGCGGACTGGGTCGGATCGGCCACATCCAGTTGCAATATTGCAAACTCGTCGCCGCCCAGGCGTGCCACCACATCGTTTTCGCGCACGCAGGCCTTGATGCGCCGGGAGACTTCTTGCAACAACAGATCCCCCACGGGGTGGCCTAGCGTGTCGTTGATTCGTTTGAAGTGATCCAGATCCAGATAGAACATCGCAAAGGGCGTTGCGCCACGTCGGCCCGCGGCGAAGGCTTGATGCAGGCGCTCGATCAGGGTGGCGCGGTTGGCCAGGCCGGTCAGCCCGTCGGTGCGCGCCAGCAGGGAGATCTTCTCCTCGGCCATCTTGCGTTCGGTGATGTCGATAATGATCCCTTCGACCTCCAGCAACCGACCCTCGGCATCGCGCACCGGGATATAGCGGTTTTCGACCCAGCGCCAGGCACCGTCACCGGTACGCAGACGGAACTCGATGGACGCGCCCGCGGCGTGCTTGTCCAGTACCCGGGCCATGGCGTCGTCGACCTTCTGCTGATCATCGGCGTGAATCAGTTCCCTGGCCCAATTGGCCGACGCCACCAGGTGTGCCGCCACATGACCGAACTTGGTGATGTTGTGGGAGATGTACATCAGCGGGAACGACGGCTCACCGCGCAGGCGATAAAGGATGGTCGGGCTGTTCTGCACAATGATATTGGCGTCGGACAGTTCCCGGGTGCGCTCCTCGACCGCCTGTTCGAGCAGGTTCATTTTCAGCGCGGCGTCTTCGGTCATCTGCCATTTGACCGTCAACGCACTGGCCATTTGACGAATTTCGATGGCATCGAAAGGTTTTTTCAGGATCAGCAGCCGGTCCCCAAGGTCCAGACGCTCGGCGATGTCTTCCCAGGAGTAGTCGGAATACGCAGTGCACAGCGCGACTTGCAGCCGGGGGTCGGCCTGCCAGAGCCGCTCGATGGTTTCCAGCCCGTCCCAGCCGGGCGGCATGCGCATATCAATGAAGGCCATGGCGTACGGTGCATTGTTGGCCAGTGCCAACTCCACCTTGGCCAGCGCTTCGAGACCCTGAAAGGCCGAATCGAGGACAAAGCGCTGCAGGGTAACCGCCACCGGGGAGCCAAACAGGGCCTCTTCGGCGCTGCTCAGTTCGTCCTCATCGAGCGTTAGCGGGCTAAGGATCTTGCCAAAGTCCTGGTGAATCGAAGCGGTGTCATCGACGATCAGGATTCGCCGGTTTGCCCGCTCCTGCGACGCTTTCATCGGTGCATACCGAGGAAAACAGCCGTCATGGGCGCTAAATTCATATGGCATCCCTTCCTGAATGGGTCACGCAAACGCGTGTATTGGATCCGTGCAGCTTGAGCATAGCTCGGTTAGCCGCAGACTTGGCGTCAAATTGCCATCGAACAGGGGAAATCGGCTAATCTGTAGTTCAGGCTCAGGGAGTACCGGACGTTTCCTTGATAGCTGGAAGAATCAATGTCCCAGAGCTGAGATGAGGTAATGCCATGGATGCGCAACCTGCGACGAATTCGGACTATAGACCCAAGGTGCTGCTCGTTGACGATGAAGAATCCATCCTCAACAGCTTGCGCCGATTGCTGCGCAGCCAGCCCTACGACGTACTGTTGGCCAACAGTGGTGCACAGGCCCTGGAGATAATGGCGCAGCAGTCGATTGACCTGGTCATGACCGATGCGCGCATGGCCAGTATGGATGGCGCCACCTTGCTCGCGGAAATTCACCGGCGCCATCCCTCGACCATGCGTATTTTGCTGACGGGTTACGCTGATCTGCCGATGATCATCAAAGCGATCAACGAAGGGCAGATCCATCGTTATATCAGCAAACCCTGGAACGATGAAGAAATGCTGCTGACGTTGCGCCAGTCCCTGGCCCATCAGCACTCCGAGCATGAACGCCAGCGTCTGGAACAATTGACCCGGCAGCAGAACGAACAACTGAAATCGCTCAATGCCACGCTGGAGAAGCACGTCGTCGCACGCACGTGTGAACTGCAGCAAACGGCCGACATGCTCGACCTGGCCTACGAAGAGCTTAAACATAGCTATGTCACGGGCACCGAAGTGTTTTCGCTGTTGGCCAATCTGCGTTTGCCCAAGGCCAAGCAGACCAACCGGCAGATCATCGAACTGGTGCGCGTCTACTGCAATTCCCATGGCCTGGACGAGGCCAGCAGTCGCGACCTGGCCATGGCCGCGGCGCTCTATAACATAGGCAAGCTGAGCTGGAGCGACAGTATGATCACTGCGCCCGCCGACTTGCTGCACCACATGGATCGAGAGCGATATCGAGACTATCCCAAGCAAAGCGAATCGCTATTGATGACCCTGGAGCCGATGAAAGATGCGGCCCGCTTGATCCTCCATCATCAGGAACGCTGGGACGGCAGCGGGTTTCCCGATCACCTCAAGGGCGAGGCGATTCCTTTGGGGTCGCGGCTATTGAAACTGGCGGTGGACTTTATCGAATTGCAGCGCGGGCTGATCCTCGAGCGGCAGATGAACAGCGATGAAGCACTGGTGTTCATTCGCAAGTACGCCGGCAAACTATACGATCCGGAGATGGTGGAGGATTTCGTTCAAGTCTGCGCTGCCTACTTGAGTGATGTCACTGTCGGCGATCCATTGGTCAAAGTGCTGGGCACTCGCGATCTGGCGCCCGGAATGGTGCTGGCGCGCAACCTCAATGCCGATAACGGCATGCTGCTGCTCAATGCCGGCAAGGCATTGAACGGTCCACTGGTGGATAAGTTGATTGCCTTCGAAGAGATGGAAGGCGCCAAGTACAGCGTCTTTGTGAAAGTGCCGCAGGAGGTGGAGATCCTGGAATCGGCAGGCTGAAGAATGACGCCGTCCCGTGCCCCGTAGCAGCTGCCGAAGGCTGCGTTCGGCCGCGAAGCGGTCGTAAATCCGCTGCTCGCGATGAGTCTGAAAGACCTCGAGGCTTGTTTTGCGACTGCTGCGCAGTCGAACGCAGGCTGCGCCAGCTGCTCCGGGGCGCTTGTGAAGCAGACGCACGACCCAGCAGCTCCTCAATTGCCGACGAACGGAAACTCATGGGATCCTGGCGCCTTTGCATCCAAGGGCATTTTCCTTCCATGACGCTTTCATCAGTCGCACCAAGCCCCTCCATCATCCGCATCGCTGCTGCGCTGTTGATCGGCCCGGACGGTCGAACCCTGCTGGTGCGTAAACGCGGCACCCAGGCCTTCATGCAGCCCGGGGGCAAGATCGAGGCTCATGAGCAGGCGCTAGCGGCGCTGACCCGTGAGCTGGAGGAAGAACTCGGTCTGCGTATCGATCCGGTTCAAGCAAGCTATCTTGGAAGCTTCTCGGCTCCGGCCGCCAATGAACCGGGATTTGTGGTGCAGGCCGAGTTGTTCCAGCTGAACATTGACTCATCCGTGGCACCCGCCGCGGAGATCGAAGAGGTGGTCTGGATCGATCCGGCCACCGATGGCGGCCTGGTGCTGGCACCATTGACACGGGACCTGATCCTGCCGTTTTATCGAGCATCGCAAACAACTGCTGCCTGATCTGCAAAGGACAAAGGACTGCTCGATGATTCCCGCTGAAGATTTGTTGCTGTTCGCCGCCGCCGCACTGTTGATGGTGCTCACGCCAGGGCCGAACATGATTTACCTGATTTCCCGATCGATCTGCCAGGGTCGCAAGGCTGGCGTCACCTCGTTACTGGGGGTCGTGGCGGGTTTCTTCGTGCATCTGTTCGCCGCTGCAGCGGGTTTGACGGCGGTATTTCTCGCCGTACCGATGGCCTATGAAGTACTGAAATGGGCCGGAGCGCTGTACCTGCTGTGGCTGGCCTGGCAGGCCCTCAAACCTGGCGCTCGCTCGCCGTTCGAGGCCCGACAATTGCCGCCGGACTCTAGCGGAAAACTGATTCTGATGGGCTTTCTCACCAGCGCACTCAATCCGAAAATCGCGGTGTTTTACCTGTCGGTGTTTCCGCAGTTCATCAACCCCGAGCATGGCTCGGTGTTCACCCAGAGTATCCTCCTTGGGCTGACTCAGATCAGCGTGAGCTTTGCGGTCAACCTGCTGATTGCGCTGTTCGCCGCCGGGATTGCTGCCTGGTTCGTACATAACCCGCTGTGGCTGGCGGTGCAGCGCTACTTCATGGGCTTTGTGCTGGCCGCGCTGGCGGTGCGTCTGATGCTTGAGCAACGTCGTAGCGCGTGATCGAGGGACAACCCTCATGAGCCATTTTTCATTGCCGGGTTGAAGACGCCATGACCCTCCAACATCTCAACCCACAACACGCCACCCGGTATCGGGCGCTGATGCTCGAAGCCTACGGCCTGCATCCGGAGGCGTTCACCTCCAGCGTCGCCGAGCGTGCGACGATGCCATTGGCCTGGTGGGAGTTACGCCTGAGCGATCCGCTGGATCTGCTGCTTGGAGCGTTCGAGGGCGACAACCTGGTGGGCATCGTCGGTCTGGCCTTCGAACCACGGGAAAAAGCCCGGCACAAGGCCACCCTGTTTGGCCTGTATGTATCGGCCGGGTCTCGCCAGGGCGGCCTGGGTTATCAACTGGTGCAAACCGCCCTCGCCGAGGCGCGAACCCATAAAGGCTTGAAGCTGATTCAGCTGACCGTAACC
The DNA here is from genome assembly GCF_902497895.1 of Pseudomonas fluorescens. GTDB lineage: Bacteria > Pseudomonadota > Gammaproteobacteria > Pseudomonadales > Pseudomonadaceae > Aquipseudomonas > Aquipseudomonas fluorescens_BP. Next base: position 18,347 of record NZ_CABVHQ010000094.1, read on the forward strand.
GCCGGCAATGACGCGGCGCTTGCCCTGTATCAACGCTGCGGTTTCGTACAGTTCGGCCTTGAACCGCTGGCGGTAAGGGTGGGGGTGGAGTACCTCGACAAGATCCACATGTGGCGGGAGTTGGGGGTGGATTGACACGGGCTCCTGTGGGAATCGGGCTCGCCCGCGAAGCAGGCGCTGCGGTTTACACAACCTTGTGGCGAGGGGGCTTGACCGTTACGCGAACCGTAGCAGCTGGCGAAGCCTGTGTTCGGCTCGCGTAGCAGCTGCCGAGCCTGCGAGGCTGCGTTCGGCTGCGAAGCAGTCGTAAAGTCAGGCGCCGCGGTATTCCAGACACACCGTGCAAGCAGGAGTTTGGCTCGCGTAGCAGCTGCCGAGCCTGCGAGGCTGCGTTCGGCTGCGAAGCAGTCGTAAAGTCAGGCGCCGCGGTATTCCAGACACACCGT
>NZ_CABVHQ010000095.1 GCF_902497895.1 Pseudomonas fluorescens
GGACAGCTTGTGGACCCAGTAGGCCGTGGTTGGCGAGTGCGTGTCGATGCGATAAGCCACCACCTCTCCATCGGCCAGGCACTGCACGCTGGATTGATCCAGGCCGTTGGCGGTGCCGCTGTCGAAATGCACGCCGCCGTGCCAGAGGCCATTGATCCCCAGCGGATAATAGCCCGCCGCCGCCTTGGCCAAGTGGGTCAGCTGCAACAGCGGGTTGCGCGAATCCTTGAACGGGTGGCTCCAGTTCTTCAACGGTTGCAGGGCGTCGGTACTGGATTCCGGAGACAACGGGACGGGACGGGTGTCGGGCGTCGGGCGTCGGCAAGATCAGGGCATCGCGCACATCAAACCGCGAGTTCCGGTCACTGTAGCGCCGTCCAAAAAGCCAAGTGGACAAAATGCTCATGCGGTGTTTCGCTCCTTGCAAAGGGGTCAGCCAGAGAAATCCGTAAGCCCCAAGGACTCGGAGAAACCTCGCCAAAACGCTGTCGAAATTGTTCTGGTTAATAGGGATCGGGGTTCTTTCGGAGGACGGCCGCTGCTCTTCGCCATAGCCGAGCCACGACTTAAAAAGCTGCCGGCCACAACACTCAATCCTTTTTAAATACACGGGCAAAGCACCAACCGACAGACACTGATCGCTTCCCTACAAACGACAATGAATCATCTTCAGCGACCACTCCACCCCCTGAAGTATCATCAGGAGCGTTCCTATAACGCTTGTCGAATCACCCTACAATCGGTGGCTAGTTAAATCGGATGCCGCACTATTTTCGAGTGATCGCAGGAAGCCAGCGCACCGGCGAACAAGTCCGAAAACATTAAGTGGCCGTTACCGCAGAAATGGATAGGTACACCGACCAAAAGCCAAGATCGAGAGATCGCAGCCTTCGGCAGCTCCAACAGTGGGATCGTGCCAGGTCGGCTGTAAGGCCGCCTATATCGCGAGCAAGCTTGCTTTTGCGGGTGTGATCTTTTGAGGCCCGATTCGTGACTTGCGGTAAACATTGGTTTGCCATTTCGGCTGTTTTTCTCGAAGACACGGATGGGGATACTCGTGGCCATTCCCACTGCAACCTTTGGAGTCATGCATGTCTATTCCCGCGTTCGGTCTCGGCACTTTTCGTTTGCAGGGTCAGGTGCTCATCGATTCGGTGAGCAACGGCCTTGAGCTGGGCTATCGAGTGATCGACACCGCGCAGATCTACGAGAACGAAACCGAGGTCGGCCAGGCCATCGCCAATAGTGGCATTCCCCGCGACGAGCTGTTTATTACCAGCAAGATCTGGGTCGCCAACTTCGCCAAAGACAAGCTGATCGATAGTCTCAAGGAAAGCCTGCGCAAACTGCAGACCGATTACCTGGACTTGACCCTGATTCATTGGCCATCACCGGAAGACCAGGTACCGGTTGCCGAATTCATGGGCGCGCTGCTCGACGCCCGACAGCAAGGCCTGACCCGCAAGATCGGTATCTCCAACTTTACCGTCGACCTGATGAAGCAAGCCATCGCGGCCGTCGGTGCCGAGAACATCGCCACCCACCAGATTGAACTGCATCCCTACCTGCAGAACCGTACCGTCGTCGAGTTCGCGCAAAGCCAGGGCATCCACATTACTTCGTACATGACCCTGGCCTATGGCGAGGTGTTGAAGGACCCGCTGATCCAGCAGATCGCCGATCGACTTCAGGCCACTGCGGCGCAAGTCACACTGGCCTGGGCCATGCAGTCGGGCTACGCGGTGATCCCCTCCTCCACCCGGCGCGCCAACCTTGCAAGCAACCTCAAGGCCTGCGCCCTGATCTTGAGTCCGGCCGACATGGCGCTGATCGCCACCCTTGAACGGGGCCAGCGTCTGACCAGCCCCAAAGGCATCGCGCCGATCTGGGATTGAGCCACTCACCCGGCGCGATCAGCGCTGTAGCAGGAACCGATCCAGGCGTTCCATAGCCTCTTGCAAGGCCGCGACCGCCTGGGTCAGCGATGCTATGTCGCGCTCGCCAATGGCCGCCTCCAGACCTTCGCAACAGAGGATCAACCGCTGCGCCTTGACGATTCGGGCGCCGCCCTTGATCCGGTGCGCCAGATCCCTGAGGGCTTGGCGGTCGCGGTTGGCGTAAAAATTCTTGAGCTGGATCAGGTCTTCTTTGTTGCTGCAAGCCAGGTCATCCAGCAGATTGTCGATCAGCGTCCGGTCTGCGCCGACCCATTGCTCCAGACCGCTCAAGTCAATTTCAGCGGATGTCTGCGTGCAGCTCTCTTCAAGCGGTATCGAGGTGGTGCCTGGCGCTCTGGAAGCCAATCGGGCGTTCAGGTCCTGCAGGCTGATGGGTTTGAACAGGCAGTCGTCCATCCCCGCTTCCATGCAACGAAGCTTTTCTTCGCGCTGGGCATTCGCGGTAAAACCAAGGATCAGGCAAGCCTCGAGACCCCGGGCCTGTTCTTCATCGCGAATGAGCGCGGCCAGTTCGTAGCCGCTCATGTGCGGCATATTGCAGTCGGTAATGACCACGTCGAACTGATGATTTCGCCAGCATTCAAGTCCCTGGACGCCGTCCTCGGCTTCTACTATGCGATGGCCCAGATAGCTCAGTTGCTGGGTCAATAACAGACGATTGGCCGGGTAATCATCCACTACCAGGATATTCAGCGGTTGAGCGGGCAGCAGCTCATTCATGACCGGTATCGTCGGTTGGGCCAGCGCCTGCAGCGCCGGCACCTGCAGCCTGACCTCGATCTGCGTCCCCTGGCCCGGGACACTGCTCAGTTGCAAGGTGCCGCCCATCATTTCACACAAGGACCGGCTGATGACCAAGCCCAGGCCTGATCCACTACGCCCCGATTGAGCAGGGTTGCCGACTTGAGTGAACGGACTGAACAATCGCTGCTGGTCATGGACGCTGATGCCGATTCCCGTGTCCTCGACCCGCAGACAAATGGCCAGATGCCCCGCCTGAAGGCCCGGCTCGACCTGCACCTTCAGGCGCACTTCACCTGTGTCGGTAAACTTGATGGCATTGCTCAGCACATTGGAAACAATCTGCTTGAAGCGCAGCGGGTCGATCAGCACCTCGCGGTCACTCTTGTGGTCCAGCTCCAGCACCAGGCGCAGGAGCTTGTCCCGAGCCAGGCCTTCGAAGACTCTCACCACAGACTCGACCAGTGTCCGGAAATGGGCCCGCTCCGGGGTCAGGGAAAGGTGCCCCGATTCGATTCGCGCGATGTCCAGAATGTCGCCGATCAAGTCCAGCAAGTCCCGCGCGGCGGCGGAAGCGACCCCTATCGAAAAACGATCCGTGACGCCTTGCGCAGCCCGTTTCATGGCCAGTTCGAGCATGCCTATCAGCGCATTCATCGGGGTCCGGATTTCATGGCTCATCGTTGCCAGGAATCGGGTCTTGGCCCGGTTGGCATCGTCCGCGGCGTCCTTGGCTTCTTGCAGTTGCTGCAACAGCTGCTGACGCGTGCGAATCAGCCGGCGCTGGTAGGCAATCCAGCTCAATGCCAGCAATAGCAATCCCGCAGCCAGGGCAAAACCCCGGACGATGGCCGGACGATTACGCAACCAGTAGCTGTCCGCCACCGCCACCTCATTGCGCCAGCGATTGGCCAACTCATCCATTTCTTCCGGCGGGATGCTTAACAAGGCTTTGTTCAGAATCGAATACAGCTCGAGGGCACCGCGGTTGGTGGCAAAGGAAATACGCGCAGGCTCGGTGCCCACGGTACTGGTGATGCGCAAGCGGTCGCGGTAGCGCCGGGAAATCATGTAACGCGCACTGATCAGCGAATTCAGCGCGGCATCGGCCTCTCCCTTGGCTACCTGTTCCATCGCCTGGGCCTGGCTTTGCACATCAATCAAACGGATGCCTGGAACCGTGGCCAGAATAAACTCACGCAGCCCGTTGCCGCGAACCAGCGCCAGACTCTTGCCAGCCATATCGTCCAGAGTGTCCGGACTCGCGGCGCGAGTGCTGGTGACTAATACAAAGGGGTTGACCAGGTAGGGGCGAGTGAAACGCAACTCGGACTCACGTTCAGAGCTCGGGGTAATAACTGCCAGCAGATCGGCTTCGCCCTCCTGCACTTTTTCGATTTGCTCGTTCAACGAACTGCCCCGCAGCACGTCGAACTTCAACCCGGTGCGCAGGCTGATCCTGGCCAGGACCTGGGCACTGAGCCCAAGCAACTTACCCTTTTCGTCAATAAATGAAAGGGGCACAAAGTCATCGATAATCGCTACTTTAAGCCGCGGATGTTCTTCCAGCCAGCGTTGCTCGCTGACACTGAAATGCAACATCTGCTGGCCGGTGAAGCTGCTGCTGCCGGAGCTCCAGCGGCGCAGGATGGTCATCCGTTCACCGATCGGAATCACCGCCAGCGCTGCGTCGACAATTCGCCGCAGGCGCTGGTTTTCACGATCCATGGCGAAGGCAAAAGGATTCATCTCCAGCCGGGAGAAGTCTGTCAGCTGGACATTGTTCAGGTAGTTATTGTTGATCAGATAATTGGCGCTGATGGAGTCGCCCAGGTAGACATCCGCCTGACCAAAAGCTACCGCGCCGATGGCGCTCAGGGTCGAGGGGTAAAGTTGCAGACTGGCATCGGGGTAGAAGTCGCGCACGGCCTGGGGCGGCAGGTAGTGGTTGAGCATGGCCACGCGTTTGCCTGCCAGGTCGGGTGGCAACTCGCTGCTGTCGCCAATACGAGTGACCAGTGTCGGCAAATCTTCGGCGTACGCCTCAGACATGGCCAACTGCGGATCGGCGGCCTCGAAGCCGTTGGCCGTGCCTAACAGATCCAGCTCCCCGCGCTTCAATGCGCCAATGACCGCCTCACGTGACTCATAGCGCAGCACGTCGATTCTGATGTGCAGCAACTGCGCGAGCAGGTCCGCGTAGTCCGCGGTGATCCCTTCAAAGTCCTGGTTGTTGAGGGTCAGATCGAATGGCGCATAGTCCGGCGCCGAGGCTCCCAACCGTAACTCCCCTTTGCTTCTCAGCCAGCGCCAGTCAGCCTCATCGAGCTCTACCCGGTAATCCTGAACCTTCGAGCGGCCTAGCAGATGCAAGGCTTGCGTCTCGGCACTGGCACTGGACCACAGCAACAGCAGACCGAGCAGTATCCAGGCAGCCAGCCCCTTGCGCAGGATGGTTTTCATTCAGATCAGATGATTACGTATGGCGTAATCGCGCAAGTGGACCAACGAGGTGACCTTGAGCTTTTCGATCAATCGGGTTTTGTAAGTGCTGATGGTCTTGTGGCTCAAGTGCATCGAATCGGCAATGTCCTTATTATTCAAACCTCGCGCCAGGCCCTGAAAAATCGTCAACTCACGATCGGACAATTTCTCGATCAGCTGCATTTCCGTGGAGTGCAGATCCCCCAGATGCACCGAGCTGCAAGACAGTTGAGGAAAGTAGGTATAACCCGACATCACTGCACTGACCGCTTTGCCCAACTCTTCCAGGTCATTGGTTTTGGAAATGTAACCGAAGGCTCCATTACGCATGCAGCGCGGGGCATAGAAAATCGCCTCAAGGGCGGTATACACCAGGATCCGGCCGGACGACTGCAGGTCCTTGAGCCGGCTCAAGACTTCCAACCCGTCCATTCTGGGCATGCTGATATCCAGGACCACAAGGTCGGGCCTGTGTTCCTTGGCCGTTTGCACGGCCTCTACGCCGTTGCAGGCTTCCAGAATCTTCTGGAACCTTTCCTTCTGGAGCACCATTTTGACTGCTGCCCGAATGACTGGATGATCATCCACAACCAGAGCTTTCAGGGTCTTCGAATGTTTATTCATTTGATTTCCTACATAAACGCCGGTCTGTATCGGTGGCGAAAACGTCTTTGCCCCAACAGGCTTCAGCGGCTCAACCGCGGGCGGTTGACAGGCTGGGCGACGCATCAATCCCACGCCGTGCGCGGTTAATTTTCACACGACAAGATTTGCTGCATCTACCTGTCAGAAATGACAGTTCAGACGAACGGCAACCTCAAAACTTGCGTGTTCAGAGCCGAAATGACGAGAGATCAGCTGATCTGCTGCTCGAGATTGCTGGCCTGCGCGATCCCCTCCCGCCGATTCAGATCAAGCGGAAACAGGAACCGAGCCGCACTCAATGGAAGACTTCTCTCTGAGGCCCGATAACGAATCAAGGATTCGATGCTGAAAACGCACCCGGGAATACAACCTGAAGAAAAGAGGGTGAACAGGCCAGCCCGCCCCGTTAGCCCGCAGTGCTCTGGCAGGCATCGCGTAGCCAGGGCACCACGGGTACTTCGGCATATTGAGTGCGCGGATCGATACTTCTCATCAAACGCCTGAGCGACTCGAAGTCCGGCGTGGGTGCCAGGCTTACCTGGATCTTCTGCCGGTGACGGGCCTGGATCGGCGCCCGTTGCGCGTGCTGGCCATCATAAATAAACCCCCGCCGAATCTGCTCGTTGTCGACACAGAACGCCAGCAAGTCGAGATCGAACCCGGCGGTCATTGAAGCACTGATCAGCAGCAGATCGAACGGCTCGCAGCCATACTCGACCAGGGATAAAAGCTCTTCAACGGTACTCACCGGGGCTATCCGGAAATAGCCCAACTGATTCAACAGCCTCTCGACTTTCATTCGATGAAAATGCTGCTCATCGGCAATCAGAATGCGTAATGCTTTATTCAACATATTTGGCGACCAGGGCAATGACGTTCCAGCAGACCCGTGCCTGCCAACTTCCGATAGAAACCTAGGCTATGCGAGACCCAGCGAATTTTATGTAGGACTTTTCTCAAAAACTCAGGGCATTCCCTTATGCGCGTTCATTGACCCGGGACCACTCTCCAGTGGCTGGCGGTGGATGTAGTGTTCATAAGGTGAATCGAAAGATTCTTCAGGAAGGGGTCAGGTAGCAATATCCAGGTCGGCCGCAAAAAGATCGCAGCCTGCGGCAGCTCCTACACCGACCTCGTACAGTCACGAAATGGCAGGTGTACGCAAATCCTGTAGGAGCTGCCGCAGGCTGCGATCTTTTCAAGATCACATCAATCTCAGCTGGCGGTCGCCAACAACAAATCCCGCACCGAACGACTCTGCCCGCGGGCCTTGCCATGCTCATACTGCGACGTGGCAATCTCATCCGCGCGGATCGGCAACACCGAGAGCAAGGTGTCACTTAAACCATGGCTGGCCTGGCAGAAGCCCTGCATGTAGATGCCGGCCTTGCAGCGTGAATCGGTGAGCAGCCGATAGTTGCGGTCCACCTCGAAGTCCCCCAACCAGGCTTCAAGCGGTGCAAGCAGTTTGCGGTGCATCTGCCGCTCATATCCGGTGGCGAGCACCACCGCGTCATAGTGGCGAACATTCAGTTCACCGGTAGCATTGTTGCGCACCGCCAGTTGCACCCCCTGTTCGGTCGCAGTGGCTTTTTCCACGGTGGTCAGGGTACGGAAGGCGTGGCGGGCGATTCCGGAAACTTTCTGCCGGTAAAAGATGCCGTAGATGCGTTCGATCAGGTCGCGAGCCGGCAGCTCGGGCAGTTCCAGAGCATTTTGCGCAAGAACGAAGAAGCCACCGCCAGCAAGAAGCCGATCAGGCCTTCGATTTCCGCGCGGTTGCGGTTGGCGATCGGCACGCCGACCCGGATATCGTTCTGGCCGGTGTAACGGTGCAGCAGCACGTTGAACGCGCCGAGCAATAACATGAACAGGGTGATGTTGTGCTGCTGCGCCGTGGCCCGCAATTGCTCGGCCAGCTCGCCGTCGATCGCGAATTCATAACGAGTGCCGCGATAGCTGGGCATCGCCGGACGCGGGTGATCGGTCGGCAACTCCAGCACCGGATGATCAAAGCCCAGCTTTGCTTGCCAATACGCCAATTGCCGCGCCTGCTCGCCGGCCTCCAGCCAGCGGCGCTGCCAGAGCGCGTAGTCGCGGTACTGGACTGGCAACGGTGCCAGCTGCGGTTGATCGCCGCGATCATGGGCGTCATAGCAGCGGATGAACTCGTCGATCAGCACGTTCATCGACCAGCCATCGGAAACGATATGGTGCAAGGTCAGCAACAAGACGTGCTCTTGCTCGTCGAGCTTGAGCAACTTGACCCGCAGCAGCGGCCCGACTGAAAGATCGAAGGGCAATAGCGACTGCTGCCCGGCTTCGGCCACCACCGCCTGCTCGCGCTCGACACCTGGCAAGGCACTGAAGTCGAGCTGTTCGATAGCCAATGACGCTTGCGCCGGGACCTGTTGCAGGCTGTCGTCGGGCTGACGCTGAAACACCGTGCGCAAGGTTTCATGCCGCGCCACCAGACTGGCGAACGCCTGCTCCATCGCCGGCAGATTCAACTGCCCCTTCAGGCGCACGGCACCTGGCAGGTTGTAGGCGCCGCTCTGCGGATCCAGCTGCCAGAGAAACCACATGCGCTGCTGGGCATAAGACACTGCTTGACGATCCTGAGCCTCGACCCCTGCCGGAATCGGCAACTGAGCGAAATCCACGCCCTCCTTCTGCAAGGCGGCCAGAAAAATCCGGCGCTTTTCCAGGGGCAACCCGATAAACCGGCGAGCGAGTTTCAAGGAGTCATCAGCATTCATTTCTTAGCATCCGGATCAATAGGCAGGAAGCACAAAGGCACGTCGTCCCTATAAAACGAATGCAGCCGGGAAAAATTAGCGAGTGAGAACAAGTATCAGAAGGGAGGGTGCAGAGCGGAAAAAGACCGGCAAAAACCACGCCCACAGGCCTTGTGGGCGGTCATATAAAGCCGGGCTGGAAGCAGATCCAATGTGGGAGCGAGCTTGCTCGCGATGAACGATAACTCGGTGCACCTGAAAGACCGCATCGCCTTCATCGCGAGCAAGCTCGCTCCCACAGGTACAGTGCCGGACACATCAATCAGGCTTGCCGCTCCTCTCTACACAGCCGCCTGGAAATGACGCCGGTGATGAATCTCCAGGTGACTCTTGATCATCCGCAGCACCTTGGCCTCATGCTCATGAATGAAGAAATGCCCACCGGCCAGCATGTCTACCGAAAAGCTGCCCCGGGTTTCCTTGCGCCAGCCAATCAGTTGTTCGGTGCTGGCCCGGTCCGTCGTGCCGCCGAGCACATGCACCGGGCATTTGAGCAGCGGTCGGGGCGCCGGGTTGAAACTGCCGTACAACAGAAAGTCGGCGCGCAGCACGGGTAAGGTCAGGCTCATCAACTCTTCATTGGCCAGCACTTCTTCGCTGGTGCCCTCAAGGGTGCGCAGCTGGTCGATCAACTGCGCATCGGTTTTCGGTACTGACAGCTCTCGATCGTATTCCGCGCGCTGGGTCGGCGCCGCGGTACCCGACGGGAACAACGCCACCGGCTCCGGACACCCCAGCCCACGTAGGGCATGGGCCATCTCGCAGGCCAGCAGGGCACCCAGGCTATGACCGAACAAGGCATACGGCGCCCTCAACGAGGGCATGCATTCTTTGGCCAGTTGCAGCGCCAGGGTACGCATGTCGGTCTGCAAGGGTTCGTCAAAACGTGCGCCGCGTCCCGGCAGCTCCACCGGTTGCAACTGCAGCCACTGCGGCAGCTTGCTCCGCCAGCGGCTGTAGACCATGGCACTGGCCCCGGAATACGGCAGGCACAGCAGTGTCAGCTTGGTCACCGCGGTTACCTCATTAAATTGTCTGTAACAAAGGAACGGATAAAGGGCCGGACGAATTAGTCGCGCAGACATAAATTTCCCGGCAGCGCGCTCGTTCCCTGATCAGACCAAAACCAACAAGAGGCATAGTCGTGGACCTGCAGACCATCCTGTCAAAGCTGTTTGCCAATGCCGGCGCGGTTGGCATCGAAGGCGTCTTTCAGTTCGTGTTCGCGCCGCAGCTGGCGTTCTGGTCCGAGGTCAAGATGCAAAGCCGCACCGAAGCCGGCCGCCACGCCAATCCCGACGTGACCATCGAAGTCACGGAAAAGGACTTCCTGGGGATCATGGGTGGCGCGGCCAAGTTCCAGCAGCGCTAACTGCTCTATGGCATCCCGCTGGTGATCAGCGATGCCCTGCAGGACTGGCCACTGTTCAAACTCAGTCGCGAAGAGTCGCTGGTGCATTTCGCCGAGCTGCAAGGCATCACCCGCCATGGCGACTACGTGAAGAAGACCTTCTCCACCGAACGCGACTTTCGCTCCACCTCCATGGCCGATTTCATCGCCTCGCTGGAGACTCCGGCGGTCAAAGGCGCCAATGGCGAGCCGCCGGCCTATATGGGCAACAACATCCTGCCGGCGCAGTTGATGCAGCAGATCAAATACCCGCCCTACTTCGAGCAGTCGTTGTTCATTGCCCCGCGGATCTGGATCGGCCCCAAAGGCACCCTGACCCCGCTGCACCGCGATGACACCGACAATCTGTTCGCCCAGGTCTGGGGCCAGAAATCCTTCACCCTCGCCGCCCCCCACCATCGCGAAGCTCTGGGTACCTGGTCGACTTCACCCGAGGGCGAATCAACATATGATGCCTGGCAGGGCGTAGGGCGTAGCAGCTGTCGAGTAGAACGAGGCAGCGTCCGGCTGCGAAGCAGCCGTAAAACCCTGCGCCTCAGTGTTGCAGATAAACCGCGAGCACAGCGGTTACGGGAGTTCTCGCCTACAGGGCAAGCCCGCTCCCACAGGTACAAGTGTCGACAATCAACCCAGCCGTCGATAGCTCTGGATCGCCGCGCCCAACACCACGACTCCCGCCGCCAGCGCCACCCAGAAACCGCTGCGGGCGCCGAAGGCATCCACCAGCCAGCCCGCGCTGGCCGCGCCGATCGCCACCCCGATGCTCAGTCCCGTGACCAGCCAGGTAAGGCCTTCGGTGAGCTTGGCCGGCGGTACAAGGTTTTCCACCAGGGCCATGGCGACGATCAAGGTCGGGGCGAAAAACAGCCCGGACACGAACACCGCCATCGACAGGCCGAAGATATCGCTGGCCAACAGCAGCGGCAGCGTGGTCACCGCCGTCGCCACCCCGCCATACAGAAACAGCCGGGGCAACGGGATGTCCAGTTTCAACGCGCCAAAGGCCAGCCCGGCCAGACACGAGCCAATGGCGTACACCGACAGCACGATACTCGCAGCCGCCGGCTGGCCCTGCTGCTGGGCAAAGGCCACGCTGACTACATCAACCACACCGACGATAGTGCCCAGGGCAACCATCAACAGGCACAACAGACGAATCGCTCCCGAACGAATGATCGAGCCCTGGTGATGGGCCTCATGGGGATGCACTGGCGGCTCGGTTCCACGCTGCAAGACAAACGCCGTCACGCCGACCGCCAGCATCAGCAACGCCGCCAGCGGACCGGCCTCGGGAAATACGACTACGCACAACCCCACCGACAACGGCGGGCCAACGATAAAACACACCTCGTCCAGCACCGACTCCAGCGCATAGGCCGTCTGCAACTGCGGCTGACCGCGATACAACTCGGTCCAGCGAGCCCGCACCATCGCCGACATGCTCGGCATGCAGCCAGCCAGCGCGGCAAACACAAACAGCGTCCAGTTCGGCGCCTGCAAGCGGGTGCAGAGCAACACCATCAACAAGGCCCCGCCACCGACCAGCGCCGACACTGGCAAAACCCGCCCCTGCCCGAAACGATCGACCATGCGCGATACCTGCGGTGCGCAAAGTGCCGTGGCCAAGGCAAAGGTGGCCGCCACCGACCCTGCCAGCGCGTAACCGCCCTGCAATTGCGCGAGCATGGTGATCAGCCCGATGCCGGTCATGGAGATCGGCATCCGCGCGATCATCCCCGCCAGCACAAAGGCTCTGGCGCCGGGAGCGTTGAATAACTCGCGATAGGGGTTTGCCATCTGGTTCCAGCCTCATCAGGGGGCCTGCAACTTGCCACAAACTGCAATCGCACTGAAGCAAAGATCAAAAGATCGCAGCCTGCGGCAGCTCCTACGGGGTTTGGGGCAATCTTGAGTTTGCGGGTAGACGCGGTCGGCGTAGGAGCTGCCGCAGGCTGCGATCTTTTCGGCTTCACACGCACCTTCAGGTCCAAATCAACTACCCGATGCTGAACTCTATCCCCACCCACCAGTCAGCTAATTAGGCCCTCTATCCGGAGTTCCATGGCAATGACTGCCCCTCATTCAGAACGACAAAGCACCGAACGACAGAGCCCGATCGACGCCCACGGCATCATCGGCGACATGCGCAGCGCGGCGCTGGTCAATGACAAGGGCAGTGTCGACTTCTTCTGCTGGCCGGAATTCGACAGCCCGTCGATCTTCTGTTCCCTGCTCGACACCCCGGCCGCAGGGATCTTTCAACTGGCGCCGGATCTGCCCGATGGCCGCCGCGAACAAATCTACCTGCCTGACAGCAATGTGCTGCAGACCCGCTGGTTGAGCGACAGTGCCGTGGTGGAAGTTACCGATCTGCTGGCCATCGGCGACACCGAGGATGATTTGCCGCTGTTGATCCGCCGGGTGCGTGTGATCAGCGGCAAAGCCAGCATTCGCATGCATTGCGCGGTACGTCACGATTACGCCCGAGCGCGCACCGAGGCGCGAGCACAAGGTCCGTATGTGTGCTTCGAGGCGCCCGCTCAACCCGGTTTACGCCTGGCTTCAAGCCAGCCGATGCAGCTCGACGAACACGCCGCCAGCGCTGAATTCGTGCTCGAACTGGACCAGTGCGCCGAATTCATTCTCGGCGGGATCGACGACCCGCGGGTGCAACCGGGGTGCAGCGAGCTGTGCCTGATGCGCACTCTGAAGTTTTGGCGCGACTGGATCGGCCACTCCAACTATCGCGGCCGTTGGCGGGAAATGGTCAACCGTTCGGCGCTGGCGCTGAAGCTGCTGACCTCGCGCAAACACGGGGCCATCCTCGCTGCGGCGACCTTCGGCCTGCCGGAAACCCCGGGTGGCGAACGCAACTGGGATTACCGCTACACCTGGATCCGCGACGCCTCGTTCACCGTCTACGCCTTCATGCGCCTGGGCTTCGTCGACGAAGCCAACGCCTATATGCGCTGGCTGCGCGGACGGGTCAGCGATTGCAGCGGCAAATCGATGAAGCTGAACATTCTGTACGCTATCGACGGCCGCCAGGAGTTACCGGAAATCGAGTTGTCGCACCTGTCCGGGCACGGCAATGCGGTGCCGGTGCGGATCGGCAACCAGGCGTACGAGCAGATCCAGCTGGATATTTTCGGCGAGCTGATGGACGCCGTGTACCTGGTCAACAAATACGGTGAAGCCATCTCCCACGAGGGCTGGCGGCACACCATCGAGGTCATCGACCAGGTCTGCGAAAGTTGGCAGCAAAAAGATGTCGGCATCTGGGAAATGCGCGGTGAACAGCATCACTTTCTGCACTCCCGGCTGATGTGTTGGGTTGCCGTCGACCGCGCCATCCGCCTGGCTTCCAAACGCTCTCTGCCCGCGCCGTTCGCCCGCTGGGACCAGACCCGACAAGCGATCTACGAAGACATCTGGAGCAATTTCTGGAACGAGGAACGCCGGCATTTCGTCCAGCACCTCGGCAGTACCAGCCTCGACGGCTCGATGCTGCTGATGCCACTGGTACGTTTCGTCGCCGCTACCGATCCACGCTGGTTATCTACCCTGCAAGCCATCGAGAAAAGCCTGGTGCGCGACGGCATGGTCTATCGCTATCGCAACGACGATAGCCAGATCGATGGCCTGCCCGGCACCGAAGGCGCCTTTGCCGCATGCTCGTTCTGGTACGTCGAATGCCTGGCCCGCGCCGGTCAGGTGGAAAAAGCCCAGCTGGAATTCGAACAACTGCTGCGCTACGCCAACCCGCTCGGGCTGTACGCCGAAGAGTTCGACAGCCATGCCCGGCATCTGGGCAATACTCCGCAAGCACTGACCCACCTGGCACTGATCAGCGCAGCGAGTTTTCTTGATCGCCGGTTGAGTGGCGAGAAAACCCTTTGGCAGCCATAAGGGCCTGAACCAAAAACGAAAAAGCCCGGCACTCGGCCGGGCTTCAATCACATCAACTGATCAAGGACTCAGTCGTGTTTGTGGTGCTTACGCTTGTGGCCGTGCTTGTGCTTGCGGCCGCTGGAATGACTGTCGTTATCATTGGCCAGGTTGCTACCCACTGCACCGCCCGCCGCGCCACCAAGGCCGGCACCGATAGTGGAGCCGGTCGAACCACCGAGCTTGTTACCGATCACCGAACCGCCCGCCGAGCCGATACCACCGCCAATCGCGGCTTCAGTCCGGCTGCCCTTGCGAGCGCCCACGGCACTCCCCGCTGCGCCGCCAACCCCGGCGCCAATCGCTGCACCGGTGCTGCCACCGAGCTGCTGGCCCACCACGTTCCCTAATGCACCACCAAGACCACCGCCAACCGCGGCTGTACCATCGCCTGCCGCCATTGCACCCTGAGCGACCAAAAGCCCAAGAACCATTGTGGGCAATGTTAAACGCATGATGTGAACCTCAAAAAATGCTGAATATTGAAGGGGAAGAATTCTGGATGATAGCAAGTTACGCACCGGAACCTGCTAAATCCCTGCGAGATGCAGGGGATTGGACATTTTTTGCGGGAAGAGTTTTCACCCAGGCAAAAAAAAAGCCCGCTGGGGAACGGGCTTAATGGATTTGCTTTTTAACGGATGATTTGAGCCTACGCAGCCGCTTGTGAATAATTCGTGAAAGGAATGTCGCGCAGATGAGAAAATCCGTAGCCGGCAGAGGGATCCTGACCGCTACAGCGTTCTCTGGCCATTACCTATGCTTCTGGCAATACCTATCGCCAAATCCATGGCGGCCTCCATGTCCAGATTATGCAGTTCCGGGGCGTAGTCCTCGACGATGACCTTTCCGTTCGGCGCATGAACATTCACCAGCAGCAGCAGGGAACCATCCTTCAGGATCTGCGCTTTAACTTCGATCCTGCAGCCATTGGAAAGCGTTTCCCGGTGATCCACATGGCGTTCAGTCATCACCGCAGCCCTCTGAAGTTCAAGTTTCAGTCAGGAACACCCGAGTCCCCTTACTCGGGTGCACGATTGTTAAAAGTCAGGTAAATCCTTGATGGATCTCCCCGAGCCCCCATGCTCTTCAACTTCGACGGTCACGTGGCCATCCGGGAGCGCCTTGAGAACCAGCCGACCGCCATGGACCTGCTGGCCCTCGGCAATAAAGAGCGTATCGATGATGTCGCCGTCATCAATGGAAGCCACCACTACTGAAACTGGCACAACCTCTTCGTTGCCACTCTGGTGAGGTTCATCTCCGCCATAGGGCGCCCACTTGAGGTATTCGACAATCCCGGCCTCATTCCTGCGAACGCCACTCACTACATAAAGAGACATGGGTCCACCTTGAAAGCTTGCGCTTTCATCTACTGATCAATACTCCAACCTACCCCCATTGCACGCCACCATCCATAGCCTGACGACGAATTGCGTCCTGGCATTTCAAGCCTTGCGGGCAAAGTTACTGGCGCCAAACCAGTCGACCACCACCACCGCTTCGTCACCGACCACCCACGCATCGTGGCCGGCCGGCAGTGAAGTAATGTCTCCCGGCCCTGCAATGATCTCAGTGCCGTCATCCATGAGAATCGCCAGTCTGCCAGCGACGTGATACTGAAAGTGGGGCGCCTGACAGGTAGGTGTCCGGGCCAGCGGCTGGATGTCATTAGTCCAGCGCCACCCGGGTTTGAAGGTGAAACGCCCAACCTCTGAATTGCCAATTCTCAGGATTTCAGCTTTGCCGTGAGAAAATTCGCGCGTTTCGTCGGGTTCCGAGAAGGACTTATGCTCAATCTTTTGTTCGTTAATCGACATGACATGCCCTCGAATGAGTGGCTGTAAAGTCTGCAACAACGCAAATGACTCAGGCGCCGACAGACCATCAGCATCGCACTGCATTGATACATCTAATAATTCTAGCCCCTTAATCGAGGTAACCCGAGGATTGGCACCTGATCGCGTAACCAGCACGACCGCGAAAAAAAGCACGGGGGATGGCGTTGCATTTCATCGCCACAAGATTGACGTGCGCAGCCATCAAGCGCGCAATGGTTCTCCACCGATTGCCACCCAGGGAATATCCAAATGGCAAACATCACAGTCTTGGCGGGAGACTTTCTGCAGGGTGATGGGGAATACCAAAACGGCATCTTCACCCTCAGGACCTCTCTCAATCGTTGGCCCGGTATCACCCTCCCCCTCACAGCGTTTAAAACGCTGGAAATCGCCAATGAGGAATCCATAAACAACGTCAAGGACGCCATAGGTTTCGGCATCGCCGGTGCCATGTTGCTCGGCCCCATAGGGGCTATCGCCGGATTCATGCTGGCGGGCAAGGAAACCGAAGTGACTTTTATCGCGACACTCAAGGACGACAGAAAGCTGCTGGCTGCCGTTGACAGCACGACTTATGAAGAGATTTCCCGGCGACTCCATCATTAGCAGGTTCAAGTGCGCCGCATCACCGCGGGTGGTGCGCCGTACATCCCGACTCGATCGCGAGCCTGAGAGTTTTCCACCCTGCCGTGCCCTCATTCCGCTACGCGACGGCTGCGATTTGATGGAGGTAATCGGCCGGTGATTGCAGGCGAAATTTCTGCATGAAGCAATAATGGGCAACCTCTGGTTCGTACAAATGTTTCGATGGTAGAAAGCCATTATTTACAGAGACAGAATAGAGCCTACGATCAAGAGCTCTACACTTCCCGCAGGAAAAACGTCCAAATGGACACGCTCAATAAGGGCGAAATACAAGCAGCCCTGGCGGCACGGCTTCCCAGCTACCTGGTTGAATGCAGCCTTCATCCAGATGGTACTCTTTCAGCGGTTTTGACCGGACCCGACTCGGATCATTTCGCGATCACTGGCATAGTCAGATCGAATTACCCCGGCAACGATTCAATCGCCAGGCTTGCCCGGGAAATTCTGGAAGAGATGGTACTGGCAAGGCAAGGAATGAAAGTTGGTCGTCTGCAATTAATGTCTGACCTTGAGTTTTCTATCTATCGCTGATGAAGAAAGTTGGTGACCACTACACTCCACCTCTTAGCCGTACAGACGCCTCATCGTACTAACCGGGAAATGGTGTTTAGCCATTACGTATGAGAAGCTGTCCGGCTGTAAGCCGCCTACAACCCTCAGGAAGAACAACATGGAAGTATCAAGGACGTCCCTATTAATTCGGCGCGCGGGAGCCTATTTCGTCGACTTCGGAGCAATTATCCTGATTAGCCTATGGCTTGACAGCCAAGAAAATCTTCCCTTTGGAGGGGGCGAGTTAGTTTTCGTGTATCTGTTCCTATACCCGCTTTGCGAGTGGCTGTTCAACGGTAGAACTCCCGGAAAATACGTCTTTGGAATTATCGTTATCAATGGTGCAGGCGACCCTCCAACACTTGTGCAAACGCTGATTCGAGGGATAACCAGAATGATCGAGGCGCCCTTGGGGATAATCACAATCTTCATTTTCGCCCAATCCGAACGCTGCCAACGAGTCGGTGACATGCTGGCTAGAACCTATGTCATCGCGGCAAAAGACCTGGCTCAACTACGCGCGCAAATGTCATTCTCTGCCACGTCCCATAGTTGATCGCTGATAAATCACAAAGCCCAGCACTAGACTGTAATGCTGTTCACTTAAGAAAATGGATGGCGGCCTGAAAGCCGACCGGGTTTTTTCTTTGGTGTACATATCCGTTTCTGCGGTAACGGCCACTTATGGTTCCGCTCTTACAGCGGGTCACTTGGAAAAGCCCCAAGTAACCAAGGGCTTTTGCCCCGCCATTCGGTGCCTCGCCTAGGCTCGGCATG
>NZ_CABVHQ010000096.1 GCF_902497895.1 Pseudomonas fluorescens
AAAGATCGCAGCCTGCGGCAGCTCCTACATAGAGGCATTCTGTCGGACCGAGGTGCAGCGCCTACGCAGCTGTCACGGTTTGCTCGACCAGGTGACCGCCCTCGATGCGCACATGCCTTGGGTGGAAACGCTTGAGGCTGCTGCGATGTCCGACGCTGACGATGCTCAGGCCCGGCAGCTGGTTGATCAAGGCTTGATAGAGCACCGCTTCATCCTCCTCGTCCATCGCCGAGGTGGCCTCGTCCATGTACAGCCATTGCGGTGCATAGAGCATCGCGCGGGCAAAGCCCAGGCGTTGCTGTTCACCCGGTGACAGCATGCGCTGCCAGTGATTGCTCTCGTCCAGGCGCGGGATCAGGTGCGGCAAGCGACAGGTTTCCAGCACTTGCACGTAACGCTCGTGAGGGTAAACGTCCCCCGGCTGTGGATAACTCAAGGCTTCCCGCAGACTGCCAATCGGCAGGTAAGGCTTCTGCGGGAGGAACAGATAACGCTGGGCTGGCACGCGGATACTGCCGTGACCGTCCGGCCAGAGCCGGCCCATGGCCCGCAGCAAGGTACTTTTGCCGCTACCGGAACGGCCGCTGAGCATCAGTCGCTCACCCGCCGCAACGCTCATGTTGGCGTTGGTCAGCAAGTGACGGCCGTCGGCCAGATCCAGCCCCAGGTTGTGCACTTTCAGCTCACTGCCCTGACTCTGTACATCGATCTCCGGAGGCCGGCTTTCGTTGTCGGTCATGGCCTGACGGAAGCTCAACAAGCGGTCGCAGGTGGCGCGCCACGCCGCGAGGTCGGAATATGCGGTAATGAACCAACTGAAGTTCTCTTGAACGTTGCCAAACGCCGAGTTGATTTGCATCAGCTCGCCGAGCTGGATCTTGCCGCTGAAATAGCGCGGCGCAGCAACAATGAACGGGAAGATGATTGCGATCTGCCCGTAACCGGCGGTGAAGAATGTCAGGCGTTTGGACACCCGCATGATGTCCCAGAAGTTGTGCCAGACCATGCCGAAACGGCTGCTCAAGCGCTTGTTCTCGTTCGGTTCGCCGTTATACAGCGCAATGCTTTCGGCATTTTCACGAATCCGGACCATGGAAAAACGCAGGTCGGCTTCGAAGCGTTGTTGTTGGTTGTTCAAGTTGATCAAGCGCTTGCCAATCAAGTGAGTCAGCCAACTGCCGACCACCGCGTACACCAGCGCGCACCAGAACATATAACCGGGGATGGTGTAACCGAAGACTTCGATACTGCCAGACACCCCCCAGAGGATAATCGAAAACGAGACCAGACTGACCACGGTGCGGATCAGCCCGAGCCCAAGGTCCAGGGTGTTGGTGGTGAAACTGTGGAGATCTTCGGAGATCCGCTGGTCCGGGTTATCGGTGTAGCCGCCCCGCTCCAACTGGTAGTAATTCTTGTGACCGAGCCAGCGGCTGAAATGCTGCTCGGTCAGCCAGGCCCGCCAGCGAATGCTCAGCATCTGGGTCAGGTACAGCCGATACACCGCGCCGAGAATCGCTACCGCGGCGATCCCGCAGAAATACAGGATCAGTTGCCAGAATGCCGCTTCGTCCTTCTGTTGCAGGGCGTTGTAGAAGTCCTTGTACCAACTGTTGATCCACACCGAGATCGCCACGCTGAACAACGACAGCGCGATCACCGCAATTAACAGCGTCCAGGCCTTGCCTTTCTCCTCACTGCGCCAGTACGGCGTGGTCATCTTCCAGACCCGCCGCAAAAACTGCCCACGCACAGCATCATTGACCGCGGAATATTCAGCGTTCTGATTCATTGTTCAGGCTCGATAGGGTAAAGAACACGCTTCGAACCGATCATAGTTGATCGGTTCGGGTTGTCGCGAGTCTGGAGATATCCGTTCAGCGGCGAACCGGACGCTTCTGCAGTTTGCGCTGCAGGGTGCGGCGGTGCATGCCCAGGGCGCGGGCAGTGGCGGAAATGTTGCCTTCGTGTTCGGTCAGCACGCGCTGGATGTGCTCCCATTGCAGACGGTCCACCGACATCGGGTTTTCCGGCACCAGGGTGTCGAGGTCGGCGTGCTCGGAAAGCAGCGCGGCCAGCACGTCATCGGCGTCCGCCGGTTTGCACAGGTAATTGCAGGCGCCGCGCTTGATCGCTTCGACAGCGGTGGCGATGCTCGAATAGCCGGTCAGGATCAACACGCGCATCTCCGGATCGAGTTCGAGCAGCTTGGGCAGTAGCACCAGCCCTGAGTCGCCGTCCATTTTCAGGTCCAGCGCAGCGTAATCCGGAATGTCCTGCTGGGCGATGCTCAGGCCTTCTTCGGCGGAACCCGCGGTACTCACGCGAAAACCGCGGCGGCTCATGGCGCGCGCCATGACGCGGGTAAAGGTAGCGTCGTCGTCTACCAGCAATAAATGCGGCAGTTCTTCGCCTTCGACTTGGATCTCGTCACTCATGTTCGTCTCCTCGGGCAACACGGGGCAGGCGCAGCTCGGTAAGCGTGCCACCTTCCTCATGACTGTAGAGTTTCACTGAGCCGCCGGCGCGTGTCACGCTGGCCTTGCTCAAAAACAGGCCCAGGCCGAAACCTTTGCCCTTGGTGGTAAAAAACGGTTTACCGATCTGCTCGGCAATCGCCAGCGGCACACCGGCACCGTGGTCGCGAATACTGATGGTGAGGTCCTCGACATTCCAGTCCAGGGTAACCTGCAACCCTTCGGGGCAGGCATCGGCGGCGTTGTTGAGCAAATTCAGGAGCGCTTGGGTGAGGTCCGGCGGCGGCGCCATGCGTGGCACTGTGCCCTGGCCCAGGCGCTGGAGGCGATAACTGGCCTCCGGACGCATCAGGTGCCAGCGGTTCAGGGCTTCGTCGAGCCAGTCGGTGACATCCTGCATGTCCACCGCCAGCCGACGATTGGCTTCAGCGGCGCGGACCAATTGCTGCAAGGTCTCCTTGCACAGCTTGACCTGGTCCTGAAGCACGCTCAAATCGTCCTGCAGCAGCGGGTCGTGATGATCCTGGCGCATCTCCTTGAGCAGCACGCTCATGGTCGCCAAGGGTGTACCCAACTCATGGGCAGCACCGGCGGCCTGCGTGGCCACGGCCAGCAATTGTTGATCGCGCAGGCCCTCTTCGCGGCGGATTGCCCGCAACTCTTCCTGACGCCGCAGCTCCTCGGCCATCTTCGCCGCGAAAAAGGTAATCACTGCCGCGGCCAGGGCAAAGCTCAGCCACATGCCGTAGATCTGCATCTTTTCCCGGGCGATCGGGAACGTCTCCAGCGGGTAGAACTGCGCCAGCAGCAGGGTGTAGAGCGCCAGGGCAATGCCGGAGAGTATCAGCGAATAGCGCCAGGGCAACGTCACCGCAGCAATAGTCAGCGGCACCAGATAATAGGAGACGAAGGGGTTGGTCGAGCCACCGGAGAAATACAGCAAGGCGCTGTGGATAAACAGATCACAGGCCAGTTGCACGGCATATTCCAGCTCTGTCACCGGCCACGAGGTGCGCAGGCGAATGGCGGTCAAGGCACAGAGCACCATGGAAAACCCGAGGGTTATCGCCAGTTGCAGCCAGGGCAAGGGCAGCAGATCGAACCAGTAGGCAAGCCCCACCGAACCGGCTTGAGCGGCCAGTACCAAGGTGCGAATGAAGGTCAGACGCCAAAGGTTCTGGCGAGTGGCGGAAAGCAGTTGAACGGGGGCGAGCATGAGCTCTCCTGATGAGCGCTCCAGGCGGATCGCGACGAGTATAACCACGCCGCGGCTTCCACAGGCAAACTGCGGCAAACGGCCACATGGCAAATGGGTCTTCGCGGACATGGCATCTGCCGTAGCAGCTGGCGTAGCCTGCGTTCGAGCGCGAAGCGATCGTAAAATCTGCAACCTTGTTCTTTCAAGTAGAACGCATCTACCGGATTGCGACCGCTACGCGGCCGAACGCAGGCTTCGCCCGCTGCTACGAATAGCACGTTCGTCTTGGGGTTGATGTGTATCGAAGTTGTAATTGGGTGAACCGAATATTAAAAGCTAGAGTCTGATGGTTTCACGCAGGTTCGGCCCCTAATCCCTGCGGACCGCACTCAAGGAGATTCCATGCACACACTCAGCCGCAGCGCCGCCCTTCTTGCTCTCAGCGTCGGCACCCTCGCCAGCCTGCCGGCACTGGCCGCCGACGAGCTTCATTACAACCAGATTTCCCTGCGCGCGGAAGTCAGCCAGGAAGTGCCTCGCGACCTGATGATCGTGACCCTCTACAGCGAAGAGCAGAACACCGACCCGGCCAAACTCGCCGCGGACATCAGCACCACCATGAACAAGGCCCTGGCCCAGGCCAAACAGGTCAAGGAAGTGACCTTGCGCCAGGGCAGCCGCAACAGCTACCCGATCTACGACACCAAGGGCCAGAAAATCACCGGCTGGCGCGAACGCGCCGAACTGCGCCTGGAAAGCTCGGACTTTGCGGCCTTGTCGAAGCTGACCGGCGAACTGCTGACCGAACTGAAAATGGGCGGCATGGATTTCGCCATCGCCGACCCGACCCGCAAGGCCAGCGAAGATACCTTGCTCAAAGAAGCCGTCGGCGCCTTCAAGGCCCGCGCCCAACTGGCCACCGAGGCCTTGGGCGGCAAGAGTTACAAAATCGTCAACCTGAACCTCAACAGCAACGGCTACCCGCAACCCTACATGCGCGGCCCCAGCATGATGAAAGGCGCCAGCCTGGATTCAGCGCCGGTGACCCCGGAAATCGAAGCCGGCACCAGCCAGGTCAGCATGACGGCCGATGGGTCGATTGAAGTGTTGATGCCTTAAGCAATGATGTGCCAGTCAGTCTTGTTCTGACTGTGCCACCGTCATCGCGAGCAAGCTCGCTCCCACATTGTTTCTGTGCTGATCACATAAATGTGACCTCATGCAGAACCATTGTGGGAGCGAGCTTGCTCGCGATTGGGCCTTCAATTCAGCCAATGTTCAACTGACACACCACCCACTACAGATTGACCCGGCACCCCTGACCCACCTGATCCAAAGCCTTATCCACCAACAGCTTGCTCAACTCGATCATCTGGTAAACCCCCAACACCACACTCCGACGCGAGTCTTCAAGATCGAAGGCCAGATCGCTGGCAATGGCATTGGCACTGGCGAGCGTCTCGGAAGCGTTGGCCAGTAGCGTCTCGGTATCGAGGTTGGAGGCAACCGTGAAGATATTGATCAGCGGGGTGTCAGGAAGTCTGGACTTGTCGAGTGGTGGCGAAAGGTAATGATCAAGGGCTCGGTCGGCTGCGGCGCGGTCCTTGAGCAGGTCTTCGGCTTTTTGGGCATCGGAAATGGGCGTAGCTATATTGAAGGCGTGCTCTGGAATAATCTTGTCCATGTATATGCTCCGAATCAAAATGGAGCCATCACTTGCCGTTATGGTGGTGAGGCTATGCGCCTACTTGTTTTCAGGATCCCACACCTGATCGCCAATCTGCAGCGATGGCCAAAGATTAGACGCCAGCCCAAACCCAACGCAACCGCCAAAACCCGTCGGAAAACTCGCCACCACAGCCTCGACCTACAGCGCTTTCCGTAGGAGCTGCCGCAGGCTGCGATCTTTTGATCCTTGTTGGCGTAACCATTTCATGAGGGGAACGCGTACCTTCCCACAAACAGACCGGCCGGTCGGCCGCCTTCGCGAGCAAGTCGGATCGCCGCACCGCCGCTCCCACAATGGATATGGGTACATCCGCAAGAGACAGGCTGGCAGTCAGGCCGCTATCGCGAGCAGGCTCGCTCCCACCAGATCATGATCAAGATCAAAAGATCACAGCCTGCGGCAGCTCCTACGGGGCAGGTATCTATAAGTAACACCCTACGCCCCCATCAGGTGCGACCTACAATCCACCGCCCCCTTGTAGCGCACCAAATGCACCGAAAAAACCCCGCGCAAACGGTCAAATGCGTCAATACTTACACTGATGCGACATTCCTGTACGTTCGTGCCACTGTTTAACGCCTGTAGCCATTCTGGATCTTGCATTGGGTATGGGCCCTGCATAAGTATCCGCAGGCACGACTCACGAGGTCGTCCTCTATTCCAAAAATGACAACAAATCATGAGGCCACCATGCTCAAACACGCGGTCATTCCGTTTTTAGTCGGCGCAGGCTTGTTAGCTAGCGCACCATTCGCCCAAGCGGCGACTAACCTGGTGTTCTGCTCCGAAGGGAGCCCGGCCGGCTTTGATCCTGGTCAGTACACTACCGGAACCGACTTCGACGCCTCTGCAGAAACCATGTTCAACCGTCTGACTCAGTTCGAGCGCGGCGGCACCGCTGTTATTCCGGGTCTGGCAACCAGCTGGGACATTTCCCCGGACGTGCTGACTTACACCTTCCACCTGCGTGAAGGCGTCAAGTTCCACACCACCCCGTATTTCAAACCGACTCGTGAGTTCAACGCCGACGACGTGCTGTTCACCTTTAATCGCATGATTAACAAGGATGACCCGTTCCGCAAAGCGTACCCGACCGAATTCCCGTACTTCACCGACATGGCCATGGATACCAACATTGCCAAGGTCGAGAAAGTCGACGATCACACTGTCAAGTTCGTGCTGAACAGTGTTGATGCTGCCTTCATCCAGAACCTGGCCATGAGCTTCGCCTCGATCCAGTCCGCCGAGTACGCCGCCCAGCTGCTCAAGGAAGGCAAGCCAGGCGACATCAACCAGAAGCCGATCGGCACTGGCCCGTTCGTGTTCAAGAGCTACCAGAAAGACTCCAACATCCGCTACACCGGCAATAAGGACTACTGGAAACCTGAAGACGTCAAGATCGACAACCTGATCTTCGCCATCACCACCGACCCATCGGTACGTATCCAGAAGCTGAAGAAAAACGAGTGCCAGATCACCCTCTTCCCGCGTCCGGCCGACCTTAAGGCACTGCGCGAAGACAAGACCCTGAAGCTGCCGGAACAGGCCGGTTTCAACCTGGGTTACATCGCTTATAACGTAATGCCCGTGCTCAAGGGTCGCACCGACAACAACCCATTGGCCGACCTGCGGGTCCGTCAGGCGCTGGACATGTCGGTGAACAAGCCACAGATCATCGATTCGGTATACCAGGGCGCCGGCCAACTGGCCGTCAACGCCATGCCGCCAACCCAGTGGTCCTATGACACCACCATCAAAGATGCCAAATACGACCCTGAGAAAGCCAAAGAGCTGCTCAAGGAAGCAGGCATCAAGGAAGGTACCCAGATCACTCTGTGGGCCATGCCGGTTCAGCGTCCGTATAACCCGAACGCAAAATTGATGGCTGAAATGCTGCAGTCGGACTGGAAGAAAATCGGTCTGAACGTCAACATCGTCAGCTACGAATGGGGCGAGTACATCAAGCGTTCCAAGGGCGGCGAGAACCAGGCGATGATCATCGGCTGGAGCGGCGACAACGGTGACCCGGACAACTGGCTCAACGTACTGTTCGGCTGCGACTCCCTGGCCGGTAACAACTTCTCCAAATGGTGCAACAAGGACTTTGACAAGCTCGTCAAAGATGCCAAGAAGACACCTGACCAGGCGAAGCGCACCGAACTGTACAAGCAGGCGCAACACCTCCTCAAAGACCAGGTTCCAATGACACCTATCGCTCACTCGACGGTGTTCCAACCCATGCGCACGACTGTGCAGGACTTCAAGATCAGCCCGTTTGGCTTGAACTCCTTCTACGGCGTCAGCGTCAGCAAATAAGGTCTGGCAACGGCGGCGTCCCTGACGTCGCCATTGCTTGATCCGCCAAGGCTGCAGGAATTTGCCTACATCCAAAACCGCTGCGCACTACCGCAGCGGTTCTAGGACGCGTCGACTTTTCCTACGCGCCTTTAAGGCTATTCGCATTTACCAGCCAGCTTGCGACTCATACCGTCCGGGCATGGCAGTCCTGCGCTTTTGGCTGGCATTGCTGCACGCGATGACTTGGGGTCCATGATCTCTTCCTGTCCCCGGGCGGGGAGATTCATTGAGCAAAAAACAATAAAGAAGAGGGGAGCGTCATGCGTCATTCCTTGGTTTTATCCGCATTACTAGGCACCGGCCTATTGGCCGGCGCATCGATCAGCCAGGCCGCCAGCAACAGCCTGGTGTTTTGCTCCGAAGGCAGCCCGGCGGGCTTCGACACCGCGCAGTACACCACTGCAACCGACAACGATGCCGCCGAACCGATCTACAACCGTCTGGCCGAGTTCGAAAAAGGCGCGACCAGTGTCGTCCCTGGCCTGGCTACCCGCTGGGATATTTCCGAGGACGGTCTGACATACACTTTTCATCTGCGCGAAGGGGTGAAATTTCACACAACCAAGTACTTCACACCTAGCCGCGACTTCAACGCCGATGACGTACTGTTCACCTTCAACCGTATGCTCAATCCCGAGCAGCCGTTCCGTAAGGCTTACCCGACCGAGTTTCCGTATTTCAACGGGATGAGCCTGAACAAGAATATCGCCAAGGTCGAAAAGACCGGGCCGCTGACCGTGGTGATGACGCTCAACAGCGTAGATGCCGCCTTCATCCAGAACATCGCCATGAGTTTTGCTTCGATCCTCTCGGCCGAATACGCTGATCAGTTGCTCACGTCCGGCAAACCCAGCGACATCAATCAGAAGCCGATCGGTACCGGCCCCTTCGTGTTCCAGCGCTATCAGAAGGACTCGCAGATCCGTTACGCCGGCAACAAACAGTATTGGGACCCGAGCCGGGTCAAGCTCGATCAGCTGATTTTCGCGATCAACACCGACGCCTCGGTGCGCGTGCAGAAGCTCAAGGCCGGTGAATGCCAGATCACCCTGCACCCGCGCCCGGCCGACGTCGAGGCGCTGAAAAAAGACCCGAAACTGCAGCTTATCGAGAAGCCCGGTTTCAACCTTGGCTACATCGCCTACAACGTGCGGCACAAACCCTTCGACCAGCTCGAAGTGCGTCAGGCGCTGGACATGGCGGTGAACAAGCAAGGCATCCTCAACGCGGTGTACCAGGGCGCCGGGCAACTGGCGGTCAACGCCATGCCGCCCACCCAATGGTCCTATGACGAGACTATCAAGGACGTCGCCTACAACCCGGAAAAAGCCAAGGAGCTGCTCAAGGCGGCCGGGGTCAAGGAAGGCACCGAGATCACCCTCTGGGCCATGCCGGTGCAACGCCCCTACAACCCCAACGCCAAACTGATGGCTGAAATGCTGCAGTCCGACTGGGCGAAGATAGGGCTCAAGGTCAAGATCGTCAGCTATGAATGGGGCGAGTACATCAAGCGCACCAAGAACGGCGAACACGACGTCAGCCTGATCGGCTGGACCGGCGACAATGGTGATCCAGACAACTGGCTCGGCACCCTCTACAGCTGTGACGCGATTGGTGGCAACAACTACTCCATGTGGTGCGATCCCCAATACGACAAGCTGGTCAAGCAAGCCAAGATCGTGACTGATCGCGAACAACGCACGGTCCTCTACAAACAGGCCCAGCAGTTGCTCAAGCAGCAGGTCCCGATCACGCCTATCGCCCATTCGACGGTCAACCAGCCGTTGAGCGCCAAAGTCGAAGGGTTCAAGGTCAGCCCCTTCGGGCGTAACGTCTTTTCCGGCGTCGGCATCACTCCATAACCCGGTAACCAGAACCCGGAGAGCGAATTTCGCTCTCCCGCAGGCGTGCAGCCTGAATTCGACAAAACTGTCGCCAGCAAACGTTTGCGATAGCTTGATCGTATTCAAATCCAATAGCCGGATCACCAAAAAAAGACCGGCATAAAAAAGAAAGTAAGGAGCTTCACCCCATGAAACTGAGCAGCACCGCGCTATTAGCCTTGGCCATCAGCAGCGTTACGGCCACTGCCTACGCAGAAAGCGTTAGCCAGGAATTCGTCCCGACCCAACTCAATAGCACCAACGCCCAGGCAGAATCCAAAGGCTTCGTCGACGGCCAGAGCCTGTCAGGTACTACCCGTAACTGGTACGCCAATGAACTGCTGCGTCGGGGTGGTAATTTCCACTACCAGAAGCATGGTGAGACCCAAGACACCCCGCGTCGTATCAACTGGGTCCAGGGCACCATCCTCAACTACAGCTCCGGCTTTACCCAAGGCACTGTGGGTTTCAGCACTGAAGTCGCGGCCTACAACGCGCTGGTCCTGGACCGCAGCCGCAAGGACATCGCCAACGGCGGCAACCGTACCCTGGCTGAAAACAACGGCGATGCCGTGGACCAGTGGAGCAAACTCGGCCTGGCCAACGTCAAGGCGCGGGTTTCCAACACCACTCTGACCGCCGGCCGTCAGAATTTCAGCAGCCCGATCGTCGACGTGATCGGCAACCGTGCGCTGCCTTCGAGCTTCGAAGGTGTGACCCTGCACAGCGAAGAGTTCGACAACCTGTCGTTCGACCTTGGCACTTTCGACCGGGTGTCGCCTCGTACCGAGCAAAGCCTGTCGAAATTCCGCAGTGAATATTCCGCCACCGGCGTTGAAACCGATCATGTACACACCGCGGGCCTGAACTACCAGCCGCTGAGAAGCCTGAAGACCAGCCTGTACGCGGCCAATGTCGAAGATTTCTGGAACCAGTACTACTTCGGCGCCGTTCACGAACTGGGCGACAGTTCAGTCCTGAGCCTGACCACCGGCCTGAACTACTATAAAACCGTCGATGAAGGCAAAAAATCGATGGGCGAGATCGACAACGACACCTACTCCCTGTCGTTCGGTCTGACTCACCAGGCTCATAGCCTGACGTTCGCCTACCAGGAAATTAACGGTAACGAGTACTTCGACTACCTGCATGAAACCAACGGCATTTACCTGGCCAACTCCTTGCTCTCGGACTTCAACGGCCCGAACGAGAAATCCTTCCAGATCGCTTACGGTATCAACATGGCCGGATACGGCGTACCGGGCCTGAAGTTCAACATCTATCAGGCTCGCGGCTGGGGCATTGACGGTACTCACTACAAAGGCACCGCCTACGATGTGAACAGCCTGGATGGCGAACACCACTATGAATACGGCATCGGTACTTCCTACGCCGTGCAGAGCGGTCCGTTGAAAGCCACCGGGATTCGCGCGACCTACACCACTCACCGCGCCAGCGAAAACCAGGGTGACGGTAGCATCAACGAGTTCCGTCTGGTCACCACCATTCCATTCAACATTCTCTAAGCACCAGTTGAACGGCTGATTCGTTGACGAATCAGCCGTTCAGGCTTCTGGTTCAACAGTTTGCAGGGGGTTATTGATGAAAAAGCTGGCGTTACGAGTGGCGATTGCCGCCGCATTGCTGAGTGTCGCTGTTGGCGCCTCGGCCAAACCTTTGGTGGTCTGTACCGAAGCCAGCCCGGAGGGCTTCGATATGGTCCAGTACACGACTGCAGTCACCGCCGATGCGGTGGCCGAAACCATCTTCAATCGTCTGGTGGACTTCAAGCCCGGCACCACTGAAGTGATCCCGGCACTGGCCGACTCCTGGGAAATCGGCGCGGATGGGCTGAGTTACACCTTCCACCTGCGAAAAGGCATCAAGTTCCACACCACCGAATACTTCAAACCGACCCGCGAGATGAATGCCGACGACGTGCTCTGGAGTTTCCAGCGCCAGCTGGACCCGAAACACCCGTGGCATGACAAATCGAGCATAGGTTTCCCGTATTTCGAAAGCATGGGTTTCAAGGAATTGCTCAAAAGCGTCGAGAAAACTGATGACCACACCGTGGTATTCACCCTGACCCGCCGCGAAGCGCCCTTCCTGGCCGACATCGCCATGGCGTTCTCCTCGATCTACTCCGCCGAATATGCCGATCAGCTGCTCAAGGCCGGCAAGACCAACGACCTGAACAGCAAGCCCATCGGCACCGGGCCGTTCGTCTTCAATCGCTACGCCAAAGACGCTCAGGTGCGCTTCAAGGCCAACCCTGATTACTTCCGCGGCAAACCACCGGCCGACCCGCTGATCCTGGCCATCACCACCGACAACAACGTGCGCCTGCAGAAGCTCAAGGCTGACGAGTGCCAGATCGCGTTGTATCCAAAACCCGATGACATCCCGAGCATCAAGGCCGACCCGAACCTGAAGGTCGATGAACTGGCGGCCATGACCACCAGCTACACCGCCATGAATACCACCCGCAAATACATGAGCGACGTGCGGGTCCGGCAGGCGATCAATATCGCCTTCGACAAGGAAGCCTACGTCAACAGCCTGTACGGCAAGGGCAATGCCGTGGTCGGCACCGGCCCTTATCCGCCAACCCTGCTAGGCTTCAACGACACACTGAAAAACCCGCCGCGCGACCTGGACAAGGCCCGCGCGTTGCTCAAGGAAGCCGGCGTACCGGAAGGCACGGTGCTGACCCTGTTCACCCGCAACGGCGGCGGCGTGACCAACCCCAACCCGCTGCTCGGCGCACAGATGATGCAGTCGGACCTGGCACGGGTCGGAATCAAGCTCGACATCCGCGTCATGGAATGGGGCGAAATGCTCAAGCGCGCCAAGAATGGCGAACATGACATGGTCTCGGCCGGCTGGGCCGGTGACAACGGCGATCCGGATAATTTCCTGACCCCGAACCTGAGTTGCGATGCAGCGAAAAACGGCGAAAACTACGCCCGCTGGTGCAACAAACAATTCCAGGACGTGATCGACAGGGCCCGCGCGGGAACCGATCCGGCAGAACGTGCGGCACTCTATGAAAAAGCTTTGGTGACTTTCGATCAGGATCAACCATGGATCCCCATGGCCTACCCGAAAATGTTCACCGCAATGCGCAAGAACGTCGAGGGCTATTACATTAGCCCCCTGACCACTAATAACTTCGCTACCACCCTGGTGAAGTAGATAAGAAACGCCCGTCATCGTTGATCCTGACGGTGCCGGGCACGCCTAACCGGCTGATGAGGTACACCAGAAGATGTTTAGTTTTATTGCCCGCCGCGTGGGGTTGTTGATCCCCACCTTCTTCGGCATCACCTTGCTGACCTTCGCATTGATTCGCATGATTCCCGGCGACCCCGTGGAAGTCATGATGGGCGAACGTCGGGTCGACCCTGAGATGCATGCCCAGGCAATGGAGCGCCTTGGTCTGAACAAACCGCTGTATGCCCAGTATCTGGACTACATCGGCAAACTCGCCCAGGGCGACCTTGGCGAATCCCTGCGAACCCGTGAAAGCGTCTGGAGCGAGTTCACCTCGCTGTTCCCGGCGACCCTGGAACTGTCCATGGCCGCCCTGCTGTTCGCCGGCATCCTCGGGCTACTGGCCGGGGTGATTGCCGCCTTGAAGCGAGGATCCCTGTTCGACCATGGGGTGATGGGCATCTCCCTGGCGGGGTATTCGATGCCGATCTTCTGGTGGGGCCTGATCCTGATCATGTTCTTCTCGGTATCCCTGGGCTGGACCCCGGTTTCCGGGCGGATCGACCTGCTCTACGACATCGAGCCGAGAACCGGCTTCATGCTGATCGATACCCTGCTGGCCGATGACACCGGAGCCTTCTTCGACGCCCTGCATCACTTGATTCTGCCGGCCATCGTGCTCGGCACCATCCCGCTGGCAGTGATCGCCCGGATGACCCGCTCCTCGATGCTCGAAGTGCTGCGTGAAGACTACATCCGCACCGCCCGGGCCAAAGGCCTGTCGCCGGCGCGCGTGGTGTTCGTCCACGGCCTGCGTAACGCCTTGATCCCGGTACTGACCGTGGTCGGCCTGCAAGTCGGCACCCTGCTGGCCGGCGCGGTTCTGACCGAAACCATCTTCTCCTGGCCCGGCATCGGCAAATGGCTGATCGAAGCCATTGGCGCCCGGGATTATCCGGTGGTGCAAAACGGCATCCTGTTAATCGCCTGCCTGGTGATTCTGGTCAACTTCGTGGTGGACATCCTCTACGGCTTTGCCAACCCACGCATCCGTCATCAGCGCTGAGAGCATACTAATGAGCACTCTAACTACCTCAGTAGCAGTCGACCAAAGCCTGCTTTATCCGTCGCCGTACAAAGAATTCTGGCATGCCTTTTCGAGGAACAAAGGCGCAGTCGCCGGCCTGGTATTCATGATCCTCGTGGTGTTCTGCGCACTGTTTGCCCCTTGGGTCGCACCGCATAACCCGAGCGAGCAATACCGCGACTTCCTGCTGACGCCACCGTCCTGGCTCGAAGGTGGGCAGATTCAGTTTCTGCTCGGTACCGATGAACTGGGACGCGATCTGTTGTCGCGCTTGATCCATGGTTCACGCCTGTCGCTGATGATCGGTTTGTCATCGGTGGTCATGTCACTGATTCCGGGGATCATGTTGGGTCTGTTCGCCGGGTTCTTCCCGCGCGTGCTCGGCCCGACCATCATGCGCCTGATGGACATCATGCTGGCCCTGCCATCGCTGCTGTTGGCCGTGGCTATTGTCGCCATCCTCGGCCCTGGCCTGATCAACACCGTGATCGCCATCGCGATCGTTTCGCTGCCGTCCTATGTTCGTCTGACCCGCGCCGCGGTGATGGGCGAACTGAACCGCGACTACGTGACCGCTGCGCGCCTGGCCGGTGCCGGTCTGCCGCGCCTGATGTTCATCACCGTGCTGCCTAACTGCATGGCACCGCTGATCGTTCAGGCGACCTTGAGTTTCTCCTCGGCGATTCTCGATGCCGCGGCCCTGGGCTTCCTCGGCCTTGGCGTACAACCGCCAACTCCAGAGTGGGGCACCATGCTGGCCTCGGCTCGCGACTACATCGAACGCGCCTGGTGGGTGGTGAGTCTGCCTGGTTTGACCATTTTGCTCAGCGTGCTGGCAATCAACCTGATGGGCGACGGCCTGCGCGATGCGCTGGACCCGAAACTCAAGAACGCCGCCTGAGGAGATTCCCATGTCACTGCTAGAAATCAAGAATCTCAACGTGCGCTTTGGCGACGTCAACGCGGTACCGGTGGTCGACGGTCTCGACCTGTCCGTGGACAAGGGCGAAGTCCTGGCCATCGTCGGCGAATCGGGTTCCGGCAAGTCCGTGACCATGATGGCGTTGATGGGGCTGATCGAGCATCCCGGCATCGTCACTGCCGACTCCCTCGTCTTCGACGGCAAGGACATGCTCAAGCTCAACTCCCGCCAGCGTCGCAAAATCGTCGGCAAGGACCTGGCGATGGTGTTCCAGGACCCGATGACCGCGCTGAACCCGAGCTATACCGTGGGTTTCCAGATCGAGGAAGTGCTGCGCCTGCACCTGAAAATGTCCAGCAAGGACGCCCGCAAGCGCGCCATCGAACTGCTGGAGAAGGTCGAAATCCCTGGCGCCGCCAGCCGCATGAATGCCTATCCGCATCAACTGTCCGGCGGTATGAGCCAGCGCGTGGCGATTGCCATGGCCATCGCCGGTGAACCGAAACTGCTGATCGCCGATGAACCGACCACGGCCCTGGACGTGACCATCCAGGCGCAGATCATGGAGCTGCTGCTCAACCTGCAGAAAGAACAGAACATGGGCCTGGTACTGATCACCCACGATTTGGCCGTGGTGGCCGAAACCGCCCAGCGGGTATGCGTGATGTACGCCGGCCAGGCCGTGGAAGTCGGGCAAGTGCCCGGGCTGTTCGACGTGCCGGCGCATCCGTACAGCGAAGCGTTGCTGGCGGCGATTCCGGAACACAGCCTGGGCGCCGAGCGTCTGGCGACCTTGCCGGGCATCGTTCCGGGTCGTTATGACCGTCCGCAAGGCTGCCTGTTGTCGCCGCGCTGCCCCTATGTGCAAGACAACTGCCGCACGCAACGCCCAGGCCTGGACCCTAAAGCCAACAGCCTCGCCCGCTGCTTCTACCCCTTGAATCAGGAGGTGGCGTAATGAGCGTCGTTCTCACCGCCCGCGACCTTACCCGTCACTACGAAGTATCCCGCGGCCTGTTCAAAGGCACGGCACTGGTTCGCGCCCTCAACGGCGTGTCGTTCGAACTGGAAGCCGGCAAGACTCTCGCTGTGGTTGGCGAGTCAGGCTGCGGCAAGTCGACCCTGGCCCGCGCCCTGACGCTGATCGAAGAGCCCTCCTCCGGCTCGCTGAAAATCGCCGGACAGGAAGTCACTGGCGCCAACAAGGCCCAGCGCAAGCAACTGCGCAAAGACGTGCAGATGGTGTTCCAGAGCCCCTACGCCTCGTTGAACCCACGGCAGAAAATCGGCGACCAGCTCGCCGAACCGCTGCTGATCAATACCAAACTGAGCGCCGCCGAACGTCGCGAGAAAGTCCAGGCGATGATGAAGCAGGTGGGCTTGCGCCCCGAGCACTACCAGCGTTATCCGCACATGTTCTCCGGTGGCCAGCGCCAGCGGATTGCCCTGGCTCGGGCGATGATGCTGCAACCCAAGGTGCTGGTGGCGGACGAACCAACCTCGGCCCTCGACGTGTCGATTCAGGCCCAGGTGCTGAACCTGTTCATGGATTTGCAGAAAGAGTTCAATACCGCCTACGTGTTCATTTCCCACAACCTGTCGGTGGTGCAACACGTTGCTGACGATGTGATGGTGATGTACCTCGGTCGCCCGGTGGAAATGGGCCCGAAGGAGGACATCTACAGCCGCCCTCTACACCCGTACACCCAAGCGCTGCTGTCGGCCACCCCCACCATCCACCCGGACCCGAACAAGCCGAAGATCAAGATCGTCGGCGAACTGCCTAACCCGCTCAACCCACCGTCCGGCTGTGCCTTCCACAAGCGCTGCCCGTACGCCACCGAGCGCTGCAGCACCGAAGAGCCGGCCTTGCGCCTGCTCGACAGTCGCCAGGTCGCCTGCCACTACGCCGAGCAATTCGTCCACGGCGCGGCCTGAAAAAACGCGCCCCGGTAAACGGGGGCGCGTTGTTGCAGAGTTGACCAAACCCCTTCTTCCTGGATTGCTCAGCAATTTGGTAGAAGGGGTTTTCTTTTGTCCGTCATTTACATTCTATGTCTGGCTATCGCCCTCATCCTCTTCGGTATCTGGATCGTCAGTGGTCGAGTCGTCATCTTCTTCCGCTGCAATCATCAGCGCGCTGTACACCCCGTGCCCGTTCGAGGCCTGCTCCTCATGTTCCTGACACTCAGCCCAAGCCGCCGACGCCGTACCGAGGGTCAGCAGCACCAATACTTTCAGCAACAACACACCGCGTAGAAAAATGCTCATAGCCGATTCCATCCTTTCAAGGTGAAGCCTCAGAGCCTGACGGCGACAAACCCGGATGCCGTGGCGTGTGTGAAATCCAGTTGCGATCGAGCGGGTTCTTCAGATAGGACGCTGATCAACGCCAGTAAATGCCGTTGGCAGGCAGATTGGTTTTGAATAAGGGTTATGCCAAACAGCGATTTCAAAAGCAGTGATGGCCTGTGGCGGCGTTCTGATCCGAAATCCACCCCTCACCCCAGCCCTCTCCCCACGGGGCATAGGTATCTACACATCTCGTTGGCCGAACACCCTACCTGTGGCGAGGGGGCTTGCCCCCGCTGGGTCGCGAAGCGGCCCTAAAACCGGCAATCGCGGTTTTCCAGGTAGAACGCATCCGCCGGTTTTACCACTGCTGCGCAGCCGAGCGGGGCGGTGCGGCGTTCCGACAAGCCCCCTCGCCACAGTATTCGGCAGC
>NZ_CABVHQ010000097.1 GCF_902497895.1 Pseudomonas fluorescens
CAAGATCAAGGAAGCTCAGGACGCCGGCACGCCGTTGACCGACCCTTTGTACAAGCGCGAAAGCATTCACGACGAAGCGCCGCTGCTGGTCAAGCTGCCGACCATAGTGGTGGTGGTCGACGAATTCGCCGACATGATGATGATCGTCGGCAAGAAGGTCGAAGAACTGATCGCCCGTATCGCTCAGAAGGCCCGTGCTGCCGGTATTCACTTGATCCTCGCGACCCAGCGTCCGTCGGTTGATGTGATCACCGGTCTGATCAAGGCGAACATTCCAACGCGTATGGCGTTCCAGGTATCGAGCAAGATCGATTCGCGAACCATCATCGATCAGGGCGGCGCCGAACAACTGCTGGGTCACGGTGACATGCTCTACATGCCGCCGGGGACCAGCCTGCCGATCCGGGTCCACGGTGCCTTCGTCTCCGATGAAGAGGTGCACCGGGTGGTTGAAGCCTGGAAACTGCGTGGCGCACCGGAATACAACGACCAGATCCTCGCGGGTGTCGAAGAGGCCGGTAGTGGCTTTGAAGGCGGCAGCGGCGGCGACGAAGACAGCGAATCCGATGCGCTCTACGACGAAGCGGTGCAGTTCGTCCTGGAAAGCCGTCGGGCGTCCATCTCCGCGGTTCAGCGCAAGCTGAAAATCGGCTACAACCGCGCCGCGCGCATGATCGAAGCCATGGAAATGGCCGGAGTCGTGACTTCCATGAATACCAACGGTTCCCGTGAAGTCCTGGCTCCAGGCCCGGTGCGCGACTGACCTGAATTGAACAGCGGCGGGGCAGTGATGCGCCGCCACTCTCCCCACGAATGTTATGAGGACTCCCATGCGTCTTATCCGCATGCTGTTGTTGCCGGTACTGGCTTTAACCACTCTCTCGGCCCATGCCGACAGCAAAGATGTGGCGCGTCTGACTCAGTTGCTCGAAAAGTCGCAGACCCTGACGGCGCGTTTCTCCCAGCTGACCCTCGATGGCAGCGGCACTCAATTGCAGGAAACCGCGGGTGAAATGTCCCTGCAGCGTCCTGGCCTGTTCTACTGGCACACCGACGCACCGCAAGAGCAGCTGATGGTTTCCGATGGCAAGAAGGTTTCCCTGTGGGATCCGGACCTGGAGCAGGTCACCATCAAAAAGCTCGATCAGCGCCTGACCCAGACCCCGGCCTTGCTGCTGTCCGGCGACGTGTCGAAGATCAGCGAAAGCTTCGACATCAGCGCCAAGGAAGCCGGCGGGGTGATCGACTTCACCCTCAAGCCGAAAACCAAGGACACCCTGTTCGACAGCCTGCGTCTGTCGTTCCGCAACGGTCTGGTCAATGACATGCAGCTGATCGACAGCGTCGGCCAGCGCACCAATATCCTGTTCACCGGCGTGAAGGCCAACCAGCCGATTCCGCCGTCCAGGTTCAAGTTCGACATCCCCAAGGGTGCCGATGTGATTCAGGAATAATCCGCAGGACGCAAGAGTAACCTGTGGGAGCGGGCTTGTGTGGCGAGGGGGCTTGTTGTGGCGAGGGGGCTTGCCCCCGTTCGAGCGCGAAGCGGTCGCAATTCGGAAAACGCGTTCTGCCTGAATGAATACGGTTGAATTGTTTACGACTGCTTCGCAGCCGAACGGGGGCAAGCCCCCTCGCCACAGGATTTTCGCCAGACTTGAGAGCGACGTAATAAAGCGAGGTTTCAACAGTACGTGATGGATCTGTTTCGCAGTGCCCCGATCGCTCAACCTTTGGCAGCACGCCTGCGCGCTGCCAACCTGGACGAGTATGTCGGTCAGGAACACCTGCTCGCTCGTGGCAAGCCGCTGCGCGAAGCCCTGGAGCAGGGTGCCCTGCACTCGATGATTTTCTGGGGGCCGCCGGGTGTGGGTAAAACCACCCTGGCGCGGCTGCTGGCAGAAGTCTCGGATGCGCATTTCGAAACGGTCTCGGCGGTACTGGCCGGGGTCAAGGAGATTCGCCAGGCGGTGGAAATCGCCAAGCAGCAGGCCGGGCAATACGGCCGCCGGACCATCCTGTTCGTCGACGAAGTGCATCGCTTCAACAAGTCGCAACAGGACGCCTTTCTACCCTACGTCGAAGACGGCACCCTGATCTTTATCGGCGCGACCACGGAAAACCCCTCGTTCGAACTGAATAACGCGCTGCTGTCCCGGGCTCGGGTCTACGTGCTCAAAAGCCTCGACGAAGCGGCGCTGCACAAACTGGTACAGCGCGCACTGACTGAAGAACGCGGCCTTGGCAAACGCCAGCTGAGCCTCAGTGACGAAGGCTTCAAGATGCTGCTCAGCGCTGCCGACGGCGATGGACGGCGTTTGCTCAACCTGCTGGAGAACGCTTCCGACCTGGCCGAAGACGGCACGGAAATCGGCATCGAGCTGCTGCAAAGCCTGTTGGGGGATACCCGCCGGCGCTTCGACAAGGGCGGCGAAGCCTTTTACGACCAGATCTCGGCGTTGCACAAATCGGTGCGTGGTTCCAACCCGGACGGCGCGCTGTACTGGTTCGCGCGCATGCTCGACGGCGGCTGCGATCCGCTGTACCTGGCGCGACGCGTGGTGCGCATGGCCAGTGAAGACATCGGCAATGCCGATCCGCGCGCGTTGAGCCTGTGTCTGGCCGCGTGGGACGTCCAGGAACGCCTGGGCAGCCCCGAGGGCGAGTTGGCGGTGGCCCAGGCCATCACCTATCTGGCCTGTGCGCCGAAAAGCAATGCGGTGTACATGGGCTTCAAAGCCGCCATGCGCAGTGCTGCCGAGCACGGTTCGCTGGAAGTGCCGCTGCATTTGCGCAATGCGCCGACCAAGCTGATGAAGCAGCTGGGTTATGGCGACGAATACCGTTACGCCCACGATGAGCCCGAGGCCTATGCCGCCGGTGAGGACTACTTCCCGGACGCGCTTGAGCCGCAGCACTTCTACCAGCCGGTGCCCCGTGGCCTTGAACTGAAGATCGGCGAGAAGCTCAATCACCTCGCCGCGCTGGACCGGCTCAGCCCCCGGCAGCGGAGAAAGCCTTGATTCCATTGATCGTCGCGGTCTCCGTTGGCGGAGTCGCCGGGACCCTGCTGCGCTTTGCCACAGGCAACTGGATCAATGCTAATTGGCCGCGGCACTTTTATACCGCTACGCTGGCCGTTAATATCGTGGGCTGCCTGTTGATCGGCGTTTTATACGGTTTGTTTTTGCTCCGCCCGGAGGTGCCCCTTGAGGTGCGTGCCGGGTTGATAGTGGGCTTCCTTGGTGGCCTGACAACTTTTTCATCCTTTTCACTGGATACGCTGCGCTTGCTGGAAACCGGGCAAGCGCCGCTGGCCCTGGGCTATGCGGCTATCAGCGTATTCGGCGGGCTGCTCGCGACCTGGGCTGGCCTGTCCTTGACCAAACTTTGATAAACGAGAGACCGACATGCTCGATTCCAAACTGTTACGTAGCAACCTGCAGGACGTAGCGGACCGCCTGGCATCCCGTGGCTTTACCCTGGATGTCGCGCGCATCGAAGCGCTGGAAGAACAGCGCAAGATCGTCCAGACCCGCACCGAACAACTGCAGGCTGAACGTAATGCGCGCTCCAAATCCATCGGTCAGGCCAAGCAGCGCGGCGAAGACATAGCGCCGCTGATGGCGGATGTCGAGCGCATGGCCAATGAGCTCAATAGCGGTAAAGTCGAGCTGGACGCGATTCAGACCGAGCTGGACTCGATTCTGCTGAACATCCCCAACCTGCCTCACGAGTCCGTGCCGATCGGTGCCGATGAAGAAGCCAACGTTGAAGTGCGCAGCTGGGGCACGCCGACCACCTTCGACTTCGAGGTCAAGGATCACGTCGCCCTGGGCGAGAAATTTGGCTGGCTGGACTTCGAGACCGCGGCCAAGCTCTCTGGCGCGCGTTTTGCGCTGCTGCGCGGGCCGATTGCTCGTCTGCACCGCGCACTGGCGCAGTTCATGATCAACCTGCACATCAACGAACACGGCTACGAAGAGGCTTACACCCCGTACCTGGTTCAGGCCCCGGCCTTGCAGGGCACCGGCCAGTTGCCGAAATTCGAAGAAGACCTGTTCAAGATCAGCCGCGAAGGCGAAGCCGATCTGTACCTGATCCCGACCGCTGAAGTGTCGCTGACCAACATCGTGTCCGGCGAGATTCTCGATTCGAAGCTGCTGCCGATGAAGTTCGTCGCCCACACGCCGTGCTTCCGCAGTGAAGCCGGTGCCTCGGGCCGCGACACCCGCGGGATGATTCGCCAGCACCAGTTCGACAAGGTCGAGATGGTCCAGATCGTCGAACCATCGACGTCGATGGAAGCGCTGGAAGGCCTGACCGGGAACGCCGAGAAGGTCCTGCAATTGCTCGAGCTGCCGTATCGCGTGCTGGCGCTGTGCACCGGCGACATGGGCTTCAGCGCGGTCAAGACCTACGACCTGGAAGTGTGGATCCCGAGCCAGGACAAATACCGCGAGATTTCCTCGTGCTCCAACTGCGGCGACTTCCAGGCCCGGCGCATGCAGGCGCGCTTCCGCAACCCGGAAACCGGCAAGCCTGAACTGGTTCACACCCTGAACGGTTCCGGTCTGGCGGTGGGTCGTACCCTGGTGGCAGTGCTGGAGAACTATCAGCAGGCCGACGGTTCGATCCGTGTACCGGCGGTGCTCAAGCCGTACATGGGTGACATAGAGGTCATTGGCTAAATGGACTATCTGCCGCTGTTCCACAACCTGCGTGGCAGCCGTGTATTGGTCGTCGGCGGGGGGGAGATTGCCTTGCGCAAATCCCGCCTGCTGGCCGATGCCGGTGCGCTGCTGCGGGTGGTTGCGCCTGAAATAGAAGTCCAGCTGCGCGAGCTGGTGCAGAACAGTGGCGGTGAGTGTGTGTTGCGCGGTTATGCCGAGGCCGATCTCGAAGGCTGCGTGCTGATCATTGCCGCCACTGACGACCCACTGCTGAATGCCCAGGTGTCCAGAGATGCGCAGCAGCGTTGCGTGCCGGTCAACGTGGTCGATGCTCCGGCATTGTGCAGCGTGATTTTCCCGGCGATCGTCGATCGCTCGCCCCTGGTGATTGCGGTTTCCAGTGGCGGCGATGCGCCGGTGCTGGCGCGGCTGATTCGGGCCAAGCTGGAAACCTGGATTCCGTCGACCTATGGCCAATTGGCCGGTCTGGCGGCGCGGTTCCGCACCCAGGTCAAGGGTCTGTTCCCGGATGTGCAGCAGCGCCGGGCCTTCTGGGAAGATGTTTTCCAGGGGCCGATTGCCGACCGCCAACTGGCCGGGCAGGGCGCGGAAGCCGAGCATCTGCTGCTGGCCAAGATCAATGGCACTGCGCCTGTGGCCACCGGTGAGGTCTATCTGGTTGGCGCGGGGCCGGGCGATCCGGACCTGTTGACCTTCCGCGCCCTGCGTTTGATGCAGCAAGCGGATGTGGTGCTGTACGACCGTCTGGTGGCACCGGCGATTCTCGAGCTGTGCCGGCGTGATGCTGACCGGGTCTACGTCGGCAAGCGTCGGGCCGAGCACGCCGTGCCTCAGGAGCAGATCAACCAGCAATTGGTCGATCTGGCCAGGCAGGGCAAGCGGGTGCTGCGCTTGAAAGGTGGCGATCCGTTCATCTTCGGCCGTGGTGGCGAAGAGATCGAAGAACTGGCGGCTCAAGGCATACCGTTCCAGGTCGTGCCAGGTATCACCGCGGCCAGCGGTTGTGCGGCTTATGCCGGGATTCCACTGACTCATCGTGATTATGCGCAGTCGGTGCGGTTTATCACCGGGCACCTGAAGGATGGCACCTCGGATTTGCCGTGGAGCGACCTGGTGGCCCCGGCGCAGACCCTGGTGTTCTACATGGGCTTGATCGGCTTGCCGATCATCTGCAATGAACTGATCAAGCACGGCCGTTCGGCGGATACGCCCGCGGCACTGATCCAGCAGGGCACCACCTCGAACCAGCGGGTCTTTACCGGCACCCTGGGCAACCTTCCACAGCTGGTCGCCGAACATAAAGTTCATGCGCCGACCCTGGTGATTGTCGGGGAAGTGGTGCAGCTGCGCGAGAAGCTGAAGTGGTTTGAAGGGGCGCAGTCTCAGATTTGATCTGAGTCGCCTGGCTTAAAAGATCGCAGCCTGCGGCAGCTCCTACAGATTTTGTGTACACCCGATAAATCACGGGTGGACAGGGCCTGTGTAGGAGCTGCCGCAGGCTGCGATCTTTTTTGGGCAACAAACACCTAAATCATCCTGCAATCATTTGTTCTGCCAAACCCCTTTCCCGCTCAACCGCCCCCGATCATGCCCGGCATTGAAATCCTGCTCCGGCCCCTTCGGCACGAGGCCATTGGGATTGATCGTGCGGTGACTCGAGTAGTAGTGCCCCTTGATGTGGCTGAAGTCCACGGTCTGGGCAATCCCGGGCCACTGATACAACTCCCTTAGCCAGTTCGACAGATTCGGGTAATCGGCAATCCGCCGCAGGTTGCACTTGAAGTGGCTGTAATACACCGCGTCGAAGCGAATCAGCGTGGTGAACAGGCGGATATCGGCTTCGGTGAGGTATTCGCCGGTCAGATAGCGCTGCTCGCCCAGGCGTTTTTCCAGCCAGTCGAGTTCGCTGAACAGCTCATCGAAGGCTTGTTCATAGGCCTTTTGCGAAGTGGCGAAGCCTGCGCGATATACGCCGTTGTTTACCGCCGGATAGATCCGTTCGTTCAGCTCATCAATCGCCGCCCGCAGCGGTGGCGGGTAGAAGTCCAGGCGATTGCCGGTCAGCTCGTCGAAGGCACTGTTGAACATGCGGATGATTTCCGCCGATTCATTGTTGACGATGCGTTTGTGTTTATTGTCCCAGAGCATCGGCACCGTGACCCGGCCGGTGTAGTCGGCGGTATCTGCGGTGTAGCGCTGATGCAGGTAGGTCAGATGGTCCAGGCGGTCGCCGCTGGAGCCGAAAGCTTTATCGAAGGTCCAGCCGTTTTCCAGCATCAACCAACTGACCACGCAGACACTGATCAGGCTTTCAAGACCTTTGAGTTTGCGCAGGATCAGCGTGCGGTGAGCCCAGGGGCAGGCGAGCGACACATAGAGGTGATAACGGCCGGCCTCGGCCGGGAAGCCACCGTCGCCGGTCGGGCCCGGCGTGCCGTCGGCAGTCAGCCAGTTACGGCGCTGGGCTTGTTCGCGCTGGAACTCGCCGTCTTTGCCGCTCTCGTACCACTGGTCACGCCAGTGCCCTTCAACCAGCAAACCCATCGCGAAAACTCCTCGGTCGTGTGTCCCGTCTCACCAATAGCTGTTGCATTTTGACGGCGTCTGTTGTCGTCAAGCTGCGTTGCCGCTCCTCGCCATAGCGGGCTATGACTCGTCGCGGCGCCTTGCCTGACAACAACAGCCACTCGTCAAAAATGCACCGTATTGGTGAGACGGGACACTGTGCGTTGGAGTTC
Organism: Pseudomonas fluorescens; assembly: GCF_902497895.1. Taxonomy (GTDB): domain Bacteria; phylum Pseudomonadota; class Gammaproteobacteria; order Pseudomonadales; family Pseudomonadaceae; genus Aquipseudomonas; species Aquipseudomonas fluorescens_BP. The sequence goes on from NZ_CABVHQ010000097.1 coordinate 7,433, forward strand.
AGTCTATTCATATGAGTTCGAACAAAAAGCGCAAAGGTTGGGCGCTAATGATCGGTTAAATCGATTTGTCCCGAGCATCCCAGTATTGCTGCGCCAGTTCGAAGGCCTGCTCTCGCGGCGTGCCAAGGCCGCGCAGGGCCAGGGCCATGGTCGAGATCAGCGCCAGTTGCGGGTAGCTGTCCTGCACCTCGCCGCGCCATAACGCGGTCAATTGCCCGGGGTCCAGGGTCGCGGGTTTGACATGGCGTTGGGCCGACAGCGCCGGCCATTCCTCATCCCAGCTTTCACCACCGGTAGTGCCGTACAAATGGCTGATGGTATCCGGGTTGATTTCGATCTCGCCGCCATCGCCTTTGATGACAATGCTGTTGTCACCCAGCAGGCCGCTGGCATCGCGGTGCACGCCCTGGTAACCGGGATGGAAGATACTTTGCAGGCCACAACGAGCGCCCAGTGGGTTGAGAATCCGCGCCAGGGAATGGATGGGCGAACGCAAGCCAAGGGTGTTGCGCAGGTCGATCATCCGTTGCATCTGCGGCGCCCAATCGCCGAGCGGGATAAACGCCAGATTGCCTTGCTCCAGCGCGGTCCCGACCTGCTGCCAATTGCGGCACAGCGGGATCTGCAATAGCTCGAGCAATTGCTCGCTGTACAGGCGGCCGGCGGTATGCGCGCCGCCGCCGTGCATTAGAATGCGCACGCCATTCTGCGCCAGGCATTTGGCGGCCAGCAGGTACCACGGCAGATGACGTTTCTTGCCGGCATAGGTCGGCCAGTCCAGATCGACCTGCAAGGCGGGTGCCTTCAATCGCTGACGCAGCGCTTCGGTAAAGCCGGCCAGTTCTTCCGGGCTTTCCTCCTTGTGCCGCAACAGCATCAGGAACGCGCCCAGCTGGGTGTCCTCGACTTTTTCGTCGAGCAGCATGCCCATGGCCTCCCGCGCTTCTTCGCGGGTCAGGCTGCGGGCACCACGCTTGCCTTTGCCAAGGATTCGCACGAATTGGGCGAAAGGGTGCTCGGCGGGTGTTTCGGTGATCAACGGCGCAAAATCGGTCATAAGCAATTAGTCGGTTTGGGCAGGCCCGCCAGCTTGGCGGCAAGTTTGGCGGGAGTGCCTTTGAACAATCGGTTCAGGTGCAGGCTGTTGCCCTTGTCCGGGCCCAGCTTCAGTGCGGTGTACTTGATCAGCGGGCGGGTCGCCGGAGACAGCTGGAACTCTTGATAAAAGCCACGCAGCAACTCGAGAATTTCCCAGTGCTCCGGGCTCAACTCGAGTTCTTCGGCCGCGGCCAGGGCACTCGCGACCTCCGCCGACCAATCGCTCAGGTTGACCAGATAGCCGTCTTTGTCGAGGTCGATGCTCTGTGCACCTACGATCAGCGAACTCATAACCAGCTGTTGACCTTGTCATAGTGAATCGACAGCTCGACGAACCCCGGATAGTCGACGCTTTTGACCCAGTCCGGGATTTCCAGGCCACGGGCCTGACGGTCTTCCTCGAGGACGAACAAGCACAGGGTGTCGGCCCGTGCTTGCAGCGCCCTGAGCGGTGCGCTGTCGGGTTGCAGGGCATACAGCGCGTCCCCGCAGAGCAGGATGGCATCCTGCGCGCCAAGCAGGCGCAGGCAACTGGTCAGCCGGTTATCGGTAAACGGCGAGTGGGACAACACATGCAAAGTCGACATCAGAGGGTAATGACCTGGTCGTAACGATCAATAATCGAAGCGATTTGCTCCGGGTTCAGCAACTGCACAGTGTCCATGTTCAGCGCCGAGGGTGCAAAACCACGTTCCTTGACACTGTTGCCGCAGGCAAACACATCCTCCACGCCAAACAGCGACAAGGCTTGCAGATTGGCGCTGAGATCCTTTTGTTGCACGGCTTTGGCGTTCTGTGTCGGTGCCAGCTGGAAGACCCCGTCATCGAGAAACAACAGGCCGATCGGCAAATCAAAGGCGCCGCCAGCCAGCACGATATCCAGGGCTTCACGAGCGCCGGGGCCGGACCAGGGTGCCTGCCGGCTGATAATCAGCAAGGATCTAGGCATTTCATGGCCCTCCGAAACACATCAAGCGGTCGGCCGCTTGTACCGCGTCATGCAGTTGCCCGAGTCCGGACAACTCCCAGGGCACGCTCAAATTGACCGCAGAACGCTGATACCTTCGGGCTTCTTCTTCATTCAGCACGCCACGGCGCAAGGCGGCAGCGATACACACCACGCCGTCGAGCTGATGCTCGGTGACGAACGCGCGCCATTGCCGGGCCAGATCCAGTTCATCCTGCGGGGTAACGCTAGTGTCTTGAGCGTTGTAAACGCCATCCTGATAGAAAAACAGCCGCACGATCTGGTGCCCGCCGGCCAGCGCTGCCTGGGCAAACAGCAGGGCGCGGCGCGAGGAGGGCGCATGGGCGGCGGAGAAAAGGGCAATGGCGAACTTCATGACGAACTCTGTCAGCAAACCTGGGGCAATGATAAAGCTTTATCGCCGCGTCGGCGAAATCCGTTTCGGTCTTGTCTGGCCCTAACAGGTCAGTTCAGGAGTTTGAGGTTCAGCGCTGCCCCCCGTAGCAGCTGGCGAAGGCTGCATTGGGCGTAGCAGCTGGCGAAGCCTGCGTTCGGCTGCGAAGCAGTCGCAAATCCTGCTTGCACGGGTTGTCTGGAATACCGCGGTGCCTGATTTTACGACTGCTGCGCAGCCGAACGCAGCCTTCGGCAGCTGCTACGCCAACGCAGGCTTCGCCAGCTGCTACGCCGAACGCAGGCTTCGGCAGCTGCTACGAGTTCGCGTAGCTCAACGGACCGGCAGAAGGGCCTGGCCATGATCAAGGATCAGCGTGGCATGTAGCCCAGTTGCCAGCGATGGGGGATTTTCAGCGAGGCAACACCGAGAATCGCGGCAAACAAGCCGCTGACAAACAGTGCCTTGATCCCCAATTGATGCTCGAGCAGCGCGCCGAGGACAGCGCCGGCAAACATTCCGGTCCAGGGGATCAACTGCACTCGCCAGCCATTGCGCCGTTCCCCGAGCATCCAGCGTCCCAGGCCGCGACCAAAGCGTGAAAGTGCGCCGGTCACGTAGGTCAGCCCGACAGGCAGGCCGTTGACCTCTTCGACGGCGGCGTTAAGCATGCCCATGGCAATGATCGCCGCCAGCAAGGCGGGTAACTGTGTTTCAAACGGCCAGACCGCGGCGGCGCATAGCAGGGTGGCGACGCACAACAGCAAGGGCAGGGCGCGCCGACCGCCGATTCGACTGACGACAATGCCCAGGGCATTGCCGGCGATAAAGGTGACGACCAGGAGAAACAGCCGCAGGGTCAATCCCAGGTCACCGTCGCTGATCGCTACCGCCAGACGCGTGGTGTTGCCGCTCATGAAGGAGACGAAGTCGCCGGTGGCCATGAAGCCTATGGCATCGGTCATCCCGGCCAATACCGAAAGGCTCGCGACCAGGCACATTCCGATGCGCCCGCGCCATTTTTGGGTGTGCCGCAGGCCGGGATGGGAATGGTTTTTAGGTGAGGTGGGCAGCATCAGCGAAATATCATCGGCAAAGAACCTTTATAGGCGCTATCGGGCTTCAGGCGCTATAGGGCTTTGGTCACTTGTCGAGACCATTCAATTGGCAATATTGCGCCCAGTCCATGCCGGCCATTTCAGCCACCTCCTTGTGCACCTCCATTCTCCGGGCCTGGTAGTCCTGGGGCGATGCGGCGGTCAGCTGCAAGGTCAGCTCCCAGGCAAACAGGCCCAGGCGCTCGGCTTCTGCTTCGAACGCTTCATGCAGGCGCTCGTCGCGATACTGCTCCAGCGTCTCGCCCCTGGCCTGGGCAGCCAAAGGGTTCAGGTGATCGAGCTCCTCCTTGAGCTGTGGGTGTTGCAGCAGGAATTTATCCAGAGCCTGCTGGTGATGGGGTTCGATCGGCGGCATCGGCGGTCCTTGATGGTTTGCTTGATTGTCGGGTGTAGCCACCCATGAATACGTACCACGATCTATAGTGATATTCCATGCATCCAAATAGAAGTGAGAGTGCGATGAAACGATCCATTCTATTTTTAGTTGGCGCATTGGTCGCGACGCCGCTCTTTGCTGCGGACGACCTGTGCGCTATCAATCTGCAAAAGATCAGAGACCTTAAAGCGACCCCGGTGATCGGCCAGCCTCAACTGGATAAAATTCGAAGTGCGCGAATGGAAGCAGAAAAAGCGCAAGCCGCTGGCGACACTCAAAAGTGCATAAACCTGACCAATCGGGCTTTACAGGACATTAAAAGCGTTCAAAAAAACTAGTGACCGAGCCGGGCCGGCATCCCCGGCCCGGTCATTTATCGGCTTGCGTGACGCCTGGCTCTTACTGTAGCCCAGGCAGCGCGGGAGGTTGCCATGAGCTATCAATCGATAACCGAAGAGCAGTGGGCTACGGTCACTAGCGTCGCGGAAGAGGCGCGGGAGCTGAAAAAATACGCGGTCAGGTTGTCCGCGAAGTTGAAGGAATATTTCGATGACGACCACTCGAGAGCGCGCCTCGGGGTAAAGTTCGAGGTGCTTGGGGATGACACTTCCTGGCGGATTGAATCGCCGTTTGGCATGGCCAGGGCGCACCTGCGGATTTTCGCCAACGAAGCCGGCCTGTACGCAAAATATCTCATCGAAAGGCAGAATAAATGCCCTGCGGATCAACCGGTCTGGCAGTCGGTATGGGCCATTCATATCACCTTGCAAGGCGTGGCCCATCCAGGCCATGACAGCGCAGAACCGATCAATCTCCGGGCTTCTTCAAACCATGCCGACGATGCCATCGTGGGTTTGGGGCTTTCCTTGCTCTATGCGCTGGGGCAGGAGTAGCAGGCGTATATTAATAGGTGTCATACCAGGCAGTAGCGGATAACCCGGGATGTTTGGAGGTGCCATATGAGCCAGTATCTGCGACTATTTCTGATAGCCGCTCCAACCATGCGCCACTCGCCGGCGATGGAGCGGGCGGTCGCGATTGCCGAAGCCACGGATGCAGCGCTGCATATCGCGGTGTTCATCGAAGACTTCGACCTTATGCGGTTGATGAGCGACAGCAAGCAACAGCGCGAGACCAGTCGGCAAGAGAACGAACAGTGGCTCATGGATGAAGCGGGTGTGCTACGCCACAAAGGCCTCGAAGTGACCACCGAAGTACTGGTGACCCGCGATCCTCTGCAAGAAATTCTCCAGCATGTGAATCAGATGCGGCCGGACCTGGTGATCAAGGACCTGCACCACGAGTCAGCGCTCAAAGGCGCGGTCATGACTCCCCTGGATTGGCAACTGCTGCGCCATTGCCCGGCTGCGGTGCATCTGGTCAGCGAGGTCCGCTGTCCGCTGCCCAGGGTGGTCGTGGCGGCTGTTGATCCGGCACATCCGGCGGGGCAGATCCACGGGATCAACGACAGCATCATTCAGGCTGCACAGGACCTGGCCGAGCAATGCGATGCCGAGCTGCACCTGCTGCATGCCTACGACCTGAGCCACACTCAGATAGCCGATGCGGGTGCGGGCGCCGTAACCATGCCGGGCTTCGGCAGCGACGTGCGTCGCTCCCTGGAAAAAACCTTTGCTGTCCTGGCCAGGCAGTACGACGTGCCAGTCGAGCGCCAGCATTTCATCGCGGGGCCGCTGACCAAGGCCCTGGCTAACTTCGTCGCCCATAGCCGGGCCGATGTGATCGTCATGGGCAATGTGCATCACAAAGGGCTGGGCAAGCTGATTGGCAGCACCACCGAGCATGTTCTGCAACACGTGCGTTGTAATGTGTTGGCAATAGAGGGTGAGTCGATCAATAAGCAGGACGGCTGAAAGGGCTTAAGCTCAGGCGGTCGCAACCGATGCCCTTCAGGCCACACTCTCGCAGAGTGCTGCCTGGAGGGCATCCGGCCGACACTCTGGTTACTCAAGCATGGCTGCCACCGGCGAGGCGACCGTGCGACTGGCTATTTCTTACGAGATCGAGGAAGAGCGTTAGCTGGTGGACGCCTTCAAGCGAATATCTGTGCGCGATATCATGCAGCACCAGGCGGCGGTTCATCGGCTTTAATGCGTTTGATATGCCGGCCCTTGACCTCATTGGCGTAGGCGGTCAGCCGCTTCTCGTTGTCCTGGAATAAATCACACATCCTGCGCATCGCCTGAGCGTCTGCGTCATTCCCGGCATTTTTCAATTGTTCAGCGATACGCAGCAATTCGACAGCCGACCAGCGCAAGTCAGACGCGACGCCCTGAAGGTCGCGTCGCAGATCCTGTTCAAGTTCGTTGAGCCACATGATGATCTCCTTCAAATACCGCCGCCTCCAGATAACTGATCGGGAGCCCGGGGGATTGAACAGGCACCGGTTGAAGTGCCATGAATGGGTTAAGCCTTCTCCAATACTAGCTGCTCGAGTTGATGACTCCGGGTTCCGTAGCAGCTGCCGTAGGCTGCGTTCGACTGCGCAGCAGTCGCAAATCCTGCTTGCACGGATTGTCTGGAATACCGCAGTGCCTGATTTTACGACCGCTTCGTCCGGATGCGGCCCAGACCGAACGCAGCCTTCGGCAGCTGCTACGGGGGTAAGCCGAGGTTCTGTCTAGATACTCCGACCCTGCTTCCATTGCCTCAGCAACACCAGGTAGACCAACAGATTGATCAGCAGCACCAGCGCGCCCAGCCATAGTTGTATGCCAGGTGTCAGTCCGGCCGGATAAATCAGCGGCCACAGATAATGTTCGATGAAACTGCTGCCATAACCTGCTTCGCCGGCGGCCAGGCGCAGGTCGTTTTCCCATCCGGTCAACGGACAGGGCAAGTGGAAGACCTCGACCGCCACTCCCCAGGCCACCGCAGGCAAGTGCCACCAGCACAGCGGGCGCCATTTGAGCACCAGCAGCCCGCCGCCCAGCACGAAGACAATGAACAGCAAATGGAACAGCACCAGCCCGTCGGCGGCTATCCGGTAGTACATGTCGACTCCGTCGCTCCTGGCGCGTGAGACGAAAACTCACCATAGCACCCGGGCAAACCTGTGGCTTCACAGACCGGCGGAACTAGCCGTTTGGCGAAAAGGTCTAGTCATCAGTGCTTCCGTTTCTGGAAGCGATGCTGGAGAGACGCCATTGAATATCTTCGAAGCCCTGCGCGAGAGCCACGAGCGGCAACGCACTTACGCTGACGCACTGATCCAGACCAGCGGAGACAACCCGCAGCGCGTCGAGGCGTACAAACAGCTCAAAGCCGAGCTCCAGGCTCACGAAACGGCGGAAGAGCGGTTTTTCTACATACCCTTGATGGAGTACGACGAGGGTGTGGATTTGAGTCGTCACGCCATTTCAGAGCACCACGAAATGGATGAAATGATGGAGGAACTGGACGAAACAGAGATGTCCAGCCCCGGCTGGCTGGCAACCGCCAAAAAGCTTGCTGAAAAAGTCCATCATCACTTGAAAGAGGAAGAGCAGAAGTTCTTCCAGATGGCTGGCAAGATTCTCGACGACAAACAGAAAGAATCGCTGGCCAACGGCTACGTCAAGGAATACCAGGAACAGCTTTCAGCCACCTGAGGGGGCATGCGCTTGCGCCTCTGCGGACAGCTCAGGAGCGCCCACGCCAGGTGTATGAGTCGCGAAGCATCAGGAGGGCGCGCTCCAGGGGTTCTCCTGAAAGATTGTTTTTGAGTATCGCGATGGCCCCCAGTGCTGCGTCGAAGGCATCGGCTCTCTCGGAGTGCGGGCATTGCGACTCGCAAGCGCGGGCGGCATCAATGACATCCTGCTCGAATTTGTTCATAGACGTAGGGGCTCCTGCTACGGGTATCTATGGGATAGCAGCAAAAAGCCATTAGTTCAATTTTATTCCCCCCTTGATACGACGCAAAGAGGGACGGTCAGTCAATTGAGTGCAAAACCAATGAAAAGCCAGGTGGCGCATTACCTGGCGCAGTCGCCCAACCCGTTGCCACTCTGCGTACCCGGACATACAGACGTATGAAAGAATTCGGGCCACAGCCGCTAGAATCAGCAACATTCACGGTTCTGCTGGGGCAACTGATGCGAAGAGAGATTGGTTACTGGGACCGAGAGGGCAGAGAGCTGTTCTACTACCTGGAGTTCAAGGCAGAAACGGCGGAGTTCTTCATCACCTGCGAGCACAAGCCACGGGATGGCGAGGGAAGCGTCAGATCCATACCCTTAAGTGAGGCCCGCGGTGAACGCTACTACGATGACGCCTTACTGATTATCAAGGAGGAGCTCTTCAAGAATTACCGAATCTGAGCGCGTACCCACGTGTCTGGGGAATTGCGCGCTATGTATAACCTGGCCGCACGTCGGAATAGCTGAACAATCAGCTGTTGATCTGCTTCTACAGAAGAGGCAGTCGACGGAGTTTTGCCATGAATGACGATCAGAAGGAACAGGCATTGCTAGCCTGGCGCAAGCTATTGGAAGAGCCCGCAATTCGAATGGATCCAGAGGAACATTATGATGAACTGCTCAAAGCAGCCGATGAGCTTGAGCGCACAGGTGTCATCAATGGTAACGAGTGGCGCAAGCTGGTGAAGGAGGCAGGCACCGCTTTTGCCAATGCGACAGAAGGGTTGGGCGGCGGGACCTGAAAGCAGTTGCATTGGAATGAAAAAGCCCGCAATCAGCGCAATGCTGTTCACTTAAGCTCGGGTTTCAGGCACACACACACAGGCGTAGCGAAGGGGCGGTGGATCAAGAGCCGGTCGGCTTGTATTTTGTTGATTGGGTACATATCCGTTGCTGCGATCACGGCGACTCAGGGTTCCGCCCTTACGG
>NZ_CABVHQ010000098.1 GCF_902497895.1 Pseudomonas fluorescens
GCAGCTGCCGAGCCTGCGAGGCTGCGTCCGGCCGCGAAGCGGTCGTAAAATCAGGCAACACGCTTTTTCAGGTAAACCGCGGGCACAGGATTTGCGACGACTGCGTCCTCGAACGCAGCCTCGCAGGCTCGGCAGCTGCTACGGATTCAGCCCTACGCCGTATTTCAAAGTTGTGTAGATACCTGTGCTGATCCTGAGGGAGGGTAGTGTCAGCTGCTTGAGCCACCGCTCATGCCGTGGTCGACTGCGACCAGCGTGAACACCTGTTTCATAGTTTGCGGCCCAGGCGAGGAACGCCTGGTGGTTCGCATACATGTCCCCTGCTGGAAGGATACGGTCACCATAGCGCTGTAATTCGCGCAACTTCAGACGCTGTAAATCCGTTTGCTCACTTCATAGGTCTCCCTTCCAGCGGGACATAGATGCTAGTGAATACTCGACGCCAACTCAAAGATCGGGATGTACATCAAAATCACGATCACCCCGATCAACAATCCGATAAAGGTCATCAGCAGCGGCTCGAACAAGCGCACGAACCATTCGAGCCAGCGGCTGATTTCTTCGTCGTAGAAGTCGGCGCTGCGTTCCATCATGTAGCCCAGGTTGCCCGACTGTTCACCGGCCCGCAGCAGACGCAGCGACACCGGGGTGGTCAGCTCGTTGTTTTCCAGCGCGGCAGACAATGCGTGGCCCTCGCGGACTCGCTCGCTGGCGGCATCCAGGCGGGTCCTGGAGCCGACGTTGAGTATTCCACGGACCATGCCCATGGCGGTGATGATGGGGATGCCGCCTTGCAGCAGGATGCCGAGGGAGCGGTAGAAGCGCGCCAATTCATACATGACGATTCGCCGATGGATCGCCGGTATCCGTTCCAGCATTCGGTCGACGCCGCGCCGAAAACCGGGCTGGCGCATCAACACTCCCAGGGCGACGATGCTCGCCAGCAGGCCGACGCAGAACTCGGTCTGGTGGCTGTGCAGGAATAGCCCGCAATGCATCAGCATCTGCGACAGCCAGGGCAGGTTGGAGCCCAAACCTTCAAAGACCAGGCTGAAGCGCGGCACCACGTAGCCCATCAGAAACAGCACCACGCCGCCACCGACAATCAGCAACAACACCGGATAGATCGACGCGCTGACGATCTTTTGCCGAACCTCGTCCATGCGTTGTCGGTAGACCACATAGCGGCCAAGGGCTTCGCTGACGTTGCCGGTTTTTTCGCTGGACTGCACCAGCGCCACATACAGCGGCGGGAACACTTGCGACAACTGGCTCAGCGCCTGGGAAAAGGATTTGCCTTCGTACAGCAGCCGTACCAATTCACTCAAGGTCTTGCGGGCCTGGGGCGCGGTTTCTTTTTCCGCCAGGCTTTCCAGCGCGTCGATCAGGGCCAGGCCGGCATTGAGCAGGGTGGTCAATTCCTGGCTGAACAGCAGCAAGGGAAAGGTTTCATTGCGCCGCCAGGCACTGAGCCGCCAGCGCTGTTCGGCCCGCAGGCTGATCAGGCGCCAGCCTTGGTCCTCGGCCATGCGGCGGGCCTCGTCGGGGCCTTGTGCATCGACCACCAACGCGCTGACGCCGGTTTTGCCCATGACCTTGAGATAAAAGCGCATAGCAGTGCCCTCGGTCATTGCCAGCTGGTGATTTCAGCGTTCTCGCCTTCGCCGCCGGGCTGGCCGTCCTTGCCCATCGACAGCAGGTCGTAATCGCCATTCTCGCCGGGGAAGCGATAGATGTAATTGCGGCCCCATGGATCCTGGGGGATTTTTTTCTGCAGATAAGGCCCGGTCCAGCGCGGCTCGTCACTGGGAGCGATGTTCAGGGCGGCGAGCCCCTGTTCGCCGTTGGGGTAGTGGCCAAGCTCCAGCCGGTACAGATCCAGCGCCTTGCCCAGGCCTTCGATCTGCGCCTTGGCCACCTTGGCTTCGGAACGGCCGAGCTGGGCGAAGTATTTGGGCGCGACGATACCGGCCAGCAGGCCGAGGACCACCAGCACCACCAGCAATTCAAGCAGGGTGAAGCCACTTTGCTGGCGTCGGGCATTGCGATGATGATTGGGCATGATGACCTCCATAAGTGGGTAGGACTGCTTATGCAATTGCTGTGCTCGCTGCTCCCCTGTTGCTCCGCAGGCCGCGTAACTGCCGGGTTGCGCGGTACGGCACAGAGCTTGCGTACTCCCTTGTAAACCCGGGTGAGTGGGGCAAAAGCCCCAAAAATCGGGGCTTGTCGAGGGAGTATCGAGCATGCGAGTACTGACAACGGGTTTACTGGTCTGGCTGGCCACGGCCGGCGCTGCCCAGGCGGACATCTATGTGTCGCGGTCAACCGACGGTGCTTATGTGCTGTCCAACGTTCATCGACCGGGGCGCACCTACGAAAGGGTCATCAGCGAGTCGACACTGGTGGCTGCGGCGCCGTCGTCGTCGGCACCGCAAATGATCGCGCAGATGCCCTATGCCGAGATGGTCGCCGCGGCGGCTACTGCCAATGACTTGCCGCCGGCACTGTTGCACGCGGTGATTCAGGCGGAGTCGCGCTATAACCCGGCGGCTCGCTCGGTCAAGGGCGCCATGGGCCTCATGCAGCTGATGCCACAGACCGCGAAAGAAATGGGCGTGACCGATGCCCTCGATCCAGCGGCCAATATCCAGGGTGGGGCGCGCTACCTCAAGCGGCTGATGGTGATGTTCGACAACAATATTTCCCTGGCCGTGGCCGCCTACAACGCCGGCCCCGATGCCGTGCTCAGCCGTGGCCGGATCATTCCGCCGTTCGCCGAAACCCAGCGTTATGTGCCCAGCGTGCTGCGCCAGTACCGGCGCTTGCAGGGGCTGGCGGTTGACGCGCCGTTGTAGGATTCCCCAGATGTGGGGACTGCGGGAAACTGGGGATTTTTGGGGGGGTAGGATCACCCACTCAGTTTGGGTTGTTGTTTCAACTAGCTGATTTTAAAGAAAAATATTTATGGCATGGCGATTGCTCCGTCCATTTCACCGATGAACGCGATGCGAGGCCCTCCGCCATGAAAGGGACCCACCCGACCCCCCTGTTGCTCAACCTGATCGTCCTGACTTGCTCATTACTGGGTCTGGCGCCCCTGGCCGAGGCCGCGCTGCGTTGCGAGCGCACGCTGGTGGCCAATGTCGTGGCCTTCGATCAGCCGCTGATGTTCAACCGCCTGGGGGCGCAGAACGCCAACGGTATGCTGCATGCACGCCAGGGCACACCGCTGGTTGCACCCCAGGGCACCGAGGTAAAAATCGTCGATGTGCCATTGCTCGATCAGAACGGCCGGCGGGTGCATCTGCAACAGGACCTGCTGAGTGACCGCATTGTGGTCATGGGCTTTATCTACACCAGCTGCACCACGGTGTGCCCGCTGGTGTCCTCGATCATGGGCAAGGTGCACAAGCAATTGGGCGCCCGGGCCGGGCGTGAAGTGCAGCTGGTGTCGATCAGCATCGATCCGCAACGCGATGATCCGCAGCGCCTGCTCGACTACTCCCGCAAGTTCCAGGACGGGCCGGGCTGGAGCTGGCTGACCGGGACACCGTCGGCCATCAGGGCGACCCTCAAGGGCCTGGGCGGCGGCGATGGCGACTTGAAGAATCATGCACCGTTGATTCTCGTGGGTGATAGCAAGAGCCGCCACTGGACACGCTTTCATGGCTTCACCGATCCGGCGGTGCTGCTCAAGGAAATCGAGCGCCTCAGCTCCCCACGGTTACCGACCGGACCTACCGCCATCGCCCAGGAGAGTCAGCCGGGTCCGCCCCGATGCTCCACCCGCCGCGATCGCCCAGCGTCTGCAATGGCTGACCCTGCCTGTAGCCGGGCGTTGAGAACAGGTGAATAGTATGTCGCTCAGCGCCCGCCGATGTTTGTTCCTGCTGATGTGCCTGTGGCTGTGCCTGAGTCTGTCGGCCATGGCTGTCGAACTGACGCCCCGGGAAAGCGCCGGCAATCGGCTCGACCCGGCGATGCCCCGGTTCGTGCTCTCGAGTGCCGACCAGCTCAGCCTGGCGGCCTACCTCAAACGCCTGGAGGACGACCGCGATCCGGGTCTGGCCAACGATCGGTTGCTGCTCGGCACGCTGTTGCCGAGCAACGGGCCGCTGGCGCAAGCCGGTCATACCGTGGCCGCGGTGTTGCGTGACAGCATCGGCCGGATCAACCAGGCCGGGGGCATCCATGGGCGACAACTGCAACTGATTATTCTCGACCCCGGCCCGGACCTGGCCAGCGCCGAGCAGGCGTTAAGCGAACTGATCGACGAGGAGCAGGTGTTTGCCCTGGTGGCGCCGCTGGCGCCAGCCCTGGCTCCCCGCTTGCCCGAGTTGCTGGAGGCGTCCGGGGTGCCGCTGGTGGGTGCCCAGACCCTGCTTGAAGCGAGCAGCCCGCCCAGCCGACAGATCTTCGAGCCGCTGCCGGGGCTGCGCGAGCAGTTCAACGCGCTGGCCAATTATGCGAGCGCTGACCTGGGCCTGGCCTCGAGCCCGACTTTGATCGTCTCTCCCGGCGACGGCTCGCTGGAGCACCAGGCCCGCACGCTGCAGCAATACCTCAAGGCGCAGGGCTGGCAGGACGTGCGCCGCCAAGTGTATTCGGTAGACGAGCAAGCCGGCCTGACCGGTACCGCCGGCGACGTCAGTTCGGTGTTTTACCTGGGCAGTGCCGAGCACTTCAGTGAACTGGCCGGCCGCCTGCACAGCGTCGGACTGACGCCGTACCTGTTCGCCTCTTCGGCCCAGGTGGCCGGGGATATCCAGCAGTTGCCGGAAGCGTTTTCCAGACGGTTGTTTCTGGCCTACCCCTTCATACCCAGCGACTGGAGCGCACCCGGACGTACGGCATTGACCAATCTGCGCTTGCGCCAGGGCCTCGATGGCCAGCATGCGGTGATGCAGGTAAGTGCCTATTGCTCGCTGGCACTGCTTGGCGAGGCGCTGAAAAGGGCTGGCCGGGATGTCAGCCGGGAGACGCTGATCAAGGCGCTGGAAAGCCTGCATGACTTTGACACCGGCCTGACCCCGCGGGTCAGCTTCGGCCCGGGAAAACGCATGGGGCTCAACGGTGCCCACATTGTCACCGTCGATCTGGGGGCGCTGCAGTTCTATCCGGTAGCGCCTTATATTTCGCTGGAAAACACGCCCTAGGGGCAAGGCCGGATCATGATGGCATTTGATTCTGGTCGAGAACCATTCGCCCCTTCAAGCTGTCGAACGGGAGCAGGCGCTAGCGATGGCGAGGATCTATCTCACCGGGCAGGCTCAGGCCCAGGCGCGAAAGATTGCGCTGGCGCGATTGCGATCGATGAGTCATGTTGAACGGATTGCCGATAGCTGACGACTGCACTCAAACGGATTGACGATCGTTCAAACGTGTCCCCAAAGTTGGGGAATGGCCCGGAACAAGCCCGCATGCTTCCCCAGCTCTGGGGGAAGGGACCCTGCAACGGAAAGTTTTTCCCCATAAAATCAAGAGCCTGAATCTAGCGCCAAGCCTGGCATGAAGCGTGCGTAAGCCTGAGTAAGGCACGCACTCCCAGGTTCGGATAACGGATCTGAACTGTTTCAAGGAGTCTGCCCTGTTGAACAAAGTACTGGTAGTCGAAGACGAACAGATCCTGGCGCAGAACCTCGCAGCGTATCTCGAGGCTCAAAGCCTGGAGGTCCGAGTCGCCCATGACGGTGCCAAGGCCATAGCCATGGTTGAGGACTTTGCACCCGATGTTGTAGTGCTCGATTTCCGTTTGCCGGATATGGACGGGTTTCAGGTGCTCGACGCTGTCCGCCAACACAGGGACTGTCATTTTGTGCTGATTACTGCGCATCCGACCAGTGAGGTCTGTGAGCGTGCCGTGCAGCTAGGTGTCAGTCATGTCCTGTTCAAACCGTTCCCGTTGGCGGAACTGGCCCGCGCAGTCTGTGACCTGGTCGGCATACGCTGCGAGCCTCGAGCAGGGGCGCAAGTATCGGAAGGGTTCGTCGAACGTCGCCAGAGCAGGAGTGATAATTTCCCCCTGCAGTTGTACGACGGTAGCTGGGTCCTGGCCGATCGCCGACGAAGGTCGGCGCATTCGCCTCCAGCCAGCGACGGGCCACTGCTAACCGGGGAATAGTGGCGCGATAAGCGTTCAAGGCCCCCGCCGATGACCTGCCGCGCCGAAAGGGCAATAGCCCCCGGGACGTTGGAGTGCAGGTCATGGAGCGTCTGTCATTGGCTACCGAGCCGGCATCGACCGTTCGAGCGGCGTCGCGATTCACCCGTGAACAACTGGCTCAGGCCAGAACCCTCGCCGCCAGCTCTGGCGAACGAGCCCTGGAGACCCTGCAAACCCTCAGCGCACTGGACCCGGCGGCCTTCGTCCGCTGCCTGGGATCCACCCTGCATTACCCGGTACTCGACAGCGAAAACCTGTTCAAGGCGACTCCGCTGTTCGATCGGGTCAGCCTGGCCCAGGCGCTCAAGCACGAATTCATCCTGTTGCAGCATGGCGATCAGCTGCTCGGGGTATTTGCCGACCCCTTCGACCCGGCACGCCTTGCCTGGATCGATGATCGGCTGCTGGGGGCACCGCTCTATCTGGTCCATGCCGCCGACCTCAAGACTTGCCTGGCCCGCCATGAAGAGAGCTTTCACGCCGTCGATGCACTGGATGCCCAGGCCGCCAGCGCTAACGATCGCGACAAGGACAACCTGCACAGCCTGTCGCTGACCAGCATCAGCGAAGACGCCAGCGCCGTGGTCAAACTGGTCAACTCGACCCTCTACGATGCGCTGAAAATACATGCCAGCGACATCCACCTGGGCATGACCGGCAGCGGGCTGGTGATCAAATACCGGGTCGACGGCGTCCTCAACAACATCAGCAAGGTTCAAGGCAGCGAGTTCGCCGACCAGGTCATCTCGCGGGTCAAGGTCATGGCCGAACTGGACATCGGCGAGAAACGCGTGCCTCAGGACGGGCGCTTCAAGATCGGTATCAACGGCCGGCAGATCGACTTCCGGGTGTCGATCATGCCGAGCATCTTCGGTGAAGATGCGGTGCTGCGAGTCCTCGACAAGCAGGACCTTGCCGACCGGGTCAGCGGCGTGCAGTTGCAGGCCCTGGGGTTCGCCGACGAGACCCTGCGCAGCCTGCGCCGACTGGCGGCCGAACCCTACGGCATGATCCTCGTCACCGGCCCCACCGGCAGCGGCAAGACCACCACGCTCTACGCGATGATCACCGAGATCAACCACGGCGTAGACAAGATCATCACCATCGAAGACCCGGTGGAATACCAGCTGCCTGGCGTGTTGCAGATCCCGGTCAACGAAAAGAAAGGCCTGACCTTTGCCCGCGGCCTGCGCTCGATCCTGCGCCATGACCCGGACAAAATCATGGTCGGCGAGATCCGCGACCCCGATACCGCGCAGATTGCCGTGCAGTCGGCACTCACCGGGCACCTGGTGTTCACCACCATTCACGCCAACAACGTGTTCGACGTCATCGGCCGTTTCAGCCAGATGCAGGTCGACCCCTACAGCTTCGTTTCCGCGCTCAACGCAGTGCTGGCCCAGCGCTTGATCCGGCTGGTGTGCCCGGCCTGTGCGGTGGCGCGCACGCCGGACCTCGAGGAGCTGCAGGCCTCCGGGCTGGACCCGCTGGCGGTGGCCGATTACCGCTTCGTCCACGGCGTCGGTTGCAGCCATTGCAGGGGCACCGGCTATCGCGGACGCACGGCGATTGCCGAACTACTGCACCTGGATGACGAAATCCGCCAGCTCATCGTCGAGCGCCAACCCCTGTCGAAAATCAAGGCCGTGGCCTGTAGCCGAGGTCTGCGCCTGCTGCGCAGCTCGGCGCTGGAGCTGGTGCGCGAAGGGCGCACGACATTGGAGGAGATCAATCGTGTCACTTTCGTCGCGTGATCGGTATATCGCCGTGCTCGGTGCCAATGGTGTTGGCCTGGGTCACCGGCGCGGCAACGACAACCACTGGCTGGGCAGCGTCGGGCTGATCGGCGAGCACTACGTGGACTGGCCACTGGCAGTCGATACCCTGGAGCACCTGCTCAACGAACAGGTGCCCCGGGGCGCTGCCTTGAGTGTGGTGCTGTCGGCGCATTACCAACGCTATTGCCTGATTCCCTGGAGTGCGCAGATCAGCAGCCCGCGGGAATTGGTCGCCTATGCCCGGGCCTGCTTCGATGACCTCTACGGTGTGTCGGTGCAGCCCTGGAGTGTCGCGCTGTCTCCCGAGGCCGCGGGTTCGAGCCGGATCGCCGCGGCTCTGCCTGAAGAGATGCTGCTGCGCTTGCGCACGCTGGCAACTCAGCGCGGCCTGCATCTGCGTTCGGTTCAACCCTACCTGATGACCGCCTTCAACCGCTTCCAGCGCCAGCTCGGGCAGGGCGACCTGCTTTTTGTGGTCGCCGAGCCGCTGCGCAGTGTGGTGCTGCTCAAGCGCGCCGGTCAGTGGCAGGCGGTGCACTCGGTGGGCTGCCCCGACAGCGACGAGGCCCTGGAAGCGTTGATCGCTCGCCAATGCGAACTGCTGGACGACCCCGCCCACCCAGCCTTGAACCTGTACCTGCATGCACCGGGAC
Organism: Pseudomonas fluorescens; assembly: GCF_902497895.1. Classification (GTDB taxonomy): domain Bacteria; phylum Pseudomonadota; class Gammaproteobacteria; order Pseudomonadales; family Pseudomonadaceae; genus Aquipseudomonas; species Aquipseudomonas fluorescens_BP. The sequence continues at coordinate 8,598 of NZ_CABVHQ010000098.1, forward strand.
GGCAGAACGATTTGCCGGATCTGGCCGGGGTGCAGTTGTCCCTCGAGACTCCGGGCCCGGTGCCAGTGCGTGATGTGTTGTTCAGCATGTCCCGGGCGGTGGCTTGAGATGCGCCCGCTACAGCTCGACTTCCAGCCAACCCGGCACCACAACAGGTTGCTCGGCACGAGCCTGTTGCTCGTCGCAGTGCTGTTGGCACTGACCTGCGCCGCACTGTATCGGCACCTTGACGAACAGCAGCAACTGCAGCAGCAACAACTGCTGCAGGCCGAGCAGCAGTTGGGCGGCGATGTTCCCGGCAAGGCTGGCCTGTCGCCAGCCGAGAGCCGCGAGCAGGAACAGAATCTGGCCCAGATGCGCCAGGTCTCGCAGCAGATGCGCCGGCCCTGGGAGCGCCTGTTCGCGATGCTCGAGTCGCTGCCCCAGGACGACGTCGCCTTGCTTTCACTGACTCCCGATGCACGCAAGGGGCAAGTCCGGATCAGCGCCGAGGCACGCAATCTGGAGGCCATGCTGGAGTTTCACCGGCTTCTGGAAAACAGCGCGGAGCTGAGCGACGTGTCGTTGCTCAACCACGAAATCCTCGCCAAATCGACCGATCACTCGGTGCAGTTCAACCTGTCGGCCAGCTGGGAGATCAGCAATGGCAATCCCTAGATTGATCGTTCACGAACAGCTGCAAAGCCTTGGCTGGCCCGGGCTGGCCGCAGCGTTGCTGATGGTGCTGGTGCTGCTCTACGTCGCGGTGGGCCTGGTGCCTGGCTGGCAGACCCTGGAAAACGTTCGCCAGCGCAGTCTTGCCGCGGACGACTATCTGGTGCGCATCGAACAGGGCAGCGTCAGCGCGCCCGTGATACCCCAGCGGCAACTGGACGAGTTTCACCGGCAGTTGCCGGCCCAGCCCGAAGCCACCGTGGCCATCGACCGGATCTACGCGCTGGCGGCCGCCCAGAAGATCACCCTGGCGCGCGGCGAGTACGCCCTGGGCGTCGATCCGAAGACCCACCTGGCGCGTTATCAGATTCTCCTGCCGGTACGCGGCAGCTACCCGCAACTGCGACGCTTCCTGCATGAATTGCTCGGTCAATTGCCGGCGCTGGTCCTTGAAGATGTCGATCTGCAACGCAAGCGCATTGCCGACAGTGAGCTGAGCGGACGCCTGCGCATGACCCTCTATTTGTCGAGGTCGAAATGAACAGACAACGTACCCTCGGCTGGTTGGCTTTCCTGGCAATCGCCGGTGCGCTCGCCTGGGGGCCGAAGATGTTTTTCGACGAAGGGCAGGATCCTGGCGAGGCGAGCGCCACGGCCGCGTCCCCGGCCAACGCCGGCAAGGTTCGATCGGCTGCAGTTGCCCGGCAGGCGGTCGTAAAGCCCCTGAACATGAGTCGCGACCTGTTTGCGGCCAAGAGCTGGAAACCTGCGCCGACCCTGGCGACGGTCACCGAACAAGCCGCTCCGGTCCTGCCAGAGGCAGTTGCTCCGAGCGCTCCACCACTGCCTTTCCAGTTCATCGGTCGGATGGACGATCAGCGCGATCTGCAGGTGTTCCTGCAGAACGGCGAAAAACTCTACGTCGTGCGCATTGGCGACGTTATCGACGATACCTATCGGATCGAGCATATCTCCGCCACGGAGTTGAGCCTGGTCTACCTGCCCTTGCATCTGTCCCAGACGCTGTCTGTAGGGAGTACACCATGAACTCGTTTCCTTGGGGCCTGCCCGTGCCTTGCCTGGTTTTCGCGGTTTGCCTGAGCCTGGCCGGATGCGGTGCCAGCTCCGCCAGAAAAGAAGGTATGTCGCTGATTGAAGAGGGTCAGTACGAAGCCGGACTGGCGCGCTTCGAAGAGGGCTTGCAGAAGTACCCGCGCGATACCGAACTGAACATTGCGATGAGCGCCGGCCATGCCCGTTCGGTCAGGGCGCTGTTGACCGAGGCCGATCAGGATCGGGCCATGCGTGAATATGCCTCGGCCCGAGTGGGCTACGGGCGAGTGCTGACCATCGAACCGAGTAACGTTCGAGCCCGCGACGCGCTGCGCCAGATCGAACAACTGCGCAACCTCGATGAGTACCTGCGTCAGGGCCAAGCCCACCTGCGCCGAGGCGACATCTTCGGCGCCGAACGTCAGGTCCGCGATATCCTCGCCCTCGACCCGAAAAACGAAAGCGCGCTGGAACTGCGCCGCAGCATCGAACAGATCCAAAGCCGCAACGTCGTGCCTTTTCCGCAACTGCGCATGCGCCTGGATCGCCCGGTCACCCTGGAGTTTCGCGACGCCAACCTGAAGGTGATCTTTGAAGTGCTGTCCCAGGTCGCGGGCCTGAACTTTATCTTCGACAAGGACCTGCGCCCGGACATGAAAGCCACGATCTTCGTCCGTGATGTGCGGATCGAAGACGCGGTGGAGCTGCTGCTGCAACAGAATCAACTGCATCAAAAGGTGGTCAATGACAACACCCTGCTGATCTACCCCGACTCGCCGCAGAAGATCAAGGATTATCAAGAGCTGGTCATGCGCACCTTCTACCTGACCAGCATCGACTCCAACACCGCGCTGAACATGGTCAAGACCATGCTCAAGACCCGCGATGTATTCGTCGATGAACGCCTCAATACCCTGACCATGCGCGACACTCCCGATGCGGTGCGCATGGCCGAAAAACTCTTCCAGTCCCAGGATCAGTCCAACCCCGAAGTGGTGCTCGAAGTCCAGGTCATGGAAGTGTCCCGGCAACGCATTATCGACCTCGGTCTGCAATGGCCGAACACCTTCGGCGTGATCAACAGCGACGGCACCGGGGTGAGCATTCTCGATCAACTGCGCGGCATCAATTCCGGGCGGATCTCCATTGCGCCGTCACCGCAGTTGAAGATCAACGCCCAGGACAACGACATCAATACCCTGGCCAGTCCGGTGATCCGCGTCAGTAACCGTGAACAGGCGCGCATCCATATCGGTCAGCGGGTGCCGATCATCAGTGCCACCTCGATGCCTTCGACCCAAGGGCCGGTGATCACCGAGAGCGTCACCTACCTGGACGTCGGTCTGAAGCTGGAAGTGCAGCCTATCGTTCACCTGAATAACGAAGTGGCGATCAAGATCGCCCTCGAAGTCAGCAACGCCACGCCGCTGGAACCGACCCGCCAGGGCACGATTCCGGTCCAGGTCGATACCCGCAACGCCCAGACCACTCTGCGTCTGCACGACGGCGAAACCCAGGTGCTGGCCGGCCTGGTGCGTAATGACCATGGCGCCACCGGCAACAAGATCCCCGGCCTGGGCGATATCCCGGGGCTCGGCCGACTGTTCGGCAGCAACAAGGACTCGCTGGGCAAATCCGAGCTGGTGTTGTCGATCACTCCGCGGATCGTGCGCAATCTGCCTTACCAGAGCCCTTCGGACATGGAGTTCCCGACCGGCACCGAAACCAGCATGCATATCCAGAACATGGACCGCTCCAAGGACCCGTCCGAATTTGCCGAGCCGGACCCTGACGCTGCATCGCTGGCGGCCGTGCGCAACACCCCGAGGCCTTGAATCATGAAGCGCAGCCGGGGTTTCACCCTGATCGAAGTGGTGGTCACGCTGGCGCTGATCGGGCTGCTCGCGAGCATCGCTGCGCCTCTCACCGAAACCGTGGTGCGGCGTGGCAAGGAGCAGGAACTGAAAAACGCGCTGTACCAGATTCGCGATGCCATCGATGCCTATAAGCGTGCGGCCGATGCCGGGTACATCGAAAAGTCCATCAGCAGCAACGGCTTCCCACCCAACCTGCAGGTACTGGTGGAAGGCGTGCGCGACGTGCGCAGCGCCAAGGGCGCCAAGTTCTATTTTCTCCGGCGCCTGCCCCGCGATCCGCTGGTCACGGCCAAGCGCAACCAGGACGGCTGGGGGCTGCGTTCGTATGACAGTACCGCGCAGAACCCGCGTGAAGGCGAAGACGTCTTCGACGTGTATTCCCTGGCACGCGGCAAAGGCCTCAATGGCATTGCCTATGGAGAGTGGTGATTTTATGCGCCGCGAGAAGGGCTTCACCCTGATCGAGTTGCTGGTGGTCATGGCGATCATCGCCACCCTGATGACAATTGCCTTGCCACGCTATTTCAGCAGCCTGGACAACGCCCGGGAAACCACGCTGCGCCAGAGCCTGGCGGTGATGCGCGAAGCGCTGGATCACTACTACGGCGATACCGGGCATTACCCCGATTCCATCGACCAGTTGGTGGAGCAGCGCTACCTGCGCAGCCAACCGCTGGATCCGATCACCGAGCGCAAGGATCTCTGGGTGTCGGTGGCGCCACCGGATGGCGTTGCGGGAGGGGTCGCCGACGTCAAGAGCGGTGCGACCGGGAGGGCGCGTGATGGCAGTCTCTATGCAGAGTGGTAGCGCGCAAGACCAACAGGGTTTCACCTACCTGGGGGTGCTGTTTCTCATCGTGCTGATGGGGGCTGGTCTGGCCAGTGCCGGCCAGGTCTGGTCGAGCGCGGCGCGCCGCGAACACGAACGTCAACTGCTCTGGGTCGGCACTCAGTACGCCCAGGCGCTGCGCAGTTACTACCGCAGCTCGCCAGGCCTGGCGCAGTACCCGGAAACCCTGGAAGTGCTGCTGGAGGATGACCGTTTCCCGTCACCCCAACGGCACCTGCGCCGACTTTATCCGGACCCGATCACCAACTCCGCCGACTGGGGCCTGATGCGCGGTTTCGATGGGCGCATCACCGGGGTGTACAGCCGTTCCCAGGAGCAGCCGCTGAAACAGGCGGACTTCCCCACCCAATGGGTCGACTTCACCGATATGAGTCATTACTCGGACTGGCAGTTCGTCGCGGAAAAAGCCTTCCTCGACAACGCGGCTGGCGCGGCGAAAGCCGGGTCTCCTGCACCGGATCCCTGAGGAGCCGACATGTTCAGATCAATCCTGTCGCTCATCGCCCTGACCCTGCTGCTGAGTGCTGCAGCCGGTGCGGGCCGGCGAAGAAAATGAACTGCTCGGCTTTATTTGCCCGCGATGAAGACGGCCTGACAGCCGCGCTGTCTCCAGCGGATGTACCCAGATCCACTGTGGGAACTGGCTTGCCTGCGATGGCGGCCTGACAGCCGGCCTGTCTCTGCGGATGTACCCCGATCCACTGTGGGAACTGGCTTGCCCGCGAAAGCGGCCTTTGTTGACGGAGAGGCTCAGGGCATGAAGGCGGCCTGACAGCCAACCTGGCTCTTGCGGATGTACCCAATCCCACTAATGTAGGAGCTGCCGCAGGCTGCGATCTTTTGATCTTGGCGTTTGGTCGGTGTACCTATCCATTTCTGCGGTTATGGCCACTTTATGTTTTCGGACGTGTTCGCCGGCGCCCCAGCTTCCTGCGATCCCGCGAAAATAGTGCGCCATCCTCTTCAACGAGCCACCGAATGTAGGCTGATTCGGCGAAGGGTATAGGAACGCTCCTGATGAGACTTCAGGGGCTGGAACGGTCACTGAAGATGATTCATTGTTGGTTGTAGGGACGCAACCAGTGCCTGTTTGTAGATACTTTTCCCATGTATTTAAAAATGGATTGAATGCTGTGGCCGGCAACTTTTTGATAGTGGCGCGGCTATGTAAAAGAACAGTGTTCATTTTCCGAAAGAAGCCAAATCACTAGTAACCAAAACAACTTCGACCGCGTTTTGGCCGGGATTTCTGCGCGTCCGAAAATGCCAGCGACGAAGCCCCGCACTTCATTAAACACACCGGGCGTGGCGTCGCCCGCCGCCAGGGAGGCTTGAACATGTCCAGCCAATTGCGCACCTTCTTCGACCACAGCCGGCACACCCTCTGGGTTCGCAATGTCGACGCAGCGCTCGACGTCCTGACCTTCCACGGTGAAGAACGCCTGAGCCAGCCGTTCACCTACCGCGTGGAATTCACCTGCCCCGAGCACGACCTGGCCGCCGACCAGCTGCTCGGCAAGGACGCCCGTTTCAGCCTGCATGCCGTACCGCAAAAGCTGCCATTCCTCGGCCTTAGTGTGCCCAAGGTCAAGCCGCTGCGCACGCTGCACGGGGTGATCAGCGGCTTCAAGGGCCTGTCCGGCTCCCTCGACGAAGCCCGCTACGAAATCTCTGGCTGACCCCCTTTGCAAGGAGCGAAACACCGCATGACCACCTTGTTCACCTGGCTTTTTGGACGGCAATACACTGACCGGAACTCTGTGTTTGATGTGCGCGATGCCCCGATCCTGCCGACGCCCGACACCCGGCCTGTCCCGTTGCCTCCGGCATCCAGTACCGACGCCCTGCAACCGTTGAAGAACTGGAGCCACCCGTTCAAGGATTCGCGCAACCCGCTGTTGCAGCTGACCCACTTGGCCAAGGCGGCGGCTGGCTATTATCCGCTGGGGATCAATGGCCTCTGGCACGGCGGCGTGCATTTCGACAGCGGCACCGCCGACGGCCTGGATCAATCCAGCGTGCAGTGCCTGGCCGATGGAGAGGTGGTGGCTTATCGCATCGACACGCACTCGCCAACCACGGCCTACTGGGTCCACAAGCTGTCC
>NZ_CABVHQ010000099.1 GCF_902497895.1 Pseudomonas fluorescens
TCGGTGCTGGACAGTGAAATCGAAAGCCTTGGTTCACCCCGGGCGGCCTTGCTGGGCTTTGCCTCGGCGATCTTGGCCTACAACGTTTTGGCCGTTCTCAAACGTAGTGTGGAGCAGGCTCATCGCGAAACGCAGGCTGAAGGCTGGGAAGCTTCGACCTTCCATCTGGCGGTGCAAGTGCGCAGTGGCTATGAGGGCATGCAGATCGCGTTGCCCTCGGATTACCTATCACTCCAAACGACCTCAGAGACTCTGGCAGAGCGTCTGTTGGCGCTGGCCAGGAATATCAAACCCAAGCAGGTCGCAAAAAGCATACGCGGTCCCAAAATCGCCAGATCCAAGGAGTGGCTGGAGGGAAAGGCTGCGCATGCTCATGTGTCTACGGATCGGGTGCTTAAGGCCCATAAAGGGAAAAGACCTTGAAAGGGCTGGCCGTAAGGGCGAAACCCTAAGTGGTCGTTACCGCAGAAATGGATATGTACACCGACCAAAAGCCAAGATCAAAAGATCGCAGCCTTCGGCAGCTCCTACGGTGGGATTGGGTACATCCGTGGGTGACAGGCCGGCTGTCAGCCCGCCTTCGCGGGCAAGCCAGTTCCCACATTAGCGGATCGATGTACATCCGCAAGAGACAGGCCGGTTGTCAGGCGCCTTCATCGCGAGCAAGCCATTTCTCCATCACTGCGGTTTCTGATCTGAATCTGCTGCCGCTCGTCAAAACCTGTCCGCAAAAAGTCCCGTGGTGCTTAATCATCGGTTAATTGCGCGGTCCAAAAGTGGACAGGACCGCGTTGGCGCAGAAATTTTCTGACGCTCTGCGCGGAAGGTCCGACGCCGTTATAGCGCCGGATTGACGATTCAGAGCACATCGGAGATTTCTCATGAACAGTCGTATGTTGCTGGCTGCAGGAGTCCTCGCCCTTTCCGGGATTACCGGTGCAGTACAGGCGCAAGACACCACCGTCCAGGCAGTGCCTTATCACTACGGGATGCCGTTACACATTGCCAAGGTTGTTTCCCTGACTGAACCGCAAACGATGGAGTGCAAAGTCATCACGGCGCAGATGGAGTTCATTGATACGTCAGGCAAGCTCCAGGAAATCAGTTACAGCAAGTTGGCGGATGCTTGCAGCTATCAGAACTAATGGCTCAGGATCCTGCCGGGCGTGGGATTCTTGGTGCAGTAGGTGTAGCAATCGCGCCTGGTCCGGATTCATCCAGACCAGGCGCGTGGTTATCGAAGGCACGGAAACAACAGCTCAATGAGTTTTCACCCGGGGTTCGAGATGCTGGCATCCCGGCTTGTGCTCGAGGTCGTAGCGCAATTCCGCGATCAGATCATTGATTTCGCGACATCCATTGAGGCCCTCAGCCTTTATGCCTGTGACTACCATCTCGACACGGTCGGTTTCGTGATCGCCAAAGACTTTCACCGTCATTGATAGATCCGGCGACAAGGTGCATTGGCAACGTTTAGGCAAAAAACTGCTTTCAATGATACTGCGAAGTTCCAAGGCAGAAAGAAACATGGTGACCCTCCTTTACGTGCGACTGCCAATCAGTTGTTGTCAGTACCCTGTGTATTTGAAAGCCCCTTGGCCAAGGAGACTTTCTGTATTGCTCTACCGACCCTGGAGAGCACCACCCCCTAGACTAGGCCGCTTTTCCGATCTCGGTAAGCTCTTTTTTCATTTGGGTTTTCAAGGCCTCCATTTGCGCGCCAAGCTCTTCCAGCGTCGCCTTGCCAAGGAGTTTTTCAGCCTGAGGAAACATTTCGGTTTCCTCTTCTTCGATGTGGTGCTCCAGCAATTCCTTGACCACTTTCACTCTACCGGAAAACTCTGGAGTGCCGGGATCCGTGGCTTTAAGGTCAGGTAGCACCAGCGAGTCGACGGTGCGGTGTTCTTCCTTGGCTTCGTGATACATCACCACCTGCTCCTTGCCGCCGGCCTTCTTGAAGGCCGGGTAGAGGATTTCCTCTTCAAGCCGGGTATGAATGGTTATCTCCATTTCCAGTTTGGCGATCAACTCGGTGCGTTTTTTCACAGCCCGCTCAGTGCTTTCGCTGAGTTGGCCGAGAATGTCCTTTACGCGCACATGGTCCTGTTCAAGCAGGCGGATTGCATTCATTTGGATATCCTCATCAAGGGTTAGCCATCTGGTTTTATTTATAAATGCACTTCAGGTTTTTACTTTCGAATATCTAAAGAGCATTAACCATGCCTAACCGAAACTCAGGCGTTTCTCTCAAAAAATCAACTACTTGGCTCGACTACGAACAATCGGCGCCTTGCAAAATGCAAGGCCCCTCAGCTGGACGTCCTGCAATTTGCCAAGGTTGCGTTAGCCTGGTTTGCTTTGCGCGCTATACACCGTGAGAATGCCCGGCCTACGCAGATGCCTGGAGGCACTCGGATGCGTGTATTCATTCTACAAACGAGCAAGGAGGCGCCATGCGCTCATCCATAACCACCGCAGTCGCCGTGCTGCTGTCCGGCCTGTCCACTTTGGCCACTGCGGCCAGTCTTGAAGACGTCGCCCCCTACCCCAAGGCCGAAACCGGTTTTACCCGCCAAGTCATCCACCTTGCACAGCAACAACAGGAAGAAAATTACAAGGTTGAGGTTCTAGCCGGAAAAACCCTGAACGTTGACTGCAACCGCCAACTCCTGGGCGGGAGCCTGGAAGAAAAAAACCTTGAAGGCTGGGGTTATCCGTTTTACCGACTGGAAAAAGTCAGCGGCCCGATGAGCACGTTGATGGCTTGCCCGGACGGCAAGAGCAGGCAAGACTTTGTTCCGGTAATCGGTGATGGCTTTATGCTGCGTTACAACAGCAAACTGCCGATCGTGGTGTATGTGCCCCTTGGGGTTGAAGTCCGCTACCGAATCTGGTCGGCCTCCAGTACCGTCGACAAAGCCCGCCAGGAATAAGTTGTGGCGAGGGGGCTTGCCCCCGCTGGGGCGCGCAGCGGCCCTAAAACAGGCCACCGTGATTTTTCAGCTAAAACACATCACCGGTTTACGACTGCTTCGCAGCCGAGCGGGGGCAAGCCCCTCGCCACAGCAAGCCCCTCGCCACAGCAAGCTCCCTCGCCACAAAGGGGTTCTGCGTTTACTCGAGCCCCACTTTGTACAACGCGCCATCGTCCTCATCGGTCAGCACATACAGATAACCATCGGGTCCCTGCCGTACGTCGCGGATTCGCGCTTTGAGCTCTCCCAGTAGTCGTTCCTCGTGGACCACCTTGTCGCCGTCGAATTGCAAGCGGATCAGTTCCTGGGATACCAGCGCGCCGATAAACAGGTTGTGCTGCCAGGCCTTGAAGCGATCGCCATCGTAGAACGCCATGCCACTGATGGCCGGGGATTTTTCCCAGACATGGCGAGGCGCCACGGTGCCTTCGACGGTTTTGCCCCTGGCTTCCGGTATCGGCGCGCCCGAGTAATTGATGCCGTGGGTTGCCAATGGCCAGCCATAGTTCTTGCCGCGCTCGATGATGTTGACTTCGTCACCCCCCCTGGGACCGTGTTCGTTGTCCCAGAGCGTGCCAGTCCAGGGATTGAGTGCCGCACCCTGGGGATTGCGATGACCATAGGACCAGATCTCCGGGCGCACGCCTGGCTGGCCGACAAAGGGGTTATCGTCCGGCACCTTGCCATCCGGGTAGATCCTGACGATCTTGCCTTGCAGTTTGTCGATGTCCTGGGCTGTCGGCCGATCGTTATTCTCCCCCAGGGTAATGAACAGGTAACCGTCGCGGTCGAACACCAGCCGCGAACCAAAGTGAAGGCCGGTAGAGAGTTTCGGCTCCTGACGGAAGATCACCTTGAAGTCCAGCAAACGGCTCAAGTCTTCGGACAAGCGCCCGCGACCCACCGCTGTTCCCGCCGTGCCGCCCTCACCACCGCCTTCGGCATAGGAGAGATAAACCATGCGATCCTCGTTGAACGCCGGCGACAGCGCCACGTCCAGCAAACCGCCCTGGCCCTTGGCCCAGACTTTCGGTACCCCACTCAACGGCGCCGAGAGTTTGCCCTGGCTGATAACTCGCAGGTTGCCCGGACGCTCGGTCACCAGCATGCCTTGCTTGTCCGGCAGGAACGCCAGCGCCCAGGGATGTTCCAGACCCTGGGTGATCCGGGTGACGCTAAGGGTCCCCTGCTCGCTCTGCAACTGTTGGCTCTGCGCCGCAAGGACCGGCATTGCGCCCGTCACCAGAGCACTGGCACAGAATGTTGCCAGGAGAGTTTTACGCAACATGCACGATTCCTTCTGTCGTAAAAATGCCGGCATCACCGTCAACGATTGCTGTTGTCTGAATCTCTGACGGGCCTGTCGGGCTCCAGGGTCGGCTTGACCGAGCCCGGCGCAGGAACGTTGCGTGGATAACCATTGCGGATGCCGCCGTTATCCAGGGTCGGTGGACGCGGCACCGGCACGGTGTTCGGTGAGCGCGGCGTCGGGACGCTGGGTTGGGTGCCTTGCATGCTGTTGGGATTGGCCCGGCGGATCGGGCTGTTGTAAGGGTTGTCGCTGCTGCCCGGCAGGTTCTGGGCCAGCACCATGGATCGGGATTCGGTATGCGGGGGCGCCAGGGCTGCAGGCCAGGCCTGAGCCAGGTTGCTCAGCAAGCCACTCAATGCCAGCGCGGTGAAGCCAAGCACAAGCCTGTTCATGGAAACCTCTCTATTGGCATAGGCATTACCTTCGATAACAAGCTACTCGCAGGGTTCGGATTTGTTAATAAAATAAGCCAGCGGAACATGTAACGCGAGGTCTCCAGACCGCTGATCCGCCGGCAATCCTTCGACCGCAACCCGCGGAAACTTTTGCCGCGCGCCGCAGGTCACCTGAACACCAGTCACTGCGGGCACTTCAGAGGACATCTCTATGGCACGGGCAATCTGGAAAGGCGCAATCAGTTTCGGCCTGGTGCATATCCCGGTGGCACTGGTCTCGGCGACCTCCTCGCACGGGGTCGATTTCGATTGGCTCGATTCACGCAGCATGGACCCGGTCGGCTACAAGCGGGTGAATAAGGTCACCGGCAAGGAAGTGACCAAGGAACACATCGTCAAAGGCGTGCAATACGAAAAAGGTCGCTATGTAGTGCTCAGCGAAGAGGAGATCCGCTCGGCGCATCCCCTGTCGACCCAGACCATCGACATCTTTGCCTTTGTCGACAGCGATCGGATCCCCCTGCAGAACATCGACACCCCGTATTACCTGGCACCCGACAAACGTGGCGGCAAAGTGTATGCCCTGCTGCGTGAAACCCTGAGCAAGACCGACAAAGTCGCCCTGGCCCTGGTGGTGCTGCACACCCGTCAGCATCTGGCAGCGTTGATGCCGCTCGAATCAGCCATGGTGCTGGTGATGCTGCGCTGGCCGGCCGAGGTGCGCAGCCTCGACGAACTGGCCCTGGGCAGCGAAGTGACCAAGCCTGACCTGGCCAAGGGCGAGCTGGACATGGCCAGACGCCTGGTGGAAGACATGAGCGCCGACTGGCAACCTGACCAGTACCGCGACAGTTTCGAGGACAAGATCATGCAACTGGTCGACAAGAAGGCCCACGAAGGCAAGATTGAGGACGTCGAAACCGGCACCGCTGAAGAGGAGCGTAAGACTGCCGATGTGATCGACCTGACCGAACTGCTCAAACGCAGCCTGGCGGGTAAAGCCGCTGCTAAAGCCCCGGCTAAATCCAGTGCCAAAGCAGCCGACAAAACCAGCCCGGCGAAAAAAACCACGAAAACCTCGCGCGGCTGAATGCCAGGCGGGGGGTGGGGTCAGGAAGACTTGAGACTGAATGTTCCGGCCTCATCGCGAGCAAGCCCGCTCCCACAGTTTTTGTGACAGGCCACAGTTGTGTGATCGCCCATAAAATCCCTGTGGGAGATTCTATGGTTGATGGCCGGCTGGGTTTGAGTTCACAAAATCTTCACATCGAGAAGCCTAACTTGTTGGCTGCTCCTTCAAGAACTCCTTTTTAAGCCCGCCCGCATGCGGGCTTTTTGTTGCCCCCAGGAAAATCGCCGTCCAACGTTTCCGGGGGTAAATCCAGATTCATTCCGACTGAATCCAATTTACCCCCAAAACAAACTTAACTATTTGATGAATGGGGAGTTTTTTGTCTCATCTTTTGGGCCCGGGAGCCGATGTTCACAGTACTGACACCCCGGAGCAGATGGTAATGAGAAACAATCAACCGATCACTGATCGTGAAGTTGCGCTACATCCTCAACAAAAACTCATTTCCACGACAGATGCTCGAGGCGTCATCACTTACTGCAATGACGCTTTCGTAGAGATCAGTGGATTCGAGAAAAAGGACTTGATCGGCGCACCGCAGAACATTGTCCGCCATCCCGATGTGCCGTCAGCGGTATTCGCGCATATGTGGGCCGCCCTGAAGCAAGGCAGTCCGTGGATGGGCATCGTCAAGAATCGCGCAAAAAGTGGCGACCATTACTGGGTCAATGCCTATGTGACGCCCATTTTCGACGGCAATCATGTAGTCGGCTATGAGTCGGTGCGGGTCAAACCCACTGCAGAGCAGATTCGCCGCGCCGAAGCCTTGTACCTGCGCGTCAATCGGGGCAAGTCGGCCATCCCTTCAGGAGACAAATGGCTGCCGGTGATTCAGGACTGGCTACCCTTCATTCTGGTCAGTCAGCTGAGCGGCCTGGTTTTCCTGTCGACAAATTCCTGGTGGGGCTTCGCGGGTGCTGCGGCCGTATCGGTGCCGTTGGGATTGATGGGCTTGCATTGGCAAAAGAGCGGCACGAAACGTCTGTTGCAGATGGTCGAGCCGTCTACCTCTGACCCATTGATAGCGCAAATGTACAGCGACGGCCGCGGCCCTCACGCGCGTCTGGAAACCTCGATTATCAGCCAGGAAGCTCGCCTGAAAACCTGCCTGACCCGGTTGCAGGACACGGCTGAACAGCTTAATGAGCTGGCGGGTAGATCCGACAGGCTGGCGGCCGACAGTTCCAAGGGTCTGGAGCGTCAACGCATCGAAACCGAACAAGTCTCAGCCGCGGTCAACCAGATGGCTGCGACTACCCAGGAAGTCGCCAGCCACGTACAGCGCACCGCTGACGCCACCCAGGAAGCCAATGTGCTGACCGGACGTGGTCGGGACGTCGCCAGGGACACCCGCGAAGCCATTGCGCGACTGTCCGTGGTGGTCGGGGAAACCGGTCTGACGGTGGCTCAGTTGGCCAAGGACAGTAACGAAATTGGCACCGTCGTCGATGTCATCAAGGGCATTGCCGACCAGACCAACCTGCTGGCACTGAACGCGGCGATCGAAGCGGCTCGAGCCGGTGAAATGGGGCGCGGCTTTGCCGTGGTGGCCGACGAGGTGCGTCAGTTGGCGCAACGCACAACGCAATCCACCACGCAGATCCACGGTCTGATCACCAAACTCCAGCAGTCATCCAACAACGCCGTGCAGATCATGGCCAGCGGTCATCGCCAGGCCGAAGAAGGCGTTGCCTGGGTGCTGGAGGCTGACAAGGCGTTGATAGGGATCAGTGAGGCAGTTGCCAATATCACCGATATGACGACCCAGATCGCCGCAGCCACCGAAGAGCAAACCGCCGTCGCAGAAGAAATCAGCCGCAATATCACCACCATTGCGCACCTGGCCGACCAGACCTCGGAACAAGCCCTGCATTCGGCAGAACTGAGCAAGGAGCTCACTCGAACCGCTACTACCCAGTACTCGTTGGTCGAGCGTTTCAATCGCTAGGCAATATTGACCAGCCGTAGCAAGCGGCGAACATCATCCACTGACCTTAGCTTGATGGTCCATTCGCCATCAATTTTGTCATTGACCTCACCCAGTTGCGCAGAGAGGGTTTTAAGCGAGCAGTGCCCGGCCTTGAAGGCGGGCAGCCGGAAGTGAAACAGCAGCCAATCATGATAGGAGGCGAAGCTGAAGGGACAGGTGCCGTCGGCTACCGAAAAAACGCCAATGGTTCTATTCAGCTCAGCCTCTGGCATGGGGGCACAGTTATGCCCGTTCATCGTGGAAATGGCGCCAACCAGCATGCAAAAGGCCTCCCGCACTTGTGGGCTTTCGATAGCCGAGTAGCATTCAACGTACTTCGCCGCATCCAGAGCGCCAGTGATCATCCGAGTCTCCCAAGGGTTTGTACCCTCTTTCAATCTAGCACCATCCCACTACCCTCCTACATATGCGACAATACGCCCCAAATTCCAACATGAACCCCGCATTTATTGCTCAGCAACCTGGCCACAGCGTCCAGAGCTTGCTGTCGACGCATGCCTGCTGGCTCAAATCAAGCGACGACTGAACCGGACTGGAAAGACTTCAGATGGGTATCAAATCGGTATCAGCAGACATCGGCCAGCTCTAAACCACTGATAGGTAAGGTAATTGATCTCCACAGCTAACATCACGATGCAGTTCGGCGCCAAGCCGTTATTCGAGAACGTTTCGGTCAAATTTGCTGGCGGTAACCGTTATGGCCTGATCGGCGCCAACGGTTGCGGCAAGTCGACTTTCATGAAGATCCTCGGTGGCGACCTGGAATCTTCCGGTGGCCAGGTCATGCTGGAGCCGAACGTGCGCCTGGGTAAATTGCGCCAGGACCAGTTCGCCTACGAAGAATTCACCGTGATCGATACCGTGATCATGGGTCATGAAGAACTGTGGAAGGTCAAGGCCGAGCGCGACCGCATCTACTCGCTGCCGGAAATGACCGAAGAAGACGGCATGGCTGTCGCCGAGCTGGAAACCGAATTCGCCGAAATGGACGGCTACACCGCCGAATCCCGCGCCGGTGAGCTGCTGTTGGGCCTGGGTATCGGCATCGAACAGCACAACGGCCCGATGAGCGAAGTGTCGCCAGGCTGGAAACTGCGGGTGTTGCTGGCCCAGGCATTGTTCTCCGATCCTGAAGTGCTGTTGCTCGACGAACCGACCAACCACCTGGACATCAACACCATCCGCTGGCTGGAAAACATTCTGACCCAGCGCAACAGCCTGATGATCATCATCTCCCACGATAGACACTTCCTGAACAGTGTTTGCACCCACATGGCTGACCTGGACTACGGCGAGCTGCGCCTGTTCCCGGGCAACTATGACGAATACATGACCGTGGCTACCCAGTCCCGCGAGCAGCTGCTCTCGGACAACGCCAAGAAAAAGGCGCAGATCTCCGAACTGCAATCCTTCGTCAGCCGCTTCTCGGCCAACGCCTCGAAAGCCAAACAGGCCACTTCCCGCGCCAAGCAGATCGACAAGATCCAGCTGTCCGAAGTCAAGCCATCGAGCCGGGTCAGCCCGTTCATTCGCTTCGAGCAGACCAAGAAGCTCCATCGCCAGGCGGTCATCGTCGAACGTATGGCCAAAGGCTTTGACGGCAAGCCGCTGTTCAAGGACTTCAGCTTCACCGTCGAAGCCGGCGAGCGCGTGGCGATCATCGGCCCGAACGGTATCGGCAAGACCACCCTGCTGCGCACCCTGGTCAATGAACTGAGCCCGGATGCCGGTACCGTGAAATGGACCGAAGCCGCGGAACTGGGCTATTACGCCCAGGACCACGCCTCGGACTTCGAAGACGAATCCAACCTGTTCGACTGGATGGGTCGCTGGACCAAGGAAGGCGAGCAAGTGGTTCGCGGCACCCTGGGCCGCATGCTGTTCTCCAACGACGAGATCCTCAAGTCGGTCAAGGTCATCTCCGGTGGTGAGCAAGGTCGCATGCTGTTCGGCAAGCTGATCCTGCAAAAGCCGAACGTGCTGATCATGGATGAACCGACCAACCACTTGGACATGGAATCCATCGAAGCACTGAACCTGGCGCTGGAAAACTACGCGGGCACGCTGATCTTCGTCAGCCACGACCGTGAGTTCGTATCGTCGCTCGCAACCCGTATCATCGAGCTGAGCCCGAGCGGTGTGATCGACTTCAGCGGCACCTACGACGACTACCTGCGTAGCCAGGGTGTGGTGTTTTAAGGGCAGCTACAAGCCTTTAGCTGCAAGCGGGCTGGGTAGGAGCTGTGTAGGAGCTGTGTAGGAGCTGTCGAGTGAAACGAGGCTGCGATCTTCCCAGGTCCACCTGAGTCCCAAGCGAAAGATCAAAAGATCGCAGCCTTCGCCAGCTCCTACAGGATTTGCATACCCCAGAAAATCCATGGGTGTATGCAGGTGGTGTAGGAGCCGCCGAAGGCTGCGATGTTTTGATCGTTAGCCTGCTTCCTTTTATTCCACACCCGCGCCATGATGGAGTTCTCCAACCGCCCGCCCGCGAACGAGCCCTCATGTCTGCGCAACAACCACCTGCCCTCAGCTCCACGGCGATCACCCTGCAGATCGTCTCCATCGTGTTCTATACCTTCATCGCCTTTATCTGCATCGGCCTGCCGATTGCCGTGCTGCCCGGCTATGTCCACGAGCAACTGGGTTTCAGCGCCGTAGTGGCCGGGCTGACCATCGGTTCGCAATACCTGGCGACCCTGCTCAGCCGTCCGCTGGCGGGACGTTTGTCGGACAGCCTCGGCACCAAGCGCGCGATCGTTTACGGATTGCTGGGGATTGTCCTGAGTGGTGCGCTGACACTGATTTCGACACTGCTGCAAAA
Source organism: Pseudomonas fluorescens (assembly GCF_902497895.1). Classification (GTDB taxonomy): domain Bacteria; phylum Pseudomonadota; class Gammaproteobacteria; order Pseudomonadales; family Pseudomonadaceae; genus Aquipseudomonas; species Aquipseudomonas fluorescens_BP. The sequence goes on from NZ_CABVHQ010000099.1 coordinate 10,629, forward strand.
CCTGCCACTGCTGAGTCTGTTGATTCTGATCAGCGGTCGCTTGTTGCTGGGCATCGCCCAGGGTTTGATCGGGGTGGGCACCATCAGCTGGTGCATGGGCCAGGTCGGCGTGGAACATACCGCCCGCTCGATCTCCTGGAACGGCATTGCCTCCTATGGCGCGATCGCCATCGGTGCGCCGCTGGGGGTGGTGATGGTCGCCGAGTGGGGATTTTCCAGCCTCGGCATCGTCCTCTCGCTGTTGGCGCTGGTAGCATTGCTGCTGATCCGCAACAAGCCCTCGATCCCGGTGATTCACGGCGAGCGGCTGCCATTCTGGGCAGTGTTCGGGCGCATCGCCCCCTATGGTGCCAGCCTGAGCCTGGCATCGATCGGCTATGGCACCTTGACCACCTTTATTACGCTGTTCTATGTCAGCCGCGGCTGGGCCGGTGCGGCGTACTGCCTGACGGTGTTCGGGCTGTGTTTCATTCTGGCGCGGCTGCTGTTTATCTCCAGTATCAATCGCTTTGGTGGCTTCACGGCGGCGATCGCCTGTATGTGCATCGAAACCGTCGGGCTGGTGTTGCTCTGGCTTGCACCCTCCACAGGCTACGCCTTGATCGGCGCCGGGATGACCGGCTTCGGTTTATCGCTGGTCTACCCCGCCCTCGGCGTCGAAGCGATCAGGCAGGTACCAAGCACCAGTCGCGGTGCGGGCCTTAGTGCTTACGCGGTGTTTTTCGATCTGGCATTGGCGATCGCCGGGCCATTGATGGGCGCCGTGGCGTTGAACCTGGGGTATTCGTGGATTTTCTTTTGCGCGGCATTGTTGTCGGTGACGGGACTAGGGCTGACGCTGTTGCTGTCACGGCAGGCCACACGCACGGTTAGTTGAAGGCTCGCGGGAACGAACAAGTAACAAAAAACAACACAACACCAAACAATGCCTACAGGCAATATCCCGAATCGATTAAAGCAGAGTGCTATCGTTGTTTTAATTATGAACTTCGACAACACTCCATGCACTGCATTTACATTAATCGACAAACAGGGAAGTACATAAAATGCGCATATTACCTTTCGCCCTACTCGCCCCGACTCTGGCGCTTGCCCTTTACTCCACCGCACAGGCGGAAAACACGGTTCAGCAGCAGATCTGCCATAACGGCAAGTGCTGGGACCTTGGCGATATTGGCTCTGAGTGCTGCCCATTCAGTGATGAACGGCTCAAGAATGAAATCCAGCCCATGAAAAATGCGACGGAAAACCTCTTGAAACTACAGGGCGTAACGTTCAACTGGAAACAAAACGGCCATCCCGATATCGGCCTGGTCGCTCAGGAAGTGCAGAAAGTTTATCCACAGTTAGTTCGCACCGACGGCACTCACTTGCAAGTAGATTATCAAAAACTGGTGGCGCCTCTTATCGAATCGGTTCGCGAACTGAATGCCAGAATTCAAACACTTGAAACTGCCTTGGCTAACAAATAACGCGTATAAAAATCCGCCGATCATGAGTTCAGGACTCATTGATCGGCGGCCTGCATCCCCGCCCTGCCTGGTATGCCCAAGGCATGGGAGAAGAACCGGCCGGCTTCAGAGATCATGGTGCGGTGAATGTCTTTGCGGTCGACGCCGTCGGCGTCGGTGCACAAGGCCGGCATCGCCGCAATTTGCTCTTCGGTACAGGGCGCCATGAACACGAAGTGCCCGGCCCCGGCCAGCAACTTGAAATCCGGAGCAGTCGGCAGCTTGCGCGCCAGGGCGGCGGCGTTTTTATCGAAAGCCACCAGTTTGTCGCCGTCACCGCTGTAAAGCAGCACCGGCACATGCACATCAGCCAGGGTATGGCGGCCGAATTTCAGGCTCAACGGCGCCATCAGCAACAACGCACGAACCCGCGGATCGGCCACCGGCTGCAGGTCATTACGATCAGCGATCAACTCACCCTGGGTGTTGCAGGCGTCCCGGTCGTCGGGCCGCTCCTGGCAATACCGGCGCAGGCGATCCAGGTCCGGGGTGGCGCCAGACAGGATCAATGCGGTTTCGCCACCCGCCGAATAACCGATCACCCCAACCTGATCGGCGTTGACAAAGGGTGACAGCATCGGGTCGCCCAGGGTCGCGGTAATGGCTTCGGAAATCTGGATCGGCCGGCCATACAGGTTGCTCAAGGTGCCAAGGCGGCTGTGATCCCTGGAGTTGTCGCCAGGGTGAATCACCGCCACCACCACAAAACCCTTGCGCGCCAGCGAGGTGGCGAGGTCGTGCAGCGCCAGTGGGGTTCCGGTATTGCCATGGGACAGCATCAGCAGCGGAAACCGGCCAATCGCGACTTTGGCGTCTTCGCTGGCTTCGACCTGATAGCCCTCGAGCGTACTGGAACGCTCCTTGCCGGAGGAAGGATAAAAGGCAATGGCACCCATGGGCTGCGAATCCAGCGGATCAAGAAAGCTCAGCTGATGAAAGCCGACACTCCAGTGCGGAGGCAGCCCGTGGGCGGCTTGCACTGAATTCAGGCTACCGAGCAGGCAGATCAGGAACACTGCACAAAGACGCATCATCGGATGCCCCCCTGTGGGAGCGAGCTTGCTCGCGATGGACGTTAACGATAACGCGTGTTTTCTGGATTAACGCGCCGTCCTTGAGGCCATCGCGAGCAAGCTCGCTCCCACAATTAAAAGCCAGCTCGCATAACCCGGGCCAGGTACGCCAGAAACAAAAAACTCCGTACCCTGACCATCCTTCGATGAGCAGAATACAGAGTTTAGTGCTTGTTACTGGCGCTGATTACGCCTTTACACAAGCCTTACGCGGCAGCGAACAACTGTTCGCTGATCTGCGCCCGGGCATCGCTCATGGCTTTGACCCGAACTTCGTCACCATAGGCCAGGCCATGGGCACGGACGAACTCGATGTCGGTGATGCCCATGAAGCCGAGCATGACCTTCAAATACTCTTCGTGGCCGACGCCAGTGGCCTGACCGACATGCAAACCGCCGGAAGTCGAGACCACCACGACTTTCTTGTTACCGCACAGGCCTTCAGGGCCGGCTTCGGTGTAACGGAAGGTCTGGCCGGCGACGGCGATGCGGTCGATCCAGGCTTTCAGTTGAGTCGGGATGGTGAAGTTGTACATCGGCGCGGCGATGACCACGGCGTCCGCGGCCAGGAATTCGGCCAGGGCCTGCGCGCTCAGCTCGGCTTCGTGCTGTTGCGCGGCATCGCGCAGTTCAGCGGTAGTGCCGGCGGCAATCAGGGTGTTGGCGGAAAAATGACTGATGGCATCGCTCGCCAGATCGCGGTACGTCACCACGGCTTGGGGCTCTGCGGCCTGCCAGGCTTCAACGACGCTGCGGCTGAGCTGACGGGAAGCCGAGTTGTCGCCCAGGATGCTCGAATCGATATGCAGAAGTTTCATGTGAGATCTCCAAGTGAGGATCGCCACTGGGCGATCAAAGTGAGGACAATCCTACAGATGAAAGCAATGGCTGATTAGACGGCATAAATGCGATAGTTCGTCTCACTGATAGAACAGTCGAGTATTGACCATGCAAGACCTTAATGATCTCTACTATTTCGCCAAGGTCGTCGAAGCCGGTGGCTTCGCGGCCGCCGGGCGTTTGCTGGGCATTCCGAAGTCGCGCCTGTCGCGACGGGTTGCCGAGCTCGAGGAGCGGCTCAACGCGCGCCTGCTGCAGCGAACCACCCGGCAATTGAAGCTGACCGCGGTCGGTGAACGTTACCTGCGGCACTGCCAGGCGATGTTGCTGGAGGCGGAAATGGCCGACGAAGCAGTCGCCAGCATGTCCAGTGAACCCCGCGGGCGACTGCGGGTGTCTTGCCCGGTGGGTCTGGCCCACGGGTTGCTGGCCTCGGTGATCAGCTCATTTCTGGAGAAATTCCCTCAGGTGCAGCTTGAAGCGCTGCTGCTCAATCGCCGCGTCGACCTGGTAACCGAAGGGGTCGACGTCGCCTTGCGCGTGCGCGAACTCGGTGATGAAGACCCGCTGCTGGTCACCCGGCGCCTGCGC
>NZ_CABVHQ010000100.1 GCF_902497895.1 Pseudomonas fluorescens
CAGGTCGGTTCGCCACTGGAGCTGTATCACCAGCCGGCCAACCTGTTTGTCGCCGGGTTCCTCGGCACGCCGAAAATGGGCTTTCTCAAAGGCAAGGTCAGCCGCATCGAGGCTCAGGGCTGCGAAGTCGAACTGGACGCCGGCACCCGCATCCGCCTGCCCCTCAGTGGCGCGAGCTTGAGCGTCGGCAGCCCGATCACCCTGGGCATTCGTCCAGAGCACCTGAACCTGGCGCAAGCCGGCGACTGCACCTTGCAGGTCACCGCCGACGTCAGCGAACGCCTGGGCAGCGACACCTTCTGCCACGTCCTGACCGCCTCCGGCGAAGCCCTGACCATGCGCATCCGCGGCGACCTGGCCAGCCGTTATGGCGAGAAATTGAGCCTGCACCTGGACCCTGAACACTGCCATTTATTCGATGCCGACGGTGTAGCCGTTACCCGACCACTGCGCGCCGCCGCCTGAACCTTGCGCGCCACTCCAACGCACCTGGCCACACAGGCCACCAGGGTGCTACCCGATATTTTAAGACAATGGATGAACGATCAAATGAAACGACTAGAAGGTAAAAGCGCGCTCGTCACCGGATCGGCCCGAGGCATCGGACGTTCTTTCGCTCAGGCCTATATCAATGAAGGGGCAAGGGTGGCCATCGCGGACATCGATCTTGAGCGTGCTCAGGCCACGGCTGCCGAGTTAGGGCCTGACGCTTACGCTGTCGAGATGGACGTGACCAACCAGGCGTCTATCGATGCTGCCATTGCGGCCGTCATAGCGCAGACAGGCAAGTTGGATATCTTGATCAACAACGCCGCATTGTTCGATCTCGCACCCATTGTCGGCATCACCCGTGAGAGTTACGAGCGCCTGTTTTCCATCAACGTCGCCGGAACGCTTTTCACCCTGCAGGCAGCGGCCCGACAAATGATCAGGCAGGGGCATGGCGGCAAGATCATCAACATGGCAAGCCAGGCGGGGCGCAGAGGGGAGGCGCTGGTTGGCATTTATTGCGCAACCAAAGCGGCCGTTATCAGCCTGACGCAATCAGCCGGTCTCGATCTGATCAAGCATGGGATCAATGTGAATGCCATCGCGCCTGGCGTCGTCGATGGCGAGCACTGGGATGGCGTCGATGCCATGTTCGCCAAGTATGAGAACAGGCCGCTGGGCGAAAAGAAAAAGCTCGTTGGTCAGGAGGTGCCTTTTGGGCGAATGGCTACAGCTGAGGATCTCACGGGAATGGCCATTTTCCTCGCATCATCCGAGAGCGAGTATGTGGTGGCTCAGACTTACAACGTCGACGGTGGTAACTGGATGAGCTGAGGACCATCCGTCCTTGGCGATGCACGCACCCATGGGTTTACAGTGCCCGGTTCTCGGATTCGGTTGTTTTGTGAGGGGAGCAAATAGCAAGGTGCGCCCGTTCTGGCGCACCCTGCCTTTTGGACGCTATCAGGCGATAGCGTTCCAGGGACGGTCGCCAGACTCGTCCTTGATGCGGGTCGGCAGGCCCATCACATCCAGCGCCTTGAGGAACGGCTCAGCCGGCAGCTCCTCGACGTTGACCATGCGCTGTACGTCCCACTCGCCACGGGCTACCAGCAGGGCTGCGGCCACGGGCGGCACGCCAGCGGTATAGGAAATGCCCTGGCTGTCGGTTTCTGCGTAGGCTTGCTCGTGGTCGGCCACGTTGTAGATGAACACTTCGCGCGGCTGACCATCCTTGGTGCCCTTGACCAGATCGCCGATGCAGGTCTTGCCGGTGTAGCCGGGCGCCAGCGAGCTCGGATCAGGCAGCACGGCCTTGACCAGTTTCAGCGGCACGACTTCCAGGCCTTCGGCGGTCTTGACCGGTTGCTCGGAGAGCAGGCCGAGGTTCTTGAGTACGGTGAACACATTGATGTAGTGCTCGCCGAAGCTCATCCAGAAACGCACATTGGGCACGCCGAGGTTCTTCGACAGGGAATGCACTTCATCATGGCCGGTCAGGTACAGGTTCTGCGCCCCTACGACCGGCAGGTCGTCGGTGCGTTTGACTTCGAACATCGTGTTGCTGGTCCACTGGCTGTTCTGCCAGCTCCAGACCTGTCCGGTGAATTCGCGGAAGTTGATTTCCGGGTCGAAATTGGTGGCGAAATACTTGCCATGGGAACCGGCATTGACGTCGAGAATATCGATCGAATCAATGCGGTCAAAATACTGTTGCTGCGCCAGCGCCGCATAGGCGTTGACCACACCCGGGTCGAAGCCCACGCCGAGAATGGCGGTGATGTTCTTCTCTTTGCATTCCTCGAGGTGGTTCCACTCGTAGTTGCCATACCAGGGCGGCGTCTCGCAGATTTTGCCCGGTTCTTCGTGAATGGCGGTGTCCAGGTAGGCCGCGCCGGTATCGATGCAGGCACGCAGCACCGACATGTTGAGGAAGGCGGAACCGACGTTGATGACGATCTGCGATTCGGTTTCGCGGATCAGCGCCTTGGTCGCTTCGATATCCAGAGCGTCCAGCGAGAAAGCTTTGATATCGGCGGGCTGCTTGAGGCTGCCCTTGGCCTTGACGCTTTCGATGATGGCCTGGCATTTGGAGATGCTGCGCGACGCGATAGCTATACGACCGAGTTCATCGTTGTGCTGCGCGCACTTGTGGGCCACCACCTTGGCGACACCTCCTGCACCAATGATAAGTACATTCTTCTTCAATTTATCTTTCTCTCCTTCTCTGCCAGCTTACGAGAGGCTGGACATGTAGTCGTTGTAACCAAACTCACGAACCACCTCGACACTGCCGTCGAGTTGTTTCACCACGATGGACGGCATTTTCAGGCCGTTGAACCAGTTCTTCTTGACCATGGTGTAACCCGCTGCGTCGATGAACGACAGCCGATCGCCGATGGCCAGCGGACGATCAAATTGATACTCACCGAAAATATCTCCGGCCAGGCAGGATTTGCCGCACACCATGTAGGTGTGCTCGCCCTCGCTGGGCGCCAGCTTGGCATTCAGGCGATAGATCAGCAGATCGAGCATGTGGGCTTCGATGGAACTGTCCACGACCGCCAGGTGCTTGCCGTTGTAGAGGGTGTCGAGCACGCTGACTTCCAGCGACGCGCTCTGAGTGATGGCGGCTTCGCCCGGTTCCAGGTAGATCTGCACGCCGTATTTTTGCGAGAAAGCCTTGAGGCGCGCGCAAAATTCATCCAGCGCATAGCCTTCACCGGTGAAGTGAATGCCGCCGCCGAGGCTGACCCACTCGACCTTGTGCAGCAGATGACCGAATCGCTCTTCGATGGTGCACAGCATCTGGTCGAACAGGCCGAAGTCGTCGTTCTCGCAGTTGTTGTGGAACATGAAGCCGGATATCTGCTCGATGACCTGCTCGATCATCAAAGGGTCCCACTCGCCCAGGCGGCTGAACGGTCGCGCCGGGTCGGCCAGCAGGTAATCCGAGCTGCTCACCTGCGGATTGACCCGCAGACCGCGCACCTTGCCTGCTGAAGCCTCGGTGTAGCGCTGCAGCTGGCTGATGGAGTTGAAGATGATCTTGTCGCAGTTGGCGAGCATCTCCTCGATCTCGTCATCGGCCCAGGCCACGCTGTAGGCGTGGGTCTCGCCAGCGAACTTCTGTCGACCGAGCTTGAGCTCGTAGAGCGACGAAGACGTGGTGCCGTCCATGTATTGCTGCATCAGATCGAACACCGACCAGGTGGCGAAGCACTTGAGTGCCAGCAGGGCCTTGGCCCCGGACTGTTCGCGCACGTAGGCGATCTTCTGCATATTGACCAGCAGTTTCTGTTTGTCGATGAGGTAGTACGGCGTCTTGATCATTCGAGGCCTCCGGCAAGGCCAGCCAAAAAGGGCGTGCATTGTGCCCTCACTTGATACATATCGGAAGGCAGGAAACGCATTTTCGCCCAGTCAGTGCCTGACATTGCTTCCCAGTCAAGCCTGTAGCCTACTCTGGACAATCGCCCGGTACGGAGCTTTTTCTACTCCTGATAACGAGTTTTGAATCGTGATATAGGCTGCTGCGCGGCCAGTGGGTGAACCACTTCGCCAAACCGCCCTCCGCGAAGTTCTCACCACAACTTCCACGTGTAATCGACATTCACCCGCAGTTCATTGTCATCCCGATGGCTGGCCCGGGCGCTGAAGTCGTTGCGGTACCAGGCGTTGCGCGCCCGCAGGGCCAGGCCTTTGAGGGTGCCGCCCTGCAGTACGTAGGACAGCTCGATAGCCTTTTCGCTCTCTGTCAGGTTGGAACCTCCGAGCTTGGCCAACTCGATATTGCTACCACTGACGTAGCGCAGCATGCCATTGAGTCCCGGCACGCCCAGGCCTGCAAAGTTGTAGTCATAGCGCACCTGCCAACTGCGCTCCCTGGGGTTGAGAAACTCGGAGCTCATTGTGCCTTCGGTGATCACCAGCGGCTCGGTGCCGAACAGGTATGGCATGCCTGTCTTGCCGCTCAGTTGCATGTAGCCGGCACCGAATTTGTGCGGCCCCAGGGCATACGTCAGCATCAATGCCGCGTTGCGGTTGTCCACCGGACCGGCCTTGGCCGCGCCGTCCTCGCCGGTGATAAACAGGCGGAAATCGCTTTTCAGGCTGCCGGGGCCCAGGGGGCGATTGTCGACGAAGCCGTAGTAGTCCTTGCGGTACAGGTCGGCGAGTTCTGCGTGGTAGTACTTGAGGGTCAATTGTGGAGACCAGGCGTAGTCGCCGCCGACGAAGAGGAAGCGGTCTGACTCGGCTGCGCCATTGAAGCGCCCGTTGGGCGAGCCCACCGACATTTTCTGGTAGTCGGTGGAGTCGCGCAGGTTGATGCGATCCAGCCAGCCGACGTGCAGGGTCAGGCGCTCGAGTTCCTGGGACTTGAGGTACGCGCCGCGGAAGGTCTGTGGCAGCAGGCGGGTAGGGCTGGCGAAGGCGATTGGCAGGAGGGTACTGATGGTGCCCAGTTGCAGCTCGCTTTTCGACGCTCGGACTTTGGCCGTCAGGCCCAGCTCCGAATACTCATCGGCGGGCTCCCGGGTGGTGGGGTTGTACGGCAACAGGCCGGTACCGGTGTGAGCGCGGGAGGAGTCCAGACGCACACCCAGCAGGCCTTGGGCGTCCAGGCCGAACCCCACCGGCCCTTCGGTATAGCCTGAGCGCAGGTTGAGGATAAAACCCTGGGCCCACTCGCGGGCAGCGGCCTGGGGCGTTGCGTTCACATAATTGCGATCGAAGTAATAGTTGCGCATCGTCAGATCGGCGTGGCTGTCATCGACAAAACCGCTGGCCCAAACCTGGCCCAGGGAGAAAACGCAGGTGCAGGCGCTGAGCGCCCGAAGAGAAATCTTGAGCATGCCAGTGTTCACTTTTATTGTTATTGGGGTGAACCCGCACCGTTCCGGCGCGGGGTATTACGGGTGGGTCTCAGTCAGACTGGGAGCCGTTGCGCCGCACCGACAGGTAAAACATCGCCACCGCGGCGATGACGATCCCCGGCGCCGAAACCAGCATCACTCCTGCGGTGCCGGTGCCCAGGGCGAGCATCTTGCCGGCCACCAGGGGACCGCTCATTGCACCCAGTCTGCCAATGGCCACCGCGCTGCCTACACCGGTGGCGCGCACAGACGGACGATAGAAATGCGGCGCCAGGGCGTACAGCACGCACTGCCCACCAGTGGCGAAAAAGCCCGCGATAAAGCCGGCCACCAGCATGCTCTCCAGATGGCTGGCCAGCCCCAGAGCGGTCAACGAGGCGAGGATGCCCAGATAGATCAGTGCCGACAGTGCCCACGCGGGCAGGCGGTCCATCACCCAGCCCAGCAGCAAGGTACCGACCGCTGCGCCAATCTGCAGGGCGAGCATTACCCAGCTGGCCTGGCGGCCACTGAAACCCTGGCCGATCAGCAAGCTGGGCAACCAGTTGATCAGGATGTAGACCACCATGAGGGTAAAGAAGTAGCTGACCCAGATCAGTGCGGTCGGCAGGGCCGCGCCCTCGCGGAACAGGCCCCGGACCACGCCGATGGGTGCCACGTCCCGGGCGCTGCGAAACTGCAGCGACTCCGGCAGGTAGAACCCCAGCAAAGGCACGATCAACAGCGGCACCACGCCGCCGACGTAGAACACCACCTGCCAGCCGCCGGCCAACTCGGCGATGCCAATGCTGGCCGCGACTGCAGCACCCAGCGGCACACCGCAATACATCAGGCTCACGGCCATGCCACGCAGACGCGGACCCGCCACTTCACTGGTCAGCGCGATCAGGTTGGGCAAGGCGGCGCCCAAACCCACGCCCGTGAGGCAACGGGCAACCAGCAAGCTGTTGAAGTCCCAGGCCATGGCCGTGACCAGCGAGAACAGCCCGAACAGGGCCACTGACGCCATCAATACACGTTTGCGGCCGATGCGGTCAGCCAGCAGGCCACCCAGGAAAGCACCGGGCAGCAGGCCGAAAATCCCGGCGCTGAACACCCAGCTCATGTGCAATTTATCCAGCTCGAAAGCCGCCGCCATGCCTTGGGCAGCGATCCCGGAGGCCTGCAGGTCAAGGCCTTCCATCAGGGCTACGAGGAAACACAGACCGATGGTCCGCGTCAGGTGCAGGGGTGTTGTCAGGGTGAGCGAAGTCATGGGTAGTACCCGTTTTATTGTTTTAATGGGCAAAACAGGGCCGACTGACCGCTGCTTGGGCGGTCAGCCGGTGTGGTGCACGGTGTCAGGTTTTACGACTGCTTCGCAGCCGAACGGGACGATGCGGCGTTCCGACAAGCCCCCTCGCCACAGAGATCCAGCGCGACGTCGACGATCATGTCTTCCTGGCCGCCGACCATCCGCCGTTTGCCCAGTTCGACGAGGATGTCCAGGGTCTTCAGACCGTACTTGGCGGCCGCGATTTCGGCATGGCGCAGGAAGCTCGAATAGACTCCGGCGTAACCCAGGGCGAGGGTTTCGCGGTCGACCCGAACCGGACGATCCTGCAGCGGACGGACGATGTCGTCGGCGGCGTCCATCAGGGTGTAAAGGTCAGTCCCGTGGTTCCAGCCCAGGCGCTCGGCGGCCGCGATGAACACTTCCAGCGGTGCGTTGCCGGCCCCGGCGCCCATGCCCGCGAGGCTGGCGTCGATGCGGTCGCAACCTTCCTCGACGGCGGTGATGGAGTTGGCCACCCCCAGGCTCAGGTTGTGGTGGGCGTGCATGCCGGTTTCGGTTTCCGGCTTGAGCACGGCCTTGAACGCACGGAAGCGCTCGCGCACATCCTGCATGTTCATCGCCCCGCCAGAGTCCGCCATGTACACGCAGGTGGCGCCGTAGCTTTCCATCAGCTTGGCCTGAGCGGCCAGCTGCTCGGCCGGAATCATATGGCTCATCATCAGGAAACCGACGGTGTCCATGCCCAGCTCGCGGGCGTACTCGATGTGCTGTTTCGACACGTCCGCCTCGGTGCAATGGGTGGCGATGCGCACCACCCGGGCACCGGCGTTGTAGGCCGCTTTCAGGTCATGCACCGTGCCGATGCCGGGCAATAGCAAGGTGGTGATCTTGGCGTGGCTGATGACATCGGCCGCAGCTTCGATCCACTCCAGATCAGTGTGCGCGGCGAAGCCATAGTTGAAGCTCGAGCCTTGCAGGCCATCGCCATGGGCGACTTCGATCGAGTCGACCTTGGCCTTGTCCAGGGCGCGGGCAATGTCTTGCACGTTCTGCAGCGAATACTGATGGCGCACGGCATGGCTGCCGTCGCGCAGGGTCACGTCGGAGATGTAGAGTTTTTTGCCGGGATTAAAAGTCATGTCGGTCTCCTCAGGCGTTCAGCATCGACTGCGCCATGCGCTCGGCGGTAGCCAAGGCCGCGGAGGTCATGATGTCGAGGTTGCCGGCGTAGGCTGGCAGGTAATGGGCGGCGCCTTCGACTTCGAGGAACACCGAAGTCTTGAGCCCTGAGAATGTGCCCAGGCCCGGGATGTGCAGCGGGGCGTCTGCAGGGATGACGTCGAACTGGACTTTTTGCTTCAGGCGATAGCCCGGTACATAGGCCTGTACGGCGGCAGCCATCTCGACGATAGAGGCTTCGACCAGCGCCTGATCGGCGGCTTCGGACAGCACAAACACCGTGTCGCGCATCATCAATGGCGGCTCGGCCGGGTTCATCACGATGATCGCCTTGCCCTTGGCCGCGCCGCCGATCACTTCGATGGCCTTGGAGGTGGTCTCGGTGAATTCGTCGATGTTGGCGCGGGTGCCGGGACCGGCGGACTTGCTGGCGATCGAGGCGACGATTTCGGCGTAGTGCACCTTAGCCACGCGCGATACTGCCGCGACCATCGGGATGGTCGCCTGGCCACCGCAGGTGACCATATTGACGTTGAGCTGGTCGAGATTCTGCTCCAGATTGACCACCGGCACGCAGTACGGGCCGATGGCCGCGGGGGTCAGGTCGATCAGGCGGATGCCGGGTTTGATCGAGCGCAGGAACGCGTCGTTCTGCACGTGGGCGCCGGCCGAGGTGGCATCGAAGACGAAATCGATGCCCTTGAACACGTCCATGCGGGTCAGGCCTTCAACCCCTTCATGGGTGGTGGCCACCCCCATGCGCTGGGCACGCGCCAGGCCGTCGGAGGCCGGGTCGATGCCGACCATGACCGCCATTTCCAGGTGTCTGGAGTTACGCAGGATCTTGATCATCAGGTCGGTGCCGATGTTCCCGGAACCGACGATGGCGACTTTGAGTTTGTTCATTGTTATTGCCTCATTTGCACGCAAGTCGCCGATCACTCGGCGCTACTTTCAGCCGTGAAGTTCACAGCGACACGACCGATACCGTCGATCTCGGCCTCGAAACGATCACCGGCGGCTACCGGCACCATCGGCCCGAGGGCCCCGGTGAGAATGATGTCGCCCGCCCGTAGCGGATCGCCCAGGCGAGCCATGGTGCAGGCCAGCCAGACGGCCGCATTGAGTGGATGACCGAGGCATTCGGCGCCACTGCCGCTGGAGACCTCTTCGCCATTGCGGGTCATGCGCATGCTGGCCTGGCGCAGGTCGAGCCCATCGATACGGCGAGCCGGGCCACCCAATACAAAGCAGCCACTGGAGGCGTTGTCCGCCACGGTATCGACGAAGCGGATGTTCCAGTTCTGCACCCGACTGCCGACGATTTCCAGGGCCGGGACCACCCAGCCGGTGGCCGCCATGACGTCGGCAAACGTGCTGTCGGCGCTGGGCAGATCGCGGTCGAGGATCAAGGCAATTTCGGCCTCGATCTTCGGTTGCAGCACGCGAGTTACGGGCACACTTGCGTTGTCGCCGTAGCACATGTCGGCGAACAGCGTGCCGAAGTCCGGCTGGTCGACGCCCAGCTGGGCCTGGACCTTGGTGTGGGTCAGGCCGATCTTGCGCCCGACTACGCGGCGCCCGTTGGCCACGCCGTGGGCGACGTTGAGCCGCTGGATGGTGTAAGCGGCCTCGGCGTTGTCTGCGCCGATCTGCTCGCGCAGTGGCGCGATGGCCTCGCTGTGGGCTTCGGCATGGCGCAGGTCAGCGGCTAGCTGTTCCAGGGTGTGTTGAGAAAGGGTCATGTCGGCCTCTGTGATCAGTGGGTCAGGAAGTCCAGGACCATGCGGTTGAACTTGTCGGCGTGCTCCCACTGGGCCCAGTGGCCGCAGCGATTGAACACATGCAGTTGTGCATGGGGCAGGCCGGCCAGCAGGCGCAGGCCGGTGTCCATGGGCACGAAGCGGTCTTCGCGGCCCCAGACGAGCAGGGTCTGGGCGGTGATTTCGTGCAGGCGGTGGCTGAAATCCGGGAATTGCTTGGGATTGAGGGCACTGCTCTTGACGAAGTTTTCCAGGTGATCGCGGCGCGCCAGGATGTTGTCCAGGCGGGTCTGGAACAGTTCGTCGGTCATGCTGCTGGCGTCGAAGACGAAGACATTCATCATCTTCTTCAGGTTTTCAATGCTCGGTTCGCGGTACAGCGCGCCGATCAGCTTGATGCCTTCGGTGGGTTGCGGCACGAAGGCGCTTGGGCCGCCGGTGCCGCCGCCCATCAGCACCAGCTTGCCGACGCGCCCAGGGTTTTCCAGGGCGAAAGCTACGGTGCTGTGGGCGCCCATGGAGTTGCCGAGGATGTGTACCCGGTCCAGATCCAGGACATCGAGCAGCCCCTTGAGCGCTCGTGCGTTGAGGTCCGAACGCGAGCCGTCGCAAACGATCGGGTCGCTTTTACTCCAGCCTGGGCAATCCATCAAAATCACCCGGTAACCGGCGGCCACCAAGGGTTCGATGTTGCGGTTGAAGTTGGCCCAGCCGCTGGCGCCAGGGCCGGAGCCGTGCAACATGACCACGGTTTCGGCGGCCTGGTGTTCAGGGCTTGGGCCGACGTCGTTGTAATGCAGTTGCAGGCTCAGGTCGCCTTCATTGATGTGGGCAAAGCGGCTAGTGGAGGCTTCGGTGAATGTGGGTTCAGTGGCAGTCATGGCAGTATTCCTTGGATTCAGTGGTTGTTGTTCAGCGGCTGGGCGCCAAGGGCGGCAAAGCCTGCGATCCATTCGGGAATCGGGCGGTAGTAGCGGCCTTCGGTCTGATAAGGGCCAAAGGCGGACAGCGCGGCAAAGGCTGCAACCCAGGTTTTCACCTCGTGGGTTGACTTGCCGGCCAGTGCCGACAGCTCGTCATTGCCCAGGGCATCGAGGTCGCTCAGGCGGCTCTGTTCGAGGGTGTCGAGAAACTGCTGATCCCAAGCAGGGTTGAGCGGATGCAGGCAGTGTTGATCCTTGACGAAGTCCCGGGCGGCCTGGATCACGCGTTCCTGGCGCGCCTGGCGTTCATCGGTCGGCAGCTGGCGGCCGCTGCCCATCAGGCGATCGGCCATGCGCGCATCGACCTTGGCCAGTTCCGGCACCGGTGGCTGGTGGGACAGACCACCGGAAGCCAGGAACAGCACACGCTTGTTCAGCGACTGCGCCCATTGGCCAATCGCTTCACCGAGCAGGCGGGCACGCTTGAAGCCAGGCAGGGGAACCGCCACCGAGTTGATGAAGACCGGAATCACCGGGCAGCCTTGCAAGCCGCCCAGCAACAGTTCCAGCGGTTGGGCAAAGGCGTGGTCGACCTGCATGCGATAGGACACGGCGGCGTCGACACCGGCATCCAGGACCGCCTGGGCGCAGGATTCGGCCAGCGCTTTGGGCACGTCCAGGGGGCCGGCGGCGGTGTCGAAATCGCCGATGGCCTGGGCGGCCATGCCGATGCAGAAGGCCGGCATCACGTCATAGAAAAAGCCGTTGTAGTGGTCGGGGCCGAACAGCACGATCAGCTCCGGGTCGAAGCGGGCGATGCGCTCCCGTGCATCAGCGATCATGCCGTCGACCTCGGCCAGCACCTCGGGGGTCGGATCGACGTAGCCCACCAGTGGCGTGTGAGACAAGCAATGCAGATAGGCGCTCATGTCAGGCCACCTTGCAGGCGCGGATCGCCACTTCAGGTTGCGGCAGTGCCTTGAGCGCCAGGGCCAATTCATCACAGGCCTGGCCGACGGTTTGCGGAATGGCCAGGCCGGCGAGGAAGCGGTCTGGACGCACCAGGGCGATAGATGCCGAGCCGCGAGCGAACCATTCCTTGAGGCGGCCGGTGCTGTCACCGATGCGGATCACATCGTGGCTGACCTCACTGGCGGCTTTGAGCTGGACGTCCGGCAGTACCTGGATAAAGCGCGTGCCCAGTGCTTGCCATTGTTCGATCTGTGCGGCCGTCAGGCCCCAGGTCGGGTCGCAGCCCCAGGCGATGATCGCGAAGTTTTCGCCGATTACCTCATCCAGCAATACGGTAGCGCCGGCTTCGGTCAGTACCCGTGGCTGAATGAACATCTTGCCCACCGGTGAGTGCTTTTCGCTCGGCACGATCAAGGCGCCCTGGGCGTATTGCGGCATCGGCTTGAAGCGCATTTCCACGAAGTAGCGTTTGACGGGCGGCAGGTAGTTGAGCAGCCACGACACGCCATCACGCAAGGTGCCGTGCCAGCGCTTGGGCGGTGCCAACACGTGGCCGGCCAGCACGGAAAGATCGATCATTGCCTTGGCGTGGTCACGGCGTTCCAGTTCATAAGTGTCGAGCAAACTGTCGGCGGCCAGGCCTTTGATCACCAGCGACAGTTTCCAGGCCAGGTTGGAGGCGTCGCGCATGCCGCTGTTGTAACCCTGGCCCTGCCAGACCGGCATGATGTGCGCGGCATCGCCAGCCAGCAGCACCCGGCCCTCACGGAACCGACCGGCCAGGCGGGCGTTGTGGGTATAGACGCGGCTGCGGATCAATTCGATGTGGTCCGGGTTCGGCAGCACCTTGGCCAGCAGTTTGCGCATGTTCTCGGGCTTGCTCAGCTCGGCTTCGGTCTCGCCGGGCATGACCATGAATTCGAAGCGGCGCACGCTGTGGGGCAGGGCGGCGGAAACGTAAGGGCGCACCGGGTCGCAGCACAGGTAAACATGGGGCGTGCTCAGCGGGTCGTTGGCGATGTCAACGACGATCCACTGATCAGGCGCGGTCTTGCCTTCGAAACTGATGTTCAGGCTGCGCCGCACCAGGCTGTTGCCACCGTCGCAACCGATCAGGTAACGGGCCTGCAGGCGTTCGCTGCGACCGTTCTGATCCTTGAGGTTGAGCATTACACCGCTGGCGCTTTGCTCGAAGCCTTCGAGCTCACGGCCGAACAGCACCTTGACGTTGTCGAAGCGCTGCAAGCCCTCGAACAGTACGCGGTCGGCCAAGGGCTGGATGAAGGCGTTGCGTCGCGACCAGCCGAACTCGTCGGTCCTGGGCTGTATATCGGCAAAGCAGCGACCCTTGGAGGTCAGGAAACGCATGGCGTGCCAGGGTGTGGTGTGCGGCAGCACGTTGTCGGCCAGGCCGACGGCCTGGAAAGTACGCAGGCTTTCGTCGTCCAGGCCGATGGCGCGGGGGTAGTCGATCAGGCTGTCGAGCTTTTCCACCAAGGTGACGTTCACACCACATTGGCCCAGGTAATTGGCGATCATCAAGCCGACAGGGCCGGCACCAACGATGGCGACGTCGGTGGTCAGGTCCAATGTGGAAGGAGTGGGTGCAGAACTCATGGTCATCTCCGTACAGCGCTTTTGGATTTCTTGTTGGGCGCAGTATGGAAATCACAGGGCTGGTCGACAACGACAACCCTTGTTAGTGTGCACTGAGTGCACATGATTGATTTACAACAATAAAAGGCCTATCTATGAGCGAGACCGAATACAAAGCCGTGCGCGGTCTGATGCGGGGTCTGGCACTGATCAATGGCTTGAACCGCTTCGATGGCGGCGCCAGCACTGCGCAACTGGCTGAGCAGAGCGGGCTGCACCGCACCACCGTGCGCAGGCTGTTGGAGACCTTGCAGGCCGAAGGTTATGTCCGGCGTAGCGAGTCGGATGACAGCTATCGACTGACGTTGAAAGTACGCGAACTCAGTGAAGGGTTTCGCGATGAACAATGGATCTCCTCAATCGCCGCGCCCTTGCTCGGCGAGTTGCTGCAGGAAGTCGTTTGGCCGACCGACCTGTGCACGCTGGATGGCGATGCCATGGTTATTCGGGAGACCACCCATCGTTTCAGCCGGCTGTCGTTTCACCGCTCCATGGTCGGTCGGCGCCTGCCCTTGCTAATGACCGCGACCGGGCGCGCGTACTTTGCGTTCTGCCCACCCGCCGAGCGAGAAGAGCTGATTGAGTTGATTATCAGCCGGGAAGACGAACAATCGGTGCTGGCCGCGGATCGCCGATTTGTCGACCGGCTGGTGGAGCACACGCTCCGCAAGGGGTATGGCGAAAATAATGCCCATTGGGGTCAAGAACGTAAAATTGCCGCCATTGCGATTCCGGTTACCCACGAAGAGCGGGTGATGGGCTGCCTGAATCTGGTCTACATCGCCAAGGCGATGTCCGTTGAGGAAGCAGCTCGCCGTTATCTGCCGGCGATGCGGGGCGTGGTGGAAAAGATCCAGGCTCAATTGGGGTAGATTGACTGCGGCTAGTGCCCTGTGGGAGCCGTCGGGGGGTCTGTGGGGGCGAGCCTGCTCGCGATGGCGGCCTGGCAGCCGGACTATCTCTCGCGGATGTACACAGATCAAATTTTGGAGCTTGCCCCAATGCCGGCGGCATTTTTACGAGGAGCGCTTCCGATTGTTGCCAGGCTCAGGAACCACCCCTCACCCCAGCCCTCTCCCCAGGGGGCATAGGTATCTACACATCTCGCTGGCCGAACACCCTACCTGTGGCGAGGGGGCTTGTCGGAACGCCGCACCGCCCCGCTCGGCTGCGCAGCAGTCGTAAAACCAGCGGATGCGTTCTACCTGGAAAACTGCGATTGCCGGTTTTAGGGCCGCTTCGCGACCCAGCGGGGGCAAGCCCCCTCGCCACAGTATTCGGCAGC
>NZ_CABVHQ010000101.1 GCF_902497895.1 Pseudomonas fluorescens
CAGCCTATCGGCAGCTCCTACGCCGACCGCGTATGCCGGCAATCCCATGGTTGTCCGCAATCCTGTGTAGGAGCTGCCGCAGGCTGCGATCTGTTGATCCTGGCGATTGTGGCGCCCGCCGAAAAGATCGCAGCCTATCGGCAGCTCCTACGCCGACCGCGTATGCCGGCAATCTCATGGTTGTCCGCAATCCCTTGTGTAGGAGCTGCCGCAGGCTGCGATCTTTTGATCTTCGTTTCCTGAACAAAAATGCCCGCATCTCTCGATACGGGCATTTTTTGTTGATGCTTCAAAGCAGGATCAAAAGATCGCAGCCTGCGGCAGCTCCTACGTAGCCGGCATCATTGATCATCGAAATACCGCTCATGCCAGTCCACCAGCGGTTGCGGGGAGTTGAGTTTCTGGCCGTAGATCACCGAGTAGGACAATACGTTCTGCACGTACTGGCGGGTTTCGTCGAAGGGGATGCTTTCGACCCAGACGTCGAAACTCAGGTGATCGGCTCCGCGCAGCCATTGGCGTACGCGGCTGGGGCCGGCGTTGTAGGCGGCGGAGGCGAGTACGCGGTTGCCATTGAACTGGCTATGGACCTGGCTCAGGTAGGCGGCGCCGAGCTGGATGTTTTTATCCGGGTCCAGCACTTGCTGCGGCGAGGCCAGGGGAATGCTGAATTTGCGCGCGGTTTCCCTGGCGGTGCCAGGCATCAGTTGCATCAGGCCGGTGGCGCCGACGCCGGAGCGGGCGTCGGCCATGAAGGCGCTTTCCTGGCGGGTGATGGCGAACACCCAGCTGGAATGCAGGCCACGAATCCTGGCTTCGCGCACCAGGGTCTCGCGGTGGGCCATCGGGAAGCGGATGTCCAGGTCATCCCAGTATTTTGCCTGGCTGATGGTACGGATCGCCGGGAAATACCATTGCAGGTCGTAGGCCAGTTTGGCCTGGGCAACCATTTCGTCGCGGTTGAAATGCCGGCTGACGTGATACCACTCGCGGCGGCCATCGACGATTTGCCCGCGAGCATGGAATTCCAGGGCGCGACGCACGCCCGGGGTGTTGCGCACTTTATTGATCAGCTGCTGGCTGAGCACCAGTGGCGAGTTGTTCAAGTGGTAGGGCGACTGAGTGCGGTCGGCAGCCAGGAAACCGTAGAAATCCCGTTCCCGGGCCAGGCCTTTATAGAGCACCTGCGCCTGCGGATTCTGCGGTTGCGCCAGCTCCAGGCTGCGGGCCTGCCAGTAACGCCAGCGGTTGGTGGTGGCCAGGTCCTGGGGCAGTTGGCGGGTCAGTTGATAGGCGTCGTCCCAGCGCGCCAGGCGCAACAACAGGCGCAGGCGCCACTCGGAGACGGTGTTGTCACGCAGCTCCGGATCGTATTTGGTCATCACATCCAGGGCGCGGCTGTCGAAACGGCGGGCCAGGGTCAGACCGATTTCCCGGGCGATTGCCACTTTTTCGTCACGGGAGAAGTGCATGCTGCTGGCATAGCCGTCGAGCATCGCCAAGGCCTTTTCCGGATCCTGCCGCGCCAGGCGTCGCAGGCCCAGGCCGACCACGTCGGACATGGCTTCATTGGCCGGGGTGAAGCGTGACGGCTGGTCGAGCAGTTGCGGTTTCTGGGCGACGTCGATCAGCAACCGGCCCTGGGGGGCGAGGGTAGTCAGGCTATTGACCAGGTTGTTGGCCAGCGGGTAGTTGCGGGCGTCGGCGGCCAGCTTGGCGCGTTGCCAGCGTTTTTGCTCGGTCAACTGGCCTTCGGCGGCCCACTGAGCGAACAACCCATCGCAGGCCTCGGGTTGGGTTTTGCCGGTCAGCCAGAGCTTTTCGGCGTTGGCGTAACCTGCGGTCTTGAGGTTATGGCCGAGCTGATACTGGCCATACAGGCAATCCAGTTCGGTGAAGTTGAGCTTGGGATCATAGTATTTGACGAACGGTTGCCAGTCGCCGCGCTCGGCCAGCCAGCGCAACCAGCGCAGTTTCATCCAGTTGGCTTGCGGCAGGTCACCGTGCTCGGCGAGAAACTTCTCGATCTCGGCGTTGCTGGCGGATTTCAACCGGAAGGTCAGCTCGTCGTAGGCCAGGTAAGGTTCCAGCGGGTAATCGCGCAGTGCCTGGCTGTAACGCAAATACGGGCCTGAATCACCCTTGGCCAGGGCGCGCTTGGCTTCATCGTAATACTGGCGTTGTTGAGACAGGTCTGCAGCCTGGACGGATTGAACGGCAGTGGCAGAAAGAATCAAACAGGATAAAAAGCTGAAAATGCGGCTGCGCATGATACGTCCGGGCAGAGAAAACGTGACGAGTGCCGACGGTGCCGACACTGATTAGCTGTAGCTTAGCCTTTTGCCAGTAGCCGGCGAAAGCTTTGCCAGCTTGCCGGTGCAAGTTCCGGGTAAATGTTGTTCAGGGTGCTGCGAAGTTGAAATTGCCGGCCTTCTGAGGCCCCAAATCAGGTAGAATGCGCCCCCGGTTTTTGGAGAAGCTCATGACCCTGCTCAAATTCAGCGATGTGTCCCTTGCTTTCGGCGCTATGCCGTTGTTGGACAAGGTGTCCTGGCAGATCGCCCGTGGTGAGCGGGTGTGCATCATCGGCCGCAATGGCACTGGCAAATCCAGCATGATGAAGCTGGTCAAGGGTGACCAGAAGCCCGATGAGGGCTCCGTCTGGCGCGCGCCAGGGCTCAAGATCGGCGAATTGCCGCAAGAATTGCCGCTGGCCGACGAGCGGACGGTGTTCGACGTGGTTGCCGAAGGCCTGGACGGTGTCGGCGAGTTGCTCGCGCAATATCACCACCTGAGCCAGAACATCGTCACCGACGCTGACCTGGACAAGCTGATGCACGTCCAGCACGACCTCGAAGCCCGTGACGGCTGGCGCTTGCAGCAATTGGTCGACAGCACCCTGAGCCGCCTGCAGTTGCCGGCCGACAAGACCCTCGCCGAATTGTCCGGCGGCTGGCGTCGTCGGGTTCTGCTGGCCCAGGCGCTGGTGTCCGAACCGGATCTGCTGCTGCTCGACGAACCGACCAACCACCTGGACATCGGTGCGATCGCCTGGCTCGAAGAGGCGCTGAAGGATTTCCAGGGCGCCGTGCTGTTTATCACGCACGACCGTTCCTTCCTGCAGAACCTGGCGACCCGGATCCTTGAACTGGACCGTGGCGGCCTGATCGACTGGAACGGCGACTACGCCAGCTTCCTGGTGCACAAGGAAGCCACCCTGGCCGCCGAAGAGACTGCCAACAATCTGTTCGACAAGCGCCTGGCCCAGGAAGAAGTGTGGATTCGCCAGGGCATCAAAGCCCGTCGCACCCGTAACGAAGGCCGCGTGCGCGCCTTGAAAGCCCTGCGTGTAGAGCGTAGCGAGCGCCGTGAACGCACCGGCAAGGCCAATATCCTGCTGGACACTGCCGACAAGTCCGGCAAGCAAGTCATGGTCCTCGAGAACGTCAGCTTCGCTCACCCGGACGGCCCGTTCCTGATCAAGGATTTCTCCATGGTCCTGCAGCGCGGCGACCGTATCGGCCTGCTCGGCGCCAACGGCACCGGCAAGACCACCTTGCTGAAGCTGATGCTCAGCGGCTTGCAGCCAACCAGCGGGACGATCGAAGAGGGCACCCGGATCGACGTGGCCTACTTCGACCAGTTGCGTCATCAGCTGGATCTGGAAAAGACCGTGATCGACAACGTCGCCGAAGGTCGCGACTTTATCGACATCGACGGCCAGAGCCGCCACGTCCTGAGCTACCTCGGCGACTTCCTGTTCAGCCCGCAGCGTGCCCGCACGCCGGTCAAGGCGCTGTCCGGTGGCGAGCGTGCCCGTCTGTTGCTGGCCAAGCTGTTCAGCAAGCCGGCCAACCTGCTGGTACTCGATGAGCCGACCAACGACCTCGACGTCGAAACCCTCGAGCTGCTGGAAGAGGTCTTGCTGACCTTCAAAGGCACTGTGCTGATGGTCAGCCACGACCGGGCATTCCTCGACAACGTGGTCACCAGCACCCTGGTCTTCGAAGGTGAAGGCAAGGTCCGTGAATACGTCGGTGGTTATCAGGACTGGATTCGTCAGGGCGGCTCGCCGCGCCTGCTGGGCGTGACCGAGAACAAGTCCGGCAAAGCCGAGCTGGCCTCCGCTGTTGTTGCCCCGGTTGCTGCCGCGCCTGCCCAGGAAGCGCCAGTGGCCAAGAAGAAGCTCAGCTACAAGCTGCAGCGCGAGCTGGAAGGCTTGCCAGGCGAGATCGAAGCCAAGGAGCAGAAGATTGCCGCGGTCGAGGTCGAAATGGCTGATTCAGGCTTCTATCAGCGTCCTGCCGCACAAACAGCGGCGGTAATCGCTCAATTGGAGCAATTGCAGGCTGAGCTGGAGACCCTGGTCGAGCGTTGGGCCGAGCTGGATGCCTGATTGATCTGGTGGCAATAAAAAGCCCGGCGTTCAGTGATGAGCGCCGGGCTTTTCGTAGGAGCTGCCGATAGGCTGCGATCTTTTAGCTTTTGATCAGGCGCACCGCCAGCACATCGCAAGGCGCGCCATGCAGCACGTCGTTGGCCGTGGAGCCGAGCAGCAGCGCCAGGCCATGCCGGCCGTGGCTGCCGACCACGATCAGGTCGCATTCCTGTTCCTTGGCCAGGTGATGGATCTCCTGGCGCGGCTGGCCGTAGGTCAGGTGACAGTTGGCCTTGGTGGCCTCCGGGTACTTCAGGATCAAGCGATCGAGCCGCTCTTTAGCCTGGTCGAACTGCTGTTGTTGCAGTTGCGAAAGGTCCATCGGCACGTCGCCACCGAAAGCCATGGCCATGGGCTCGACAATATGCACCAGCGAGAGTTTGGCGCCATTGCTGACGGACAGTTCACGAGCACGCTTGATGACGGGATCGCATTCTTCAGTGAGGTCGACTGCGACCAGGATGTGTTCGTAGGGCATGGAAGGCACTCCGCAGGATTGCGATAAGGGTAAGTATGGCTGGTTTCAAGCGGATTGGTTTTAGTGCGGCGCAATCCGCTCATCAAGAATCGGGAGTACACATATGACGGTCTGGATAGTGGTGTCAATCCTTGCGGTGGTTCTAAGCCCTCTGGCCTGGTTGCGCCCATCGCGCCAGCAGAGCGGGCGGATGGCCCTGCGCATGGAGGCGCGACGCATCGGCCTGGCCATGCAACTGGCGCCTCAGGAGTGGCCACACTGGCTGGAGCCCGAGCCGCCGAGCCCTTGCGCGCAATACCACCGCCCCCGGCGCAGCGTTAACTCGAGGTGCTGGTGCTACTGGCAGACAGCGCCTGGCGTGTGGGTCAATCAATGGCGGGAAGTGTGTGAGGATGAGACGTTGCTGGAGCAATTCAAAAAGTTGCCGGGCAATGTGTTCAAGATCGAAGCGGACCAGCAAATGATCGTCTTGTATTGGGGTGAAAAGGGCGAAGCGACTGTTTTGCAGGATATTGCAGCAGTCCTCAAGGCGCTGGCCTGAAACCTGTTTTCCTGTGGGGGCGGGGCTCTCGCGGCTGTACCCCGATCCAATGTGGGGGCGAGCCTGCTCGCGAAGGCGGCCTGACAGTCGGCCTGACAGTCGGCCTGGCTCTTGCGGATGTACCCAATTCAATGTGGGAGCGGGCTTGCTCGCGAAGGCGGCCTGACAGCCGGCCTGGCTCTTGAGGGTCGGTGGTGTACATATCCATTCCTGCGGTAACGGCCACTTAGGGTTTCGCCCTTACGGCGAGGCCCTTTTGGCAAACGCCCCAAAAGGACCCAAAAGGTCTCGCCCCGGCGTACGGCACCTCGCTAAGGCTCGGCGTTCCCTCGCTCCGGCGTCCATCATGGGGCGCCGCGCCGCGGCGTAGTCAGCTTCGCTGACGGCGCTTCGCGCCACCCCCCTGATGAACACCTCCACTCGGCCTTCCGAAGGGGCGGGTAGATCAAAAGCCAAAGCAAAAGCAAAAGCAAAAGCGAGGCGGCCTACCGGCCGGCCTGTTTGTGAGGTGTACGCGTGCCCTTGTAGGAGCTGCCGCAGGCTGCGATCTTTTCAGGGCAATGTATTTTTCCCTGCGGACGCCAGGATCAAAAGATCGCAGCCTATCGGCAGCTCCTACGGGGGAGGTTGGGGTGATTTCGAGGGGGTTGGCAGGCAATAAAAAGCCCGACATTGATCATCGGGCTGGAGTTGGCCAGGCAGGCCGGAAATTCGGTAAATCGCTACGGCATGGGTTGCGTGGCGCTGATCTTACCCTTGGCATTCGCTCAAGGTCTCATGTTTTTGTTGCGGTCCCCACCCGCTTGGCTTGAGAAAGCCAGCGGCAATGCGGGTTAGGGCGACTTTTCTAATTATTGGCCTTATGAATGTTTAAACATGCGCGAGCATGTTGACGCTCTTCCCGACGCTTGCGTGACTGCAAAGTCGCGTTTCAACCAGCATTTTGGGCGATTGACAATTGTCTGAAATTCCGTGAAGGTGGCGTACCCGAATCAAACGGGCGTATGAATTGAGCGTTTGTATTACAGATCGCTCCTACAGAATCCCGACTATCGCGTTGGCGGGTGTGCCTGGCAGATCGGCGTAGCATCGACGGTAACGTTAATGCCGAGCCAGAAGTCAGCGTCCGACGTGTACTGTTCAGCTTCCATATCGTGGAGATCAGTTGATGATTTACGAAGGTAAAGCCATCACGGTTACGGCTCTTGAAAGTGGCATTGTCGAATTGAAATTCGACCTCAAGGGTGAGTCCGTCAACAAGTTCAACCGTCTAACCCTGAACGAACTGCGTCAGGCCGTAGACGCCATCAAGGCAGATGCTTCGATCAAGGGTGTGATCGTCAGCAGTGGCAAGGACGTGTTCATCGTCGGTGCCGACATCACCGAATTTGTCGAGAGCTTCAAGCTGCCTGATGCAGAGCTTGTTGCGGGTAACCTCGAAGCCAACAGAATTTTCAGCGATTTCGAAGACCTGAATGTTCCGACCGTAGCCGCGATCAACGGCATCGCTCTGGGCGGCGGTCTGGAAATGTGCCTGGCGGCGGACTACCGCGTCATGGCCGCTAGCGCCAAAATCGGCCTGCCGGAAGTCAAGCTGGGCATCTACCCGGGCTTTGGCGGTACCGTGCGCCTGCCACGGATCATCGGGGCCGATAACGCCATCGAGTGGATTGCCGCCGGCAAGGAAAACCCTGCCGAAGACGCACTGAAAGTCGGTGCAGTCGACGCTGTGGTCGCTCCAGAGAAGCTCCAGGAAGCTGCGCTGAACCTGATCAAGGGCGCCATCTCCGGCGAGTTCGACTACAAGGCCAAGCGTCAGCCGAAGCTGGAAAAGCTCAAGCTCAACGCCATCGAACAGATGATGTCGTTCGAAACCGCCAAAGGCTTCGTCGCCGGTCAAGCGGGCCCGAACTACCCGGCCCCGGTCGAAGCAATCAAGACCATCCAGAAAGCCGCGAACTTCGGTCGTGACAAGGCCCTGGAAATCGAAGCCGCCGGTTTCGTCAAACTGGCCAAGACGTCTGCCGCGCAGAGCTTGATCGGGCTGTTCCTGAACGATCAGGAACTGAAGAAAAAGGCCAAGGCCTACGACGAAATCGCCAGGGACGTGAAGCAGGCTGCCGTACTCGGCGCTGGCATCATGGGCGGCGGTATCGCTTATCAGTCGGCGTCCAAAGGCACGCCGATCCTGATGAAGGACATCAACGAGCACGGTATCGAGCAGGGTCTGGCGGAAGCCGCGAAACTGCTGGTGGGCCGCGTCGATAAAGGTCGCATGACCCCGGCGAAAATGGCTGAAGTGCTCAACGGCATTCGTCCGACCCTGTCCTACGGTGATTTCGGCCACGTCGACCTGGTGGTCGAAGCGGTCGTCGAGAACCCGAAGGTCAAGCAAGCGGTTCTGGCTGAAGTCGAAGATCATGTCAAAGAGGACACCATCCTCGCCTCGAACACCTCGACCATTTCCATCACCTTGCTGGCCAAGGCCCTCAAGCGTCCGGAAAATTTCGTCGGCATGCACTTCTTCAACCCGGTGCACATGATGCCGCTGGTGGAAGTGATCCGTGGCGAGAAGTCCAGCGAGTTGGCGGTTGCCACCACCGTTGCCTACGCCAAGAAAATGGGCAAGAACCCGATCGTCGTCAATGATTGCCCGGGCTTTCTGGTCAACCGCGTGCTGTTCCCGTACTTCGGCGGTTTCGCCAAGCTGGTCAGCGCCGGTGTGGACTTCGTGCGCATCGACAAGGTCATGGAAAAATTCGGCTGGCCGATGGGCCCGGCCTACCTGATGGACGTGGTCGGCATCGACACCGGCCACCACGGTCGTGACGTCATGGCTGAAGGCTTCCCGGACCGCATGAAAGACGACCGTCGTTCGGCTGTTGACGTGCTCTACGAAGCCAAGCGCCTGGGCCAGAAGAATGGCAAGGGCTTCTACGCCTACGAGACCGACAAGCGCGGCAAGCAGAAGAAAGTCGCCGATCCGTCGGTGCTGGAAGTGCTCAAGCCGATCGTTTACGAGCAGCGCGAAGTCAGCGACGACGACATCATCAATTGGCTGATGATCCCGCTGTGCCTGGAAACCGTGCGTTGCCTGGAAGACGGCATCGTCGAGACCGCTGCCGAAGCCGACATGGGTCTGGTCTACGGTATTGGTTTCCCTCCATTCCGTGGCGGTGCGCTGCGCTACATCGATTCGATCGGTGTTGCCGAGTTCGTTGCCCTGGCTGACCAGTACGCTGATTTGGGCGCGCTGTACCACCCGACCGCGAAGCTGCGTGAAATGGCTGAAAACGGCCAGAGCTTCTTCGGTTAAGCGCCCACACTAGAGCGAGAGTGAAATTTTATGAGCTTGAATCCTAGAGACGTCGTGATTGTCGACTTCGGTCGTACGCCGATGGGCCGCTCCAAGGGCGGCATGCACCGCAATACCCGTGCTGAAGATATGTCGGCGCACCTGATCAGCAAACTGCTGGAACGCAACGTCAAGGTCGATCCGGCCGAAGTCGAAGACGTGATCTGGGGCTGCGTCAACCAGACCCTGGAGCAGGGCTGGAACATCGCCCGCATGGCGTCCTTGATGACGCAGATCCCGCACACCGCTGCCGGCCAGACCGTCAGCCGCCTGTGTGGCTCGTCGATGAGTGCTTTGCACACGGCCGCGCAAGCGATCATGACCGGCAACGGTGACGTGTTCGTCGTTGGCGGCGTCGAGCATATGGGCCACGTGAGCATGATGCACGGTGTCGATCCAAACCCGCACATGTCGCTGTACGCGGCGAAAGCCTCGGGCATGATGGGTCTGACCGCGGAAATGCTCGGCAAGATGCACGGCATCACCCGTGAAGCGCAGGATGCCTTTGGCGTGCGTTCCCACCAACTCGCTCACAAGGCGACGCTGGAAGGCAAGTTCAAGGACGAAATCATCCCGATGCAGGGTTACGACGAGAACGGTTTCCTGAAATTGTTCGACTACGACGAAACCATCCGTCCGGAAACTACCCTGGAAAGTCTCGCGGCCTTGAAGCCTGCGTTCAATCCCAAGGGCGGCACCGTAACGGCGGGTACTTCCTCGCAGATCACCGACGGTGCTTCGTGCATGATCGTGATGTCGGCGCAGCGTGCCCAGGACCTGGGCATCCAGCCGCTGGCGGTTATCCGCTCGATGGCCGTGGCCGGTGTAGACCCGGCGATTATGGGCTATGGTCCAGTACCGGCGACACAGAAAGCACTGAAACGCGCCGGTCTGGGTATCGCCGATATCGACTTCTTCGAGCTCAATGAAGCTTTCGCCGCACAGGCCCTGCCAGTGCTGAAAGATTTGAAAGTGCTCGACAAGATGAACGAGAAGGTTAACCTGCACGGCGGCGCAATCGCTCTGGGCCATCCATTTGGTTGTTCCGGTGCGCGTATCTCCGGCACCTTGCTCAATGTGATGAAGCAAAATGGCGGCACCTTTGGGGTAGCTACCATGTGCATTGGCCTCGGCCAGGGCATTGCCACCGTCTTCGAACGCGTTTAAACGTTTCGTTGATGGAAGCCGGGGCCATGTGCCCCGGTTTTTGTTTTTCCGGAATTATTTTGTTTTTATTTTTTGACAGGTTTACAGGAGGGCCAGCACATGAAAGTCGAACCCGGGCTCTATCAGCATTACAAGGGGCCGCAATACCGCGTTTTCAGTGTCGCGCGGCATTCCGAAACCGAAGAAGAAGTGGTGTTCTACCAAGCGCTGTATGGCGATTACGGCTTTTGGGTGCGTCCCTTGAGCATGTTCCTGGAGTCGGTCGAAGTTGACGGCGAACAGGTGCCACGCTTTGCTTTGGTGCAAGCCGAACCGAGCGTTTTTCCGCAGCCATAAGGGGAGTGCGCGCAGAACCCTGCGCTTGACCTCACCTTGTTGCCACTATATATAGCGGTGCCGCGTCAGGCGCTAACCGCCTTTCACTTCTAGAATTCAGGAATTTTCTGATCCATGGGCAAATCGCTGGTCATTGTGGAATCCCCGGCTAAGGCCAAGACCATCAACAAGTATCTGGGTAACCAATACGTGGTGAAGTCGAGTATCGGCCATATCCGAGACCTGCCCACCAGCGGTTCGGCTAGCGCCAGCAAAGAGCCTGCCGCCAAGCGTGGCAAGGCCGCCGCGGGTGAAGGTCCGGTACTCACGCCGAAAGAGAAAGCGCGCAAGCAGCTGGTTTCGCGCATGGGTGTCGATCCCGATCAAGGCTGGAAAGCCAAGTACGAGATCCTCCCGGGCAAGGAAAAGGTCATCGAAGAGCTGCGCCGGCTCGCCAAGGATGCTGACACCATCTATCTCGCAACCGACTTGGATCGCGAGGGGGAAGCCATTGCCTGGCACCTGCGCGAAGCCATCGGGGGTGACGACAGCCGCTACAAGCGCGTGGTGTTCAACGAAATCACCAAGAAGGCGATTCAGGAAGCCTTCTCCAAGCCAGGCGAGCTGGACATCGATCGGGTCAATGCCCAACAGGCGCGTCGCTTCCTCGACCGCGTGGTCGGTTACATGGTTTCGCCGCTGCTGTGGTCGAAGATCGCCCGTGGCCTGTCCGCCGGCCGTGTGCAATCGGTTGCGGTGAAGCTGGTGGTCGAGCGTGAGCGTGAGATTCGCGCGTTCAACCCGGAAGAGTACTGGGAAGTGCATGCCGACCTCGGTACCGCCAAGGGCGCCAACGTGCGTTTCGAAGTGGCCCGTGAAAACGGCGAAGCCTTCAAGCCGCTGAATGAAACCCACGCCATGGCGGCCCTGGAAAAGCTCAAGGCTTCCAGTTACACCATCGCCAAGCGTGAAGACAAACCGACCAGCAGCAAACCGTCGGCACCGTTCATCACGTCCACCCTGCAGCAGGCCGGTAGCAACCGCCTGGGCTTCGGGGTGAAGAAAACCATGATGATGGCTCAGCGTCTGTACGAAGCGGGCTACATCACCTACATGCGTACCGACTCGACCAATCTGTCGGCCGATGCCGTGGAAATGGCGCGGACCTATATTGAAGGCGAATTCGGCAGCAAATACCTGCCGCCCGCGCCGAACGTCTACAGCAGCAAGGAAGGCGCACAAGAGGCTCACGAAGCGATTCGACCTTCGGACGTGAATACCGACCCAAGCAAGCTGGTGGGCATGGAACGTGACGCTGAGCGGCTCTACGAGCTGATCTGGCGCCAGTTCGTCGCTTGCCAGATGCTGCCGGCGAAATACCTGTCGACCACTGTCACCGTCGCCGCCGGGACCTTCGAGCTGCGCGCCAAGGGCCGCATCCTCAAGTTCGACGGCTACACCCGGGTCATGCCGCAAATGGCCAAGCCTGGCGACGACGATGTGTTGCCGGACATGGCTCAGGGCGACGCGATGAAGCTGATCAAGCTCGACCCGAGCCAGCACTTCACCAAGCCGCCTGCGCGTTACTCCGAAGCCAGCCTGGTCAAGGAAATGGAAAAACGTGGTATCGGTCGTCCTTCGACCTATGCGGCGATCATTTCGACCATCCAGGATCGTGGTTACGTCGCGCTGCACAACCGGCGTTTCTATTCGGAAAAGATGGGCGATATCGTTACCGAGCGCTTGTCCGAGAGCTTCTCCAACCTGATGGACTACGGCTTCACCGCCGGCATGGAAGAGAACCTCGATGACGTCGCCCAGGGCGAACGCGACTGGAAAAACGTGCTCGACGAGTTCTACGGCGACTTCAAGAAGAAACTCGAAGTGGCTGAAAGCGCGGAAAGCGGCATGCGTGCCAACGAACCGGTGATGACCGACATCCCCTGTGTTCTGTGCGGCCGGCCGATGCAGATTCGTACGGCCTCCACCGGCGTGTTCCTCGGTTGCTCGGGTTACAGCCTGCCGCCCAAAGAACGCTGCAAGGCCACCGTCAACCTGGTGCCGGGCGATGAAATCGCTGCGGACGACGAGGGTGAGTCGGAGTCGCTGGTATTGCGTGGCAAGCATCGCTGCCCGATCTGCAGCACGGCGATGGACGCCTACCTGCTGGACGAGAAACGCAAGTTGCACATTTGCGGTAACAACCCGGATTGCCTCGGTTTCGAAGTCGAAGAGGGCACGTACCGGATCAAGGGCTACGAAGGTCCGAGCCTGGAATGCGACAAGTGCGGCAGCGAGATGCAGCTCAAGACCGGCCGTTTCGGCAAGTTCTTCGGTTGCACCAATGCGGAATGCAAGAACACCCGCAAACTGCTGAAAAGCGGGGACGCGGCGCCGCCGAAGATGGATCCGGTGAAAATGCCGGAACTCAAGTGCGAGAAAGTCAACGACACCTACATCCTGCGTGACGGTGCTTCCGGATTGTTCCTGGCCGCCAGCCAGTTCCCGAAAAACCGCGAGACCCGTGCGCCGCTGGTGATGGAGATCGTGCCGCACAAGGACGAGATCGATCCGAAGTATCACTTCCTGTGTGAAGCGCCGAAGAAAGATCCGGACGGCCGTCCCGCGGTTATCCGCTACAGCCGCAAGACCAAGGAGCAGTACGTCCAGACCGAAGTCGAAGGCAAGCCTACCGGCTGGCGCGCGTACTACGACGGCGGCAAGTGGACCGTCGAAGACAAGCGCTGATCGTCAGAGACTGAACAAGAAACCTGTGGCGAGGGAGCTTGTTGTGGCGAGGGGCTTGCCTGTGGCGAGGGGGCTTGTTGTGGCGAGGGGGCTTGCCCCCGTTGGGTCGCGCAGCGGCCCTAAAACCTGCAATCCCATTTTGTCAGGCACACCGCATTCACCGGTTTTGCGGCTGCTGCGCACCCGAGCGGGGGCAAGCCCCCTCGCCACAAATGTAACCAGGCCAAGAGTCGCGCTCACTGACAAGCGATGGTCGTTAACGATAACGCGTGCTTTCTGAATAAACGCGCCGCCCTTGAGTCCATCGCGAGCAAGCTCGCTCCTACAAGGGCGCAGCACAGGCCGCGTGAAAACCCTCGGGTTATCACGCGGCCTTTTGTTTTTTGCGCTTGCAGTAGGCCGCAGTGACCACGACACTGTCCGGCCAGCATGCAGCTTTTTATTCGTTGTGGAGACTGCCGTCATGGCCCACGAACTCTATACCCGTACCAACCAGAAAATTTACTTTGCCGGTCTTGCGCTCGAAGCGTTGGCCAAGGCTGAAGAGGGGCGGGCGATCAACTCCCAGGCGCTGGTTCAGGCAGGGCGGGAAACGGTGCTGTTTCATCTGTACGGCGCGGTGCTCGGGCTGTGCCATGAGATCGCCGGCTTCTACCGTTTGCCCCAGGCCAATGCGCCACGGGCAGAGATGTTGCTGACTCGCGAAGTGCTTGAAACCCTGGCAATCCCCGAGCTGGCTGAACTGGTAGAGCTGGCACAGAACCGCGAAACCTGGCTGGCGAAGCTGCTGGCGGCCCATGCTGCGCTGTTCCAGCCACCACGAGCGCCGCGTAAGGCGAAGGGCGACGTCACTCAGCCGTTGATCGTTGCGGTCAATCTCGATGAGGAAGTGGAGCCGGAGTTGAGTCGCGAAGAGCTGGAAAGCTGGCGACAGAATCTGAAAGGACTGGCGATCCGGTTTCGAGATGGGCTCAGCGAGAGTTGAGGGTTATTTCGGATCGGGTGTGATTGGTTGTAGCAGCTGGCGAAGGCGGCGTCCGGTTCTCGTAGCAGCTGCCGAGCCTGCGAGGCTGCGTTCGGCTGCGCAGCAGTCGTGAAGCCAGACTCTGCGGTATTCCAGACAAACCGTGGAAGCAGGATTTACTGGCGAAGGCGGCGTCCGGTTCTCGTAGCAGCTGCCGAGCCTGCGAGGCTGCGTTCGGC
>NZ_CABVHQ010000102.1 GCF_902497895.1 Pseudomonas fluorescens
TCGCCACAACGGTTTGTCAGACAACAAATCCCCCGGATCAGATGCGGAACTGCCCCACCAACTTGCCCAGCCGCTGACCCAGCTCGGCCAGGCTGCGGGAGGTCTGGGCGCCGAGTTGGGTTTCGTCGGCAACGTTGTCCACGGCCACGGCGATCTGATGCACGCTGCGGTTGATCTCTTCGGCCACTGCCGTCTGCTCTTCGGCGGCGCTGGCGATCTGGGCGTTCATCGAGTTGATGGTGCCGATCAACTGGGCCATGGTGTCCAGCGAAGCGCCGGCCTCGTTGGCCTGGGCCGAGGTACCGTCACCGGCATCGCTGGAACGGCGCATGGCTTCGACCGCCGATTGAGTGCCCTTCTGCAGACGATCAATCATCCCCTGGATTTCCTGGGTGCTTTGCTGGGTACGGCTGGCCAGCGCCCGTACTTCATCGGCCACCACCGCAAAACCGCGACCGGCTTCACCGGCACGGGCCGCTTCGATGGCGGCGTTCAGAGCCAGCAGGTTGGTCTGGTCGGCAATCGAACGAATTACGCTGAGCACACTGACAATCGACAACACATCCTTTTGCAGGCTATCCAGGGAAGTCCCGCTGTTGCGGATATCGCTGACCAGCGCATGGATCTGCTTGATGCTGCCATCCACCACACGCTTGGCGGCCTGGCCTTCTTCGTCGGTCTGCTGCGCAGCGACTGCGGCACCCTGGGCGCTTCGCGCGACTTCCTGGGCCGCCGAGGACATCTCGTTGATTGCCGTCGCCACCTGATCGGTCTCGTGGCGCTGACGCTCCATGGCCTGTTCCGAACGATGAGCCTGATCGGTGACTTGCGTCACCAGCCCGGTCAGTTGTGAAGTCATTTCGGTGATTTGCCGCACCAGACCGTGGATCTTGTCGACGAAGCGGTTGAACGAGCCGGCCAGTTCACCCAGCTCATCCTCGCTGGTAATCGCCAGACGCCGGGTCAGGTCGCCCTCGCCCGCGGCGATATCGTCGAGGTTGGCTTTCATCAGGTGCAGCGGACGCAGGATAGTGTTTGCCAGCAGCATGCCGATCGCGGCAATCACCAGCAGCACCACCACGGCGATGCCGACGATACTCAGTACCACGCCTTGCATGCGCTCATGAACCTTGGCCTCGACCAGCGCGACCTGCGCTTCGATACCGTCCAGGTTGACCGCCGAGCCGATGACCATGTCCCACTTGGACAGGTATTCGGTGTAGCCAAGTTTGGGCACCAGGACTGTGTTGTTGCCCGGCAGCGACGAGCTGTATTGCAGATAGTGGCTACCGTCCTTGGCGACTTGCACCAGTTCACGATTGACGTACACGCCATTCGGATCGCGGTTGTCCTTGAAGCTCTGGCCCACGCCTTCCGGGCTGTTGCCCTTGAACAGGCGCACGGTTTGCGAGTCGTAACCGAAGAAGTAGCCATCCTTGCCATAGCTGATACTCGACAGCAGCTTGACCACCTGCGCCCGGGCCGCGTCATCACCCGGTGCCGCGGCGTCGTACAGCGGCTTGATCGCGCTCATCGCTACCGCTACGTAACTTTGCAGGGTCGCCTTGGCATTGTTCAGCAGGCGCTGACGGGTTTCTTCGACTTCGCTACGGGCCTGATTCTGCAGAATGAACACCATGGTCAAACTGATCACCAGGGCAAACAGTAAAACCGGGAGTACCGCGAGGGATAAAACTTTGGCCTTCAGGCTCAGGCGCATGGCGTTCACTCTTGATTGGCGTGGTTAAAGCTTTAACGGCACGCCAACGCAAAACTGTAGGAGCGTCGACCGGCTGCTTCTACAGGGAGAATTGCGGGCCCCACGATATTGCAGATGCATGCGGTCGGCGTAGGAGCTGGCGAAGCCTGCGATCTTTGAGGCGGACAATGCGTTGGCCGGACGGGCGCCAGGGTCAAAAGATCGCAGCCTGCGGCAGCTCCTACAGGGATTCCGGGATACAGGGTTATGGGGTTACAAAATCATCGCCGCCACCCAGCCAAACGCCAGCAGCGGCAGGTTGTAGTGCAGGAAAGTCGGAACCACGGTGTCCCAGATATGGTGATGCTGGCCGTCGATATTCAGACCGGAGGTCGGTCCCAGGGTCGAGTCGGAAGCCGGCGAGCCGGCATCACCCAGGGCTCCGGCGGTACCGACGATGCACACGATTGCCAACGGGCTGAATCCCAGTTGCACACACAACGGCACAAAGATCGCCGCGAGAATCGGTACGGTAGAGAACGACGAGCCGATCCCCATGGTCACCAGCAAACCGACCAGCAACATCAACAAGGCGCCGATGCCCTTGCTGTGACCGATCCAGGTCGCCGACGCTTCGACCAGGGTGCGCACTTCGCCGGTGGCTTTCATCACTTCGGCAAACCCGGAAGCGGCAATCATGATGAAGCCGATCATGGCCATCATCTTCATGCCTTCGGTGAACAGGTCATCGGTTTCGCGCCAGCGCACCACGCCCGACACCGAGAAGATCAGGAAACCGGCCAGCGCGCCGATGATCATCGAGTCCAGCAACAGTTGAATGATGAACGCGGCGGCAATGGCCAGCCCGGCCACCAGCAGGGTCAGCGGGTTGTACTGCACCGCCACCTGCTCGACCTTCTCGATCATCGAAAGGTCGTACACGCGCTTCTTGCGATAGCTGAAAAACGCCACCAGCAAACCAAAGACCATGCCCAACGCCGGAATGCCCATGGCGTGGGTGACATTGACCTGACTGACATCCACACCACTGCTACGGACATTGGCCAGCAGGATTTCATTGAGGAAGATATTGCCGAAACCCACCGGCAAGAACATATAGGGCGTGATCAAGCCAAAGGTGATGACGCAGGCGATCAGCCGACGGTCCAGTTGCAACTTGGTCAACACATAGAGCAGTGGCGGTACCAGCAACGGAATGAAGGCGATATGAATCGGCAGGATGTTCTGCGAGGCGATGGCCACCACCCACAGCAAGCCAATCAGTATCCATTTCACTTGTCCGCCACCGGTGGCGTCCTGACGGTCGACCAGCAGCAAGGCTTTATCCGCCAGCGCATGGGCCAGGCCGGACTTGGCAATCGCCACCGCAAAAGCGCCAAGCAAGGCGTAAGACAAGGCCACGGTTGCGCCGCCACCGAGGCCGCTGTTGAAGGCTTTCAAGGTAGCTTCCATGCCCAGGCCACCGGTCAAGCCGCCCACCAGCGCGCCCAGGATCAGCGCGATCACCACATGCACGCGGGACAGGCTGAGCACCAGCATGACGCCAACCGCGGCAATTACTGCATTAATCATCGTTACCTCAAAGCACAACCAAAGGGAAAAACCGCGCAAACGGCATGAGTCCGGCCAAAGAGCCGTGAATCACAGCTGCCGGTTTGAGTTCAAAGGGGAGAGTTTTATTAGAGGGCGCGCACTGTGCCGCAGCAGGGGTGGCTTGTCAAAGTGGACGCAGGCCCTTGTAGCAGCTGGCGAAGCCGGCGTTCGAGCGCGAAGCGGTCGTGAGACCTCCCGCAATTATCCAGAGAAATGGAGGTGTCATTTATTACGACTGCTTCGCAGCCGGACGCAGGCTTCGCCAGCTGCTACGGAGTTTGCAGGTCATTTCTTATTTGGTTGATATGGATCAAGAAACAAAAAGCGCAGCCGTTATAGAGCGAAGCCTCTCTCGTTTTATCCGCTCAAGGACATCTCCATGTCGCTCAGACAACTTTCCATTCAATGGAAAATCACCCTTTTGGCCGGGCTCTGCCTGCTCGGCATTGTCACCTTGCTGGTGGGCCTTTCGCTCTATCGCATGGAGCACAACGCTGAACTGGTGAAAACCTCGAGCATGGAGATGCTCAACGAAGCCGCCCAGGCACGGATCGAGGCCCAGGGAGAAACCCAGGCGCTGGGCATTCGCCAGCAGTTCATGGACGCCTATCAATACGGTCACGGCTTCTCGCGACAGGTGCTGTTCCTGCGTGAACAGGCCGAGAAGCGTTTTCTCGACGCCTTCGACCTGCGCGAAGACCTGACCCGTCAGGTCAAGTCGGCCCTGCAAGCCAACCCGGACCTGCTCGGGCTGTCGCTGGTGTTCGAAGCCAATGCGCTGGACGGCAAGGATGAGCTGTTTGTCGACCAGAAAGAAATCGGTGGCAATGACAAGGGCCGTTTTGCCCTGTACTGGTCGCAACCGACGCCGGGCAAATTGACCTCGATGGCCCTGCCGGAAAGCGACATGGCCGACACCAGCACCGGCCCCAGCGGCGAACCGGCCAATGCCTGGTTTATCTGTCCGCGCGCCACGCGCAAACCTTGCGTGATCGAACCGTACTTCTATGTGATCGACGGCCAGAACGTGCTGATGACCAGCATCGTCTTCCCGTTGGAGGTCGACGGCAAAGTCATCGCTTCGCTGTCGGTCGACATCAATCTCAACAGCCTGCAAGCGGTCAGCCAGCAGGCGAGCAAGAAGCTCTACGATGGCCAGACCAATGTCAGCATCATCAGCCCGGTCGGTCTGCTGGCCGCCTACAGCCCGGATGCGAGCAAACTGAGCCAGCGCCTGGATGAGGTCGACAAGGCCAAC
Organism: Pseudomonas fluorescens; assembly: GCF_902497895.1. Classification (GTDB taxonomy): domain Bacteria; phylum Pseudomonadota; class Gammaproteobacteria; order Pseudomonadales; family Pseudomonadaceae; genus Aquipseudomonas; species Aquipseudomonas fluorescens_BP. Next base: position 4,572 of record NZ_CABVHQ010000102.1, read on the forward strand.
GGTGCCGAGCTGATCCGCCTGTTGTCCGGCAACAGCCAGACCCAGAGCCTGCACAGCCATCAACAACTCAAAGTACTCGCGCCCTTCACGCCAATCCCCGGCGGCAAGCCGTGGGGGGTGTTGCTGGAGGTGCCGGAAAAAGTCCTGGTCGGCCCGGCTGAAACCCTGAAGAAAGAACTCGACGAACGCAGCACCACCGGCACCCTGATCGAGCTGAGTCTCGGTCTGTTGGCGGCGGTCATTGGCCTGCTGCTGGTCTGGCTGATGGCTCGCAGCGTGACCCGGCCGATCCTCGGCGTCGCCCATATGCTCGAGGATATCGCCAGCGGTGAAGGTGATCTGACCCGGCGCCTGGCTTACGACAAGCAAGACGAGCTCGGGCAACTGGCCGGCTGGTTCAACCGCTTCCTCGACAAGCTGCAGCCGATCATCGCCGAGGTGAAACGCTCGGTGCAGGACGCCCGCAGCACCGCCGACCAATCGGCCGCCATCGCTACCCAGACCAGCGCCGGCATGGAGCAGCAATACCGCCAGGTCGACCAGGTGGCCACTGCGTCCCATGAAATGAGCGCCACCGCCCAGGACGTGGCCCGCAGCGCAGCCCAAGCGGCGCAGGCGGCTCGCGACGCCGATCAGGCCACCCGTCAGGGCTTGACCGTGATCGACCGCACCACCACCAGCATCGACAATCTAGCCGCGGACATGAGCACGGCGATGGCCCAGGTCGAAGGCCTGGCCGCCAACAGCGAGAAGATCGGTTCGGTGCTGGAAGTGATTCGCGCCATTGCCGAACAGACCAACCTGCTGGCCCTCAACGCGGCCATCGAAGCCGCTCGCGCCGGTGAAGCCGGACGTGGTTTCGCGGTAGTCGCCGATGAAGTGCGCAACCTGGCCCGACGCACCCAGGAGTCGGTGGAGGAAACCCGTCAGGTGATCGAACAGCTGCAAAGCGGTACTCAGGACGTTGTCGGTTCCATGAGCAACAGCCATCGCCAGGCTCAAGGCAGTGTCGAGCAAGTCAGCCAGGCCGTGATCGCCCTGCGCCAGATCGGCGAGGCGGTGACAGTGATCACCGACATGAACCTGCAGATCGCCAGTGCCGCGGAAGAACAAAGCGCCGTGGCTGAAGAGATCAATAGCAACGTGGCGACCATTCGTGACGTGACGGAATCGCTGTCGGGGCAAGCCAACGAATCGGCGCGGGTCAGCCAGGCGCTGAACAGCCTGGCCAACCAGCAGCAGAGTTTGATGGATCAGTTCAGGGTTTGATCGGGATTGGCGGTGTGCCAGGCACACCGCCTTCACGGGCTTGCCACTATGCCCGGTCACTTAAGACGTTACGCGAACCGTAGCAGCTGGCGAAGCCTGCGTCCGGCTGCGCAGCAGTCGTAAATCCTGCGTCCACGGTTTGTCTGGAATACCACAGCGCCTGATTTTACGACTGCTGCGCAGCCGGACGCAGCCTTCGGCAGCTGCTACGGGGGTAAGCCACGGTCCCACAAGGTATGTGCAAAATTACAAAAGGATGTTTTCAGGCTCAGTGCCTGGGTAACTCAATCACCACCTTCAACCCACCCAGCTCACTACCTTCCAGGCGCAACACCCCGCCCCACACCTCGACGATATCGCGCACGATGCCCAGTCCCAGGCCATGGCCGTCGGTCTGTTCATCCAGTCGCGTGCCGCGGCTGAACACTCGATCGCGGTTCTCCTCGGGGATACCCGGCCCGTCGTCCTCCACCACCAGACGAAAGCCCTCGGCCGTTTCGGCAATGCTCAGCTTGACTTCGGCATCTGCCCATTTGCAGGCGTTGTCCAGCAGGTTGCCGAGCAATTCGAGCAAGTCTTCCCGATCCCATGGCAGCTGCAGCCCGGGGGGCACGGCGTGGCTGAGTTCAAGGTGTTCGCCGTGGATCATGTTCAGGGTAGAGAGCAGGCCGGGCAGCTGCGCATCGCAATCGAACTGCGCGCCCGGCAAGGCGTCGCCGGCCAGACGGGCGCGGTTCAGCTCGCGATTGAGGCGTTGCTGCACCTGTTCGAGTTGCGCCTGCATGATCTTGCGCAACTCAGGATGCGCATCCAGCTTCTCGCTCGCGGTCAGGCTCAGCAGCACCGCCAGCGGGGTTTTCAGCGCATGCCCCAGATTGCCCAAGGCATTGCGTGAACGCTTGAGACTGTCTTCGGTGTGCGCGAGCAAATGATTGATCTGCGCCACCAACGGCTCCAGCTCGACCGGCACCTTGGCGTCCAGTTCTGAACGCTGGCCCTGCTGCAGCTGGGCGATTTGTTCCCGGGCCTTTTCCAGCGGCCGCAAGGCCCGGCGCACGGTGATTCGCTGCAACAGCAGAATCAGCAGCAAGCCCGCCAGACCAAGGCCCAGACCGATCTGCTGCATGCGCCGAAAGCTTTCCCGTACCGGCGTGTAGTCCTGCGCCACGCTGATGGAAATCGATTGCCCCAGCCGCCGATAGTCGGAACGCAGGATCAGCAACTGCTGTCCTTCCGGCCCCAGTTGCAGATGACTGTGCAAGCCAGCGTGCGCAAGCTTGGGCAGTTCCTGGTCCCACAAGGACCGCGAGCGCCAGTGGGCGTCGGCAAAGTCGATGCGAAAGTAATGCCCGGAAAACGGCCGCTGATAGGCAGGCGACAAGCGTCGCTCATCCAGTTGCACACCCTGCGGGCCACGGACCAGGGCCACCAGCAGGTTTTCGCTGTCGTTGCGCAGCCCGTCTTCCAGATAACCTTGCAGGCCCTTTTCGAACAGCCAGAGACTGGTCTGCGCCAACACCAGGCCGACGATAACCATGACACTGATCAGTCCCAGGCTCAGCCGGCGCTGAATCGACTTCACTGGGCCGTCCCGCCGAACAGGTAACCCTGGCCGCGACGGGTTTCAATCACGCTGCGACCGAGCTTGCGCCGCAGATGGTTGACGTGGACTTCCAGGACATTGGAATCGCGTTCGGTTTCACCGTCGTAGAGATGTTCCGCGAGATGACTTTTGGAAAGGATCTGTTCGGGGTGCAGCATGAAGTAGCGCAACAGCCGAAACTCGGCCGCCGTCAACTGGATATCGGCGCCGTCCCGGGTCACGCACTGGCGGCCTTCATCCAGGTGCAGGCCGGCGGCCTTGAGGGTCGGCTGATTAGCCTGGCCATGGGAACGCCGCAACAACGCCTGGACTCGCAGGTGCAACTCCTCGGGATGGAACGGCTTGGTCAGGTAGTCGTCGGCGCCGGCCTTCAAGCCTTCGATACGCTCGGCCCAGGACCCACGGGCGGTGAGGATCAATACCGGTGTGGCCAGGCCGCCGGCGCGCCATTGGCTCAGCACCTCAAGCCCCGGCAAACCCGGCAGGCCGAGGTCGAGAATGATCAGGTCATAGGGTTCGCTGCTGCCCTGATACACCGCGTCGCGGCCATCGGCCAGCCAGTCGACGGCGTAACCCTGGCGATTGAGCCCGACCAGCAACTCGTCGGCCAGCGGGACATGGTCTTCCACCAGAAGCAGGCGCATCAGTCATCTTCCTTGTCTGTGAGTAGCTCACCGGTTTTGGCGTCGAGCTCGATTTCCCGCACCACACCGTCGGCGGTCAACAATTCTATTTCATAGAGATAGCGCACCGGCCGGTCCGTATGTTCCTCGAGTTCCGCTTCCAGCAATTTGGCTCCGGGGTAGCGTTGCATGGCCGCTCCCAGCAGTTGCTCGAGGGGTGCTATCACCCCTTGCTGACGCAGCTGCAGGGCTTCGTCCTGATCCAGGTCACGGGCCATGACTACCGAGCAAAATGCCAGAAGCGCCAGAGCCGTTCGACTGCAGGTGCGCAGATTTACCTTCATTACGTATCCTGATGATCCTTGAGAACCTGTCCGCTGACAGCGTCCATTTCGATGTCCCACTCAACACCCTGGGCATCGCGCAGTTCCACCTGGTAGATGTACTTGCCGTACTCTTCTTCCAGCTCGGTTTCGTGCACGGTGCCGCCCGGATGTCTGGCCAATGCCGTGGCATTGAGCTTCTCGAAAGATTGAATGGTACCAGCGTCGCGCAGTCTCAGGGCTTCGTCCGGTCCCAGGTCCCGGGCGTGAGCCAGGCTGGCAGCCATGCCGATAACGATTGCGGTGAACAGGGCAGTCAAGGTTTTCATGGTGTGTCTCCGTTTTTTGTATGTGTTGCCTACGGGACCCCACGATAACTGCATCAACTTAACTGAAACTGAATTGCCATCATGTCAATCCTGAGCCTGGGGGAGAACCTGCTGACCCTTTAGTCAGTGTTTTGCCGCATCGGCAAAGCCAAGCTGTTAAACTCGCTGTCTGCCTTCATCGCCACGGGCGATAGCCACCTGACAGAGCTCAAACCACTGTGGAAATCTTCAAAGAATTTACCTTCGAGTCCGCCCACCGCCTGCCCTATGTTCCAGAAGGCCACAAGTGCGGGCGCTTGCACGGCCACTCGTTCAAGGTGGCGATTCACCTGAGCGGTGACCTCGATCCGCGCACCGGCTGGATTCGTGACTTCTCGGAAATCAAGGCGATCTTCAAGCCGCTCTACGAGCGTCTCGATCACAACTATTTGAATGACATCCCTGGCCTGGAAAATCCGACCAGCGAAGTCCTGGCCAAATGGATCTGGAACGAACTCAAGCCCCTGCTGCCGGAGCTCAGCGCGATCCGCATCCATGAAACCTGCACCAGCGGCTGCATCTATCACGGCGAATAAGCCGGCGATTGAAGAAAACCACCGAACCCGGTGGTTTTTTTATGCCTGTCCCTCAGGCTTTCAGGCCGTTAAAGTGAGACTCGTCCATCGGACCAAAGGTTTTACCCCATGCCGTCCATCATTCGCCCGGCGACCCTCGCAGACATCGCTTTGATCGAGGCCATCGTCGAGGCCGCCTACTCCCCCTACATCGAGCGAATCGGCCGCAGACCCGGGCCGATGCTCGATGACTATGCAAGCCAGGTGCTGGCCCGACGCGTTCATGTCATCGAGAGCGACGTGGGGATGGTCGGCTTCGTGGTGTTGATCAACACCGAGGAATACCTGCTACTGGACAACCTGGCCATCAGCCCTGAGGCACAGGGCCGGGGTTATGGGCGGCAACTGCTGGAATTTGCCGAGCGCCACGCGGTGGAAGCGGACTATGCCTCGATCCACCTGTACACCCATGAAGCGATGAGTGAAAACATTGCGATGTACGCGAAAAGAGGTTTCTTCGAAACCCACCGGGTTGAAGAGAATGGTTTGCGGCGGGTTTATATGAGTAAGTCGTTGGGGTGAATCCTGATGCCAGACAACTAACACCGGTGTCCAGTCTGGCGCAATTGTGGCGAGGGAGCTTGCTCCGGCTGGGGCGCGCAGCGGCCCTGAAACCTGACAATCCATTGTGTCAGACACACCGCATTCTCAGGCTTTACGACTGCTTCGCAGCCGAGCGGGAGCAAGCTCCCTCGCCACAGGGTTTGCGTCCGGCTCATATCTTTCTTATCTCCCACACCGGTGATTCATTTGTATCACCGCCCCGCTTTCGTGCCTCTGACCTATATTGTGCAGACGGGCCTGCTTGGCACCCGCGAACCGATGGCGACCGACACCCAAACACCATCATGATAGAAGGATGATCCCCATGCATATCATCAACGCCCGTCTGCGCAACCGTGAAGGTCTGCATGAGCTGCACCTGGAAAACGGCTTGATCGCCAACATTGCCCGGCAAACCGAAGCCCCGACCCTCGGTCCCGAAGACCTGGACGCTGGCGGCAATCTGGTGGTCCCACCCTTCGTCGAACCGCACATCCACCTCGACGCCACCCTCACCGCCGGCGAGCCGCGCTGGAACATGAGCGGCACGCTCTTCGAAGGCATCGAATGCTGGGGTGAACGCAAGGCGACCATTACCCAGGAAGACACCAAAACCCGCGCCAGGAAGACCATCCGCGCCCTCGCCGCCCACGGCATCCAGCATGTGCGCACCCATGTCGACGTCACCGACCCAAGCCTGACCGCGCTCAAGGCGATGCTCGAGGTACGCGAGGAAAGTCGTCATCTGATCGACCTGCAGATCGTCGCGTTCCCCCAGGAGGGCATCGAGTCCTACCGCAATGGCCGGGAGCTGATGGAAGAAGCGATTCTCCTGGGCGCCGATGTGATTGGTGGTATTCCGCATTTTGAATACACCCGGGACCAAGGTGTGAGTTCGATAAAATTCCTGATGGACCTGGCCGAGCGCACCGGCTGTCTGGTGGATGTGCATTGCGACGAAACCGACGATCCGCATTCGCGCTTCCTCGAAGTGCTCGCCGAAGAAGCCCGCAGCCGCGACATGGGCGCCCGGGTCACGGCCAGCCACACCACCGCCATGGGCTCCTACGACAACGCCTACTGCGCCAAGCTGTTCCGCTTGCTCGGGCACTCCGGGATCAGCTTCGTCTCCTGCCCGACCGAAAGCATTCACCTGCAGGGGCGCTTCGACAACTTCCCGAAACGTCGGGGCGTGACCCGGGTCAATGAGTTGCTTGAAGCCGGAATGAACGTCTGTTTCGGCCAGGACTCAATCGTCGACCCTTGGTATCCGTTGGGTAACGGCAACATTTTGCGGGTGCTGGAAGCCGGGATGCACATCTGCCACATGCTCGGTTATCGCAATCTGCAGAGTGCACTCGACCTGGTCACCGACAACAGCGCCAAGGCCCTGGCCCTGGGCGAGCGTTACGGACTGGAACCCGGGCGCCCGGCCAACCTGCTGATTCTGTCGGCCGACAGTGACTACGAAATGATCCGCAGCCAGGGGCTGGCGTTGTATTCGATTCGTGGTGGGAAGGTGTTGATGAAACGGCAGATGCCGCAGGTAGAGTTGATCGGGGATTCGGATTACAGCTGATCGACTTTGGAGGCTCGCTGGCCGGACGGGCGCTTTCACGAGCAAGCTCGCTCCCACACTTGATCAGCGTCGGGCCACAATTGTGAGACCGACACAGAACCAATGTGGGAGCGAGCTTGCTCGCGATAGCAGTCTCACTGCTGCCACAGAATCTGAAGGAGGACCCAGTGTTGACGATCAGCAAGTCATAGCATCGTAGAGCTGCGTCATACCGCGACAGCCGCCACTGCCTCTATCTCGAACAGCATGCCGTCCAGCGCCAGCCTCGGCACCGGGATCAGGGTGCAGGCCGGCTTGGGGGCTGAACCCCAGACCCGATGCAGCTCTTCGCCGAAGATTTCCAGACGCTCCAGGCTGTGGTCGACGATCAATACCGTCAGCTTGGCAACATCGCTCACCTCGGCACCGGCCGCTGCCAGAGCAATCCGCAGATTATTCAGGGCCTGGCGGACCTGTTCAGTGAAATCACTCGATAACTGACTGTCGGCGTTCTCGCCGCCCTGCCCGGCGATAAATACCCACCGCGCACCCGCCGCCACCTGGGCCACATGGGAATAACCATTGGCGGTCGGGTCGTAAAGGCCGGGCGGGTTCGACAGTTGCAGCGTTGGGGTGGGTGTTTTATCCGTTTGCATCGAGATCTCCTTATAAATGAGGGGAATGGATCGGTTTTCCATTTTTTACAGTCGACAAATCTACCGTGCAGATCCGCCCTGCAACGCTTCAGTAAAGCACTGCATTGGGTCAGCGGGTGAAACCCTGGCCTCGCCCGACGCAGCCTGATATGCAAGGATGTCGCGCTACGTATCGTTACAGACCGGATTGCCAAGGATTTTTCATGACCACCATCAGTACCCCAGCGTCCGTAGTCCCCGGACGCCTGGAGCAAATGTCCACGCGCATCGCCTTCTTTATCGCCGGTTTCGGCATCGCCGCCTGGGCGCCGCTGGTGCCTTACGCCAAGGCCCGGGCCGGGCTCGACGAAGGGACCCTCGGTTTATTGCTGCTGTGCCTGGGCGTCGGCTCGATGATTGCCATGCCGCTGGCCGGGGTCCTGGCCTCGCGCTTCGGTTGCCGTCGAGTGATGACCGCCGGGACTCTGCTGATCTGCCTGGCGCTGCCGCTGTTGGCGACGGTTTCTTCGATACCGCTATTGATTGCCGCATTGTTCATGTTCGGCGCCGGGCTCGGCTCGGTGGACTCGACTGTGAACCTGCAAGCGGTGATCGTCGAGCGGGCCAGTGGCAAGACCATGATGTCAGGCTTCCACGGGTTGTTCAGCCTCGGCGGGATTGTCGGCGCGGCCGGGGTCAGCGCACTGCTGGGTCTGGGAATGTCGCCGTTGGGCGCAATGCTGGTGGTGATCGTGTTGCTGCTGCTGGCCTTGTTCAAGGCTGCGCCGCATCTGTTGCCATATGGCAGCGAAAGCACCGGGCCGGCCTTCGCCGTGCCCCATGGGGTGGTGCTGTTTATTGGCATCCTGTGTTTTATCGTATTTCTCGCCGAGGGCGCGGTGCTCGATTGGAGCGCGGTGTTCCTGACCTCCGAGCGCAATCTCGACGCCGCCTATGCGGGTCTTGGTTATGCCGCATTCGCCCTGACCATGACCGCCGGCCGCCTGACCGGCGACGCCATCGTGCAGCGGCTCGGCGCCAAACGGGTGATCATTATCGGCGGACTGACCGCCGCCGCTGGTCTGCTGCTCGCCACCCTGGCCCCGGCCTGGGAAGCGGCATTAGTGGGTTATGCGTTGGTCGGTGCCGGCTGCTCGAACATTGTTCCGGTGCTGTACACCGCCGTCGGCAAACAGAAAGTCATGCCCGAAAACATCGCCGTACCGGCCATTACCACCCTGGGCTACGCCGGCATCCTCGCCGGGCCCGCGGTGATCGGCTTTATCGCCCATGGCAGCAGCTTGAGCATTGCGTTTGGCTTGATTGCGGTGCTGTTGCTGGCCGTTGCGGCCAGTGGGAAAGTGTTGAAGGTTTAATAGCTTCGCGGGCAAGCGAACGTCACCCGGCCCTTCCCACAAGAGATATGCGATCAAATATGGGAGCGGGCTTGCCCCAATGCCGGTCAGTTAAGGACAAGTCAAATTCGAACGCTGTGTTCTGATCCGAAATCTACCCCTCTCCCCAGCCCTCTCCCCAGAGGGCATGGGTATCTACACATCTCGAAAGGCTAGAACTCCCGTAGCAGCTGTCGAGTGGAACGAGGCAGCGTCCGAGGACGGAGTCCTCGTAAAACCTGTGCTCGCGGTTTATCTGAAACACCGAGGTGCAGGGTCTTTCGGCTGCTTCGCAGCCGGACGCTGCCTCGTTCTACTCGACAGCTGCTACGCCCTG
>NZ_CABVHQ010000103.1 GCF_902497895.1 Pseudomonas fluorescens
GCCTGGGGCTGGGCCAGTTGCTGCGCCATCCGCTGGCGGCAGCCGGTCAATCCCTGGCGTTCGGTCTGATTCTTCTGTCGATGGGCTTGATCGCCCTGCTACGCGGCGAGCTGCTGGACACCTGGCAGAACCAGTTGCCGAAAAACGCGCCCAACTATTTCGCGCTGAATATCCTTCCGGCCGACAAAGAAGCCTTCACCCAGCGATTGATGGAACTGTCGGCGAATTCGGCACCACTGTATCCCGTGGTGCCGGGACGACTAATCAGCATCAATGGCGAACCGGTGCAGCAAATCGTCAGCAAGGAATCCAGCGGCGACCGCGCCATTCAGCGCGACCTGAGTCTGACCTGGGCGGCCGAGCTGCCAGCGGGCAACGCCCTCACCGAAGGCACCTGGTGGTCGCAACAACCTTCGGCCGAGGTGCCGGGGGTTTCGGTGGAAGCCCAAGTGGCCGAAAGCCTCAAGCTGAAACTGGGCGATCACATGATCTTCAGCGTCGGCGGGGTCAATCGCGAAGCGGTGGTCAGCAGTCTGCGCACGGTCAACTGGGACAACTTCCAGCCCAACTTCTTCATGATCTTCCAGCCGGGGACCTTGAAGGACCTGCCTGCCACCTACCTGACCAGCTTCTATCTGGCGGCCGGTCACGACCAACAGATCATTGACCTGTCGCGGGCGTTCCCGGCGGTGACCATTCTTCAGGTCGAAGCCTTGCTCGCGCAGCTGCGCAGCATCCTCGCCCAGGTCACCCTGGCGGTGGAATACGTGCTGCTGTTCGTGCTCGCGGCGGGGATGGCGGTGCTGTTTTCCGGCTTGCAGGCGACCCTGGATGAACGCATTCGCCAAGGCGCCCTGCTGCGGGTCCTGGGTGCGGAGCGGCAACTGCTGGTCAAGGCGCGGCGTATCGAGTTCGGTCTGCTGGGTGCGGTCAGCGGCCTGCTGGCAGCCCTCGGTTCGGAGCTGGTGAGCCTGGTGCTTTACCGCTTTGCCTTCGATCTGCCTTGGCACCCGCATCCGTGGTTGCTGCTGTTGCCGGTGATCGGCGCGCTACTGGTGGGCGGTGCCGGGGTGTTTGGCACTCGACGGGCCTTGAACGCCAGCCCGCTGACCGTCCTGCGCGAGGGCTGACGGGTTCGGGCCGGGCTCCATGAGCGCCGACCCGAGCGGCAATCTATTGGATGTATTCGATTTTGTTGACCCACCACTCCATGTCGCCATGGGGTGTCGGTACAACGAAGTCGTCTCCCACCTCTTTCTTCAGCAACGCGCGAGCCATGGGCGAATCGATGGAAATGTAATCCATGCGCTCGTAGATCTCGTCGTAGCCGACTATACGAAAGCGCTTGGTTTCACCGGCTTCGTTTTCAATCTCGACCCAGGCGCCGAAGAATACCCGCCCTTCCTGCTCGGGTGAGTACTCCACCACCCGGATGTCTTCCAGACGCTTGCGGATGTAACGGACGCGGCGGTCGATCTCCCTGAGCAGTTTCTTATTGTACTGATAGTCGGCGTTCTCGCTTCGATCGCCCAGGGAAGCCGCCCAGGTGACCTTGCGGGTCGTGTCGGGGCGTTTCTCTCGCCAAAGGTAATCCAGCTCCTTTTTCAGGGCCTCATGGCCCTCCTTCGTGATTATTTTAGTGCTCAATGGATGGCTCGCTGTTCCTGGTGCGCAGGCCAGCTTACCACCCGGATGTTTGCTGCAAACCCGGGGCTCGCAGCATTTTCTTCATCCTGGTGACCACTCAAGCCTTCTCGACCAGTGGATAAAGCGCCTCATCGAACTGCGACAGGCGCGGGAACTCGATGGGCTGGTCATCGGCGATATTTTCCAGGCGCTGCCGATAGCTCTGCAGGAAGTCCTTGCGCGCCTCGTCGCTGATGTAGGGCACATGCCAGGCCACGAATGGCTCCAGCACCTCGAAGCCGACGTAGGCCAGCGTGCCGCGCAGGATCGGTCGCAGCATGTCTTCCAGCGGGCCATGAATCGCGCCGTCGCCGAACATGTGCTCGCGGCCGCCCAGGGTCACCGTCACCAGCGCCTGCTTGCCGCTGAGCCCACCCTGATCGTAGAAGCGTTTGCCGCCGTAGCAGACCCCCGATACCAGTACCCGGTCGATCCAGCCCTTGAGTATCGCCGGCGCGGAGAACCAGAAGATCGGGAAGTTGAGGATCAGCAGGTCGGCCCACAACAGCTTGTCCAGTTCTTGCTGGATATCCGCCGCCAGCGACTGGCTTTTAACGCCCAGACGCTGCTCCAGGGCATAGACCAGATAGTCGGGATTGTCCCGTGAGGAGAAGTCCTCGGCGCTGGCCACCGGGTTCCAGTTCATCGCATACAGGTCACTGACCTGCACTTCATGCCCCTGGGCCTTCAAGGTTTCTACCGCTTGATCGCGCAGGGCGGCGGTAAAAGAATTCGGCTCGGGATGAGCGTGGACGATCAATACATTCATGGCGATTCCTTAGACAATTTCAAGCTTGGAAGGCACTGGTTGGCCAGCGCGCTTAGCGAGCAGGTGATCCAGCCAGTCCGGGTCCATCTCCGGTTCGGAGGAAAACAGCAGGCCGGTGTAGTCCTGATGCGGTGGGGTGAAGATCGCGCTGCGAGAACCGTGGTCAACCACCCTTCCGCGCTGCATCACCACCACTTCATCGGCAATCGCTCGCACGGTGGCGACATCGTGGGTAATGAACAGGTAAGCGACACCGAGCTGCTGCTGAATACGATTGAGTAGCTTCAGAACCCCCTCGGCCACCAGTTGATCGAGTGCCGAGGTCACTTCGTCGCAAATGATCAACTGCGGATCGGCCGCCAGCGCCCGGGCAATGCAGATGCGTTGCTTCTGCCCACCGGACAACTCACGGGGCTGACGCTCCATGAACGTCGCTGGATCCAGCTCGATCATTTCCAGCAACTCGGCGACCCGCGCGCGCAGGGCCTTGCCCTTCAGACCGAGGTAAAACGTCAGCGGTCGACCGATGATGTCGACAATTCGCTGACGAGGATTCAAGGCGGTGTCCGGGATCTGGTAGATCATCTGGACTCGGCGCAACTGTTCCTTGCTGCGCTGACGGAAGTCCGCCGGCAGGGGTTCGCCGCCATACAGCACCTGACCGGAAGTCGGTGGCAGCAGGCCGGTAATCAACCGCGCGGTAGAACTCTTGCCACTGCCGGATTCACCGATCACTGCCAGGGTCTGGCCACGATACAGGCTCAGCGAAACATCGTGCAGCACCGGTTGATGACCATAGCTGGCGCAGGCCTGGCGCAGCTCCAGCAACGGCACTTCCTGTTGCGGGCACGGCTTGGGTTCGGTGCGAAAACTGCGCACCGCCCACAGTGACTTGGTGTAGTCCTCCTGCGGGTCGCGGAGCATCTGGCGAGTCTCGGCCTCCTCCACCAGCTTGCCGTGGCGCAGCACCATGATCCGGTCGGCCATTTGCGCGACGACGGCCAGGTCATGGCTGATATAGATCGCCGCACTACCGAATTGCGCCACCGCGTCGCGAATCGCCGCCAGCACTTCGATCTGGGTGGTGACGTCGAGGGCGGTGGTGGGTTCGTCGAAGATGATCAGGTCCGGATGGCAGGCCATGGCCATGGCGGTCATCACCCGCTGCAGTTGCCCGCCAGACACCTGGTGCGGATAACGCTGGCCGATCTGCTCGGGATTCGGCAGACGCAGCACCCGATACAGCTCCACCGCCTCGGCTTCGGCTTGAGCGCGGCTGATGCCACCATTGTTGACCGCCGTCTCCACGTGCTGATCGATCAGACGGTGTGCCGGGTTGAAGGATGCCGCGGCACTTTGCGCCACATAAGCAATGCGCAGCCCACGCAGTTTGCGCAGGGTTTCGGGCTTGGCTTGCAATAGTTCCATACCGTCGAAGCGCACCGAGCCGCCGGTAATCTTGCAGCCATCGCGGGCATAGCCCATGGCTGCCAGGCCCAGGGTCGACTTGCCGGCACCCGACTCGCCGATCAGGCCCAGTACCTCGCCGCGTTGCAGCGTCAGGTCAATGCCCTTGATCAGCGGATGCCAGGCGTCTTCGTAATGACCTTCGATATGCAGGTCGCGGATTTCCAGCAGCGGCTGGTCATTGTTGCGCGATGGTTTTTGCATGTTCAGCACTCCTTGAGGCCGCTGGATTTGTGCAGCATCCAGTCGACAACGAAGTTGACGCTTACCGTAATCAACGCCACCGCCAGAGCCGGCAGCAGCGGGCTGATGTCGCCGAAGGTGATCAACACCGCGTTGTCTCGGACCATGCTGCCCCAGTCGGCAGTCGGCGGCTGAATGCCCAGGCCGAGGAATGACAGCGCACTGATAAACAGAAAGACGAAACAGAAACGCAGGCCGAATTCGGCAATCAACGGCGCGGCGGCGTTGGGCAACACTTCACGGGTCACCAGCCACCACAGGCCCTCGCCCCGCAGCCGCGCCGCCTCGACGAAGTCCTGAACCACCACGTTCATCGCCACCGCCCGTGACAGACGAAACACCCGGGTGGCATCCAGCAGCGCGATCACCAGTACCAGCGAGGTGGCCGTGGTGCCGACCACACTGAGAATCAGCAAGGCGAAGATCAGTTGCGGAATGGCCATCAGAATGTCCACCACCCGCGACAAGCCTTGATCGACCCAACCGCCCTTGATGGCCGCGATCAATCCGCTCAAACCACCGAGCAGAAACGCCAGCACGGTAGTGAAAAAGGCGATGCCCAGGGTGTTGCGGGCGCCGTACACCAGCCGGCTGAACATGTCGCGACCGAGGTTATCGGTGCCCAGCAGGAACTGCCCGCTCCAAGGGGCAAAACCCTCGCCGACCACTTCGGTTTCGCCGTAAGGCGCCAGCACTGGGGCGAACAGCGCCACCAGGATGTACACAACGATGACCAGAATCCCGAACTTCGCACTCAGCGGTGCCCGGGCCAGTTCTTTGAGCAGGCTCATGTTCTACCCCTTCGGATGCATCAGGCGTGGGTTGCTGGCGATGGACAGCACATCGGCCGTGGTATTGAGCAGGATGTAGGTTGCGGCAAAGATCAGGCTGCAGGCCTGGACCACCGGAATGTCGCGTTTGGCCACCGAATCCACCAGCAACTGACCGAGGCCCGGATAGACGAACACCACCTCGACCACCACCACGCCAACCACCAGGTACGCGAGGTTCAACGCCACCACGTTGACAATCGGTGCCAGCGCATTAGGCAAGGCATGCCGGAAGATAATTCGCGACTGGCTGATGCCCTTGAGCCGGGCCATTTCGATATAGGGGCTGGCCAGTAGGTTGATCAAGGACGCGCGGGTCATGCGCATCATCTGCGCGATCACCACTAGGCTCAGGGTCGCCACCGGCAGCACCGAGCGTTCCAGTACCGTGCCGAAGGAAGCATCCGGCGCCAGATTGGAAATGCTCGGGAACCAGTTGAGCTTCACCGCAAACAGCAGAATCAGCAGGTAGGCGACGAAGAATTCCGGGAACGACACCGCGCTCAGCGCCGAGGTGTTGAGCAGGCGGTCGAACCAGCTGTTGCGATACAAGGCCGCGAGCATCCCCAGCACCAGCGCCAACGGCACCGAAACCAGCGCCGCCAATGCCGCGAGACTGAGGGTGTTGCCCAACCGTGCACCGATCAGCTCGGCGATCGGCCGCTGGTTGGCCAGCGAGACCCCAAGATCACCTTGCAGCAGCTGCCAGATCCACTGCACGAAGCGGGTTAACGGCGGCAGGTCCAGCCCCAATTGTGCACGGAAGGCCGCCACGGTTTCGGCCGTCGCCGACTGGCCGAGCATGGCCTGGGCGATATCGCCCGGCAGCATGCCGACCGCCAGAAAAATAATCACCGACACCGCAAACAGCGACAACAGGCCCAGGGCCAGACGCTGCAACAGCAGCTTGAAAATACTATTCACCGCAGAATCCTCCGGGATGGCGCAGGGATCGCCGGCCTGCGTGCAGGCCGGCCATCAACGATCAGATGCTCAGGCTTGCCACCAGCGCTCGATGACCCGCAAGCCATCCAGTTCGCCGTAAGGCGCGGTGAGTCCGCCATGGCTGACGCGGTTCGAGCGGGCGGCGACGGAGCTGGCGAACAACGGCACAATCGCCCCGCCATCGTCACGGCACAGCGCCTGCATTTCGTTGTACATCTCGCGGCGTAGCGGATCGTTCATCTCGCCCCGGGCGGCGTTCAGCAGCTGGTTGAAGCGCCCGTTGTCCCAGTGGGTCTCGTTCCAGGCAGCGCCCTTGGCGTAACCGATGCTGAACATGCGGTCGGCGGTCAGGCTGCTGTACCAGAACGAAGTGGTGAAGGGTTGCTTCATCCAGACGTTGGAGAAGAAGCCGTCCGCCGGTTCGCGCACCACATCGATATCGATCCCGGCCTGGCGCGCTTGCTCCTTGAACAACACCGAGGCATCCACCGCTCCGGTGTAGGCAGCATCGGACGCTTGCAGGCGGACCTTGAGCGACTCGACGCCAGCCTTGCGCAGGTGGAAACGCGACTTGTCCGGGTCATAGCTGCGCTGCTCCAGCGCGGTATTGATAAAGCGGCTGCCGGGCTGGATCGGATGATCGTTGCCGACCAGGCCATAACCGTGCAGTACCGAGGCCAACAAGGTTTCACGGTTGATGGCGTGCTTCATCGCCAGGCGGATGTCGTTGTTCTTGAAGTCCTGGCTGTCGCACAGCATCGGGAAGGTGTAGTGCTGCGCGCCTTTGGTTTCTTCGATCACCAGATTCGGATTGCGCTTGAGCAGCGCCACGGTTTTCAGGTCGACCTTGTTGATCACATCGACTTGCCCGGTGACCAGCGCATTGACCCGCGCCGCGCCGTCGGCAATGCCGATCAATTCGGCGCTGGCGAAGTGCGCCCGGCCGGGTTTCCAGTAATCGGGGCTGCGTTCCAGTGCCATGCGCACGCCCGGATCGAATGCCTTGAGACGGTAACCGCCGGTGCCGACCCCGGCTCGCCAATCGGCAACCCCATCCTTGCTCGGCATAATCACCAAGTGGTAATCGGCCACCACATAGGAGAAGTCGGCGTTACCCGAATGCAGCTCGAAGACCACCGAGTCGCTGCCCTGTGCGCGCACCTGGGCGACATCCCCGAGAACGGTCTTGGCCGCCGAAGTGGATTTCTCGCCCAGGTGGTGATTGATCGACGCTACGACGTCTTCGACGGTCAGGCTCTTGCCGTTGTGGAAGGTCACGCCCTGACGCAGTTTGAAGGTCCAGATCCGCGCATCCGGCGACGACTCCCAGCTCTCGGCAAGCTCGGGAATCGCCGTACCATCCACGGCGATTTCGCTCAGGGTGTTGTACACCGCCGAGAAGCCGACGAAGGTGAACGTATCGCTCCAGGAACCCGGGTCCAGCGAGTCGGTGGTGCTGCCACCCGCCAGGCCAAGGCGCAGCACACCGCCCGGCTTGGGCGAAGCTTGCTGGGCGAAGGCCCCGAACGGCAGGCCCATGGAAAACGCCGCGGCCACCAGCCCGGCGGCGGCGCTGCCTTTGAGGAAATCCCGACGAGGAAGGTTGCAGTCATGGATTGCTTGAGTAATCTTGTTTTTGTTATCGCTCATTGCATTTGCCCCTGATTAGTCGCAGAGAAAATGATTCGAAGGTTTACCGAAGCTGCTAGTATTCATAATTGTTACCGTAACAAATACATTAGTGATTTCATAACGTAAATTCCATGCCCTGACGGGTATTTTTCATCGATGGAATAATCCGGTTTTTACAGGGAGCCTTTAGCCTCATGAGCCAGTCGACCCGATTGATCACCGCTTCTTACATTCTGTCGTTCGTGGCCGCCAACGCACCGCAGAAACTGCGCACCGAAACGATTGCCAAGTGGGTAAAGACCCACCCGACACGGGTGCGCAATCTGGTTTCGCAGATGGTCAAGGCCGACATTCTCAAGTCCTGGCGCGGCGCCAAGGGCGGGCTGACCCTGGCCAGGCCCGCGAATGAAATCACCCTGCGCGAAGTCTATGACGCGGTGCAGGAAAGCTCGCTGATCGCCGAGAAAATCGACAACCCCTTCTCCGGCATGGAAGACCATTGCAAGGTGTTCGAAGTATTCACCCGCCTGTTCGCCATGCTGGAAAACAACATGCGCCTGGACCTGGGAAGCATCACCGCCGACCAGTTGTTCGTGGCCTTCGATACCCCCTTGGAAAACCGCGACAGAGCCTGATATTGGCCCTTGTAGGAGCTGCCGCAGGCTGCGATCTTTTTGCGACTCTGGGGATTGCCCAAGAGCAAAGATCAAAAGATCAAAAGATCAAAAGATCAAAAGATCAAAAGATCGCAGCCTGCGGCAGCTCCTACGGGATCGCTGTTTCAACGCAAGATTGCGTCCGGGGCTCGCGCACCAGCCAACCGAGCAATACCGCGCACAGCACACAAAAGCCATACAGCGCCCGCCCGCCGAACAACTCCATCGCCGCCCCGGCAAACAACGGGCCGATACTCGAGCCCAAGCCGAAAGCCACCAGCATGGTCGCCGCCAGTGTCACCCGTTCATGGCTTTCAACCCGGTCATTGGCCAGGCCCAGCGCGAGCGGGTACAGCGAGAACTGCACCAGCCCGATCGCAAAACCGCAGCCCAGCAACAACGGCAAGCCAACCGGCGTCCACAGCAACGGCAAGCAACTCAACGCCAGAATCAGCGCAAACAGGCGAATCAATCGCGGCCGGGGAAAGCGGTCGGACAACAGTCCCAACGGGAACTGCGCCAACAATCCGGCCGCCAGACAGGTCGCCATAAACAGCCCGACCGAGCCCGGATCCAGCCCTTGCTGACTGGCGTAAACCGGTGCCAGGCCATGGAAGGCACCGGAAAGCAGCCCGGTCAGCAGGATCGTCAACAGCGCCTGAGGAATCCGTCGCACAAACCCCAGCGGTCGCAGCCGGGCCTGCGGCGCGACGCTGGTCGGCGGCAGGCGCTGGGTAAAGCTGACGGGCACCAGACACAAGGCGAAGCAGATCACCACCAGATCGAGCAACGCCCGACTGGCCGCGCCATCCAGGCTCAGACCCAGCTGCCCGCCGATCAGCCCGAGGAAGGAGGCGGTCATGTACCAGGCCAGCACCCTGCCCCGCTGCCCGTTGGGGGCCTGCTCGTTGAGCCAGCTTTCCAGCACGATGTACATAGTCATCAGCGCCAGCCCGACCAGAAACCGCAACAGCAGCCAGAGCGGCAACCAGCTGCTGAAGTCATGGCCCAGACTTGCCGCGATCGCCAGCGCACCGCATAAGGCAAATGCCCGCACATGACCCAGTCGGGCTACCAGCCAGTAGCCGCTGAGCCCACCGACCACCAACCCGAGGGCATTCACCGCCATCAGCGAGCCGATTACCAGGCCGCTATTGCCCAGCGCCACCATGCGCAAGGCGACCCAGGAATTGAGCAACCCCGCCGCCACCTGCAACAGCAAGGTGGCCAGGTACAACGCCATAAAGGCCTGCGGCCCGCGCACGCTCATGGCGAGATCACACTTGCATCGCCTTCACTTCGACAAACTCGGCGAGCCCTTCTTCACCCCACTCGCGACCATTGCCTGACTGTTTGTAGCCGCCGAATGGCGCCTGATAATTGAACGCCGCACCGTTGATAAAGCACTGCCCGGCACGTATCTGCCGCGCCAGCCCAAGCCCGCGCTCGGTGCTACCGGCCCATACGCCGCTGGACAGGCCGAATGGCGAGTCGTTGGCGATCTGTATGGCCTGGGCTTCATCCACATAGGGAATCAGGCACAGCACCGGGCCGAAGATTTCTTCCTGGGCGATACGCATCCGATTGTCGACGTCCGCAAACAGCGTTGGCCTGAGGTAAAAACCGCGTTCGAACTCGTCGGCCGTTTCACCGCCACACAGCAGCCGCGCGCCCTCTTGCTGACCGACTCGAATGTAGTCGCGCACGGTCCGACGCTGCGCCGCAGAACACATCGGGCCGAGGAAACTCTGCGGGTCGAGCGGATCGCCCATGCGCAGCTTTTGCGTCTCTGCCAGGGCCAGCTCCAGCGCCTCGGCATAACGGCTGGCGGGCAACAGCATGCGGGTCAAGGCGGTGCAGGTCTGTCCGGAGTTGATCATCACGTCTTGCACCCCGTAGCGCACCGCCGCGGCCAGATCGGCATCTTCGGCGATCAGCAACGGCGACTTGCCGCCCAGTTCCAGGCAGACCCGCTTGACCGAAGGCGCTGCCGAGTGGGCCACGCGAACACCCGCGCCAGTGGAGCCGGTGAATGAGACCATGTCCACGTCCGGGTGTCTGGCCAAGGCTTCACCGACCTTCGAGCCTGGCCCGCTGACCAGGTTGAACACCCCGGCCGGCAGACCGATGGCCTCGATCATTTCCGCCAGCAGGAAGGCATGCAACGGGGTTTCCTGACTGGGCTTGACCACCACCGTGCAGCCGGCCGCCAGCGCCGGTGCGAGTTTGCCGATCAACTGGTGCAGCGGGTAATTCCACGGATTGATGAAGGCGCAGACACCCACCGGTTCGCGAATCACCAGGGAGTTGCCGACCTCGCGCACTTCATCCATCAACCCGGCGATTTCGACGTACTGTTCCAACCCGGCGATTGGCCCCTCGACCTGCACCGAGCGGCACCATTGCACCGGCATGCCGAGCTCGGCGGTGATCACCTGCGCCATCTCGTCCGCCCGCGCCTGCAACTGCTCGACCAGTGCGCGGATATAAGCCGCACGCACGCTGGACGAGGTGCGCGACCATGCACCGAAGGCCCGTCGTGCCGCGGCCACGGCACGTTCAACGTCACGCTCGTCGCCCAACGGTACTGAGCCTGCTACCGTTTCAGTGGCCGGGTTGATCACCTCGGCCAGGCCCTGACCGGAAGGCGTCTGCCAGGCGCCATCAATAAACAGCCTGCTGTAATTACCCATCGACGCGGATCTCCATCAATTCATTGGCACAGCGGGCGATCCGCTGGCAGGCCTCACGCAGTGGCGCGGCGTCCACCACCAGCCCCAGGCGAATATGCCCGGTGGCACTCGGGCCGAACGCTTCACCGGCCAGCACCGAGACTCCGTGCCGATCCAGCAGGCGATCGGCGAAAGCCTGGGCGCTGAGCCCTGTTTCGCGGATATCGACCATCACGAACATCCCGCCATCGGGTTTCAGCGCGCGCACTCCGGGGCAGTCGGCCAGGCATTCGCAGACCAGATCCCGGCGCTGGCGATAGGCCTGGCGCATGGCTTCGAGTTCCGGCAGCTGGGTCTCCAGGGCGACCACCGCGGCGTCCTGAATAAAATCCGGGGAGCCATAGAGCATGCACAGCGCGAGATTTTCCAGATGCCCGGCGAGTGACGGCGGCGCGACCACCCAGCCGACGCGCCAGCCGGTCATGGCGTGGGATTTCGACAGGCTGTTGAGGGTCGCGGTGCGCTCGGCCATGCCCGGCAGACTGGCCGGGCTGATGTGGTCGCCTTCGAACAACAGCTCGCTGTAGACCTCGTCGGAAATCAGCCACAGATCGTGGGCAATGCACAGCTCGGCCAGCGCCTGCCAGGTTGTGCGCGGCAAGCTGACGCCGGACGGGTTGTGCGGGCTATTGAGCGCCAAAGCGCGAGTGCGCGGGGTAATGCGCGCGGCAACGTCTTCAGGCAACACCCGGAAGCCGTTCTCGGAGCGTACCGGCACCGGAATCACCACCGCGCCGCAGGCACCGAACACTGCTTCATAGGTGACGTACATCGGCTCGGCGACTATCACTTCATCGCCGGGATTGAGCACGCACTGGGCAACGCTGAACAACGCACATTGCGCGCCGGCCAGCACCACCACCTGATCGGCATCCACCGGTTGGCCGCTGCGTTGCCGATGACGTTTGGCGATGCTCTCGCGCAAGGCACGCTTGCCGCGCACTTCGGCGTAATGGGTATTGCCCGCCAGCAGGCTATCGATGGCCGCTTGCACGATCGGCACCGGGGTATCGAAATCCGGGTCGCCCACCGACAGCAGCAGAATGTCGTGGCCCTGTTCCTGAAGTGCCAGGGCACGGTAATGAATCGCCCAGGCGGCGGCACCGTCACCGGCGATTCGTTGGGTCAGATCAGAAAAGCGCATGAGGTTTTGTTCCTTGTTCAGGGTTTAACCGACCAGCGCACAGGCGTGCTTGAGTTCGATCAGGGTCACGCCGTTTCGTTTGAAGCCGGCACGCAGGTCGGTTTGCAGTTCACCCAGGCTCTGGGGTTGGGTCACGGTGCAACCAAAGGCCCGGCCCAATGCGGCGAAATCCGGGTTACGCGGCAGGACACCTATCGGCTCGATGTCCAGGCCGAGCATGTCGTCGCGGATCTGCCCCAAGGCATCGTTGTTCCACAACAGCACCACCAGCGGGCTGCGCAGCTCTTCCACGGCGGTCGCCAACTCTTGCGCGGTGTAGAGAAAACCACCGTCGCCGACCAGCACCAATCCGGGCCGGTTCGGCGCGCCGAACTTGGCGCCGATACCGGCTGGCAAGCCATAACCCAAGGTGCCGTAACCGGTCGGGTGCAGCCAGCTGCGCGGTGCCTTGCTGCTGAAGGCGTAGTTGCCGGTGTAGGCCAGTTGGGTCATGTCGCTGCTGATAAAGGCGTTGTCCGGCAATTCTGCCGAGACCCGGTCGAGGATCGCCTGATGGATCGACTGCAAGGTGCCGTGCCCGGCCTTGACTGCTTTACGCAAGGTGTCGACTGCTTGAATGGCAGCGCTCGCATCGCGTGCGGATTCCGGCAGACGCTCCAGCAAGGCAGCGACGGTTTGCTGCGCATCGCCCTGCAAGGCCACCGCGCACGGGTAGAAATCATTGAACTTGCGCGAGTCGATATCTATCCGCAGCAGCTCGGCATTCAGCGGCAGACGTTCACGCCAGTAATCGGTGTCGGCCATCTCGGTGCCCACCGCGAGCACCACATCGGCCTGGGCGATCAGCTCCCAGCCGGGTTCCACACACAGGGTGGAACCGGCATTCAGCAGTGCATCCGGCGGCAACAAGCCCTTGCCGGCGACGCTGCTGAAAAACGGCGCAGCCAGCCGTGTGCTCAAAGCCTCGAGCGCCTGGGCGGCATTCAGCGCACCGCCGCCGGCGATGATCATCGGCCGGCGGGCCGCCTGCAGTTTCGCCACCGCCTGATCCAACGCCTCGGCGGCCGGTACGC
>NZ_CABVHQ010000104.1 GCF_902497895.1 Pseudomonas fluorescens
GCGCCAGCACTGGCACCCCGCCCGCCAAGCGCAGTGGTCCGCGCAACGGTGCTCCACGCGACGGTCAGGCCCGTCGCGAAGAGCCGCGCAACCGCCGTCCGGCGCGTGACGATCAGCCGGTACGCCAGGAACCTGCCGTTCAAGGTCCACGCGACAAGCAGCCGAAGATCATGCACAAGGAGTCGAAAAGCGATCGCTTCCCGACACCTGAGCAGCTCGATCAACTGCCAAGCCGTCCACGTGGTGAAAAACCAGCATTGCTGACCCGCAATCGCTGATTTACCGCGGCAATAAAAAACGCCCCTGATCGCAAGATCCGGGGCGTTTTTTGTTGGTGTGGCGAACTGCTTGTGTAGGAGCTGGCGAAGCCTGCGATCTTTTCGGCGAATCAATGCGGTGGCCGGCCGGACGAAAAAAGATCAAAAGATCGCAGCCTGCGGCAGCTCCTACGGTCTCGACATTATTTCGTTTGAACACCTTCGAACGAGATATTCAGGTCCAGGGTTTGCGAAGAAGCACCTGGGCCCTTGATGCCGAAGTCGTTCAGCTGAACGGTAGTAGTACCGGCAAAACCGGCACGGTAGCCACCCCATGGATCCTTGCCTTCGCCAATGAAGGTGGTCTTGAACACCACCGGCTTGGTCACACCGCGCAGGGTCAGGTCACCGGTCACGTCAGCGGTTTTTTCGCCAGTGGGTTTGACACTGGTGGAGACGAACTTGGCTTCCGGGTATTTGCTTACGTCCAGGAAGTCTTTGCTGGCAATATGCTTGTCACGTTCTGCGTGGTTGGAAAACAGGCTGGCAGTTTTCAGCTCGACATCAATTTTACTGGCTTCTGGCTTGGCAGCATCGAAGCTGAACGAGCCGTCCCAATCCTTGAAAGTGCCATAGATGAAGCTGTAGCCCAAGTGGCTGATTTTCCATTCGACGAAGGCATGCTGGCCTTCCTTGTCGATCTTGTAGTTCGCGGCCATCGCCTGACCGGCGGACAGCAGAGCAGAACCGATTGCCAGAGCGGCGAGAGTCTTTTTCAACATGTTTTCTATTCCTTTGGAGTCGAGGTTGATCATCAGGCTTTGCGCCCCAGCATTCGCGCCAGGGTCACGTCACGATCGATAAAGTGGTGCTTCAATGCTGCCAACGCATGGAGACCGGAAAAAATTACCACTGCCCAGGCCAGGCACAAATGGATCACCCCGGCCGTATCTGCCTGGTCCGGTAGTCCGGAAACCAGAGCTGGGACTTCAAACAGGCCAAACACCGGAATCCCGACACCGTCTGCGGTGGAAATCAGGTAACCGGCAATCATCACAGCGAACAGACTGAGATAGAGAAAGCCATGGCCGAAGCTGGCACCGAGCCGGGTCAAGCGCCCATGGCTGGTCGGTGCGGGCGGCGGTGGATTGACAAAGCGCCACAGCAGCCGCAGCAACATGATCGCGAACAGCGTCAGACCGATGCTTTTGTGCAGGTCCGGTGCGTCTTTACGCCAGGTGCTGTAGTAGTCGAGGCCGACCATCCACAAGCCAAGAGCAAACAGACCGACGACCGCGAGTGCCACGCCCCAGTGCAAAAAAATGCTGACCCAGCCGTAGCGGGAGGAAGAGTTACGAAGCTGCATTGCCCAAATCCTGTAAGAACAGCGCCCAAGACTAACGACTTACCTATCGATTTAAAGCGCAAATTTTCGCTTTGAAATATCGAGAAATACGATCAAGAGTCTGAAGTGAGCTGGTTAAGGAAAGATTAACGGCCAGGAAGGACTGGGATAAAGAGCCTAGTGAAACCCTGTGGCGAGGGAGCTTGCTCCCGCTGGGGCGCGCAGCGGTCGTGAAGCTCTCTACCCGATTCTGCCAGACATACCGCGCTGGCAGGTTTGCGACTACTCCGCAGCCGAGCGGGGGCAAGCCCCAATGCCGGTCAGTTAAGGATTTTCTGGCTCCGCCCATTCCTCGTAGCAGCTGCCGAAGGCTGCGTTCGGCTGCGCAGCAGCCGTAAATCCTGCTTCCACGGTGTGTCTGAAATACCGCGGCGCTTGATTTTACGACTGCTGCGCAGCCGAACGCAGGCTTCGCCAGCTGCTACGGTTTGCATACAGCCTTAACTGACTGGCATTGGGGCAAGCTCCCTCGCCACAAGTTCGATGCTCGGCTCTGTATCGGGATTGGATCAAGAAGAGCGCGGCTTGGACGCCGCGCCCTGGAGAGGGTTACTGCACCTTGGCGTCAGTGGCTGCCGCAGGTTTGGCAGCAAGCTTTTTGACCGGTTCCACGGTGGCAGGCGCTTTCTTCGCTACCGGTTTGGCCGGGGCTTTTTTGGCTTCGCTTTTCACCACCGGTTTTTTCACCGCCTGAGCCTTGGCCGGGGCTTTTTTCACCGGTTCGGCTTTCGCTGGAAGCAAAGGTTTCGGCGCTTCAACCGGTGCGGGCGCAACTGGCTCCGGAGTTGGCACTGGAGCGACTTGCGGGGCAGGTACTGCCGGTTTGGCCGGGACCTTTTCCGTCGCACCGAACATCCGCGAGAAGAAGCCAGGCTTGGCCTCTTGCGCTTTGCTGTCGGCTTTTGCCGGCTCAGGTTTCTTCTCGGCGGCTTTATCGGACGAGCCACCGAACATATTGGAGAAGAAATTCCCCTGGCTGGCTTTCGTTGCGCCAGCCGCGGCGACCGCAGCCACCGGCAGCACTTTGGCCGGTTCGAAGGATTTGCCTGCCGCCAGGTCTTCAACCTGGCTGGCCGCCCGCTGCCCCGTGCGCAAGGCACCTTCCAGAGTGCCCGGGTACAAGGCGTCGGTATGCTCGCCGGCAAAGGCTACGCGTTGCATTGGACGCTCCCACAGGCGCCAGTACTTGCTGATCTGGCCGGGGCCGAAGGCCAGATAAGCACCGCCAGTCGAAGGGTCAGTACTGTAACGACGGATTTCATAGCCGGTAAACGCACCACGAGCCTGTGGATAAAACGCATGCAGACGGATCAGCACCTGATCGACCATCTGCTTGTCGCCGAACGCCTGCAGGATCCGCGCGTTGTCGCCAGACAGGTTGATCACTACGTTGGCGCCACCTTTGAGGGCCGGTTCAACCCACAGCATGCCCAGGCCAGTGTTGCTGAAAATCTCACCGGACATCCGTGCCTTGCTTTCCCAGACCGGGGTGCTGAACTTCAGCATGATCTGGTCGCGCCAACCGTAATTGGTGCCTTTGATTGCCTTCTGATGCAGAGCATCCAGGGACGGGGTCATCTGGATTTTGCTCAGTGCCCGCAACGGTACCGCCAGCACCACGTAGTCGGCCTGGTAGCCAACGCTACCGACCTTGACCGTAACACCATCCTTATCCTGGATAATCGCCGAAACCGGCGAACTGGTCTTGATGGTTTTCAGCTCTTTGACGAAGGCCTGGGCCAGCACCGGGCTGCCACCGAGCAAACGCGAAGCCCGCAGGTCGCGATCGGCAATGCCCCGGTAGACTCGGCTCTGTTGTGCAAAGTACAACAGCGACAAGCGCGACGGTTCGTCGTAACGGCTACGAATCTGCTGATTGACCAGCTGCCGCGCGGTGACCGGCAATTGCAGGCGATCCAGCCAATTGGCAACGTTGATCTGATCAAGCGCGAACAGTGTGCTGTTGGCAGCAGGATTCAGCGGGTCATCGATTGAGCGCGCCAGATCGTCCAGGGTCGTTTCGTAGCGCTTGAGCGCCTCGGCGGTCGCTGGCTGTTTCACCGCCAGATCGGCGACGGTGAAGTAGGTGCCGTCGATCAGGTAGCCGGGGGAACGGACGAACTCCGGTGCCGGCGTAGTGCCCAGCTTGAAGGTCTCGACATACTTGTTCAGGACCGGCTGGGTCTTGCTGTTGCCGATCCATTCACTGGTGGCCATGCCCGAGCGCCCGCCCATGCCCGGCTTGGCTTCCAGCAGCGTGACCTGCCAGCCTTTGTTCTGCAGCTCGTAAGCCGCGGTCAGGCCCGACAATCCACCACCGATCACGATCGCCGTCGGTTGTTTGTCCTTTGCCAGCGCCGAGACGCTGAACAGCCCTATTATCACCAGCGCACAGGCGCGCAGCCAAGCAGCAGACATTCTGCGAACTCCCGAAAAAAACCAGAAAAGTGTCGGATTATCGAGTCCGACGACTCAAAGAGCCGCGAAGAATACGTCAGGCATCACACGCCCGCCAGCGGCGTCTTCTACCCACTTCAGAGTAGCTGAAACTACACAATGGGTTGTCCCGGCGTCATGCATTGCATAGGCTTGCGCGATTGTATGTCCGCGCATGTCGAGGACCGCCTCGAGGAGAGTGAAAATGGGCCTGAATAATCAGTGGATGCAGCGCGATCTCGCGGTTTTGTGGCATCCCTGCACCCAGATGAAAGATCACGAACAGCTGCCGCTGATCCCGATCAAGCGCGGCGAAGGCGTGTGGCTGGAAGACTTCGAAGGCAAACGCTACCTCGATGCGGTCAGTTCCTGGTGGGTCAACGTCTTCGGCCACGCCAATCCACGGATCAATCAGCGGATCAAGGATCAGGTCGACCAGCTTGAGCACGTGATTCTGGCCGGCTTCAGCCATCAGCCGGTGATCGAGTTGTCGGAACGTCTGGTGAAGATAACCCCGGAAGGTCTGACCCGATGCTTCTACGCCGATAACGGCTCGTCCTGCATTGAAGTCGCACTGAAAATGAGCTTTCACTACTGGCTCAACCGTGGCCAGCCGAACAAGAAGCGCTTCGTCACCCTGACCAACAGCTACCACGGCGAAACCATGGCCGCGATGTCGGTGGGTGATGTGCCGTTGTTCACCGAGACCTACAAGGCGCTGTTGCTCGACACCATCAAAGTGCCGAGCCCGGACTGCTACCTGCGCCCGGATGGCATGAGCTGGGAAGAACACTCGCGCAATATGTTCGTCGCCATGGAACAGACCCTGGCCGAGAACCATGACACTGTCGCGGCGGTGATTGTCGAGCCGCTGATCCAGGGCGCCGGCGGTATGCGCATGTACCACCCGGTGTACCTGCAACTGCTGCGCGCCGCCTGCGACCGCTACGGCGTGCACCTGATCCACGACGAAATCGCCGTCGGCTTCGGCCGTACCGGCACAATGTTCGCCTGTGAACAGGCCGGTATCCGCCCGGACTTCCTCTGCCTGTCCAAAGCCCTGACCGGCGGTTACCTGCCGCTCGCCGCGTGCGTGACCACCGAGGATGTCTACAGCGCCTTCTACGACGACTATCCGACCCTGCGCGCGTTCCTGCATTCCCACAGCTACACCGGCAATCCGCTGGCCTGTGCGGCGGCGCTGGCGACCCTGGATATTTTCGAACAGGACAACGTAATCGAAAACAACAAGGCCCTCGCCCAGCGTATGGCCACGTCCACCGCGCATCTGGTCGATCACCCGCATGTGGCGGAAGTGCGTCAGACCGGTATGGTGCTGGCCATCGAAATGGTTCAAGACAAGGCCAGCAAGACCGCTTACCCGTGGCAAGAGCGGCGTGGGCTCAAGGTGTTCCAGCATGCACTGGAGCGTGGCGCCTTGCTCAGGCCTTTGGGCAGCGTGGTGTACTTCCTGCCGCCTTATGTGATTACCCCGGAACAGATCGACTTCCTGGCCGAAGTGGCCAGTGAAGGGATCGATATCGCCACCCGCAGCGACATCCAAGTGGCGGTACCAGCGAATTTCCATCCGGATTTTCGTGATCCGGGCTAAGGTCCTGCGATGATCCCCTGTGGAGAGGGGACTTTCTGTGGCGAGGGGGTTTGCCCCCGCTGGGGCGCGAAGCGGCCCTAAAAAACGGCTGATGCGTTTCTACAGATAAAACGCATTGGCAGATTTTACGACTGCTTCGCAGCCGAGCGGGGGCAAACCCCCTCGCCACAGAATGTATTCCAGATTAAGTTCTTCGCCCACATCAGATATTCAACAGAGATCCAGAATGAGACTGTCCCGCTTCTTTATCGACACCCCCTTGAGCCTCGGCGAACACGAACTGCCGGAGGCTCAGGCGCATTACATCAGCCGTGTGCTGCGCATGGCCGAAGGTGATGCGCTGCAGGTGTTCGACGGCTCAGGCTTTGAGTTTCGCGGCAAGTTGCTGGAAGTCGGCAAGAAGCGCGTGGTGGTCCAGCTGGATGAAACCTTCGCCGGGCAGATCGAATCGCCGCTGCAGATTCATCTGGGCCAGGGCTTGTCCCGTGGCGAGCGGATGGATTGGGCTATTCAGAAAGCCACCGAACTGGGCGTTACCGAGATCACTCCGATCTTCAGCGACCGCTGCGAAGTTCGCCTCAAGGACGAACGCGCCGACAAGCGCCGGATGCACTGGCGCCAGGTCGCCATCAGCGCCTGCGAGCAATGCGGGCGTTCCCGGGTGCCGGTGATTCATCCACCGCTGTTGCTGGCCGATTGGCTGAAACAGACTGAAGCCGAATTGAAGCTGGTGCTGCACCCGGTGGCGGAGCCGCTGGTCAGCCATGCCAAACCGGCGACGCTGGCGTTCCTGATCGGCCCTGAGGGCGGGTTGTCCGACGCTGAAGTCGATCAGGCTCAGGATGCCGGTTTCCAGCCCGCCCGCCTCGGCCCGCGGGTGTTGCGGACCGAGACGGCGCCGGTGGTGGCGCTGGCGGTGGCCCAGCAGTTGTGGGGTGATTTCTAACCGCACCCTTGTTGATTTGTGGTGGCCGGGAAAAGATCGCAGCCTGCGGCAGCTCCTACGGATTTGCGTCCGCTCGCCATCGGGTTGATCCCGTTGGTGCAGCCTGCGAGCTTTTTGTCGGGTTATTGCACCGGATCGCTCACCGGCTTGGCGATGATTGCCTTCAGTTCGCTGGTCATCGGGAATTCCAGGTTCAGGCCCTTGGGCGGGATTGGCTGTTCGAACCAGCGCTGGTAAATGCCGTTGATTTCACCCGAGCGGTACAGATCCGCCAGCGTTTCGTTCACCAACGCCAGGAACTGCGGATCATCCTTGCGCACCATGCAGCTGTAGATTTCCCGCGACTGCTCTTCCCCTACCACCACCCATTTATGCGGATCGCGGGCTTTGGCGCGCTCGCCATACAACAGCGCGTCATCCATATAAAACGCCGCGGCCCGGCCGGTTTCCAGCATCTGGAAGGCTTCGCCGTGATCCTTGGCGCTGATCACGAACATGTCGATCTTTTGCTCGACGTTGTAGTTCTTGAGGAAACGTTCGTTGGTGGTGCCGGCGGTGGTCACCACGTTTTTGCCGCGCAAGTCGGCAAAGCGCTTGATGCCACTGTCTTTGGCCGTCAGCAGTTGGCCTTTGACATAGATAAACCCATAGGAAAACGCCACCTGCTTCTGCCGCTCGGAGGTAACGCCGGTGGAGCCGCATTCCAGGTCGACGGTGCCGTTCTGCACCAGCGGGATGCGCGTCTGCGAAGTTACCAGGTTGTACTTCACCTTGAGCTGCGGCAGCTCGAGTTTGTGCTTGATCCGCTCGACGACTTTGTTCGCCAGGTCCACCGAATACCCCATCGGCTGGCCGGAGTTGTCACCCACATAGGAAAACGGCACCGACGCATCGCGGTAGCCCAGCGTGATGCTGTTGGCATTGGCGATCTTGTTCAGCGTTCCCGCAAGCGGCGTTTCGCTGGCCTGTAGTTGGGTGCTGAGCAGAATCAGGGTGCAGCCGATCAACGTGATTTTTTGCATTGTTATTCTCCGTTGTGGGTGTGGGGATTAGCGGCGAGTTGCGATGACAGTGATCTCCACCAGGATTTCAGGCCGCGCCAGTTCGGCTTGCACCGTCGTGCGAGTGGGCGCCTGGCCGGGCGATAACCAGGCCGCCCAGACCTCATTCATCGGGGCGAAATCATTCTGGATATCTTTCAGGTAAATGCTCGCACTGAGCAGATGATCCTTGTCGCTGCCCGCCTCGGCCAACAGGAGATCGATCTTCTCCAGCACCTCGCGGGTCTGGCCAGAAATCTCGGGGCTTGCGCCCGGGACCTGGCCGGAAAGAAATACCAGGTCGCCGAAGGTCACGGCAGCGCAGAGTCGGCTGTTGCTGTTGATTCGATTGATGGTCATGGGATTTTCCTTCTGGTTGATAAGGGGTCAGGCGGCATGGGGCGCGAGGCCCTGCATGTCGATCGAGGTGTGGCGTTGGCCAATCAACTCGCTGAGCAGCCGGGCGCTGCCACTGGCCAAGGTGAAGCCCAGGGCGCCATGGCCGAGGTTGAGCCAGAGGTTGCGATAGGCACTGGCACCGATCAGCGGCACGCCGCTGGGGGTGGCCGGGCGCATGCCGGCCCACTCAATGGCTGCGTCGTAGTCCCCGACATTCGGAAAAGTAGCGATGGCCTGGCGCTTCATCAGCGCCAGGCGCTTGGGATCAACAGCCGGATCAAAACCGACGATGTCCACCATCGCCGCTATCCGTAGCTGCTGACCGATGCGGGCATAAACCATCTTGCGGTCGTAATCGGTGATGCTGATGTCTGGCGCGCGATGCTGCGCGCCAATCGGCACGGTGAGGCTGTAGCCCTTGAGCGGATACAGCGGCACTTGCACACCGGGCAGCGCCAGGGCCGGGCTGCGATGACCGGCGGCGATCACCAGTTGCTCGACCGGCAGGACTTCGCCAGCCAATTCGATGGCGTGCACCGCGCCGTTACCATGACGAATGCCCGTCACCGTACGGCCCAGCAAAAACTCGCAGCGACCGGAGGCTTTCAGCTTCGCCGCCAGTTGCTGGCAGAAGGCGTGACAGTCACCGACCTCTTCGTCCGGGGTGTAGATCGCGCCGACAAAGGGCGTCTCGGCCAGTGTGGGCTCCAGCTGTGCGCAGTCGGCCTGAGACAATACTTGCTGGTGACGGCTATCGGCCAGGTTGTGCCGGGCATGGGCAAAACTGCCCGAGGTGCGAAAGGTCACCAGCTTGCCGTTGCGCCGCCAGTTGAATCCGTCGAGCCGGTCTTCTTCGCGCCAGCATTTCAGCGTGCTCTGGCTCAATAAGGCCAGACGCAACAGATGGCCGGCATTGCGGCGGTTCACTGAGCTGCGGCACGCGCCGAGGAACGACGCCATCCAGCGCCATTGTGCCGGGTCGAAACGCGGGCGCAGCTTTAATGGTGAATCACCGCGCAACATCCAGCCGATCGCCTGCAAGGGCACCCCGGCATCCGCCAGCGGCGCGACGTAGCGATAAGAGAGTTGGCCGCCATTGGCGAAACTGGTTTCGCTGCCCAACGAGTCCCGCGCCTCGACCAGGGTCACGTCAAAGCCGTCGCGAACCAGCGCGTAGGCCGTTGCCAACCCAATCACGCCACCCCCGATGATGCAAACCCGCTGAGCCATGTCAGTCCTTAGCCACTATTGAAACGAGCTTCAGATTAGGACCAGGTGACAGGCGCGGAACAATGAATAAAGATGGGCTAACCATAAACAAAGGTTATGGGCTAGCCATGCGATTGCGACATATCGAGATCTTTCAGGCCATCCGCCAGACCGGCTCGGTCAGCGGCGCGGCGCAACTGCTGCACGTCTCGCAGCCGGCGGTGACCAAGGTCCTGCAGCATGCCGAGCTGCAGCTTGGTTTTAAGCTGTTCCTGCGAGTGCGCGGCAAACTGCAAGCCACGCCCGAGGCGCTGGAGCTGGAGCGCGAGGTCGACAAGGTCACCGAAAGCCTGCAAGGCGTGCGACGCCTGGCCCAGAGCCTGCGCCGCGACCCGGGCCACAACTTGCGCATCGGTGCCACCCCGGCGCTGGCCTTGTCCCTGCTGCCACCGGCGATCAGCGAATGGACCCGGCGTTACCCGAACATTGTCTGCGAGCTGTCCAGCGCCCACAGTCGCGAACTGGTGCAGAACCTGTTGATGCGCGAGATTGATGTCGCCCTCAGCCTGCAGCCGCCGGATCACCCAGGGCTCAAAGCCCAGGTGCTGGCCCACAGCGTGTTGGTGGTGTTGGCGCCCATCGATTACTGGGCCGACGAGAGCAAGGGCAGGCCATTGCCGTTGATGGAGCTGGCGGGTGCGCCGTTGATTGGCTTGTCCAGTGCCGATCCACTGTCGGCGAAACTCGACAGCTACCTGAAAGCCGTCGAACCGCCACCGCGGGTCAGCATTGCCGTGCAGACTTATTCACTGGCCAGGGCCATGGTCGAATCCGGTGCCGGACTGGCGGTGATCGACCCGTTCACCGCCCTCGGCGCCTCGCCCGCCACCACCGCCATCCGCCCGCTGGCTCCGGCGCTGCCGATCAGTCTGTACGCCGTGACCCGCGCCGATGAAGCGCCTGCGCATACCCTGAGTAATCTGCTGGAGATTTTCAGCAGGCGGGCTCAGGAGCAGTTGGATCGGTTGATGGATAAGGGTTGATCGTGGTGCCTGCTACAAGATCGCAGCCTGCGGCAGCTCCTACAGGATGTGCGTTTCGCCAATGACATTGGAGAAACGCGGTCGGCGTAGGAGCTGCCGCAGGCTGCGATCTTTTCTCTCACAACACATAAAACAGAATCGCCACAAAATGCAGCAAACTCCCGGCAATCACGAACAGGTGCCAGATCCCATGGGCATGGCGCAGACGGTTGTCGAGCGCGAAGAAAATAATGCCCACGGTGTACAACACCCCGCCCGACGCCAGCCAGGCGAAACCGGCAGTGCCCAGCGCCGCCAGCAACGGCTTGACCGCCACCAGCACGATCCAGCCCATCACCGCGTAGATCACGATCGACAGAATCCGCGCCTCGGAACGCGGCTTGATCTCCTGCAGGATGCCGATGATCGCCAGGCCCCAGACAATCCCGAACAAGGTCCAGCCCCACGGGCCACGCAAGGTAACCAGACAGAACGGCGTGTAACTCCCGGCGATCAGCAGATAGATCGAAAAATGATCGACCTTTTGCATGATGGTTTTCTTGCGCCCTTGCACGCTGTGATACACCGTCGAAGCGCTGTACAGCACCAGCAAGGTGAAACCATAAATCGCCACGCTGACAATCTTCCAGGGGCTGCCGTCCAGACTGGCAATCACCAATAACCAGACCGCCCCGATACAGGCCGCGACCGCACCCACCAAATGCGTCCAGGCGTTCAATCTTTCCCCGTGATACATGCGTCACTCCCCTCGAAACTCGTCACATCGTATACACACATTCCCCGTAGGAGCTGCCGAAGGCTGCGATCTTTTGATCTTCCGGCGTCAGGGACAACGTCAAAAGATCGCAGCCTGCGGCAGCTCCTACGAAAGCACGAGCCAGGCTTTCGCCAGTTGGGCACAATCAAGTCATTCAAATAAGAGTCCGCGCCATGCTGATCGATGAAGAGTTGACCCTGAAAAAGCTCGAGATATTCCTGGCCTTTATGCGCACCGGCAACCTGGCGCGGGCAGCGGTTGAGTTGCAGACCAGCAATGTCAGCGTGCATCGGGCCATCCACTCCCTGGAAAGCGCCCTGCGTTGCCCGCTGTTCAAACATGAGGGGCGCAACCTGACGCCACTGGAAAGCGCCTATGTGCTGGAAGAGCGCGCCCAGAAGCTGATCCAGGACGTGATCGAAAGCGTGCGTCTGACCCGCGAAGCCGCTGGATTCTCCGCAGAGCGTTTCAAACTGGGCTCGTTGTATTCACTGACGGTCAAGACCGTGCCGCAACTGATTATGGGTCTGAAAATCCGCCGCAGCGAACTGAATATCGACCTGATCCTCGGCTCGAATATCGATCTGCTGTACAAGCTCAAGAACATGGAAGTCG
Source organism: Pseudomonas fluorescens (assembly GCF_902497895.1). GTDB lineage: Bacteria > Pseudomonadota > Gammaproteobacteria > Pseudomonadales > Pseudomonadaceae > Aquipseudomonas > Aquipseudomonas fluorescens_BP. The sequence continues at coordinate 11,720 of NZ_CABVHQ010000104.1, forward strand.
ACGCGATCCTGGTGTCCCTCGACGACAGCATGAACGATCCGGACTGCGAGCAGATCCCGCTGTTCTCCGACGATATCTTCCTCGCCACACCGGCCGATTCACCCTTCGCGCAACAAGCGGAAGTCGATCTCAGCGATGTGCGCAACGAGACCTTCATCACCCTGACCCAGGGCTTTGCCACTCACCAGGACGGTAATCGGGTGTTCCAGCAGGCAGGCTTCGAGCCGAAGGTGGCGATGCAGGTCAACGACATCTTCACCCTGCTGAGCATGGTCAGTTCCGGGGTCGGTTATGCCTTGCTGCCGGGGCGGATTGCGGCGGTGTATGAGAACCGGGTGAAGCTGATTCCATTGCAGGCGCGCTATCGCCTGCAACAGCATATTGGCGTGGTGTTCCTCAAGGCCAAGGAGCGCGATCCGAATTTATTGGCGCTGTTGGCGGAGTGTCGGATGTATGCCCATCGGCATGCCTCTTGATAAACCGCGTCGCCTGCATCGCGAGCAAGC
>NZ_CABVHQ010000105.1 GCF_902497895.1 Pseudomonas fluorescens
GCCTCGGCGGTGTCTCCTCGGTTTTTCTGACACCGCAGTGGTGATTTTACGACTGCTGCGCAGCCGAACGCAGCCTCGCAAAGCTCGGCAGCTGCTACGGCGGTGGCCTCGGCGGTGTCTCCTCGGTTTTTCTGACACCGCAGTGGTGATTTTACGACTGCTTCGCAGCCGAACGCAGCCTCGCAAAACTCGGCAGCTGCTACGGCGGTGGCCTCGGCGGTGTCTCCTCGGTTTTTCTGACACCGCAGTGGTGATTTTACGACTGCTGCGCAGCCGAACGCAGCCTCGCAAAGCTCGGCAGCTGCTACGGCGGTGGCCTCGGCGGTGTCTCCTCGGTTTTTCTGAGACACCGCGGTGGTGATTTTACGACTGCTGCGCAGCCGAACGCAGGCTGCGCCAGCTGCTACGGGAACACAGGCTGCGCCAGCTGCTACGGGAACGCAGCCTTCGGCAGCTGCTACGGGGACGCAGGCTACGGCAGTTGTCACGGCGGTGGCCACGGCGGTGTTCTTCAAGGCTGGGTCAGTTGGCGGTACAACTGCGGCAAGCGCAGGGGTAGTTGATCCGGTTGGCGGATCAGGGTGTAGCCATTGGCACCGAACATATAGGGCAGGTAATCCCCGGCCTCGCGATCAATGGTGATACAGAACGGCGTCAGCCCTTGGCGACGTGCCTCCAGTACCGCTTCGCGGGTGTCTTCCACACCATAGCGCCCCTCATACAGATCCAGATCGTTGGGCTTGCCATCAGTCAGCAGCAGCAACAGCTTGCGCCGCCGCTTGCAACCGCTCAGCAGTTGCGTGGCCTGGCGAATGGCAGCGCCCATGCGCGTGTAATACCCCGGTTTCAGTCCCTGAATACGCCCTCGGGTCGTGTCGTCATAACGCTGGCTGAAGGACTTCAATTCCTGCATGCGCACCTGGTGGCGGCGCAGCGAGGAGAAACCGTACAAGGCGAAATCATCGCCCAGCATCGACAGCGTTTCACCGAACAGCAGCAGACTGTCGCTGATCACGTCGATCACTCGATGCTCATTGTCTATATGGGCGTCGGTCGACATCGACAGGTCCGCCAGCAACAGGCACGCCAGGTCGCGATGGGTCTGGCGCTGCTCCATGAACAGACCGCGTTCGGCGCACTGACCGTGCTGGCGTTCAACGTGGAAATCCAGCCAGGCCTGCATGTCCAGCTCTGATCCCTGGGGCTGCTGACGCAACCATTGGCGATCATTGCGCAGGTGCTCGAACTGACGCCGCAAACGGTGGGCCGATGCCTTCAGCCTGGGTGGCAGCGGCTTCGGCTCGCTATCGCGCGGCACCATCATCTGCAGATTGACGAAAGCCTCCTGCATGGTCTGTTTGCGATAGTCCCATTCCGGCAACTTGATGCCCTCGCCCAAGGGAATATCATCGACATCGGCCGGCGGCAAATCCAGGTGCAGCTTCAGGCCGCCACCCTTGCGCAGGCGAGTGCGCGACAGGGTCAATTCGTCCAGGTCGTCGGCGACTCGCGCCGCGTCCGGGTCTTCGCTGTCATCCGTCCAGCGATCCAGATCAACGTGTTCGGTCCAGCTGAAGAGGTTCTCCAGCCGCACGATCAGCAGTCCACCTTTACTGGTGCTTTCATCGATTCGCTTGGCGCGCTTGCGCCCGCCTTTCTGCTCACCGGGGGGCGTGGCCAGATGATCTTCCGAGTCTTGCGACTCTTCGAGATCCCCGGCCTGGGGGCTGGCGAGGTGGAGTGGCGGGGACAGCCACAGCGGCAGCGGCCCGGCCGCCCGTTCGCTGCGGGGAAAATGCTCGACACTGCCGGGATCGCGCAGGGCCTGGCGCAACGCCCGTTCCAGCGCCGCTTCACTGCCACTCAACGAGGCGGGATCCGGGCGTAATTGCAGATGGGCCTTGACCAGCCGCTCGTAGCGCGAACGCAACACCGGATAACGTTGCAAGAGCATTTGCGTCCAGCGCTGATTGTCCCGGCCCCAATGGCGCATCTGCCCGGCCTGGGCCGCCAGCAGCGCCAGCCAGCGATACAGTTCTTGATTCAGGGTGGCATCCGGGTAGACCGCAAGGCTCGATGGCAGACGAAGGTTATTCTCGTCGCACCAGGCCAACGGCACTTGTTTGCAGGTACCGGCGATCTGCTGCAGCATGTTGCGACGCAGTAACAGATCGCGGTCGCTGGCGGCTTCCACGCCGACTCCACTGGCGCCGCCCATTGCGCGAAACAACAGCGCTAGCGGCCGTTGCTGGTTGATCAATTCGACCCGGGCCTCGGGAAAGTCCGGGCTGGCGCGGCGGGTGATAAAGCGATGCCAGACACTGCCGACCCACTCTTCCAGTTCGACGGTAAAGGCCATGGTTTTTTTCCTCTGAAAACCAATGTAAAACGGCCCGCTGTACCAGCCGGGCCGTCCTCCTCCAGGGTGTTTCCTGACTTACGAGCGAACGGCGGCTGCGTTCATATCAGCGGTCGTCACAGGCACACGACGCTTGAAGCTGAACAGGTAGCAGATCAGCCCTGCGAAGAAACCGAGACCGGCGCCCAGACGGGCCCAGAACAGCACTTGCAGATGATCGACCGTGGCCATGAACGGCAACGCGACTCCATCCACCGGCCAGCGTTGCAGGTAGATCTGCACGACACCGGCGGCGGTCAGCAACAGCGTGATCATCACCATCGACAGGGTCATCAACCAGAAGCCCCAGATCTCGAGTTGCTGCGAACGCTCGTCCGCTGCCTCGCCGAGCCCGCGCAGTTTCGGCATGGCGTAGCTGATCAAGGTCATCACGATCATCGCGTAAGCACCGTAGAAGGCCAGGTGACCGTGAGCCGCTGTCAACTGCGAACCATGGGTGTAGTAGTTGACCGGTGCCAGGGTATGCAGGAAGCCCCAGACGCCAGCACCGAAGAACGCCGTAACGGTGGTGCCCTTGGCCCACAGGGTGGCCGCGCGATTCGGGTGGTCGCGGCGACGATTCTTGACCATGCTGAAGGCGAATATCACCATGGCCAGGAAGGGTAGCGGCTCGAGTGCCGAGAAGATCGAACCCACCCACAACCAGACCTCAGGCGCACCAATCCAGAAGAAGTGGTGACCGGTACCGATGATCCCCGTTATCAGCGCCATGGCGATGATCACGTAGAGCCATTTTTCCACGACCTCCCGGTCCACACCGGTGATCTTGATCAGTACGAAGGCCAGCATCGAACCCATGATCAGTTCCCACACGCCTTCTACCCAAAGATGCACCACCCACCACCAGTAGAACTTGTCACGGGCGAGGTTGCCGGGGTTGTAGAAGGAGAACAGGAAGAACACCGCGAGCCCGATCAACCCGGTCATCATGACCATGCTGACCGTGGTCTTGCGACCTTTGAGCAGCGTCATGCCGATGTTGTAGAGGAAGCCCAGGCAGACCACCACAATGCCCATCTTGGAAATGGTCGGCTGCTCCAGGAACTCCCGACCCATGGTCGGCAGCAGCTCATTGTGAGTCATCTTCGCCAGGCCCGCATAAGGCACCAGCAGATAACCGAGAATCGTCAGCACACCCGCGGCGGCGAATACCCAGAACAGGATGATCGCCAGCTTCGGACTGTGCAGTTCGCGGTCGGCCTCTTCCGGAATCAGGTAGTAGGCAGCGCCCATGAAACCAAACAATATCCAGACGATCAGCAGGTTGGTGTGCACCATCCGCGCCACGTTGAAGGGGATGATCGGGAACAGGAAGTCCCCTATCACGTATTGCAGGCCCATGATCAAACCGAACAGTATCTGGCCGAGAAACAGCATCAGGGCAAACACAAAGTAAGGTTTGGCGACGGCTTGCGAGGCGAATTTCAGATGCGGATTAGCAATGCTCATCACTCAGCCCTCCTTGTTTGGCGGCCAGCCATTGGTATTGATGTTCGAAGTCCATTTGAGGAACTCGGCGATGTCATTCACCTCCTGGTCGCTCAGATTGAATTGCGGCATCGCACGCCGGCCTGGTATGCCCAGCGGCTGCATTTTCATCCAGGCCTGCAGGAAAGGTTTGAAACCCTCCTCCCCGCCGCGCCGTTTGAACACGTTGCCCAGCTCAGGCGCAAAGTAAGCACCCTCGCCCAGTAGCGTGTGGCAGCCGATACAGTTGTTGTGCTCCCAGACCGTTTTGCCGCGTATCACTGATTCGCTCAAAAGCGTTTCATTGCTGCGTTCCGGAAAGGTCTTCTCGGTGTGATAGGTCAAGGCCAGGAATATCAGGAAGAAGAACACGCTTCCTCCGAAGTAGATATTCCTGGCCATACCTTTGGTGAAGGTCTCTGACATGGTCGCTTCCTCATTGCTTGGCCTGTCCATTCTAGGAAGCGAAGGGTCGAAACCTGCTTGATGGCGATCAAGAAACTCCGATGGTTTGGGTCGGGTATAAATTTTGAGGGCGCAGATCAAATGTGGTATCGACAAGATCGCAGCCTGCGGCAGCTCCTACGGTACGCAATACCCGTAGCAGCTGGCGAAGCCTGCGTTCGGCTGCGCAGCAGTCGTAAATCCTGCTTGCACGGCGTATCTGGAAAACCGCGTCGCCTGGTTCTACGACTGCTGCGCAGCCGAACGCAGCCTCGCAAAGCTCGGCAGCTGCTACGGGGACGCAGCCTTCGGCAGCTGCTACGCGGATCGCGTAACGGCTTATTGAAGCGACACCAACGTCACCCCCACCACCACCGCCAAAGCCACCGCCCAGCTCAACATCAAGCTGCGCCACAAACGTGGGGCGTGGCGCATTTCCATGAAGCCGTCGGCGATCAGCCAGGCCTTGACGACGGCCACCAGCAAGATGGTAATCGACAGCAGCATGGTGCCTCCGGCATTCCCCAGCAGCACGGTGCAGACGCTTAATGCGGCCAGCGCCACCCAGCAGGCGAGCAGAACCCTGGAAACGGACATGAGCAACCTCGTTAATTCAGAACGTAGACCAGCGGAAACAGCACCACCCAGATCAGATCGACCATGTGCCAATAGAGCACGCCGGATTCCAGTCCGCTACGGTTGTCGGCACTGTACAGGCGACGCCGGCAGCGCAGCGCCAGCCAGCCGAGAATGAACATCCCGAGCAGGACGTGGAGGAAGTGAAACCCGGTGAGGATCCAGTACAGAGTGAAAAAGGTGTTGTGCTCCATGCCCAGGCCGGAGGCAACCAGGTGGGCGTATTCAGTGAGCTTCAATACCACATAGACGCTGGCGGCCAGCAAGGCCGCCAGCAGCAACCAGGCACCGTGACGGGCCCGGGATTGCCTGACCTGTTCCTGGGCCAGGGCGGCGAATAGTCCTGCGGTGAGCAGACTCAAGGTCATCGCCAGCCCGGTGGAGCTGTTGAGCAACTGGCGGCTCTCGCTAAACATCTGCGGCTTCAGAACCTGGGTCACCGCGAAAGCGAGGATCAGGATCGCGAACACCGAGAGCTCGGCGAGGATGAAAAACCACATCGCCAGATCGCCCGGCAAATGACCGGGCGAGGCAACCCTGACTTCAGCTGAAGTGGACATCGACCACATCCATCAGCGCCGCAACGGTCAGCGGATCATCTGTCAAGGGTTCGGCCAGACAAGCCATGCACGCCTCGCGCGGGTTCATTCCGGAGCGGATCATGCGTGCAGTGAAAATCAGCAAGCGAGTGGACGCAACCTCTTCCAGATCATGTTGATCCAGCCGGCGCAGGGCCTGCCCGAGCTTGACTACCTGAGCCGCCAGCGCAAGGTCCACCTGGGCCTCCCTGGCGACAATACGCTCTTCATCGGCCACCGGCGGATAGCCGAAACGCATCGCCACGAAACGCTGGCGAGTACTGGGTTTCAGGCCCTTGAGCAGGTTCTGGTAACCGGGGTTATAGGACACCACCAGCATGAACGATGGCGGTGCCTGCAGCACTTCACCGGTGCGCTCCAGATACAGCTCGCGACGGTCATCGGCCAGCGGATGGAGGACCACCGCGGTGTCCTGGCGTGCTTCGACCACTTCGTCGAGGTAACAGATACCGCCTTCACGCACTGCGCGGGTCAACGGCCCGTCCTGCCACCAGGTGCCCTGGGCACCGATCAGATGGCGGCCGATCAGGTCGGCGGCGCTCAGGTCGTCGTGGCAGGCCACGGTATACAGCGGCAGTTTCAGCCGATGGGCCATGTGCTGGACGAAACGGGTCTTGCCGCAGCCGGTAGGCCCTTTGATCAGCACTGGCATGCCGTGGCGCCAGGCTTGCTCGAACAGCGCTTCTTCGTTGTTCAGCGGTTGATAGAAGGGTTCGCGGGAATGATTACGGTCCATTGGGATACCTGGTTCAACAGCGGGCTTGTTGACCACGCTACGGGTGCCTGCGACAACCTGGCAAGGGGGATGGCCGGCAAACTTGATCGCCGTCAAGCGGCATTGGCCGGCTCGGGCATAGCCTTGCACCGCACTAAGAACCTGCGCTCTGTACTGCCGTTTCAGTACATCTCAAAGGTCTTGCCTGAGGAGAAATGGAATGCTGATCAGCAATAGAAAAACGTTTGCTCTGACCATCGCCACCCTGTGTTCGGCACTGGCCCTGGCGGTGAGTCACGCCGCCAGAGCCGAGGATCCTGCCGCTGCTGCAGCCAACCCGGCCATGGTCAAAACCGCGGGAGCGCCCGACATGGGCCAGGCCGAGTTCGACTCATCCAAGGAAATCTATTTCCAGCGTTGCGCCGGCTGTCACGGCGTGCTGCGCAAGGGCGCCACTGGTAAAGCACTGACCCCGGACATCACGCAAGGCCGCGGCCAACCTTATCTCGAAGCCTTGATCACCTATGGCTCAGCCGCCGGTATGCCGAACTGGGGCACATCCAATATTCTGACCAAGGATCAGATCACCTCGATGGCCAAGTTCGTTCAGCACACGCCGCCAACGCCGCCGGAATGGGGCATGGCCGAGACGCTGAAAACCTGGAAAGTGGTGATCAAACCCGAGGACCGGCCGAAGAAACAGCTGAGCAAACTCAATCTGCAAAACCTGTTTTCGGTGACCCTGCGCGATGACGGCAAGATTGCCCTGATCGACGGCGACAGCAAGAAGATCGTCAAACTCATCGACACCGGTTATGCGGTGCACATCTCCCGGATCTCTGCCTCCGGTCGCTACCTGCTGGTTATCGGTCGAGACGCCAAGATCGACATGATCGACCTGTGGCCGCTGGAGCCGACCAAGGTCGCGGAAATCAAGGTGGGCATCGAAGCCCGCTCGGTGGAAACCTCCAAGTTCAAAGGCTACGAAGACAAATACACCGTCGCCGGCTCCTACTGGCCGCCGCAGTTCACCATCATGGATGGCGAAACCCTCGAGCCCAAACAGATCGTTTCGACTCGCGGCATGACCGTCGACAAGCAGGAATACCATCCCGAACCCCGGGTCGCGGCGATCATCGCCTCCCACGAATGGCCGGAGTTCATCGTCAACGTCAAGGAAACCGGCAAGGTCATGCTGGTCAATTACCAGGACATCAAAAACCTTACCGTCACCTACATCGATGCCGCGCCATTCCTGCATGACGGCGGCTGGGACAGCACCCACCGCTACTTCATGACCGCCGCCAACAACTCCAACAAAGTCGCAGTCATCGACTCCAAGGAGCGCAAGTTGACTGCGTTGGTCGAGGTCGGCAAAACCCCTCACCCGGGTCGCGGCGCCAACTTCACTCACCCTAAATACGGTCCGGTCTGGGCCACCAGCCACCTGGGCGACGCCGGCATTTCGCTGATCGGCACCGACCCGCTGAAACATGCGCAATACGCCTGGAAACAGGTCGACTCGCTCAAGGGCCAGGGCGGCGGTTCACTGTTTATCAAAACCCATCCCAAGTCCCGTCACCTGTATGTCGACACCACCCTCAACCCGGACGCCAAGCTCAGTCAGTCGGTAGCGGTATTCGACATCGACAAGCTCGACGCCGGTTACACCGTACTGCCGATCGCCGAATACGCCGGGATCAAGAAAGGCGCCATGCGCGTCGTGCAGCCGGAATACAACAAAGCGGGCGATGAAGTCTGGTTCTCCGTCTGGAGCGGCCAGGAAGAAGAGTCGGCACTGGTAGTGATCGACGACAAGACCCTCAAGCTCAAATCGGTCATCAAGGACAAACGGCTGATTACCCCGACAGGGAAGTTCAACGTTTACAACACGCAACACGATATCTATTGAGCTCCATCAACACGAGAACCCCTGATGAAAATTATTCTGATCCCCATGCTCGCCCTGACCGGTGCGCTGATGCTGCAACCGGCCCTGGCCGCAGATGGCCCGACGCTGTTCAAAAGCAAACCCTGTGCAGCCTGCCACTCCATCGACACCAAAGTAGTCGGCCCGGCGCTTAAAGACGTTGCAGCCAAAAACGCTGGCGTCCCCGGAGCCCAGGAAACCCTGGCCAAACACATCAAGGAAGGCACGTCAGGCAACTGGGGCCCTATGCCGATGCCGGCGAACCCGGTCACTGATGACGAAGCGAAAATTCTCGCTGCGTGGGTTCTGACTCTTAAATAACACCCCTGGAGGACGTCATGAAACTTTATCGACAGGTTGTGATTATGGCGTCCCTCCTCCTGATTTTCAGTGCAACTGCGCTTGCCGCGGTTGCCACGCCTGACAGCAAACGTCAGGCCCAACTCGAACACCTGCTGGCCCAGGACTGTGGCGCCTGCCATGGCCTGCGCATGACCGGCGGCCTTGGCCCGGCCCTGACCCGTGACGCGCTGGCCGGCAAATCCCCAGAGAGCCTGATTGCCACCGTCACCCAGGGTCGACCTGGAACCGCCATGCCCGGCTGGGGCCCGTTGCTCAGCCCCGCCGACATTCGCTGGCTGGTCGACCTTCTTCTCCAAGGATACCCAGCACCATGATCCGTTCAATCCTGTTGTCAGCGGCGACCGGCCTGTTGTTGTCGGCCTGCGTCCAGCCCCCCTTGCGGGGCACTGGCGATCTGGGCGTGGTGGTGGAACGTGCCACCGGCAGCCTGCAGATCATCGAAAGCGACACTCACACCGCCCTGGCCCGGATCGAGGGTTTCGGCGACCTCTCCCATGCCTCGGTGGTGTTCTCCCGCGACCAGCGCTACGCCTACGTGTTCGGCCGCGACGGCGGGCTGAGCAAGGTCGACCTGCTGACCCAGCGCATCGACCATCGAGTCATCCAGGGCGGCAACAGCATCGGTGGCGCCATCAGTCAGGACGGCAAGCTGATCGCCGTGTCCAACTATGTGCCCGGCGGGGTCAAGGTGTTCGATGCCGTCACCCTGCAACAGGTAGCCGATATTCCTGCGACGGCCCTGGCCGATGGCAAACATTCGCGGGTGGTCGGTCTGGTGGATGCGCCTGGGCAACGTTTCGTGTTCAGCCTGTTCGATACCGGCGAGATCTGGAGCGCTGATTTCAGTCAGGGCAACACTCCGAAAATCAGTCGCTTCACCGGCATCGGCGAGCAACCCTACGACGCCCTGATCACCCCCGACGGGCGCTACTACATGGCCGGGCTGTTCGGTGAAGACGGCATGGCGCAACTCGATCTCTGGCATCCGGAGCGCGGGGTACAGCGGGTCCTCGGTGACTACGGTCGCGGTCAGGCCAAACTGCCGGTGTACAAGATGCCCCATCTGGAAGGCTGGGCGGTCGCCGACAACCAGGCCTTCGTGCCCGCCGTCGGACGCCACCAGGTGTTGGTGATGGATTCGCGCAACTGGAAGCAGACCGCTGCGATCCCGGTCGCCGGCCAGCCGATATTCGTCACGGCGCGGCCGGACGGTCGGCAGCTATGGGTGAATTTCGCCTATCCGGACAATGATCGGGTGCAGGTCATCGACACCGAAACCCACGCGATAGTCGCGGACCTGAAACCGGGGCCGGCGGTGCTGCATATGGAGTTCACCTCCCGCGGCGACCAGCTGTGGCTGTCGTTGCGCGACGGCGAGCAGATTCAGGTCTGGGACCCGTACCACCTGAAACTGCTGAGCACCCTGCCCGCCACCAAACCGAGCGGGATCTTCTTCAGCAGCCGCGCGCAAAAGATGGGGTATTGAAATGAAACTTGACCCCCTCAGCCGCCGCCTGATCGATCGCTTCCAGCATGGCATGCCGCTGTGCCCGGAACCTTACAAGGACATGGCGCACACCCTGGGTTGCACCGAAGCCGAAGTGATCGCCTGCCTGCAACACCTGGCACTGGCCGGCACCCTGTCACGAATCGGCCCGGTGTTCGAACACAGCCGCGCCGGCGCCAGCACCCTCGCCGCCCTGGCCGTACCCGCCGATCGCCTGCAACAGGTGGCCGCCCGGGTCAGCCAGTATCCCGAGGTCAATCACAACTATGCCCGCGAACATCACTACAACCTGTGGTTCGTGCTGACCGGTCCCGATCGCCCGCACATCGAGCGAATTCTCGACGAACTGGAGCAAGACACCGGCCTCACGGCGCTGGATCTGCCGATGCTCACCGCTTACCGCATCGACCTGGGCTTTGCCCTGGGAGAACGCCCATGAAACCTGGATTGAACCCGAAACAAGTGCTCGCACTGCGCCGACACCTCGAAGCCGGGTTGCCGCTGGTATCGCGCCCCTATCAGGACCTCGCCGAACGGATAAAGGCTGACGAACCCCAGGTGCTCGAACAAATGCGCCAGTGGAACGAGCAAGGAATGTTCCGCCGCATGGGTCTGGTGCTCAACCATCGCGCGCTGGGTTTTGCCGCCAACGCGATGCTGGTGCTGGATGTTCCGGACGCGCTGATCGATGAGGTCGGCCAACGGCTGGGACGCGTGCCCGGGATTACCCTCTGCTACCAACGACCACGGCGCTTGCCGGACTGGCGATACAACCTGTTCTGCATGATTCACGGTCGACAACGGGATCGGGTCGAGGCCCAGATCCAGGCGTTGCTCGAAGAACATCTGCTGAGTGATCTGCCCCATCAACTGCTGTTCAGCACCCAGATGTTCAAGCAGTGCGGCGGGCGTTTTGCCCCTTCGTCGACAGGAGTGCCACGTCGTGGATGATCTCGACCGGCGGCTGATCAATCGACTGCAATTGGGCCTGCCACTGGTGCGTCATCCCTGGCGGGTACTGGCCGAGGAACTCGGGAGCAGCAGCAGCGAACTGCTCGACCGCCTGCATGCTTTGCTCGAGGACGGCGTCCTCACACGCTTCGGCCCGATGTTCGATATCGAGCGCTTGGGCGGCGCTTTCACCCTGGCCGCGCTGGCGGTCCCGGAAGAGCGTTTCGAGGAAGTCGCCGAACAGCTGCATGGCATGCCTGAAGTGGCCCACAACTACCGTCGCGAACACGCCTGGAACATGTGGTTCGTCCTCGGCTGCCCGACCGTACAGGGCATCACCGAGACCTTGCAACGGATCGAACGCCTGACCGGCCTGGTGCCGCTCAACCTTCCAAAAGAGGAGACATACCATGTCGGTCTGTACTTCCCGGTCTGAAGATCTCCCGGCCTTGCGTCTGATCGAGCTTCCAAAAGAGGAGACATACCATGTCGGTCTGTACTTCCCGGTCTGAAGATCTCCCGGCCTTGCGTCTGATCGAGCTTCCAAAAGAGGAGACATACCATGTCGGTCTGTACTTCCCGGTCTGAA
>NZ_CABVHQ010000106.1 GCF_902497895.1 Pseudomonas fluorescens
CACAAGCACCCACACGAATTGCTTGATTCAGTTGTTAAAGAGCGGTTGGTTAAGATCTTTCGTCTCAACCGAGGCGCGCATTCTACGCTTTCCTCTGCTGCTGTCAAGCGGTTATTTTCCGAAGTTTTCAAAGTTTCCTTTGTAACTTCAACCACTTGGCGCTTCCGATCACTCGTTAGCGGGAGGCGAATTCTACAGCGTTACCCGCTGCTGTCAACACCTGTTTTACACCGCTTTCGACCGAGTGGATCGAATCATTAATAGGGCCAAACAACACGACCTTATCAACTCCTTCTGGGCTTCGATGAACTGAAGCAACTCGCTGCCGAAAACTGCGTAACTCTTTGTTTACCAAGGAGTTTTCCGTTTCGACTGCGCCGGAAGTGGGGCGAATTATAGACTTCCAGGATCTGCCGTCAACCACTAATTGAGGCATTCTATCGATAAACCTGAAAAAGCCCGAAAAGCGCCGGTTTTTGCTCCTTCTATATAGAAGAGCAATCAGCTCGGAGCAATGAACGACTCCAGCTCCGTTGCAGCTTCATCGATCAGTGCTGCCACCTCCACCGGCTTCGAGGCCAGGGATGTGTGGCTTGCCTGCAAGGTAATGACCTTTCTGGCGTTAAGCCGCCCCGCCATTCGCTGCTGATTCTCGGTGCAGATGACTCCCGATTGCAGAACCCTGATTGCTGGCACTCCTCCTTGACGCGGACCGTTGTTGCCTCGAGAAACCGCCAACACCCAGTCTGGATTTGACATGGCTTTATATAGACGTCCACCCATCGCTGAAACCGGCGACCGACGACAGCGACCTCACCCATAGGAACAGATTAACGACAGGAACTGATTCTCCACGCTGGTGCCATGGGTTTCTGTTTCATCCCACAGAATCAATTCGCCGTTGTAATAAGCAAAATAGGCCGTTGCCTGGGCACTGTGTTGCCTGGCCTTGCCACACACCGCGAGGTCCCGCCCGCTCTGATCGGCGGCCGTTCCGTAAAGCGGCTCAAAATCCCAGCCCTTCCCTTCCAACCCTGTCAGAGCCTTGGCTCGCGCCAGATTCTTGTCCTTTTCAGAGACCCCGACTTTCACCCGCGGCGCAGTCTGGCCTTTCGCCGCGATGGGTACGGCGCCCTCAGGCGCTGGATGTTCGCCAGTGGTGCAGCCCGAAATGAGCAAGAACGCCAAACCGAGTCCTGCAAACATTTTCATCGTCGTACCACCGTCAACCAATAATTCTGCAACGTAGCACAGGCCTGATCGCAGATAGCTGACTTAGCTCAGGTGGGCTGGAGATAGCGTTTAATCTTAACTACCTCCCTGAGCCGCCGCCTCACTTGTCGAAGTTTTTGAGGTATCCGTTATGGATATGGAGTCAGTGAGGCTGCGTCGTAATTTATATTTAACGATCATAACCTGCGCTGTGATTATAGAAGACCCCGCTCAGTGAGCAAAAAGCGTGCGGCCAGCGCGACTGCCGTTCCTACACCAGCGATGACTCCAAGCACATCGAAGCTGAACGCTGCCCACACCTCACCCACTAAAGCCAAACCCACTGCCAAAGCAAACGGCTGAAATGACGGCCAACAGAAACCCGATCAATATTGGACGGTTAAACGGAGTATTAGCCATTCAGCACATCACCTCAGCCCAAGCTTCACGACCCGAAAGGCTAGATTCGGACTCCATAAGCGTGAACTTCAAAACCGAAAAACGACGTGGCAATAGGTGCTTTGTCTGATCAGACATTTTCGTGCCAGCGACGCGCCTGCACGATCAAGGCTGGCGCAAAGTGCAACACGACCATCCGCACCAGATGATGAGACAAGATGAACACAACGTTCAGCCCGCCACTGAACGCGACGATAGCAATGGTCTCGATAGCGCCAGGCATATACGCCATCCACAACGACAAGGGATCGTTGCCCAGGACCTGCCCGGCCACCCCGGCAAACGCCGCTGCGATCAGCAACATCAGTGCTACGGAAATCAGCCCGGCCCGTCCGTGGCGAACAAGCTCCACCAGGGTGATTTCCTTGAATTTCGATCCGATCAGCACACCGAGGATTACCGCGGCGCAATCGACACTCCACTGCGGCATGTGGAATGCCTGGAGATAGCCCATCTTGATATAGACGCCGGTGGCGACGATCGCTGTGAGCATGAACGGTGCAGGGACGCCGACGCCCAACAACAAGCGGCCGAGCAAAATGCACAGGACGATCAGCGACAGCAGTGTCAGTAGTGTGCTCATGACCAGCGGGCTGCTCTCACCAAGCGCCACATCGGTATGCCCGGGAATGCAAAAACTGACCAGCACGGTGATCGACAACAGTCGGACCAGGTGCACGACGATCACCTTGCTGGACGCACGCTCGGACTCCAGCAAATCGAACACTGCAGCGAGTGCGCCCGGGTAGACGGCCAACAGGGAATCTTTCAGATTCCATCCCGAGACTCTGAGCAGCCAGAAACCGGCCACGGCGATCTGCGCCATCAAGCACAGCAGTAGGAAGCCCAGGCTGGGCAACATGGCGGCCACCGTCTGGCTGTCCCACGACTCGAACATCAGGCCGGTGGCGATCCCCAACACAATTTGCACGTAGCCAAGGCCAAAGCGCAGCGTGGGAGAAAAGCGCACGTTGCTGACGATTACCGCGGTCGCGAGTATCGAGCCAAGCAAAAGGCCATGGGGGACACCGGCATATTGCAGCGCGGTGCCGACCACGGTGGCAATCAACAAACACAATAAGGTTTTCATGGTTTCTCAGGTGTCTAATGCGCGAAGATTTTTGTATATAATTTCCGCCTGCATCTGCAGGACATCGATATTGCTGACGGCGTAGAACACTCCTGCGGTGGGTGCGCCGATCGCAAATATATTAGACGGCCCCTGTTTGTTGATAACCCGACAGTCGTCATAGCGCACATCGATTCCGCCATACTGATGCTGGATGCACATTCCGGATGCAGCCAGGTTTTTGTATAGCGCGCCTTCCATCGCATCGCCTGCGCCGGTCGCGTTGACCAGATTGGAAAATGAGCATTCGAAATAGCGCCCCCGTGCCAGGAACCGATCCCTTGTGACACTGACATCGGCCAATCCGGTTCGACAGACCAGCCTTCCGGAGCGAATATGTTGGTGGATCTTGATCCAGTTCTCCTTGGGAATCGGCACTCGCAGCTGCCGCCAGCCGCTCCTGAATCTCCCGACGAAAACTTTTCTATCGTGCTCGGATAACAGATTCCAGATCATTGGCACGATCAGATTGGTCGACGAGAACACCGAGTAGATCGCCTCTCGGGCAACCGAGGCCTGGGTGTGATCGCGCATCAAGTCCTTGATGTTGACGTTGATGCCTTGCGCGGCCAATTCCTCGTCGAACATAGCCTGCACTGTTTTCAGTGCGGAGCCGCCGCGGCGCAGTCGTTGCTTGAGATTATTCTCATTCAGCACCTTGAGCGGGCGCGGATGATAGTGCTCGCTGTAGTTGGGAATCTTGCTGCTGCGGGTCAGCATCGTTACGCGGTTGTCACGATTGGCGTCGAGCAAGGTAAGCGCTGCATCGATAGCCGATAACTGATTGCCAAGCACGCCAATACTGTCCGAACGGATATCAGCAAGGTTTGTCGTCGGATAGGGATTGTTGATGTAGCCCGGGGCGCCCTTGAGTCGATAGATATCGGTCGGCTCGGCGTTGCCGGTTGCCAGCACCACGGCGTTGTATCCCGCACGCTCGCCGGTGGCTGTTTTCAGGGAATAGCGCCCCCGTTCCGCTGCCATTCCGGTCACGCGCTCGCGGTAATACTGGATGGATGTGTGCTTACGCAGAGACGATTTCAGCGCCTCTTCAATGAACTTGCCGAACACCGGTCTTGGCTGATAGGCATTGGCTTGCGTTACGCGACACTCCTGCAACCATTGTTTGAAGTCGCCATGTTCTCGCAGATACATCAGATTGGCAGGGCGGTTGACCAGATTGCTCAGAATATCCTGTTGATAGGCCTGGCCGGATCCGGTGCTGCCGGTTGTATCGTATACGTCAATTTTCAGCGCCGGCGTCAGGTGTTTCAATCGCTCCACAATAATTGCACCGCTATAACCCATCCCAACAACTGCTACCTTTCCCATATCTATCCTTAGACCGGTTTTTTTCCATGAGGCGCGATAACGCCTTCTGGTTTGCGTCTTCATGTCAGATCATGACACGCGACAATACGCAGGTTGACGAGGGTGACCGTCAGCCAGCATCTAACGAAAGGCAAACGCGGGTGGCGGTTGTCTTTCGTCTTCTTTTAATGGAACGGGGGGATGATTCAGTTATTCCCAGATAAATGCGTCCCTGACCCAGTTATCTAGTTGCGCGAGATTATCGCTGACGGCTTTTTCGCTATTGCCCTCGACAATGGCGGAGACGATTTCGCCATTGGTCATCTTCATCCCGGAATAGTCCATTCCCCTTTTCGCCATGACCGAGCAATAGCGAAGGAAGGGTAAATCGATGTGTTCCGCAAACTCAATCAACTTGCCTCTGCGAGGCGGAATGTTGAGCTGTCCAAGCAAGCGTCGCGGTGTGATCAGCTCCTTGAGCGATGCCGATTTCCCGCCCCGCTCGGCATCAATCAGGGTCAAGCGTGGATTCACGCCGTATGCTTCGGTCAATTCCTGGTTGACGCTGCAGCCGCCAAGGCGGCAGGCGATTTCGCAGACGATCAGGTTCTCTGCGTCCAGAAAAACCTCTAGATGAAACAGCATTGTGCCGAGTCGGGGTAGCGCGTGTTCAACGATGCTTCTGGTCAGCTTCACGCATTGTTCGTGAAGCGGGTTGCTTTCGGCCAACATCTGGAAGCCGAGACTTTTCCCATCCAGAAAATCAAGGCAGGTCACCGTTGATCGCACAGGCGAAATAATCACCGGCCTGCCGTCAATATATAGCCCATTGACGTTCAACAGCGGCGCATCGATGTATTTTTCTACCATCAGATTGTGCAGGGTTGTGCTGTTATGTTCTTGCAGATACCCGAGCAGATCAGGTTTATCGCGTAGCACTCGTACGCCACCCGATCCGCGGCCGTCACGGGGCTTCACCACCACCGGATAACCATACTGCTCAACGAAGTCGTTGATCTCGCAAGCGGAGCGGATCACCGACATGGGATTGATGCGGATGCCATGTTCCGCCAGTTTTTGCTTCATCAGGAATTTATCCCGATAAAGCAAGGTCATCTCTTCGTAACGCGTCACCGAACCACTGAGTCGGTCTTTGATACGCGCAACTCTCAATAGATCGACTTCCGCTAGCGCGACAATTGTGTTCGTGCCAAGTTTTTTTGCAGCGGCCAGTGCATCCAGTTCGACGACGGCCGAGTCGTTGAAATTTGTATAGAGCCGGAACGCAGCGGACATGGCGGGAAATTGTTTTGTCAGCAAATCCTTGGCAGACAGGTCGCTATAAATCAGAGCGTTGTTTCCCAACACGCTTAGCCATTCATCTTCCGAGTGCTGAAGCAGAATTTTCCGCAGGTGCAAATAAAATCACAGAGTTCAAGAGACGTCCCCAATTTCAGGAAAATTTCAATCGAAATACCAAATATGCAATCAGGTGATAGTTCCATGCAAATCACCTGCGCGCGGCTTACTTGGCACACGCAATACATACTCTTGCAGATATCTCAAACAAGAGGGGTTTCAAGTTTTGTTATTTTTTCAGCTCGATCGTTAGCCACTCAAGTTCACACCGCTGACAACGGATTTTACGATTTTCGATTTGTTGTACCATAAGGCTCTCCGCCAATGAAGTTGACAGGAAATTAAGTCCGCTATTTGAAGTGAGATTTTATAACCTCGCACTGAGATCGTCGCACCTATCAAATTTGGTAGCTGTGATTGGTGCATTTAAAGCTTAAGGACCAAAAACTGCGCCCACTTATAATATTTTTTATCCGATGTATTGATTTATCTATCCCCATCACAACTCAACCCCATGAGTTTAAGCTGGCATTTGAAATTCTCGCAGTTTCTCTTCAAGTACATAGTGCCACTTTTTTTCGCAGGTTTTTTTGAGTTCAACTCAACCGGCACCGCAAATCTAGTTCGAATTGAGACAATTCGTCAAGAATTCAAAAAAATTTCAGAAGTTACTTACAAGCACTGAAATACAAAACCTAAACCTGGGAAATACTTATCCTGAGACTCTGTAAGCTTTCTCCTACAGCTCAGTCATTACTCTCCACTGTTTACTCGTAAAACCCTATCTGGGCAAAGCTCGACATCGTTACTCGTTATTCGTTATTCGCTGACGCCATTCAGCTGAGTCAGCACCTGACTACTACTCCACCATCATCGCCACCGGTATTCGCGACCACCGTGGCGAGGCGGTCGCGGCGATCAATCTGTCCGGCCCGGATGCGATCATGGATTCCGCGGAAAATCGCGAGCGCTTGACCCTGACGGCTGGAAAGTCGGGGCCAAGGCGATCTCGAAGTTCTACCGTACCTTCGACGCCTGGTTTGGCAATAAGGAAGTGCCGGTCAACGGCTTCGGAGTTGTCGTAACCCTACCGAAGTGCCCGCTCCTGGAAGATATTCAGCTGCGGGCTTTTCGGAACGAGTAAGGTGATAGCCGCCCGTTGTCACCGATGATCGGCTGGGCAGCACAGTCGAGGGCAACCCTCGGGATGAATTCGTATACCATATTCACAAATCCCTTCGAACGACCATCACCGTGACTCTACCTAGACTCAACGCACCGGACCTGGGCAATTCGCCTTCGACTTCGGAGATCATCACCCGGCATCTGCGCGATGCTATCGTCGCCGGGCATTTCGCCGAGGACGAACCGATTCGCCAGGACGATATCGCTCGCCAGTTCAATGTCAGCAAGATCCCGGTGCGTGAGGCGCTCAAGCGCCTGGAAGCCGAGGGCCTGGTGATGTTCCAGCGTAATCGCGGGGCGATGGTCACACGCGTTTCCGATGCGGAACTGGCGCAGATGTTCGAAGTGCGCATGTTGCTCGAAGACAAGGTGCTGCGCCTGGCCATTCCGAACATGACCGAAGAAACCTTCGCCCGTGCCGAACGGATTTGTCAGGAGTTCATCGGCGAAGATGACGTGGGACGCTGGGCCGAGCTCAACTGGGAACTGCACGCCTGCCTCTACGAACCGGCGCAGCGACCATTCCTGGTCAGCCTGATCCGCTCGGTCAACGACAAGCTGGAGCGCTACCTGCGCATGCAGATGAGCCTCTCGGCCGGCAAGGAACGCGCCGATCATGAACACCGGCAAATCCTTGCGGCCTGTCGCGCCGGTGACGTGGATCTCGCGGTGAAGTTGCTCGACGAGCACATTGCCGGGGTCTGCAAGACCCTGTTCGAGCACCTGCCTCATAGCCACTGACCGTTCCACCCACTGTGCCGATTTCGTCATCAGCCCTGGATAAATCCATCAAGCCGGCAAGCCCTTGTAGAGGCCACTCTTTCGTTCACTCATCTGAACGGACGTGGCCCTCCCATGAAACGCATCACCGTGATCGATTCCCACACCGGCGGCGAACCCACCCGTCTGGTCACCGCCGGCTTTCCTGACCTGGGCAGCGGCGGCATGGCCGAACGTCGCCAGCGGCTGGCCGACCATCACGACCAGTGGCGCGCCGCCTGTGTACTGGAACCACGGGGCAGCGACGTATTGGTCGGCGCACTGCTCTGTGAGCCGGTGGACCCGACCGCCTGTGCCGGAGTGATTTTCTTCAACAACAGCGGCTACCTCGGCATGTGCGGCCACGGCACCATCGGCCTGGTGGCATCGCTGGCGCACCTGGGCAGGATCGGCCCCGGCGTGCATAGCATCGAGACACCGGTGGGGACGGTGCAGGCGACCCTGCACGAAGACCGTTCGGTCAGCGTGCGCAACGTCCCGGCCTACCGTTACCGCAAGGCGCTGACGCTGCAGGTACCGGGTGTTGGCCAGGTGGTCGGCGATATCGCCTGGGGCGGTAACTGGTTCTTCCTGATCGCCGAGCATGGTCTGCACATTGCCGGCGACAACCTCGAGGCCCTGACTGCCTATACCTTCGCCGTGCAGCAGGCGCTGGAGGTCCAGGGGATCCGCGGCGAAGACGGCGGGTTGATCGACCATGTCGAACTGTTCGCCGATGACCCGCAGGCCGATAGCCGCAACTTCGTGCTGTGCCCCGGCAAGGCCTACGACCGCTCGCCCTGCGGCACCGGCACCAGCGCCAAACTGGCGTGCCTGGCGGCCGACGGCAAGCTTGCGCCAGGACAGATCTGGCGCCAGGCCAGTGTCATCGGCAGCGAATTCGAAGGCTCCTACGAAACCCAGGGCGAGCGCATCGTGCCGACGATTCGCGGCCGCGCCTATATCAGCGCCGAAGCCAGCCTGATCATCGAACAGG
This sequence comes from Pseudomonas fluorescens, assembly GCF_902497895.1. GTDB lineage: Bacteria > Pseudomonadota > Gammaproteobacteria > Pseudomonadales > Pseudomonadaceae > Aquipseudomonas > Aquipseudomonas fluorescens_BP. Next base: position 8,412 of record NZ_CABVHQ010000106.1, read on the forward strand.
ACGACCCGTTCGCCTGGGGCATTCGCCCGTGAGCGAGGGCCGGGTGGCCGATGTAATCGTAATCGGCGCCGGCATTATCGGCGCCGCCTGCGCCCAGGCGCTGGCCCGTCGCGGCCTGCGGGTATTGGTGCTCGACGCCGGCCTGCCCGGCGCTACGGCGGCGGGCATGGGCCACTTGCTGGTCCTCGACGACAATCCGGCAGAGCTGGCCCTGAGCCAATACTCCCTGCAACGCTGGCGCGAACAGGCGCCGGCCTTGCCCGACGGCTGCGCCTACCGCAGCAACGGCACCCTGTGGCTGGCGGCGAATGCCGAAGAAATGGCGGTCGCCCAAAGCAAGTACCACAAATTGCAGGCACAGGGAGTGGCCTGCGAGTTGATCGCCAGCAGTGCCTTGCGCCAGCGCGAACCAGAGTTGCGCGAAGGCCTGGAAGGTGGGCTGTTGATCAATGGCGACGGCATTCTCTATGCCCCGGCAACTGCACGCTGGATGCTCGAAACACCGAACATCAGCCAGCGCCGGGCGCGGGTCAACGAAGTCGATGGCCACCGCGTGCGACTCGACGATGGCCACTGGCTGAGCGCCGAGGCGGTGGTGCTGGCCAACGGCATCCAGGCCAACGAGCTGTGCCCGGAGTTGCCAATCGAGCCGAAGAAAGGCCACTTGCTGATCACCGACCGTTACCCGGGAAAAGTCACTCATACCCTGGTGGAACTCGGCTACGTCACCAGCGCCCACAACGCCAGCGGCCCTTCGACGGCCTGCAACATTCAGCCGCGACCGACCGGGCAATTGTTCATCGGCGCCTCGCGGCAGTTCGGCACCACCGACCCGCAGGTCGAAGGCTGGATGCTGGCGAAAATGCTCAAGCGTGCCACCTCCTACATGCCGGGCCTGGCTCAGCTCAACGGCATCCGTGCGTGGACCGGACTTCGCGCCGCCAGCCCGGACGGCCTGCCGCTGGTGGGCCAGCACCCGCAACGCCAAGGCTTATGGCTGGCAGTCGGCCACGAGGGTCTGGGCGTCACCACCGCACCCGGCACCGCCGACTTGCTGGTCGCGCAATTGTTCGACGAAACGCCGCCGCTGGCCGTGCAACCTTATCTGCCGCAACGTTTTCTCGGGGAGCCCCTCTATGCCTGAATTGATGCTGGACGGCCGTGCCCTGCGTGTTGCCGAGGGCACCAGCGTCGCTGCCGCTTTAGCCTTGGGCGGCGACGGCTGCAGTCGTACCTCGGTTAGCGGCCAGCGCCGCGCACCGCTGTGCGGCATGGGCATCTGCCAGGAATGCCGGGTGACCATCGACGGTCGACGGCGCCTGGCCTGCCAGACCCTGTGCCGTGACGGCATGCACGTGGAGACTCAAGCATGAGCGAATACGCCGACCTGCTGATCATCGGGGCCGGGCCCGCCGGCATGGCCGCCGCCCTCGCCGCGGCACCCAGCACTGCACACATCGTCCTGCTCGATGACAACCCGTTGCCGGGCGGGCAAATCTGGCGCGACGGCCCCCAGGCCAGCCTGCCGAATCAGGCGCGCCGCCTGCGCGAAAAACTCGAAGCCTGCAGCAACATCCATCACCACTCCGGCACCCGGGTGATCGCCTGCGCCGGCCCTAAACAACTGCTGGTCGAAGACCCCGATCGCGGCTGGCTGATCACTTACGACAAACTGATTTTGTGCACCGGCGCCCGCGAGTTGCTCCTGCCCTTCCCTGGCTGGACGCTGCCCGGGGTGACTGGCGCGGGCGGCCTCCAGGCGCTGATCAAGAGCGGCCTGCCGGTGCACGGCGAACGCCTGGTGATCGCCGGCAGCGGGCCAATATTGCTGGCCAGCGCCGCCACCGCGAAAAAACACGGTGCGCAGGTCCGGCGAATTGCCGAGCAAGCCTCCACGGCCGCCGTCGCCGGCTTCGCCGCGCAACTGCCACGCTGGCCCAATAAGCTGATGCAGTCGTTGACTTTGTTTGACCGCCATTATCGTACCGGGACCCACGTATTGGCCGCCCTGGGCAATGAACGACTGGAAGGCGTGCGCCTGCAACAGCAGGGAAAAATCGTCGAGCTGGCCTGCGATCGCCTGGCCTGCGGCTTCGGCCTGATTCCCAACACCCTGCTCGGCCAGGCCCTGGATTGCGCCCTCGATGGCCAGGCGCTCGCGGTCGATGCCTGGCAGGCCAGCAGCCGCGCCGATCACTACGCGGCGGGCGAATGCACCGGCTTGGGTGGCAGTGAACTGGCATTGGTCGAAGGCGCGATCGCTGGCCATGCCGCCGTCGGTGACTACCAGGCAGCCCGACAATTGTGGCCGCGCCGTGCCCGCTGGCAGGGTTTCGCCAATGCCCTGAACAAAACCTTCGCCCTCGACCCGCAACTCAAGTCGCTGGCCCAGGCCGATACCCTGGTGTGCCGCTGCGAAGACGTGCCCTACGCGGCACTGGCCGGGCACACGGGTTGGCGTG
>NZ_CABVHQ010000107.1 GCF_902497895.1 Pseudomonas fluorescens
ACTTTCTCTGACCAGTCTGAAGATTCTGTCTGAAACAAACGCATGCCGCCGACTCGCAACAAAGGCAAAATCGCCACTGCCATGCCGATAAAACCAATTCCCCCGAGCCAGTGCAGCATCGAGCGCCAAATCAGTAATCCTGGTGACGCGGTATCCAGCCCCGTCAAAATCGTCGAGCCGGTGGTGGTGATGCCGGACATCGTTTCAAAAAATGCATCGGTATAGCTGATGTGACGGATGAGCACCATCGGCAAAGCCGCAAAGGCGCAGACGACAACCCAACTGGCCGTGGTCAACAGGTACATATCTCGTGAACGAAGTTGGGCAACCTCTGGACGCCCGCGAATAATCAGCGCCAGCCCACAGACGAACGTGATCAGGCTCGACCATAGAAACGCCGACAGATCATCACTGCGGTCATAAACCACCAGTGTAAACATGGGAATCACCATGCTCACGGCCAACGTGATCAAAAAAATACCCAGGATAAATCCGATAAGCTGCAGTACTGCAATGGACATAAAAGACGCCTGGCTGATGAGCACCGCACAGTATCAATTGACTCAATATGGCTGCCCGTAAAATTTACGTAAAATTCACCGATGGAACTGAGTCCATCTGATCGACATTAGCCATCTGCGTGAACGCTTAGCCAAAGCGTCGCGACTGACCATGTCTGCGGTCACTGTGGACCCCTGAGCTTCTATTCCTGTGACATATGGCCCGCGGGACCGGTTGAAGTGATCCGGACGACATACTGTGAGCTGCGACTATTTCTATGCCGCGCGGCACCGGAATCGTCGGCTATAACGTACAAACAGCGGTCGATACCCAGCACCATTTGATCGTTGCGCATGAGGTCACTAACGTCGGCTCCGACCGCGATCAACTCTGCTCGATGGCCAAGCAGGCCCGCGAGGCGATGGCGTCAGAAACGTTGTGGGTAGTGGCTGACCGAGGTTACTTCAAAAGCGAAGAAATCCTCGTGTGTCGAAATGCAAACATCACCGCCTATGTGCCCAAACCGATGACCTCCGGAGCCAAGGCTGATGGGCGTTTCAATAACGACGCCTTCATCTATGACGCGGTGAAAAACGAATACATCTGCCCAGCCGGACAGACGCTAATTTGGCGTTATTCCACCGTTGAAAAAGGCCTGAAGTTGTACCGTTACTGGAGTTCCAAATGCCAAGGCTGCTCACTGAAATCGCAATGTACACCGAGCACGGAGCGGCGAGTCCGGCGCTGGGAGCATGAAGCAATACTTGAAGAAATGCAGAGCCGGTTGAGCAACGCGCCGGAGATGATGCGAGTCCGAAAACGGACGCTTTAGCATCCCTTCGAGACGCTCAAACAATGGATGGGTGCGACGCACTTCCTGACCCGAAAGCTTGCCGGGGTGAGTGCCGAGATGAGCTTGAACGTGCTCGCCTACAACCTGAAACGGGTCATGAAAATCATCGGCACCACTAGCTTGATGAAGGCGATAACGGTGCAAAAACTGGTATTTTTACCCATCTAAAGGAATCTAAGAGGCTGCTAAGCCGTTTCAACTGTTCTTGGAAACGTTCGGGCCTTGATCAGTTACAAAACCTGAGCACGGTCTCCTTGCGTCGCTATAGAAAAACTGATTTAGAGTTTTTACACACTCTCGGCCGGTTGCTGCCTCTCACGGAAGCCGGGTACACCACCGGCGTGGTGGTGGAGTTTCCGTCATGAGCGCGCGGCGTCACTTTCTCCGACCAGTCTGAGGGCTCAACACCGTCCTGTTTAATATGGCCAACTCCCAGTACCAAAAGGGATGGCATCAACTCATGCCCAGCCAGTTTGGTAGAACCAGTGAGATCCAGGGTACGTAGGTAATCAGGATCAGGAACAGCAGTAATATCATTAGCCAAGGCATGGCTGCTTTTATGGTTGCAGGCAAAGTCATACCTGTCACAGCGGAGGTGACGAACAGATTCAGACCCACCGGTGGCGTGATCAAGCCGATCTCCAGATTGACCACCATGATGATGCCAAGATGAATCGGGTCGATGCCGAGCTTCATTGCAATGGGGAAGAGGATCGGTGCCAGGATCAGGATGATGGCCGAGGGTTCCATAAAGGCGCCTGCAATCAACAAAACAATGTTCACTACTAGCAAGAAGGTCACCGGTGTCAGACCCGCTTCGATGACCCAGGCGGTGATTTGCTGTGGTAATTGTTCGGTGGTCAAAACGTGGGCAAAGAGCATGGCGTTCGCAATGATGAACATCAGCATGATGCTCAGCTTGGCAGAGTCCAGCAGGACTTTAGGTGCTTCACGAAACGTCAGATCCTTGTAGACGAACAAGGCGATGAATGCTGAATACACGGCAGCCACAGCCGCAGCCTCAGTCGGGGTAAACATCCCGGAGTAAATGCCTCCCAGAATAATGAGCATCAGCAATAGACCCCAGATCGCCTGGCGAGCTGTGCCAAGTAATTCGCGGAGCGTCGCACGCGGCATGGCGGGCAAGTTTTTCTTAACGGCAACGATGTAGATCGCCACCATCAGCGCAAAACCCAGCAACAAACCGGGTATCACGCCCGCCATGAATAATTTGCCTACGGAAGTTTCGGTGGCGGCGGCGTAGACCACCATCACGATCGAGGGTGGTATCAGGATGCCCAAGGTTCCGGCATTGCAGACGATCCCTGCGCCAAATGCTTGCGGATAACCTGAGCGGACCATGCCGGCAATGGCAATGGAACCTACTGCCGCCACAGTAGCCGGGCTGGAGCCGGAAAGGGCAGCAAACAGCATGCAGGCCAATACTGCGGCAATGGCCAGACCACCACGGATATGACCGACGCAGGCGTTGGCAAAGTCGATTAGCCGTCGTGCGACGCCACCGGTGGTCATGAAGGCGCCCGCAAGCAGGAAAAACGGAATGGCCAGCAGTGTGTAGTGCTCCGACGTCTCGAACAGTTTGATCGCCAGAGAACGTACGGAGTCCGGACTGAAAAAAACGATGGTCATCGAGCCTGCCAATCCCAGGGAAATAGCAATGGGGATGCCCATGAACATCAGTACGAACAGTGTCGTGAACAGGAAGGCAATGGTCATTACTTGTCATCCTCGTGTTCGGTCAGCTTTATTACATCAGCGGCTTCATCGGCCAGGCCCAGGCCGGTCTGACGGTTTTGCAGGATGCGCACGAGAATTTCAGCGAAGCGGATGAATACCAGTGCGAAACCTAAAGGGACAATCAGCCCTATGTGCCATTGCATGATGCCGAAGTGGCCCAGGTCCTCGGCACCTATACCCGCGATCCTCAGGGTCTGGATCCATTCGAAGCTGGCAACGCTGAGCAGTCCGGCATAGGTCAGGCAGCAAAGACAGGCCATAATGCCAATGCGCTTTTGGACCGATTTGCTGGCGAGCCTTACCAGAGCGTCAACGCCGATATGACCGGCCGTGCGCACTCCGTAGGACAATCCGAAAAAGATCAGCCAGCCAAACAGAGCTTTGGTTAGTGAAGTGCTCCAGGTCATGGCCTGAGCCATCGTCATGACCCGGTCGCCCATGGCGAACAGCGGTTCGCTAGCGCCTTCCCAGCTCTCGGCAAGCCGGTAGAAAAGGGTATATAGGTTGTTAAGGATGACGTAGACGAACGTTACCAATGTCATGGCGGCCAGGAGGAAGACGATGAAACTCTCCTCGAAGTGTTCCCAGATGCGCCGAAGGGCATTCATGGATGGCATCTCCTGTAGCGTGATGACCGGCAGATGTTGCCATGGTGGCAGCACCTGCCGACTAATCATTGAGTCTTGTTAGCGGCTTCGGCTGCAGTGATCAGCTCAGGGCCGATATCGGCTTCGAATTTTTTCCAGACCGGCTTCATCGCGACTCGCCATTGCTCGCGTTGCTCAGGTGTCAGGATGATGATTTCGGTGGTCTTGGCCGCGACGATGCTCTGCTTGGCATCCTGGTTAAGCTGCTCGGCCTCTTTGTTCACTTGGGCGGTGACCTCAACCAGGATCTTGTCCAGCTCGCTGCGAATATCCGGCGACAAACCATTCCAGAACTTGGTGTTGGTGATCAGCATGTAATCAAGCACACCGTGGTTGGATTCGGTGATGTATTTCTGCACTTCATGCATCTTCTGGCTGTAGATGTTCGAGTAGGGATTTTCCGCACCGTTGACTACACCGGTCTGCAACCCCTGATACACCTCGGCAAAGCTCATCTTGCGCGGATTAGCACGCACGGCCTTGAATTGCTCTTCGAGCACGGCAGAGGCTTGCACCCGGAACTTCTGGCCACGGGCATCACCGGGAACACGCAGCGGTTTGTTTGCGGATAGCTGCTTCATCCCATTGTGCCAATAGGCCAGGCCCGTGATGTTTTTGCTTTCCATGGACTTGAGCAGCCCTTGGCCCTGCGGGCTCAGCTGGAAGCGGTCAACGGCGGCGATGTCGTCAAACAGAAAAGGCAGATCGAACAGCTGGACGGTCTTTGTATACTGTTCGAACTTGGCCAGTGACGGTGCAATCATTTGTACGTCCCCAAGCAGCAGGGCCTCCATCTCCTTGCCGTCACCAAACAACGAGGAGTTAGGATAGACATCGACCTTGACCTTGCCGGGCAAGCGTTCCTCTACAAGCTTCTTGAACAGCAATGCGCCTTGTCCCTTGGGAGTCTGCTCGGCAACCACATGTGAGAATTTGATGATCACCGGAGCTGCCGCCATGACCGTGATCATAGTGCCCAGGGCAAGGGTACAGACGATTGCTTTGCATATGGATTTGAACATTTAGGGAGATTCCTCTTGTTTTAGTTTTTCGTACAGTTCCCTGCTCAGAGGCGCATTCGTACGGTGGACAAGAGCAAGTCTAGGCAGAAAACGGGCGCCTCGGTGGCCAGCGTCGCGATGAGCCACGGCATCAATGCCAATGTCGTACGCAAATGGTTACCGCGTTATTGGGACCAACAACTCACAAATTTGCCAGCGTTTGATACTTTGATACTGGAACCGCAAATTCAGGCTGGGCCGCAGAATCCATCAGCATCGAGTTTCCGTGCGGGCGAAAAACGTTGACAGTTAAATGGCCTGCGTCCGGTCCCGAGGGCTGTGCCCGGTTCATTCGCGGACTGACGCAATGATCCGCATCGACTCCATCCCACGAAAGCGGTGCCCTGAAGATCCATTGGGAATCGCTCTACACACTCCCAAACGCCTCCCGGAAGTATGGCCCAAGCGTTTCAAACCAAAGGGAGCGGCTCGAGCCCAAGGAGTACGCTTACAACGAAGAGAAACTGGGCGAAGCGGTATACGACGGACGGTTGGTTAACGATTGCCCGGCGAGCTTCAAGTACCGCTGGCGGGGGCTGCTGCAACTCACAGGAAAAAAAGGCTACCGCGATATTACGATCTGGCTGCAATAGTGGCTGCCGGCTGCCCCGGATTTCGTTATAGATCGCGCGCGGTGCTCAGCCCTGATTGGTGCCTGCACGTTGCCGCGGCAAAATGGAATGCGAGCGGTTGCAACAAGTACGCAGATCGGGACAGCGTCACCGAAGTGATCGAAGCCATCAACGGTGGAACGGTCGGCTTGGACGAGCGCAAGGACTGGACGAAGAAGACGCGGAAAATCTGATTTTGAATGACCGGCGCGCCACGCCATAAAGACGGGAGACCGCTAATGAGCAACCGAAGCAATGCTGCGATGTTGAGCTTTGATCCGGCGTTTGCGTCGTTGCGCGATGGCCTTTCGGTCGCTCAGCAGATTGGCGACACACTTTGGGTGGCCAACGACGAAACCACGAGCCTGGAACGCCTGAAAATCCAGGTTGCTGCGCCGGGCGGCGTCGTAAGGTGTGATGAGCACCAATCGTTTCAGCTTCTGGAGTATCTGGATCTGCCCCTACCGAAGCAAGACGCCGAGATCGATATCGAGGGGTTGGCCTATACCCATGACAGTGGTTACCTCTGGATGGTGGGCTCCCATAGCCTGAAGCGAAAGAAGGCCGAGGCCGGCACTCCTGCACAGAAGAATATCCAGCGCCTATCGACGGTAGAGGCAGACGGCAATCGCTTTCTGCTGGCCCGCATCCCTGTGGTACGGCAGAACGACGGCTATGCACTCGCCAGGAAGGTGGACGCCGACGGACGTACGGCGGCGCAGCTACATGGCAATGAGGTCGGTAACGACCTGACCACGGCAATTGCTGAAGATCCTCAGCTACGCGACTTCCTGAGTATCCCGGGTAAAGACAACGGCTTCGATATCGAAGGGTTGGTGGTGATCGGCTCGCGTCTTCTGCTAGGGCTGCGTGGACCGGTTCTTCGCGGCTGGGCTGTGTTGCTGGAGATAGAACCTGAGCTGAACGACGCCTCGACTGACACGCTGGTGCTTAAGAAGATCGGTCCGGATGGACGCCGCTACCGCAAGCACTTCTTCGCGCTAAATGGCCTGGGCTTGCGTGACCTGTGCACTAGCGGTGACGATCTGCTGATCCTGGCGGGTCCCACCATGGACCAGGACGGTCCGGTAACGGTCTTCCGCTGGCGCGGCGGTTTCGCGTCCGACGAGGAAAGCGTGGTCTTTACGGATCAATTGGAGAAGGTGCTGATCCTCTACGACTCCGCGGCGGAGAGTCGTAAACACGGCGATACGGATGTGGAAGGGGACCTGTTCATCCTGAATTAGCCACGCACCTCGACGTCATCGCGGCCTGTCGATCAGCTTGCATCGTTCACACGTATTGCAATCAGGGATGGTCACTATGAACAGAACGTCTTGTTGACGACCACCATCTTCCCTGTACTTCTTGTCCTTCTCGTATCCATGATTTCGGCCACAGACCGGTTGCCTCGCCGGGGCCTTCTCCAAGGTTAGGACACAGCGCCGGATTCGTCGAAAGATAGCCGCGTCATCCGTCGGGCTGCGGATGAGCAGAAAAAGGGACGGATTCATTTTTCATATTTTTCACGGACTGACTGTCTGTATATGGACTCCTCCTCATTGCAAGCCCCGTTGCTTTGGCGCCCGTGCCGACTGCACACGTATATTCGGCGTCTAAATACGGCATCGTTCCGATGCAGGTCCAATGATGGGCTATTCGCGCGCCGGCTCCCGATCGCTTTTTCGTGCTTTTCGCACTTGGACATTCGAGGGTTTTGCCATGTCGCCCGGTTGCCCGCTGGTGCCGTGGCCAACTATGCTGAAAACCACTTTGTCGTGTCCGGCTGTAGCCAAAGTAACTGACACAACCTGTGGCCAGGGCGACATTGCGAGTTTTCAAAGCTTGTGCTGCTTCTTGGGCTTGGGTTGGTGACATACCAATCAGGGCGCAGAACAGCGCATCCCAGCGACGCACCACTCGACTTATAGCCAGTATTCCCAGAGTCGCGCCATCTGCTCTTTGGCTCTCACAGCGAGCGAGCGTCGCTGCCACTTTTCCAGCTTGATTTCGTTCGACTTGGCCAGATCAGCCATGAATGCCGCCTGCATCTTTTTTCCAAACCCGGTGCCCAGCACAACGACGTTAACTTCATCGTTGTGCAGGAAGCTGCGCCAGTCGAAGTTGGTGGAGCCGACACTCGACCACACGCCATCGATTACTGCAGTCTTGACGTGGAGTAGCGCGTCACGGCGTTCGTAAAGCTTGACGTTGGCCTTCAGCAAATCGCTGTAGTAGGCGCGTCCGGCATGGAGCACCAGCCACGAATCGGTGCTGCTAGGCAGCACCAGCTTGACGTCGACTCCACGTGCTGCCGCCTCCTTGAGTGCCGCCAGCAACTGAGGATCGGGCACAAAGTAGGCGTTAGTCAGCCATATCTCGGTCTGCGCGTTATGCAACGCCGAAATCAGCGTGGCATAGATCAGGCTAAACGGCTCATCTGGTGAGCTGCCAATGGCGCGCACCACCTCGCTGCCTTTGCGCTCAGGTGACGGAAAGTAGTGGCGAGCCGCGAGTGGTTCACCTTTCTGGGTAGTCCAGGTTCCGATGAACAGCTTCTGCAGTTCTGCAACCACGGGCCCCTCGACGCGCAAGTCGGTATCGCGCCAAGGCAAATCACCATTTGGGCGAGTCTTCGAGTGAGAGCTGAACGAGCCCCCCGAATAGACGCCGCTGATGTTGATCCCGCCGAGAAAGGCAATACGGCCGTCCACTATCAGCAGCTTTCGGTGGTCGCGCTGGTTCACGTCCCAGCCCGCGTTGGCCGTCACCGGATTGATTGGGTTGTACTCCAGCACCTTGATGCCCGCGTCGGTCAATCGAGAGAAAAACGCTGATGGTGTTCCAAGGGTTCCGACGCTGTCACGGATCAGATTGACCTGTACGCCTTTTTGTTGCTGAGCGATCAGTGCGGCGGCGAAGCGCTGGCCGACCTCATCATCGTCGAGGATGTAGGTCTCCATGTTGATGTGGTCGCGCGCAGCTTCCACGGCTTTGATCATCGACTGGTAAGTGGTGGGGCCGTCCTGCAGCAAGTCGACTTTGTTTCCTTCCGTTAGTGGGCTACCGGTGATGGATTCTTCGATTGCGAGGTGCACATCGAAGATGTTGGTTTCTGCGCCGGTGGACTTAAGTCGGTCCAGAATGGCTTTGCTGCGCTCGGCTGACAGAGGTCCTTGTATCCCGTCGAGTTGCACGGGCGCAGAGGGAGCGCGAGCCATGTCGGGCACTATCCTCGGTAATGTACTGCAGGAAATCACAATTGCCAGGAGCACAGCCACGCACAGCACCAGAGGAATAAAAACACCCTTACATGTGGTTAGAATATTCATAAGGCCTTCTTGGCGAGGACGGTGATAGCGCTCAATAATCTAAAAACTTCGCTGTGCACCTTGCCAAAAAGGGCGTAAGCGCTCAGTCCGGGCGTCTTGCTTATACGCAAGGCGCCCTGGTAGAGGGGCTACCCTTTGGAGCGTGTTTCAACGGCGCAGACGCGGCACGCTTCAAAAGATCAAAGCCCTTGAAGGACAAGCTTTCAGCGCTTGATCAGGGAAACCTTCGTTCCCTCAATGCTGACTCCAGCCTTTAACCCTTGCTGCCAATGATGCCGTCGCGAGGAAGATCGATAGGAAGAACCGCATTGACTGAGTCATTTTCGTACTCCGACAAGGGAGCATTAGATGGGAGCAGCAGTCAGCGCCTGCGCCAGACAGGATCCGAACCTACTGAAAGTTATCCGGCGCACCCTAAAGTGTGTGAATTGCAAGCTTCGCTCTTGAATGAAACAGGGCCAAGGCATTTAATGAGTCGCGATGCCATCACTTGTTTCGACCACAGTGTAAGGGGCGGGTTCGTTGTCAGAGGCTGCTTTTTGCCGATTCCTGTCTATTACGTCTGACAGAAATCGGCAAAAAAAGAGATCGTCGTGGCGTGCTGTGAACGTGCTCCGGCCGAGAGCACTTTTCATGTACTGATGCGCCTGTGCGCCAGGACTGAGTGGCTGCCCAACCTAAATGGAAAACCATACTTGTGTGGGCCTAGGTCGCCATCACTCGCCCGACGCCCAACTGCCGATTTAGCGCTTGATCAGGGAAATCTTCGTTCCTTCGATGCTGACCCCCGCCATCAACCCTTGCTGGTCAAAGATGAACGCGTACGCGTCGTCTTTCAGCGTCGAGCTGGACAGGTTCTTCGCAATCCCTTCATCAACCACAACAACTGTTGGCCCTACGCCGATTTCCCAACCCTTGGTTTCACCTACATATTTCACAGCTTTTTCGGTCATCAGAAAAACCACATAGCCATACGACTGGGCGCCTGCCTGTAGCCCCCATGACCCGCTAACGGAGTTGTAATAATCTGCTACTTTCGTGCCCTTCATTAATACGCCTTCGCCATAGCTGCCGCCGAATACAAGACCCGCCTTGATGATTTTCGGGAAGACAAGCACAGCTTTGGCTTTGTGCGAGATGGTTTCGGAAAATGGAGTGGCCTTGTAGAGAGTTTGCAACGCTTGCCGAGAGTCGGCATTTAGATCCTCGGCGGTGGCCGCTCCTGCATTGTTTAGGAGACTAGCCGATGCCAATGATGCAGCCGCGAGGAAGATCGATAGGAAGAACCGCATTGATTGAGTCATTTCCGTACTCCGATAAGGGAGCATTGGATGGGAGCAGCGGTCAACGCCTGTGTCAGACAGGAACCGAACCCACTGAAAGTTATCCGGCGCACCCTAAAGTG
>NZ_CABVHQ010000108.1 GCF_902497895.1 Pseudomonas fluorescens
CTCCGGTCCTGCTCCGTGGGCCCGCCGCCATCGGCCATCCATGGCCGGGGGCGGCTAACCCGGCATCCATGCCGGGTTGCCCACTGCGCAGAACCTGCGCTCGGCCTCTCGAGGGGGCGTGCACCGCAAAAGCCAAAGCGAGGCGGCCTACCGGCCGGCCTGGTCGGACACGGGATTTGTGCACGACCCCGATTACCTGTGGGAGCGGGCTTGCTCGCGAAGAGGCCGTGTCAGTCGACATCGATGCTAGATGTCAGTCCGCTTTCGCGAGCAAGCCCGCTCCCACATTGGAACTTTGCCGGACTCAGGATTTGTGTGCGCCCGATTACCTGTAGGAGCTGTCGAGCGAAGCGAGGCTGCGATCTTTTGATCTTGCCGTGGCTTCTGTCGTTGCTGTTGCTTTGGCTTCAGATCTGCCGCCCCTTTCCCAGGAGTGGGTGGTTATGAACGTATCGAAAATAACAAGGGACATGTGTTTGCCATAGGCCCATCTATCAAATATGCCAGCAGTAAAGGTTGGTTTTTGACTGCGAAATGGCAACAGGAATCAAGTGTGCGAAACCGAGCGGAAGGCAATGCGTATTGGTTGAAATTGGCGATACCTTTTTAGTCTTCGCCCTTGCATGCTGTGGAGTCATTAGCCAAAGATCATGTGACATAGCAGCGGTCAGTCGGATCAGGAGGAACCGACAGACTACTGCTCAATTGTCGAGTTACCGACTCTATTGCTTCTGCGGATCGAACTGCTTGTCCCGGATAAACAGCGCCGGGATCACGCCACAGACGAAGTAGGCAGCACCCATGACGATGAAACCCACGCCTATCGAGCCGTGAGAGGCCAGGAAGCCGATAGCTGCCGGGGCAATCGCTGCGCCCAGACGCCCGATGTTGTAGGCGCCGCCAACGGCGGATCCGCGGAATTTGGCCTCGAAGCTTTCAGTCATGTAGGTGGCGTTCACACCGTAAGGAATGCCATACAAAAAGCCGAACACCACCAGCATCCACAGGATGTTTTCCGGGCTTTGAAACAGGACGATCACCGGTAGGAATACCGCAGTTCCCAAGGCACCAAAGGCGAACACGGTACGGCGACCGATACGGTCAGCCGCCAGGCCGGCGAGAATCTTGCCAAGGATCATGGCAGTGTAGGTGCCGACCATGTAGCCGGTCATGGATTTGAGGTTCATGCCCAGTTCGCTTTCCAGGTACGTCGGCATCCAGTTGTTCACACCGTAGTAGCCGAACTGCAGAAAGCCGGCAGTCAGGGCCCAGGAGATAAACATCCGGCGAGCCTGCGGATCACCGAAGATCAGCTTGTACATGCTCTCGCGCTTTTCGGAGGATGGCTTTTGGATGCCCTCGATTTTTTTCTTGGCGCGCTCGGCCTGAGCGTTGATCCAGGCTTGCGGCTCCGGCACGTAACGTTGCATCACCACGGCCAGGATCACCGGGATAATGGCAATGTAGAAAAGCCAGCGCCAGCCATGACTCGGCAAGATCCAGCCGGCCAACAGCGTCGCGACGATATAGCCCACCGACCAGCCTGCTTGCAGGGTGCCCAGCACCGTTGTGCGGTAGCGGGTGGGTACGTATTCGGCCATCAGCGTGTTACAAGCCACGTACAGTGCGCCAATCCCCAGTGATGCCACGAATCGGGTGATCGCGAACTGCCAATAGTTTTGCGTCAGGCCTAGCACAGCCGTGCCGGCGGAAAATAGCACGATGCTCCAGACCACGGTTTTTACCCGGCCGAAACGATCGCAGGCCCAGCCACCGTAGATGCCACCGATGGCCATGCCGGCCAGGGTGAAGCTACCCAGGCTGCCGGCTTCGACGTTGCTCAGGCCAAATTCAGCCTTCAGGCTGCTGAGGCTGTAGGAAAGCAGCATCAAGTCGGCGCCGTCGATCAACAATCCAAGAAAGCAGAAGACAAATACCAGCACCCAGGTGTTGGTTGTGGCCAGTGTATTTGCACTGACCTGAGCAGTAGCGTCCATCACGTCACCTTATTGTATTTATGGGAACAGGGGCTTGAGCCAGAGCTTGAAGGCCCGAGGCCTCAGCTTTGAGCGTCGCGGATCATGTTTCGGGCGATGACCAGCTGCTGGATCTGGGTGGTGCCCTCGTAGATGCGGAACAGGCGAACGTCACGGTAGAAACGCTCAATGCTGTACTCGCTGACATACCCGGCACCGCCATGGATCTGTACGCAGCGGTCGGCGACCCGACCGCACATCTCAGTGGCGAACATCTTCGAGCAGGAGGCTTCGGTGGCAATGTTCAAACCCAGGTCGCGCTTTTGTGCCGCATCCAGGACCATGCAGCGTGCCGCGTAGATTTCCGCCTTGCTGTCGGCGAGCATCGCCTGGATCAGTTGGAACTCGGCGATCGGCTTGCCGAATTGCTTGCGCTCAATTGCGTATTGCAGCGAATCCGCCAGCATGCGCTCGGCTGCGCCGACGCTCAGGGCGGCAATATGCAGGCGACCTTTATCCAGTACTTTCATGGCGGTTTTGAAACCCACGCCTTCAACACCGCCGATCAATTGGCTGGTTGGAACGCGGACATTTTCGAAGATGACGTCGCAGGTGTGAGCGCCTTTGTGCCCCATTTTGTGATCGGGTTTACCCAGGTAGATACCGGCCGTGTCGCGCTCTACGATGAACGCACTGATGCCGCCGGAACCCTTGATGTCCGGATTGGTGCGCGCCATGACGGTGAAGATGTCGGCGTGGGGTGCGTTGGTGATGAAACGCTTGGTGCCGTTGATGAGGTAGTGATCGCCATCGCGCACGGCAGTGGTTTTCAGCGAAGCGGCATCGGAACCCGAGTCTGGCTCGGTCAGACAGAAGGCACTGAGTAGCTCGCCAGTCGCCAGTTTTGGCAGGTACCTGGTTTTCTGCTCCTGGCTGCCATCGAGCAGAATGCCGATGGAGCCGATGCCGTTATTGGTGCCGACGTAAGAGCGAAAGGCTGGAGAGGTGCGCCCCAGTTCGAAGGCGATGTTGACCTCTTCTTCCATGGTCACACCCATGCCGCCGAACTCTTCCGGGATGGTCAGACCGAACAGCCCCATCTCTTGCATTTGCACAACGATGTCGTCCGGGATGTTGTCGGTGTCGGCAACCTCGTTTTCGCGCGGAATCAGCGCTTCGTTGACGAACTGGCGAAGAGAATCCAGCAGAATCTGTAGGGTTTCGGTATCACGGATCATGTGCGCTCCTTGAGGCTCGCAAGCGAGCCGGTTTTTTAGGGCGCCGTTACTCCGTCGTGTCAGCGAGCAGCGGCGCCAATGTTGTTGACCATGTTGATCAGACGAGGTCCGATATCGTCCACGAGCTGTTCGCGTGGCAGCTGAAAGCTAGGTCCACCGCAGTTGAAGCTCAGCAACCCGTACTGCGGATGCAGCAACGGCACTGCAACGGAGTTGACGTCGCGGTGCCATTCACCGATCGACAGGCAGAAGCCATAGTCGGCGAAATCCCTGAACGCTCTGTCCAGCCCCTTGCGGATGGCTGGCCATTGCTCCGTTTCACGCTGGCGAATGTGATCGAGCAGAAACTCCCGCTCTGTTTCCGGCATTGCCGCCAGGCAGGCTCGGCCCACCGAACTCTGTGCCAACGGCAAGTAGCTGCCGATTTGTCGCCGCATGGTCATGTTGCCCTGACCCTGAACCACATCCAGGTAGACCATTTGAAGACGATCACGGGCGGCCATGGCGACGGCGGCCTGAGCGTGGTTTGCCAACTCCTCCATCAATGGATGGGCCACGGTGCGAATTGAAAGGTTCGATAGCATGGCGTAGCCGAATCCGAGCACACCGACATCCAGTTGGTATTTGCCCGAGTGCACTTCGCGCTTGAGGCATCCAAGACGCATCAGCGTATTGGTCAGGCGCGTCACGGTCGGCTTGGGCAACCCGGTCATCCGGGCCAGGTCCTGATTGCCGAGTACGTTCTCGCGCGGCGTGAAACACCTCATCAGCTCGAGTCCACGAGCCAGTGCTGTCACGAACTGGCCACTGCTTTCCTCTTCGCTCATCCCGCCTGTTGGTTCGAGCATGCCCATTCTCAGCAAGCCAATGTCATCTGCTCCACTCATCTTGTCTGTGGAATGGTCGGTTTTGTTGCGTCCCATGTTAGAGCCTCGATTCTGAGAAATGCAAGAAAATAAAATACAGTTTCGCCTGACGAAATTATATTCGTTATTTCATTAAAATCCAAACTACATTTAAAAGTCATTTAAATAGCTGATATATAACGTTTAAATTAAATTTTATCGATTGCTTGTTTACAGATCTTTGAGACCGTATCTATGATAATTCACTATTTCGGTATTTAGTTTCGTATAGCGAAACACAATTTGAGGAGAAAGCATGAGCTCCCGACACGAGTCAGTCGTGACCCTGGAAATCCGCGATGATGCCGTCGCAGTCGTGCGGATCTCGCGTCCCGATGCGAAGAACGCACTCAACAGCGCGGTCCGCGAGCAATTGGCCAGGCACTTTCGTGCACTGGCCATTGATGCTCGGGTCCGCGCTATCGTCCTGACCGGCGGCGAGCAGTGCTTCGTAGCCGGTGCCGACATCCGCGAGTTCGCCGACGCCAGTCCCATCGAGATGTACCTTCGACATACCGAATACCTGTGGGAGGCCATCGGTCGTTGCCCGAAACCGGTGATCGCCGCGGTGAACGGCTTTGCCCTGGGTGGCGGCTGTGAGCTGGCGATGCATTGCGACATCATCGTTGCAGGAGAGTCGGCGCGCTTCGGTCAACCGGAGGTCAAGTTGGGCCTGATGCCCGGAGCCGGGGGGACCCAGCGCCTGATCCGCGCGGTCGGCAAGTTCCAGGCGATGCGTATCGCGCTGACTGGCTGTTTGGTCCCGGCGCCTCAAGCACTCGCCATGGGGATGGTCAGCGAGGTGGTGAGCGACGAGCGCACGCTGCCGCGCGCCCTTGAACTCGCAGCAGAAATCGCCGCGTTGCCGCCACTGGCGGTGGCGCAGATCAAGGAGGTCATGCTGGCGGGTGCCGATATGTCGCTGAACAGCGCTTTGGTCCTGGAGCGCAAGGCGTTCCAGTTGCTGTTCGACTCGAAGGACCAGAAAGAGGGCGCTCGCGCCTTTCTGGAAAAGCGTAAAGCCAGCTTTGCAGGGGAATGACTCATGACACTCGTGATCAACCATATGGCCATCGTCGGTGCCGGAGTGATGGGCACCGGCATTGCCCAGATTGCCGCCCAGGCGGGTATACAGGTAATGCTCTTCGACAATCGCGAAGGCGCTGCCCAGGCAGCCCGCGATAACCTGGAGCAGACTCTGGGCAAGCTGGTGAGCAAGGGCAAGATCACCAGCAGCGACGCGCAGTTCACGCTTGAGCATCTTCGGGTAGCGACTTCTCTGACGGAGTTGAAAAACGTTGATCTGGTGGTTGAAGCCATCATCGAACGTCTCGACGCCAAGCAGGCATTGCTGGCCGAGTTGGAGGCGGTGGTCGCCGACGATTGCGTTTTGGCCACCAATACCTCGTCACTGTCCGTGACCAGCATCGCCCGAGGATGTCGGCACCCCGAGCGAGTTGCGGGGTTCCACTTCTTCAACCCTGTGCCGCTGATGAAAGTGGTGGAGGTGATCGACGGCTTGGCCAGCGATCCGCGGATCGGTGACTGCCTGCAGGCGTTGGCGGCGCGCATGGGTCACCGCGGTATTCGGGCCAAGGATACGCCCGGTTTCATTATCAACCACGCGGGTCGCGCCTATAGCACCGAAGCCCTGCAGATTCTCAAGGAAGGCGTTGCCGAGCCAGCCGAGATTGACCGCATCCTGCGTGAGGGCCTGGGCTTTCGCATGGGGCCGCTGGAGTTGTTTGACCTTACGGCCCTGGACGTTTCTCATCCGGTGATCGAGTCAATCTATAACCAGTTTTACCAGGAGCCGCGCTATCGTCCGTCGGCGCTGACCCGGCAGATGCTGGAGGCCGGGTATGTCGGTCGTAAAGTCGGGCGTGGGTTTTACCAGTACGCCAATGGTCAAATGATTAATCCACCGTCGGCGCAATCAGTGCCGGTAGTTGAGACTCTGCCGCCGGTGTGGCTCGGTACCGAGAACGAGGCAGATCATGCCAGCCTGACTGCTTTGCTGGAGCACCTGGGCGCGCAGGTAGAGCAGGGCGCCACGCCTTCCAGCGAAGCACTCTGCTTGCTGGCACCTTATGGCCTGGACGCCACCAGTGCCGCTGAATGCTTTGCCACCGACCCGACGCGCACGGTGTGCATCGACCCGCTGCTCGACAGCGCTCGCTACCGCACGCTGATGCCGACACCGGCGACGCGAGTCGATATGCGCGATGCCGCTCATGCTTTGCTGGCCCGCGACGGAGTCGGCGTCAGCGTGATCAATGACAGCGTCGGTTTCGTCGCCCAACGCGTGCTGGCAATGATCGTCAATCTGGCTGGCGACATCGTCCAGCAACGCATCGCCAGTGTCGACGACCTGGATGAGGGCGTGCGCCGTGGCCTGGGTTATCCGCAGGGGCCGCTGGCCTGGGGCGATAGTCTCGGAGCAAAACGCTTGCTGACCATTCTTGAACGCATGACCGAGCTGACAGGGGATCCTCGTTACCGCCCGGGCCCCTGGTTGCGCCGTCGAGCGGCCCTCGGCCTATCGCTGCGCCACATTGAACCGACGCTCAACTGACCTCTGACAAT
This sequence comes from Pseudomonas fluorescens, assembly GCF_902497895.1. Taxonomy (GTDB): domain Bacteria; phylum Pseudomonadota; class Gammaproteobacteria; order Pseudomonadales; family Pseudomonadaceae; genus Aquipseudomonas; species Aquipseudomonas fluorescens_BP. The sequence continues at coordinate 6,706 of NZ_CABVHQ010000108.1, forward strand.
CAGGAACTTTTTAATGCTCGATGCCTATATTTTCGCAGGTCTGCGTACCCCTTTCGGTCGTCACGGCGGCGCACTTGCGTCGGTACGTCCGGACGATCTCATTGCTCACGTCATCCGCGAACTGCTCGCCCGCCATGCCATCCCGGGTGATGCTATCGAGGACGTGATCCTCGGCAACACCAACCAGGCGGGAGAGGACAGCCGTAACATCGCTCGCCATGCCGCGCTGCTCGCCGGCCTGCCGGTGACGGTCCCGGGGCAGACGGTCAACCGCCTTTGCGCCAGTGGCCTGGCGGCGGTGATTGACGCTGCACGTGCGGTCACCTGCCGGGAAGGTGATCTGTTCGTCGCTGGAGGCGTGGAAAGCATGTCCCGCGCGCCATTCGTCATGGCCAAGGCCGAGGCGGCCTATAGCCGCGAATTGACGGTGTTCGACAGCACCATCGGCGCACGCTTCCCCAACCCGAAAATCGTCACCGAGTTTGGCAACGACAGCATGCCGCAGACCGGTGACAACGTGGCCTACGTGTACGGCATCGACCGCGCGCAAGCGGACCTTTTCGCCGCAGGTTCCCAGGCCCGTTACGAAGCAGCGCGACAGTCCGGTTTCTTCGCGGACGAATTGCTTTCGGTGAGCGTACCCACCGGTCGCAAGACACCGCCCAACGTTATAGAGCAGGACGAACACCCCCGCCCGCAATCCGATCTGGCGGCCTTGGCACGGTTGAAACCTCTGTCCGAGGGCGGTGTGGTCACTGCTGGCAACGCCTCGGGCATCAACGATGGGGCTGCCGCGCTGCTGATTGGTTCAACGTCTGCAGGCGAACGTCATGGCCTGGTGCCGATGGCCCGCATTCTATCTGCCGCCGCGGTGGGCGTAGCCCCTCGCATCATGGGCGTCGGCCCGGTCGAAGCGATCAACAAAGCCGTGGCTCGCGCCGGGCTGAGTCTGGCGGATATGGATATTATCGAGATCAACGAAGCTTTCGCCAGCCAAGTCCTGGGCTGCCTCAAGGGCCTCGGTCTGGCCTTCGATGACCCGCGTGTCAATCCCAATGGCGGCGCCATTGCGATCGGCCACCCTTTGGGGGCTTCGGGCGCGCGGCTGGCGCTGAGTACCGCCCGCGCGTTGCAAGTGAGCGGCAAGCGCTACGCAGTGGTCAGTCTGTGCATTGGTGTCGGCCAAGGGCTGGCGATGGTTATCGAGCGCGTATGAACGCGGCAAGCAAAGGTGAAATGAAATGGGTGCTTTGACTGGATACCGCGTGCTCGACCTGAGCCGTGTGCTGGCCGGTCCCTGGTGTGGCCAGACTTTGGCTGACCTCGGGGCCGAAGTGATCAAGATCGAACGGCCTGGCGCGGGCGATGATACTCGCGGCTGGGGACCGCCGTGGATGAGGGATGAGAACGACGAGCCGACCCAGGAAGCTTCTTATTACCAGTCCACCAACCGCGGCAAGCTATCGGTGGCGCTTAATCTGGCCACACCCGAAGGTCAGGAAATGGTGCGCGCCTTGGCCACCAGCTGTGACGTGCTGATTGAAAATTATAAGGCCGGCTCACTGGCCAAGTACGGGCTGGACTATGCAAGCTTGTCCAGGATCAACCCGCGCCTGGTCTACTGCTCGGTGACGGGCTTCGGCCAGACCGGCCCGCGCGCTGCCGAGCCAGGCTACGACTTCATCATCCAGGGAATCGGCGGGCTGATGAGTATCACCGGCGAACGCGATGATCTACCCGGGGGCGGTCCGCAGAAAGTCGGGGTGGCGTTCTCCGATCTGATGACCGGGCTTTACTCCACCGTCGCCATTCAGGCCGCATTGCTCAGTCGCGAAAAAACCGGCCTGGGTCAGCACGTCGACATGGCCCTGCTTGACGTGCAGGTTGCCACCCTGTGCAACCAAAGCCAGAACTATCTGGCTTCCGGGAAGCCGCCGGGGCGTTATGGCAACGCTCACGCGAACATCGTTCCGTATCAGGTGTTCCGTGCCAACGATCGCGATTTCATCATCGCTTGCGGAAATGACAGCCAGTTCATCGCCCTGTGCGAGGCCATCGATCTCCCTGAGTTGCCCAAAGACCCGCGCTTTGCCCGCAACGCGGATCGAGTGACCAATCGCGAGGAGATCGTCAGGATTCTGTCGCAACATTTTCTCGGCGACTGTGCCGATGAGTGGGTGCAACGGATTCACCCGCAGGGCGTGCCAGTGGGCGCGATAAACAGCATCGCCCAGGCACTGGACGAACCGCAGGTAAAGGCGCGAGACATGCTGGTGACCATTCCTCACCCGCTGAAGCCAGACTTCGTCACGGTTGGCAGCCCCATCAAGCTGTCCGGCACGCCGGTGGAGTACCTGCGTCCCGCGCCGATGCTGGGTGAGCATACGGATGAAGTGCTCAAGCGCCAATTGGGGCTCGATGATGGACGCCTGGCCGAATTGAAGGCCCAAGGTGTGATCGAGCAGCTTGGCGACCGCTGAATGTGCGTCACCCCGAGCACGATCAGGTGCTGTCGGGTCAATCTTTCTGAATGGAGCCTGCCATGAAAGTCCTCGTAGCCATCAAGCGCGTGGTCGATTACAACGTCAAGGTTCGCGTCAAAGCGGACAACTCCGGCGTCGACCTCGCCAACGTCAAGATGTCGATGAACCCGTTCTGCGAAATCGCCGTGGAAGAAGCCGTACGCTTGAAAGAACTCTTTATAAAAGAAGGGCGTGTTGCGACTGAAATCGTCGTCGTCTCCATTGGTCCGTCCACAGCTCAAGAGCAGCTGCGTACCGCCCTGGCGCTGGGTGCAGATCGGGCCATCCTCGTCGAATCCGCTGATGAATTGAACTCCCTGGCCGTGGCCAAGTTGCTCAAGGCGGTAGTCGACAAGGAACAGCCACAGCTGGTGATCCTTGGCAAACAAGCCATCGACAGCGACAACAACCAGACCGGCCAGATGCTGGCTGCGCTGACCGGCTACGGTCAGGGCACCTTCGCCTCGAAAGTCGAAGTCAGCGGCGACAGCGTTGCCGTGACCCGCGAAGTCGACGGCGGCGGTCAGACAGTTTCCCTGAAACTGCCAGCCATCGTCACCACCGACCTGCGTTTGAACGAGCCGCGTTATGCGTCCCTGCCAAACATCATGAAAGCCAAGAAGAAGCCTCTCGAAGTGCTGACTCCGGACGCTTTGGGCGTTTCCACCGCCTCCACCACCAAGACTCTGAAAGTCGAAGCGCCGGCTGCACG
>NZ_CABVHQ010000109.1 GCF_902497895.1 Pseudomonas fluorescens
GGCAGGAAACCATGGAGACCCTGGCCCAGGTGCTGTTCGCGACACTGGTCTGCGTGGTCATCGGCGTGCCGTTGGGCATCGTCGCGGCGCACAAACCGATGTTCTATACTTTCATGCGTCCGGTACTCGATCTGATGCAGACCGTACCGACCTTCGTTTATCTCATTCCTACCCTGACCCTGTTCGGCCTGGGTGTGGTACCCGGTCTGATTTCAACGGTGGTGTTCGCGATTGCCGCGCCCATCCGCCTGACTTACCTGGGTATCCGCGATGTACCGCAAGAGTTGATGGACGCCGGCAAGGCCTTTGGCTGCTCGCGCCGTCAGTTGCTCTCGCGCATTGAACTGCCCCACGCCATGCCGAGCATCGCTGCCGGCATCACCCAGTGCATCATGCTCTCACTGTCGATGGTAGTGATCGCGGCACTGGTGGGTGCTGATGGCTTGGGTAAACCCGTGGTCAACGCACTGAACACTGCCGATATCGCCCTGGGCTTCGAAGCCGGCCTGGCGATCGTATTGCTGGCGATCATGCTCGACCGTATTTGCAAACAACCCGACGCTAAAGTAGGGGGTGACGCATGAGCATAATCCGCTTCGACAAGGTAGACGTTGTCTTCTCCAAAGATCCGCGTGAGGCCCTCAAGCTGCTGGACAAGGGCATGACGCGTGACCAGATCCTGAAACAGACCGGGCAGATCGTCGGTGTCGAAAAGGCCAGCCTGGACATCGATAAAGGCGAAATCTGCGTACTGATGGGCCTCTCCGGTTCCGGCAAATCCAGTCTGCTGCGCTGCATCAACGGCTTGAACACCGTCAGTCGCGGGCAACTGTTCGTCGAGCATGAAGGCAAGCAAATCGACATCGCCTCCTGCACCCCGGCCGAACTGAAAATGATGCGCACCAAGCGCATCGCCATGGTCTTCCAGAAATTCGCCCTGATGCCCTGGTTGACGGTGCGCGAGAACATCAGCTTCGGCCTCGAGATGCAGGGCCGGCCCGAGAAGGAACGGCGCAAGCTGGTTGATGAAAAGCTTGAACTGGTGGGCCTGACCCAATGGCGCAACAAGAAGCCCGATGAACTCTCCGGCGGTATGCAGCAACGGGTCGGCCTGGCCCGTGCGCTGGCGATGGACGCCGACATCCTGCTGATGGACGAACCCTTCTCGGCCCTCGATCCGCTGATCCGCCAGGGTCTGCAAGATGAATTGCTGGAACTGCAAAACAAGCTGAACAAAACCATCGTGTTCGTCAGCCACGACCTCGATGAGGCCCTGAAACTGGGCAGCCGCATCGCGATCATGAAAGACGGCCGGATCGTCCAGTACAGCAAACCGGAAGAAATCGTCCTGAACCCGGCCGATGACTATGTTCGGACCTTCGTCGCCCACACCAATCCGCTCAACGTCCTCTGCGGTCGCAGCCTGATGCGCACCCTGGACAAATGCAAACGCATCAACGGCTCGGTATGCCTGGACCCGGGCGGCGACTCCTGGCTCGACCTGGCCGAAGGCAACACCATCAAGGGCGCACGCCAGAACGGCGCCAGCCTTGATCTGCAGAACTGGGTACCGGGCCAGGCAGTGGAAGGCCTGGGCCGTCGGCCGACCCTGGTGGACTCCAACATCGGCATGCGCGAAGCGCTGCAGATCCGCTACCAGACCGGCAACAAGCTGGTGTTGCATGACAACCAGCACGTCGTCGGGATACTCGGCGACAGCGAGCTCTACCATGCGTTGCTAGGGAAGAATCTGGGGTAAGGACAGCACACACAAAAACGCCGCGACGATCGCGGCGTTTTTGTTTTATCTGTCATGGACGGTTGCGCCGCATTAAAAGATCGCAGCCTGCGGCAGCTCCTACACCGACCCGGTACACCCGCGAATCCGCAGGTGAACGCACCCCCCGTAGGAGCTGCCGCAGGCTGCGATCTTTTCAGGAGCAACGCGGTGTAACTGATAGACACCGCGCCTACTTCAAGTTTTAGCTATACACCCGGCCAAGGAGCTGCCGATGGCTTTCAAACTGATCGAACACGTCACGGATGATCTGATCCTGAGTGAAGCCCATCAAGTCGTAGTCCTGGCTGCCGTTGTGCAGATACACCTCAGCGCGGTAGTAGCGCTGGCGCGCCTCATCGGACTGAGCCGACTCGGTCGGCGTCGCAAGATAACCCTCCAGGCTCACTTCGTAGACAAAAGGGTTGCCCTCTTCCATCTCGAGCCGCACACCCATGCAACGCTTGGCCTTGCCCAACAACGTTTGCACGTCCAGACCCTGAGCACGCAGTTGAGCAGCGGCATCTTCCAACGCCGGGCTGACTTGCCTGTCCATGAAGCGTTGAACAATCGATTGGCTCGGTTGCAGTTCCAACTGAGTCAAACGCTCGCTGAAACCACGGCGGCCGCGAGCGGCCAGTTCCGCTTGCTCCTGTTCGATCTGCACGTCCTGGCGCATGGCCTTGTGCAAGCCGAACATAAACAGCACCAGCACCACCGAGAACGGCAGCCCCGCCAGCACGACCATGGTCTGCATGGCTTCGAAGTTGCCGGCGAACAACAGACCGATGGTCACCAGAGTGATCACCACCGACCAGAAGATCCGCAACCAGTGCGGCGCGTCTTCGTCGACATTGCCGCCCTTGCAGGACAGGTTGGCCATCATCACCGCGCCGGAATCCGCCGGGGTCAGGAACAGCACGAAACCGACAAAGATCGACACACCGATCACCACCTTCGACGCCGGGTAGTGCTCAAGCAGTTGATAGATCGCCATGGAGGGTTGCTCCAAAGCTGTTCGCCCGAGCTCCACCGCCCCCTGGTTCATCACCAGGTCCAATGCCGAGTTACCAAAGATCGACAGCCAGGCCAGGGTGAAGCCCAGCGGAATCAGCAACACGCCAGCCACCAGCTCACGCACGGTACGACCGCGGGAAATACGCGCGATGAACATGCCGACGAAGGGTGCCCAGGAAATCCACCAGGCCCAGTAGAACAGGGTCCACAGGCCCAACCAGCGGTCAGACTTGTCGCTGTCGCCTTCGTACACATAGAGGTCGAAGGTCTTCAGCACCACACCATTGAGGTAGTCACCGATGTTCTGCACGAAGCCGTTGAGCAGGTGCAGGGTCGGGCCGAACAGCAGTACAAAAATCAGCAGACCGCTGAACAGCACGATGTTCAGGTTGGACAGCCGGCGGATGCCGTTTTCCACCCCGGACACCGCCGCGATGGTCGCCACGGTGCTCATCACGATGATCACGATCAGCAGATTGGTATTGCTGTGTTCCATGCCGAACAGATTTTCCAGACCCGACGACACCTGCAGCGAGCCTATCCCAAGGTTGGTCACCAGACCCAGCAGCGTCACGAACATGCCGAAGCCGTCCACCGCGTGACCGGCCGCGCCCTTGACCCAACGCTCGCCCACCAGCGGGTACAGCGCCGAACGCAGTGCCAGCGGCTGGTTGTGACGATAAGCAAAGTAGGCCACGGCCAGACCGACCAGGGCGTAGATCGCCCAGCCGTGCAGGCCCCAGTGCAGGAAGGTCAATTGCACCGCCTGACGCGCAGCGAGGTTGCTGCCCGCGACACCTTCCGGCGGATTGAAATAGTGGTCCAGCGGCTCGGACGCGCCGAAGTACAGCAGCGAGATGCCGATACCCGACGAGAACAGCATCCCGGCCCAGGCGCCGTAACTGAAATCCGGGGTGTCGTCCTTGCTGCCCAGCTTGAGCTTGCCGTAGGACGAAAACGCCAGGCCCACGACGAACACCAGATAGGCGGCGATCACCACCATGTAGTACCAGGCTGCGAGACAACCAGGCCTGGGCAATGCCAAGCAATCTGCCGGCCTCTTGCGGGGCAATGATCAGAATGGCGGTCAACAGCAGGATCAGCGCGGTGGAGGTGTAGAACACCCAACCGTTGACCGTCACCTTCTCGGGCGGGGTCTTTATAAGAGAGGCGGAACTCATGGCACAGATGCTCCAGGCAGTGCGAGAGAAAGACACAAGGCAGTGCATCACCCGACCAATCGCTTAGTTGGCGGCCGACCGACGGGTGATATAAAGACACCCCGAAAAAAGCCCGAACCCACAGAGACTGCGTTGAGAACCGGCTACGAAGACCTGGCACGAACAATTGCCAGCTTTTTGGGCCGCAGCGTCCAACACTTCGGTCTTCGGCGGTTCACGCCATGCCCTGCTTGGGTTTCGAGCTTTTTTGGATGTCGCTTTTTCGCCATTTACACGTAGGAAAAAGCTGTAAGCAGCGACGAATTGTCGCAGATCTTATTCTTTGTTGATTGAACGTTCAATCAAAACAAAATAGACTGGCCTCAACGCCGGTAGCCGTTCGACGACTGCCGGCAGGCCTAAGGAGATGTGCAAGATGCCCAAGGTCGGTATGCAACCCATACGCCGCCAGCAGTTGATCGAAGCCACGCTACAGGCGGTCGATCAGGTCGGAATGGGGGATGCCAGCATTGCGCTGATCGCCCGTTTGGCCGGTGTCTCGAATGGCATCATCAGTCACTATTTTCAGGACAAGAATGGCCTGATCGCCGCCACGGCGCAGTATCTGATGAGTGTCCTCAGCGAGAACGTCACCGCGCGCCGTCAGGCGCTGGAGGACAACAGCCCACGGGCCCACCTCCAGGTGATTATCGAAGGCAACTTCGACGCCAGCCAGGTCAATGGCCCGGCAATGAAAACCTGGCTGGCCTTCTGGGCCACCAGCATGCACCACCCGTCTTTGCACAGGTTGCAGCGGATCAACGATCACCGCCTGTATTCCAACCTGTGCTGCCAGTTCCGCCGTGTGTTGCCGCTTGATCAAGCGCGCAGCGCCGCCCGCGGCCTGGCGGCCCTCATTGACGGTTTGTGGTTGCGCGGTGCGCTGTCGGGAGATGCTTTCGACACCGAGCAGGCGCACCAGATCGCTTACGAATACATGGATTTCCAATTGGCCAAGCAGGTGAGTTAGAGCACACATAACCGCTCAGCCCCTGAACTGCCACTGACCAGCGCTGCCAAGGCTATACGGCACGCCCAGTGGTCAACGCCAACCACAATGCACTTGCGAGGACACTATGGCCCGTTTCGAACTGCAAAAACTCTACATCGATGGTGGTTACTCCGACGCCAGCAGCGACGCCACCTTCGACGCCATCAACCCGGCTAACGGTGAAGTTCTCGCTCAAGTGCAGCGTGCGGCTAAAGAAGACGTCGAGCGCGCGGTTGTCGCCGCCGAAAAAGGCCAGAAAATCTGGGCCGCGATGACTGCCATGCAGCGTTCGCGCATCCTGCGTCGCGCCGTTGATATCCTGCGTGAACGCAATGATGAACTGGCTGCTCTGGAAACCCTGGATACCGGCAAGTCCTACTCCGAAACCCGTTATGTCGACATCGTCACCGGTGCTGACGTACTCGAGTACTACGCAGGTCTGGTCCCGGCCATCGAAGGCGAGCAGATCCCGCTGCGCACCACCTCTTTCGTCTACACCCGTCGCGAGCCACTGGGCGTCGTGGCCGGTATCGGCGCGTGGAACTACCCGATCCAGATCGCCCTGTGGAAATCCGCACCTGCCCTGGCGGCCGGTAACGCGATGATCTTCAAGCCAAGCGAAGTCACTTCCCTGACCACCCTGAAGCTGGCCGAGATCTACACCGAAGCCGGCCTGCCGGACGGTGTGTTCAACGTACTGACCGGCAGCGGCCGTGAAGTCGGCACCTGGCTGACCGAGCACCCACGCATCGAAAAAATCTCCTTCACTGGCGGCACCGACACCGGCAAGAAGGTCATGGCCAGCGCTTCGAGCTCTTCGCTCAAAGACGTGACCATGGAACTGGGCGGCAAGTCCCCGCTGATCATCTTCGACGACGCCGACTTGGATCGCGCGGCCGACACTGCGATGATGGCCAACTTCTACAGCTCCGGTCAGGTCTGCACCAACGGCACTCGCGTGTTCGTACCGAGCCACCTGAAAGCCGCTTTCGAAGCCAGGATCGTTGAACGCGTTGCGCGCATCCGCGTCGGCAACCCGCAAGACGAGAACACCAACTTCGGCCCGCTGGTCAGCTTCGCCCACATGGAAAGCGTGCTGGGTTACATCGCCAAAGGTAAGGAAGAAGGCGCTCGCGTCCTGTGCGGCGGCGGTCGTCTGACCGACGGCGAGTTCGCCAAAGGCGCATTCGTCGCACCGACCGTGTTCACCGACTGCACCGACGACATGACCATCGTTCGCGAGGAAATCTTTGGCCCGGTGATGAGCATTCTGACCTACGAAACCGAAGAAGAAGTGATCCGGCGTGCCAATGACACCGACTTCGGCCTGGCCGCCGGTGTGGTGACCAAGGACCTGAACCGCGCTCACCGCGTGATACACCAGTTGGAAGCCGGTATCTGCTGGATCAATGCCTGGGGCGAGTCAGCGGCAGAAATGCCGGTCGGCGGCTACAAGCAATCGGGCGTGGGCCGCGAAAACGGCATCAGCTCCCTGAACAACTTCACACGCATCAAATCGGTACAGGTCGAACTGGGCGATTACGCCTCGGTTTTCTAAGACTCGCGAGTCTGGGTGAACGCCATTGTGGCGAGGGGGCTTGCCCCCGCTGGGCTGCGAAGCAGCCCCCATCCAGACACCGCAAGTCTTCAGATAGAAAGCGGTCACTGACTTTACGACTGCTGCGCAGCCGAGCGGGGCGATGCGGCGTTCCGACAAGCCCCCTCGCCACAGTTGCGCGGCGTCACGGCGACCGCGACCTGACCACCATCAAAGAGGGTGCATTCAATGTCCCAAGAATTCGACTACATCATCATCGGGGCCGGCTCTGCCGGTAACACCCTGGCGACCCGTCTGACTGAAGACGAAGGCGTCACCGTGCTGCTGCTCGAAGCAGGCGGCCCGGACTATCGCCTGGACTTCCGCACGCAAATGCCTGCGGCCCTGGCGTTTCCGCTGCAAGGCCGGCGCTACAACTGGGCGTACGAAACCGATCCAGAGCCACACATGGATGGTCGCAAGATGGAATGCGGTCGCGGCAAGGGCCTGGGCGGCTCGTCGCTGATCAACGGCATGTGCTACATCCGCGGCAACGCCATGGATTACGACAACTGGGCCAAGCTTCCAGGACTTGAAGACTGGGACTACCTGAACTGCCTGCCCTATTTCAGAAAAGCGGAAACCCGGGACATCGGCCCGAACGACTACCACGGTGGCGACGGCCCGGTCAGCGTGACCACGCCAAAAGCCGGTAACAACCCGCTGTTCAGTGCCATGGTCGAAGCCGGCGTGCAAGCCGGTTACCCGCGGACCGAAGACCTGAACGGCTACCAGCAGGAAGGTTTCGGCCCGATGGACCGTACCGTGACGCCCAACGGCCGTCGCGCCAGCACCGCTCGCGGTTACCTGGACATCGCCAAGAAGCGCTCGACCCTGACCATCGTCACCCACGCCCTGACCGACAAGATCCTGTTCGAAGGCAAGCGTGCGGTCGGTGTACGTTATCTGGTGGGCGACGCTGAAGAGCCCGTTGAAGCCAAGGCCCGCAAGGAAGTGCTGCTGTGCTCCGGCGCCATCGCTTCGCCGCAGATCCTGCAACGCTCCGGTGTCGGCCCGGCCAAGCTGTTGGAAAGCCTCGACATCCCGGTGGTCCATGACCTCCCGGGCGTTGGCGAAAACCTGCAAGACCACCTGGAACTGTACCTGCAATACGCTTGCACCCAGCCGGTCTCGCTGTACCCTTCGCTGCTGATGCACAACCAGCCGGGCATCGGTGCCGAGTGGCTGTTCAACGGCACGGGTATCGGTGCCAGCAACCAGTTCGAAGCCGGCGGTTTCATCCGCACCCGTCCGGAATTCGATTGGCCGAACATCCAGTACCACTTCCTGCCGGTTGCGATTAACTACAACGGCAGCAATGGCGTGAAGGAACACGGCTTCCAGGCGCACATGGGTTCCATGCGTTCGCCAAGCCGCGGGCGCATCCAGGTCAAATCCAAGGACCCGCGCCAGCACCCGAGCATCTTGTTCAACTACATGGCCACCGAGCAGGACTGGCAGGAATTTCGCGATGGCATCCGCCTGACCCGGGAAATCATGCAACAGCCGGCTCTCGACGCTTACCGTGGTCGTGAGATCAGCCCGGGCATCGAGGTGCAAACCGACGAGCAGTTGGACACCTTTATCCGCGAGCACGCCGAAACCGCGTTCCACCCGTCCTGCTCGTGCAAGATGGGCACCGATGAGATGGCCGTGGTCGATGCCGAAGGTCGTGTGCATGGTATGCAAGCCCTGCGCGTGGTCGATGCCTCGATCATGCCGATCATCACCACCGGCAACCTGAACGCACCGACAATCATGATCGCCGAGAAAATCGCCGACAAGATCCGTGGCCGTAAACCACTGCCACGCAGCACTGCCGACTACTTCGTCGCAGGTGATGCGCCAGTGCGCGGCAAGCCGCTGCGGGAAGTGAGCCGGACTGCGCAATAACCGGAATGGCGCCAACCGCAACGGCTGGCGCCAAATCCCGTAGCAGCTGGCGAAGCCTGCGTTCGGCTGCGTAGCAGTCGCAATCCGGTGAACTCAGTTTCCATGCAGAAACGGGGATTCATTTACGACTGCTGCGCAGCCGAACGCAGGCTTCGCCAGCTGCTACGGGGGTTTGCGTAAACCCTCCCTCTACCGCTTCACCCTTGATCCCACCCCCTGTACCGGCCTAATCTAGTGCCGCGCAATCGTTTCACCCCCGCCCCAATCGACAAGCCGCCACTAGACTGGCCACGAGGCTCTCTCATGTTTGATGTCGTATCTTCGAGCAAATGGCCCACCGGCTACATGATCAATCCAAACGCTGAACCCCTCGATCCAAAATGGTTGAAGGAATTCAGCAAGATCCCCGCCGCTGCCGTCAGCGACTGTTTGGGTCGCAACGTCGGCGGTCTGGGCCTCAAGGCCTTCCATGGCAACGCCCCGATGCTTGGCAGCGCGCTGACCGTACGCGTACGCCCCGGGGATAACCTGATGATCCTCAAAGCCATGCAGATGGCTCGCCCCGGCGATGTGCTGGTGATCGACGGCAGCGCCGACCTGACCCGCGCCGTGTTCGGCGGCATCATGCGCGCCATGGCCCTCAAGGCCGGGATCGTCGGCGTGGTGATCAACGGCGCCCTGCGCGACCTCGACGAATGGCTGACCGGTGAACTGCCGGCCTACGCCATCGGCGGCGTACACCGTGGTCCGAGTACCGATGGCGGCGGCGAAATCAACGTGCCGATTTCCTGTGCCGGGATGCTCGTTGCACCGGGCGACCTGATGATCGGCGACGGTGACGGCGTGGTCGCGGCGTCGCGCTCCGAGCTGCCGGAACTGCTGATCCGCTGCCACGATCTGCTGGCCCGGGAAAAAGCCACCCTGGCCGCGATCGAAGCCGGCACCCTGGACCCGGATCGGTTTGATGCGATTCTGCGGGCCAAGGGTTGTCCGGTCTGATTGTGCAGGGTTTGAGATCCACCCCTCACCCCAACCCTCTCCCCAAAGGGGCATAGGTATCTACGCATCTTTTAAGGGCTGCCGAATACTGTGGCGAGGGGGCTTGTCGGAACGCCGCACCGCCCCGCTCGGCTGCGCAGCAGTCGTAAAACCGGCGGATGCGTACTACCTGGAAAACCGCGATTGCCGGTTTTAGGGCCGCTTCGCGACCCAGCGGGGGCAAGCCCCCTCGCCACAGGT
>NZ_CABVHQ010000110.1 GCF_902497895.1 Pseudomonas fluorescens
GCTGCGATCTTTTGACTTTGCATTTGTAGTGCCTGCGACAAGATCGCAATCCCCCACCGTACGCTCCCCCCCGTAGGAGCTGCCGCAGGCTGCGATCTTTTGACTTTGCATTTGTAGTGCCTGCGACAAGATCGCAATCCCCCACCGTACGCTCACCCCCGTAGGAGCTGCCGCAGGCTGCGATCTTTTGACTTTGCATGTGCAGTGCCTGCGACAAGATCGCAATCCCCCACCGTACGCTCCCCCCTGTAGGAGCTGCCGAAGGCTGGGATCTTTTGACTTTGCATGTGCAGTGCCTGCGACAAGATCGCAATCCCCCACCGTACGCTCACCCCCGTAGGAGCTGCCGCAAGCTGCGATCTTTTGACTTTGCATGTGTAGTGCCTGCGACAAGATCGCAATCCCCCACCGTACGCTCCCCCCCGTAGGAGCTGCCGCAGGCTGCGATCTTTTGACTTTGCATTTGTAGTGCCTGCGACAAGATCGCAATCCCCCGTCGTACGCTCACCCCCGTAGGAGCCGCCGCAGGCTGCGATCTTTTGACTTTGCATTTGTAGTGCCTGCGACAAGATCGCAGCCTATCGGCAGCTCCTACGGGTCGGGTTTTCAATTCAAGAACGCCGAGCCTAAAAACGACTTCCATCTGTACTGAAAGCGCTACAGTGGAATGATATCGCTACACACCTCGCTAACCCCCGCTATGCAAGGCTTTGATCCTCTTAGGCTTTTCTCTTTGCCTCAAGCTGTAGCGATTTCGCTACAGCCATCGGACTTGCTCAGCCGGATTAAACTCATAAGCTATTGATTAATAACAAATAAATGACATTGGCCGCAAAATTGCTTAGTAACCGCCCATAAAGCAGGGCTTTTGCCCGAGCATTCAATCGCGTCCACCAGCCCAGTCTGGCCCCTGAGGAATTTCCATGAGCGAATTGCGTTTTACTGAAGATCACGAATGGCTGCGCACCGAAGCCGATGGCAGCGTCACCGTAGGCATCACGGCGTTCGCCCAGAATGCGTTGGGTGACGTAGTTTTCGTGCAACTGCCGGAACTGCAGACCTACGACAAAGGTGCAGAAGCTGCGACCGTTGAATCAGTAAAAGCTGCCAGCGGCGTGTATATGCCTTTGGACGGTGAAGTAGTAGAGACCAACCCAGCGCTCGACAGCAGCCCTGAACTGGTCAACGAAGACCCTCTGGGCGAAGGCTGGTTCTTCCGCTTCATCCCCGCAGACGCCAGCGCTGTCGGCCAACTGCTCGATCAAGACGCCTACGACCGTCTGATCAAAGCCAACGCCGAAGCCTGAGGAACCTGTCATGTCCAGCACTATCAATCTGAGCACCGCCAACGAATTCATCGCGCGCCACATCGGCCCGCGTCAGGGTGATGAGCAAGCCATGCTCGTCAGCCTCGGTTTCGACTCCCTGGAAGCCCTGAGCGCCAGCGTCATTCCGGACAGCATCAAGGGCACCAGCGTGCTCGGCATGGACGACGGTCTGAGCGAAGCCGACGCCCTGGCTTCGATCAAAGCCATCGCTGCCAAAAACCAGCTGTTCAAGACCTACATCGGCCAGGGCTACTATGGCACCCATACGCCATCGCCGATCCTGCGCAACCTGCTGGAAAACCCGGCCTGGTACACCGCCTATACCCCGTATCAACCAGAGATTTCCCAGGGTCGCCTGGAAGCGCTGCTGAACTTCCAGACGCTGATCAGCGACCTCAGCGGCCTGCCGATCGCCAACGCCTCGCTGCTCGACGAAGCCACCGCCGCTGCCGAAGCCATGACCTTCTGCAAACGCCTGAGCAAGAACAAAGGCAGCCACGCGTTCTTCGCGTCAGTTCACTGCCACCCACAGACCCTCGACGTGCTGCGCACCCGTGCCGAGCCGTTGGGCATCCACGTAGTGGTCGGTGACGAGCGCGAACTGACCGATGTCAGCGCCTACTTCGGCGCCCTGTTGCAATATCCGGCGAGCAACGGCGACCTGTTCGACTATCGCGAACTGACCGAACGCTTCCATGCCGCCAATGCGCTGGTCGCGGTTGCCGCTGACCTGCTGGCCCTGACCGTGCTGACCCCGCCCGGCGAGTTCGGCGCCGATGTGGCCATCGGCAGCGCCCAACGCTTCGGCGTACCGCTTGGATTCGGTGGCCCGCACGCGGCCTACTTCTCCACCAAGGATGCGTTCAAGCGCGACATGCCCGGCCGTCTGGTCGGCGTCTCGGTGGACCGTCATGGCCAGCCGGCCCTGCGCCTGGCCATGCAGACCCGCGAGCAACATATCCGCCGCGAGAAAGCCACCAGCAACATCTGCACCGCCCAGGTACTGCTGGCCAACATCGCCAGCATGTACGCCGTATACCACGGCCCTAAAGGCCTGAAGCAGATCGCCAAGCGCATCCATCACCTGACCGCGATCCTCGCCAAAGGCTTGAGCTCGCTGGGTCTGAAGGTTGAGCAAGAACACTTCTTCGACACCCTGGCCCTGAACACCGGCAGCCAGACCACCGTCCTGCACGACAAGGCCCGCGCCCAGCGCATCAACCTGCGCGTGATCGATGACGAGCGTTTGGGTCTGTCCCTCGACGAAACCACCAGCCAGGCCGACATCGAAACCCTGTGGAGCGTGCTGGCCGACGGCAAAGCGCTGCCGGACTTCGCGACACTGGCCGCCGCTGTCGAGAGCCGCATTCCGGCGGCTCTGGTACGCCAATCGCCGATCCTCAGCCACCCGGTGTTCAACCGTTATCACTCGGAAACCGAGCTGATGCGCTACCTGCGCAAGCTCGCCGACAAGGACCTGGCACTGGATCGCACCATGATCCCGCTGGGTTCCTGCACCATGAAACTCAACGCCGCCAGCGAGATGATCCCGATCACCTGGCCGGAGTTCGGCGCCTTGCATCCGTTTGCTCCGGCCGAGCAGAGCGCCGGCTACCAGCAACTGACTGACGAACTGGAAGCGATGCTCTGCGCCGCGACCGGTTACGACGCGATTTCCCTGCAGCCGAACGCCGGTTCCCAGGGCGAGTACGCCGGCCTGCTGGCGATCCGCGCTTACCACCAGAGCCGTGGCGATGACCGTCGCGATATCTGCCTGATCCCGTCGTCGGCCCACGGCACCAACCCGGCGACTGCCAACATGGCCGGTATGCGCGTGGTGGTCACCGCTTGCGATGCTCGCGGCAACGTCGACATCGAAGACCTGCGCGCCAAAGCCATCGAGCACCGCGAACACCTCGCCGCGCTGATGATCACCTACCCGTCGACCCACGGCGTGTTCGAAGAAGGCATCCGCGAAATCTGCGGGATCATTCATGACAACGGCGGCCAGGTGTACATCGACGGCGCCAACATGAATGCCATGGTCGGCCTCTGCGCTCCCGGCAAGTTCGGCGGCGACGTGTCCCACCTGAACCTGCACAAAACCTTCTGCATCCCGCACGGCGGTGGCGGCCCGGGCGTCGGCCCGATTGGCGTGAAATCCCACCTGACCCCGTTCCTGCCGGGTCACGGCAGCATGGAACGCAAGGAAGGCGCGGTCTGCGCGGCGCCGTTCGGCAGCGCGAGCATTCTGCCGATCACCTGGATGTACATTCGGATGATGGGTGGCGCAGGTCTCAAGCGTGCATCGCAGCTGGCGATCCTCAATGCCAACTACATTTCCCGTCGGCTCGAAGAGCACTATCCCGTGCTGTACACCGGCAGTAACGGTCTGGTGGCCCACGAATGCATCCTCGACCTGCGCCCGCTCAAGGACAGCAGCGGCATCAGCGTCGATGACGTGGCCAAGCGTCTGATCGACTTCGGCTTCCACGCACCGACCATGTCCTTCCCGGTGGCCGGCACGCTGATGATCGAACCGACCGAAAGTGAATCCAGGGAAGAACTGGACCGCTTCTGTGACGCGATGATCCGCATCCGCGAAGAAATCCGCGCAGTGGAAAGCGGTGCCCTGGACAAGGAAGACAACCCACTGAAAAACGCTCCGCATACCGCTGCGGAAATCGTTGGCGAGTGGACTCATCCGTACAGCCGCGAGCAAGCCGTGTATCCAGTAGCCTCCTTGATCGAAGGCAAGTACTGGCCACCGGTCGGTCGGGTCGACAACGTATTCGGCGATCGCAACCTGATCTGCGCCTGCCCGTCGATCGAAAGCTACGCTTAAACCTGTTGGGAGCGGGTTTCTCCGCTCCCCTCAAGAACACCGCATCCCCCGTAGGAGCTGCCGCAGGCTGCGATCTTTTGATCTTTTTCTCGAGTTCACTCGGGTATCAAAAGCAAGATCAAAAGATCGCAGCCTGCGGCAGCTCCTACAGGGTGCATCTCCCGTGATATTTGTGCCAATAACAAGAAACCGGAGAACCCAACATGTCCCTGAGCGTGTTCGACCTGTTCAAGATTGGCATCGGCCCCTCCAGCTCCCACACCGTCGGCCCGATGCGTGCCGCCGCGCGCTTTGCCGAAGGCTTGCGCCGTGAAGGGCTACTGACTGCAACCACCTGCGTCAAAGTCGAGCTCTACGGCTCGCTCGGCGCCACCGGCAAGGGCCACGGCAGCGACAAGGCCGTGTTACTCGGGCTGGAAGGTGAACATCCGGACACCGTGAACACCGAAACCGTCGCCGCCCGCCTGCAGGATATTCGCGGCAGCGGTCGACTGAACCTGCTCGGTGAACACTCCATCGAATTCAATGAAAAACTCCATCTGGCAATGATCCGCAAGCCGCTGGCCTATCACCCCAACGGCATGATCTTTCGAGCCTTCGATGCCGCCGGTTTGCAGATTCGCAGTCGCGAGTACTACTCGGTCGGCGGTGGTTTCGTGGTCGATGAAGACGCCGCCGGCGCCGACCGCATCGTCGAGGACGCCACGCCTCTGACCTTTCCATTCAAAAGCGCCAAGGACCTGCTTGGTCAGTGCAGCACTTACGGCTTGTCGATCAGCCAGGTGATGCTGACCAACGAAAGTGCCTGGCGCCCGGAAGCGGAAACCCGCGCCGGTTTGCTGAAAATCTGGCAGGTGATGCAGGACTGCGTCGCGGCCGGCTGCCGCAACGAAGGCATCTTGCCCGGTGGTTTGAAGGTCAAACGTCGGGCCGCAGCGCTGCATCGGCAACTGTGCAACAACCCGGAATCGGCGCTGCGCGATCCGCTCTCGGTACTGGACTGGGTCAATCTGTACGCCCTGGCAGTCAACGAAGAAAACGCCAACGGCGGGCGCGTGGTGACTGCGCCCACTAACGGTGCCGCCGGGATCGTCCCGGCGGTGCTGCATTACTACATGCGCTTCATCCCCGGAGCCAATGAAGACGGGGTGGTGCGCTTTCTGCTCACCGCGGCGGCGATCGGCATTCTGTACAAGGAAAACGCCTCGATCTCCGGCGCTGAAGTCGGCTGTCAGGGCGAGGTCGGCGTCGCCTGCTCGATGGCCGCGGGGGCGCTCTGCGAAGTGCTTGGCGGCAGCGTGCAACAGGTCGAGAACGCCGCCGAGATCGGCATGGAACACAACCTCGGGCTGACCTGCGATCCGATTGGCGGCCTGGTCCAGGTACCGTGCATCGAACGCAACGCCATGGGCTCGGTGAAGGCCATCAATGCGGTGCGCATGGCCCTGCGTGGCGACGGTCAACATTACGTTTCCCTCGACAAGGTCATCCGCACCATGCGCCAGACCGGTGCCGATATGAAAAGCAAATACAAGGAAACCGCCCGTGGCGGTTTGGCGGTCAACATTATTGAGTGCTGATGCGAGCCTGGCTGCATCAGTGCATTTTTTTCAGGAGCTGAACATGTCTACCGAACAACTGTTGAAAACCCCGTTGCACGCACTGCACATCGAACTCGGCGCCCGCATGGTGCCGTTCGCCGGCTACGACATGCCGGTGCAATACCCGCTGGGCGTGATGAAGGAACACCAGCACACCCGCGATCAGGCCGGGCTGTTCGATGTCTCGCACATGGGCCAGATCCGCCTGACCGGCGCCAATGCCGCCAAGGCCCTGGAGACCCTGGTGCCGGTGGACATCATCGACTTGCCAGTGGGCATGCAGCGTTATGCGATGTTCACCAATGAAAACGGCGGCATTCTTGATGACCTGATGGTCGCCAACCTGGGCAACGATGAACTGTTCCTGGTGGTCAACGCCGCCTGCAAGGACCAGGACCTGGCGCACCTGCGCAAGCACATCGGCGATCAGTGCGAGATTCAGCCACTGTTCGAAGAACGCGCCCTGCTCGCCCTGCAAGGCCCGGTCGCGGTAACAGTACTGGCGCGCCTGGCTCCAGAAGTGGCGAAGATGACCTTCATGCAGTTCGCCAGCGTGAAACTGCTCGGCGTGGAGTGCTACGTCAGCCGTTCCGGCTACACCGGTGAAGACGGCTTCGAAATCTCCGTGCCGGCCGCCAATGCCGAAGCCCTGGCCCGTGCCTTGCTGGCCGAACCGGAAGTGGCAGCGATCGGTCTGGGGGCACGGGATTCCCTGCGCCTGGAAGCCGGTCTGTGCCTCTACGGCCACGACATGAACACCGAGACCACGCCTATCGAGGCAAGCCTGCTCTGGGCCATCTCCAAGCCTCGGCGCGCCGATGGCCCACGTGCCGGCGGTTTCCCGGGCGCAGAAACCGTGTTCGCCCAGCAACAAGCCGGAGTGAGCCGCAAACGGGTCGGCCTGCTGCCTCAGGAACGCACGCCGGTGCGTGAAGGCGCGGAAATCGTCAATGAAGACGGCACGGTGATAGGCACCGTCTGCAGTGGTGGGTTCGGCCCAACATTGGGCAGCCCATTGGCCATGGGTTACCTCGATAGCCAATACATGGCAATTGATACACCCGTCTGGGCGATTGTTCGTGGGAAAAAGGTGCCTATGAGTGTAAGCAAAATGCCATTTGTTCCGCAGCGCTACTATCGCGGTTGATTGACTGTTTCTATAAGTAACGCGGTTGCGTCACAGTGCACTACTCTGTAACGCAACCGCGATGAAACAGTGCAGCTTTGACTATAAGCTTCGATAATGAACTTGGCTTATAACGATCGAAAACAATTGAACAGCTCTATCGAATAAGCCGACAGGCCCGTCTTGCAAACAGCGCCACGCTGAGCAAAACCGGGGCCTCGAAGGGCTTGTTTTTTCTCCCTTAGTTGGCGTAGAGTTTCTTCACTGTGTTTGCATGGGTCGCTTGGAACCGTGACCTGGGCAGTAGCCATAAGTTTGCTACAACCCGTTCTACGTCTCTTACTTACCTGCAACCAGCCCCAGTACTCTTTCATTAGAAAGAGGCTGTCATTAATTTTTTGCGTCAAAGGAAATAAGAAATGTCCCAACGTCAGAGCGGTACCGTCAAGTGGTTTAACGACGAAAAAGGTTTTGGTTTTATCACTCCAGAAAGCGGTCCGGATCTGTTCGTCCATTTCCGCGCCATTCAGGGCAACGGCTTCAAGAGCCTGAAAGAAGGCCAAAAGGTGACTTTCGTTGCGGTGCAAGGCCAAAAAGGCATGCAGGCTGACGAAGTACAAGCAGAAGCCTGATCCCCACGGCAACAAAAAGCCCCTGATGCTGACATCAGGGGCTTTTTTGTGCGCGCAATTACGTAAAATGGATTCTTTTCTGCCGAGAGTCCTGTCATGTCGAAACACCTGCTAAGCCCCCAGGGCGACTTCCCCGCCGCCGGCCTGGGCCGTCGCCTGGCAGCGATGTTCTATGACTTCCTGCTGTGCACTGCCCTGCTGATCGTCACCGGTGGCATCTACAAGATGGTGCAGATGGCGATCATCGGCGAAGAAAAAATGCGCGCCCTGACCGACGCCGGCGCACTGGACGGCGATCCGCTGCTTTCCACGATCCTGCTGTTCGTCCTGTTCGGTTTCTTCGCCAAATTCTGGACCTGGTCGGGCCAGACCCTTGGCATGCAAGTCTGGTGCATCCGGGTACAGAACCCCGACGGTACGGCCATCAGCCTGTGGCAGGCATTGTTGCGCTTCGTCGTGGGCATCGCCTCGCTGCTGTGTGCAGGCCTGGGATTCATCTGGTCGCTGTTCGACAAACAGAAACGCAGCTGGCACGACATCTACTCAAACACCCAGTTGGTGCAGATACCGAAGAAGACCAAGTAAATCGCAATTCTAAATTATCAGGCATACGCAAAACCTGTAGGAGCTGCCGCAGGCTGCGATCTTTTGATCTTCGTTCGCGCAACACATACTGCGCCTACCCGTCAGCCAAGATCGCAGCCTCGCTTCGCTCGACAGCTCCTACGGGGGGGGCTGGGTATTCCTATGCTTCTGTGGCTGCGATCTTTTGATCCTGGTTCGCGCTATAAACACGGCGCCTGTTCATCAGCCAGGATCGCAGCCTCGCTTCGCTCGACAGCTCCTACGAGGGGGCTGGGTATTCCTATGCTTCTGTGGC
Organism: Pseudomonas fluorescens; assembly: GCF_902497895.1. GTDB lineage: Bacteria > Pseudomonadota > Gammaproteobacteria > Pseudomonadales > Pseudomonadaceae > Aquipseudomonas > Aquipseudomonas fluorescens_BP. The sequence continues at coordinate 8,413 of NZ_CABVHQ010000110.1, forward strand.
TGCGATCTTTTGATCCTGGTTCGCGCTATAAACACGGCGCCTGTTCATCAGCCAGGATCGCAGCCTCGCTTCGCTCGACAGCTCCTACGAGGGGGCTGGGTACTCCTATGCTTCTGT
>NZ_CABVHQ010000111.1 GCF_902497895.1 Pseudomonas fluorescens
GTTTACAACCGACGCCCAGGCGCTGCAGGTCCAGGCGCAGGCCGCTGGCGAACTGCACGGCACTGACTGACATCAGCCGGGTGCGCGGACCGCAGGCGGCCAGCAGGGCACTTTCCGGGTCCTCACCCTTGAGGCTGACCTGGATCACTTCCACGCCTTGCGGTGCCAGAGCTTCCCAGACGATGCGATTGGACGGAAATTCTTCGTCACTAATAACAATCTGATCGCCGGCCTGCCATTCCAGTCCGAAAGCGACAAAAGACAGCGCTTCCGAAGTGTTTTTGACCAGCGCCACGTCATCAGTCGACGGAGCGTTAAGCAGGCGCATCAGGCGTTCGCGCAAGCGCTGCTCAAGGGTCATCCAGTCCGAATAGTCCCGCGCGCCCAGCAAAACGTTCTCTCGGGCGAAACGGGCGACCGCCTCGGCGGCCCGATTTGGCCATGGCGCGACGGCCGCATGATTCAAATAACGCAGGCCCGGAGCCTGTACAAATTCATCAAGAAACGTAGACATGGTCGGATGATCCGTGCAATTTGGCGCAAGTTAGGCATAATACGCGGCTTCGATTTTGACCCCTACAGACCTTTTCTTATGCAGAAAGAACCTCGTAAGGTCCGTGAGTTTCGTCGCCGCGAGCAAGAAATTCTCGATACCGCGCTCAAGCTGTTCCTCGAACAAGGTGAAGACAGCGTCACCGTCGAGATGATCGCTGATGCCGTCGGTATCGGCAAAGGGACCATCTACAAGCATTTCAAGTCCAAGGCGGAGATTTATCTGCGCCTGATGCTCGACTACGAGCGCGACCTGAACGAGCTGTTGCACTCTGCCGATGTAGACAAGGATAAGGAAGCCCTGTCCCGGGCCTACTTCGAATTCCGCATGCGCGATCCGGCGCGCTACCGACTGTTCGACCGCCTGGAAGAGAAGGTGGTCAAGGGCAATCAGGTACCGGAGATGGTCGAGGAGCTGCACAAGATCCGCGCCTCCAACTTCGAACGTCTGACCTTGCTGATCAAGGGCCGGATCAGCGAAGGCAAGCTCGAAGACGTCCCCCCTTACTTCCACTATTGCGCAGCCTGGGCGCTGGTACATGGTGCCGTTGCGCTGTATCACTCGCCGTTCTGGAGCAATGTGCTGGAAGATCAGGAAGGTTTCTTCCAGTTCCTGATGGATATCGGCGTGCGCATGGGCAACAAGCGCAAGCGCGATACCGACACCCCCGGCAGCTGAGTCATTCAGTTGCCTTATTGCGCCATGTTTCTCTGCATGGCGCAGTACCTCAGTAATATACTCAGGCTAAGGGTGCGTTCTCGATAACTGACAGTCGCGCCGTCGCCCCGCTGAAATTGTGGGCCGACGGTATTGGCGGCAGGGGCTAGGCCCTACGGGTTGAAGCTGTGATCGCGCCAGGCTGCGTTGCGGGACTTGAAGAGGCAGTAAGCATCTCCTGCGTCCCGCGCCTTGCCTGGCACGACCACAACTCCAACGCGATCAGTCATTTATCGAAAACGCACCTTGGTCTTGCTAAAACCTGATTTTTAAGTCAAGTTTTAGCCTGTCCGAATCTTCTTTCGCCGGAGTCATCCATGATCGTTGACCGTCAAGGCAGGCGTTTTCGCAATTTGCGCATCAGCCTGACTTCAGCCTGCAATTACGCCTGCACCTACTGCGTGCCGAACGGCAAGCGGCTGGTGGCTGCGCAGGATGAATTGTCGGCCGAGGCCATGGCTCGCGGCGTGGCTTATCTGATCGAAGCAGCCGGTATCGAACGGCTGCGGATCACCGGTGGTGAGCCGCTGGTCAGTCCCAAGCTGGAAGCCTTCATGACTGCGGTGGGACAGATGGGTCTGGCGGATATCAGCCTGACCACCAATGGCCAGCTTCTGGCACGCAAGCTGCCGTTGCTGGTGAATGCCGGCATCCGCCGGATCAATGTTTCCCTCGATACCCTCGACCCAGTCGCGTTTCGCAACATTGCCCGTGGTGGTGATCTGCCTACCGTGCTTGATGGCATGGATCAGGCCAGGGCCGCGGGCATGAAGGTCAAGGTCAACATGGTGCCGTTGCGTGGGCAGAACCTGGATCAGGTGATGCCGCTGCTCGATTACTGCCTTGAGCGTGGGTATGAACTGCGCTTTATCGAATTGATGCGCATGGGCCATCTGGCCAGCGATTCGAATGCCTTCTTGCAGCAGTTTGTCAGCCTTCAGCAGCTGTTGAGCCTGATAGGTGATCGTTACGAGTATCTGCAGGCCGACGCACCGGTGGATGCCACCGCGGTGCGCTACGAGATTCCCGGCCAGGGTTTCTTTGGGGTGATCGCCAATGAAAGCGTGCCATTCTGCCGGACCTGTTCGCGCTTGCGCTTGTCGTCCACCGGCTGGTTGCATGGCTGCCTGTCGTCGAGTAACCGGCATTACGTCGGTGATCTGCTGGACAAGCCGCGCCACGAGGCGTTGCCGGCCTTGCAGCGGCTGCTGGTGAAAGCCCTGGGCGACAAGCAGGAAGTGGCGTTCTCCGGTGGCGCGACCATCATGAAAATCATTGGCGGCTGATTTGGGTTTGCTGTGGAATCTTCGGTGTCTGCCAATGACTCTATCGCGAGCAAGCTCGCTCCTGCAGTAGATCTCCATCAGTCACACCTTTGTGGTCTGATGCGGATCACATGTAGGAGCGAGCTTGCTCGCGATGACGGAGTAACAGTCAAAAAAGAACTTTCTGACTCCCCTCAATCCACCCAGCCCCCCAAAACCCTTTGAGCTGGCGCGGAAGCTGCATCCTGCGGCTATTCGCCGGTTTTCCGTCACCGGCCTCTGGAGGGTAGGATGCGTAGCCTGGTTTTGCTGCTGGCCTTTTTCGCGCTGGGTGGCTGCATGAAAGTCAGCGATCTGGGTGAGGGCGCTCGTTATCACATGAGCGATGCAGGCCTGCTCGATCACAGCGATACCCGCCGCTCGAACTCGATCCGCATACAGCCCGACTCCTTCATCTACATCGCCCAAGGGGCATTCGCGCCTCCGGGCGACGCCTATCCGCGGCCTAATGTGGTCGCCGAAGAAGCTTTCAACGGATTTGTCGAATACTTCCCCATGGTCCGTCGCGCCCGCGCCCCGGAGGGGCTGGACGAAGCAATGAGCGCGGCCCGTAAAGCCGGTGCGCATTACCTGCTTTATACCCGTTTCGCCAAGGCCGACAACCGGATTGGCAATTCTGATGAATGGGCCGATCAGGAAGCCGTGGATCGCCTGGGGATCGACAGTGGCGTGATTCAGCTTATGTTGATCGAGACCAGCACCCAGTATTTGATTGATACTGCACGTATTCGCAGTCGTGGCGGTTTACTGACGTTCTACGACACTCAGCCAGAAGATCTGCTTGGCCCGCCGCTGGAGCAATACGCTCGCAGCCTGCTGGGCTTGAGCGACTAGGCAACTTCAGGAGAAAAACAACATGAGTGGTCCGCAAAAAGCTAACGATCTGTTGGGGCAAATCCCCAAATCCAAAGGCTTGCCGCCGGTCCACCTGTGGAATCCCGACTTCTGCGGCGATATCGACATGCGCATCGCCCGTGACGGGACCTGGTATTACCTGGGCACACCCATCGGGCGCAAGCCGATGGTCAAACTGTTCTCCACCATCATGCGCCGCGATGGCGATGATTATTTCCTGATCACCCCGGTGGAAAAAGTCGGCATCAAAGTCGACGACGCGCCGTTTGTAGCGGTCAGCCTTGAGGTCGAAGGCGAGGGGGAGGCCCAGGTACTGCGCTTCACCACCAACGTTGAAGAACAGACCGAGGCCGGACCTGAGCACCCGATGCGGGTGGTAATCGATCCAGACACCCAGGAACCTGCGCCCTACGTGCATGTGCGGACCAATCTCGAAGCCCTGATCCATCGCAATGTGTTCTACCAGCTGGTCGAACTGGCCGTGACCCGGGAAATCGACGGGCAGCGCTGGTTGGGCGTCTGGAGTGGTGGCGAATTCTTCCCGATCGGGCTTGAGCCGTAGGGCGGCACCGGGCGCCCCGAAAAGATCGCAGCCTGCGGCAGCTCCTGCGCCGTCCGTAAAAATACCGTGAATGGGTAGGAGCTGCCGCAGGCTGCGAGCTTTTTTTGGGCAACGCTTGGCTGACAGGTATCATCCGGCCTTTTTCAGAGCATCGATCAACTCCTGCTTGCGCATGCTCGAACGCCCGGGAATGTTTTTCGCTCGGGCTTCTTTCATCAGGCTGTCCCTGGTTTGCGTGCCCAAAGACGTCGGGCTGTTGCGTGAATGGCCTTTACGGCTGGCCACTGCGCGCTTGGCCGATTCCTTGCGATCAGTGGCTTTTTCGCTCGAGGGCTTGCGCCGCCCGGAGCCGCCGGCACGCTCTCCGCCACCGGACTGTTTGTTCACCGTCGCCCAGGCGCGGGCTTCGGCTTCGTCTTTAGAGACTCCTTTGTCTTCGTAGCTGGCCTCAATATGGGCGGCTTTACGCTTCTGTTCCGCCGTGTATTTGGCTTTGCTTCCACGAGGCATGGGATTACTCCTTCTGACCCTGTAGGGCAGGGTGGGTCAGGACAGGTTTTGTACCTTTGGATTATTTGCGGGCGCCGCCGTCACGGTCAGAACCCGAGCCACCGGTGGTGGTTTTAGAGCTGGTACCCAATCCGGCGTTGTCCGGGACGTTGGGGCCTATGCCGTCGGGTCTTTGGGTGTCGTTGCGATCAATGCGTGGGTCGGTCGCAGTGGCGGAAGGGGGCCCGTAGACAGGATTGGTCGGGGTGGATGATCCGGCGCAGGCTGCTGAAGAGAGCAACCCGGCAAGGACAAGGGCAGGCAGTTTTGACATGTTCATGGCGTCGCCTCCACTTCTAGAGTCGGTACCAGTATTAGTCTGCGCCCGAATTCGCTTGGTGCCTGAATTGCGACGAGCGGTCCGGGGCATTGAGGTTTTGCTTAGAAATGTGACGAGCGCCCGGAGTCGACTTAGTATGGCGTTTTCACTTTCGCACAAGGCAAGTCCATGACCATCGAAATCCGCCCGGCCGTGCCCAGCGATGCCCCGAAAATCCTCGCGTTCATCACCGAACTGGCGGACTACGAACGCGCCAGGCATGAGGTCATTGCCAGCGTCGCCGACATCGAGCGCAGCCTGTTCAGCGAAGGCGCAACCGCCCATGGCCTGATCTGCCTGCGGGACGGGCAGCCGATCGGTTTCGCGGTGTTCTTCTTCAGCTATTCCACCTGGTTGGGCAGCAACTGCCTCTACCTTGAAGACCTGTACATCAACCCCGAGCAACGCGGCGGCGGGGCGGGCAAGAAGCTCCTGCGCCACCTCGCGCAAATCGCCTGCGCCAACGATTGCGGGCGCTTCGAATGGAGCGTGCTGGACTGGAACAAACCGGCGATCCAGTTTTACCAGTCCATCGGTGCGGTGCCGCAGGACGAGTGGGTGCGCTATCGCATGGAAGGGCAGAAATTGCGCGAGTTTGCCCAGGGCTGATCGGTACCACCCGGAGGCCGCCCATCGGGTGGGTTATCAGAGCACATCGCAATTCAGTCGCGAATACAAACGCTACTTCGAGCGCAATCCGGGGGAGGAGCATGTTGCTTGATCCACCGCAACCCCCTGTGGGAGCGAGCTTGCTCGCGATTGGGCCATAAGATTCAACATCAATGTCGGCTGCCAGCCCGCTATCGCGAGCAAGCTCGCTCCCACAATTGAACCGTGGTGAACCCTGGATTGCAGGCAACAAAAAGGCCCCCATTTCGGGAGCCTTGATGTTCAGCGAGTCGCCTTACATGTTCGGGTAAGTCGGGCCGCCGGAGCCTTCCGGCGCCACCCAGGTGATGTTCTGCGCAGGGTCCTTGATGTCACAGGTCTTGCAGTGCACACAGTTCTGGGCGTTGATCTGGAAGCGCTTCTCGCCGTCTTCCCTGGTGATCACTTCATACACACCGGCCGGGCAGTAGCGTTGCGCCGGTTCGTCGTACAGTGGCAGGTTCTTGGCGATCGGGATGCTCGAATCGGTCAGCTTCAGGTGGCAAGGCTGCTCTTCTTCATGGTTGGTACCGGAGATGAACACCGAGCTGAGTTTGTCGAAGCTGAGCTTGCCGTCCGGTTTCGGGTAGTCGATCTTCTTGCAGTCGGCCGCCAGCTTGAGGCACGCGTAATCCGGCTTGGTGTCGTGCAGGGTGAACGGCAGTTTGCCACCGAAGATGTTCTGATCGAGCCAGTTGAAACCACCGCCGACGATAGCGCCGAACTTGTGGATCGCCGGGCCGAAATTCCGACTGGCGAACAGTTCGTCGTAGAGCCAGCTGGCTTTGAACGAATCAACGTAAGCGGTCAGTTCATCGCCGCCTTCGGAACCGGCAAACAGCGCCTCTGCCACGGAGTCGGCGGCAAGCATGCCGGACTTCATCGCGGTATGGCTGCCCTTGATCTTGGCGAAGTTCAGGGTGCCGAGGTCGCAACCGATCAGCGCACCGCCCTTGAAGACCATTTTCGGCAGCGAGTTCAGGCCGCCTTTGCTGATGGCGCGAGCGCCGTAGCTGACGCGCTTGCCGCCTTCCAGGTACTGCTTGAGCACCGGGTGGTGCTTGAGGCGCTGGAACTCGTCGAACGGCGACAGGTAGGTGTTGCTGTAGGACAGATCGACGATCAGACCGACCACCACCTGGTTGTTTTCCAGGTGATACAGGAACGAGCCGCCGGTGTTCTCGGTGCCCATGATGTCCAGCGGCCAGCCAGCGGTATGGACCACCAGGCCCGGTTGGTGCTTGGCCGGGTCGATGTCCCAGATCTCTTTCAGGCCGATGCCGTAGTGCTGGCTATCGGCGTCAGTGTCGAGCTTGAAGCGTTTGATCAGTTGCTTGCCGATATGGCCACGGCAGCCTTCGGCGAACAGCGTGTACTTGCCGCGCAGTTCCATGCCCGGGGTGTACAGGCCTTCCTTGGGGTTGCCTTCGCGGTCGACACCCAGGTCACCGGTAAGGATCCCGCGGACCACGCCGTTCTCGTCGATCAGCGCTTCCTGGGCAGCGAAGCCCGGGTAGATTTCCACACCCAGGTTCTCCGCTTGCTGGGCCAGCCAGCGGCACAGGTTGCCCAGGGAGATGATGTAGTTGCCTTCGTTGTGCATGGTCTTGGGCACAAAAAGGTCGGGAATTTTGGTCGCACTGTCGGCGTTCTTCAGGACGAAGATGTCGTCACGGGTGACCGGCGTGTTCAGCGGGGCGCCAAGTTCCTTCCAGTCCGGGAACAGTTCGTTCAGGGCGCGTGGTTCGAACACCGCACCGGACAAAATGTGAGCACCGACTTCGGAGCCTTTCTCGACCACGCAGACGCTGATTTCCTTACCGGCTTCGGCGGCCTTCTGCTTCAGTCGGCAGGCGGCGGACAGGCCAGCGGGGCCGGCCCCGACGATGACCACGTCGAATTCCATGTATTCGCGTTCCACAGGCTATCTCCTACTCAAGGCTCACAGTTTTTTCTAATTGGAGGTTTGGCACTTCATCTATTGTTCCTGCACCGCGTTGGGGTACAGAATCAAGGATGAGACATCTTTCTCTCTAGGCGGCGCATTATATCTACACCACTCCCAGCGTCCAATACAAACGTTTGTTTGAATTTGCTGGAACCCAGATAAATCAAAGAAGCGCGGCTTATAACTGACCATTTTGCCGTATTGACCGGAATAGTCGTTCCGGTCAAGATACGGTCGGTTTTGCGCTCGCCGTAGGCTGACTTCTGGTTTCAAGAGCACCTCTAAAGACAGGGCGATGGCAGTACAAGTGACGCATTGCGCAGCTTTGGCGCGCAGTTTACACGCCACGAAAAAGAATGACTCATCGGTCATCACCGACCAGCGGTCATCTCCATTGTGAGCCGGGCCATTTTTGTCGCCGTTGTAAGCGCCAGCGTTTTTAGAGGTGCCCTTGCACCCATGAGCATCAATCGCCAGGTTCGCCCGGGCGACTTTCTTTTCACCGGAGAGTAACGAGGAATCCATGAAGGTTCTTGTAGCTGTCAAACGAGTGGTCGACTACAACGTCAAGGTTCGCGTCAAAGCGGACAACTCCGGCGTCGACCTCGCTAACGTCAAGATGTCGATGAACCCGTTCTGCGAAATCGCAGTGGAAGAAGCCGTACGCCTGAAAGAGAAAGGTGTTGCGACTGAAATCGTCGTCGTCTCCATTGGTCCGTCTACTGCTCAAGAGCAGCTGCGTACCGCCC
>NZ_CABVHQ010000112.1 GCF_902497895.1 Pseudomonas fluorescens
AAAAGTAACCAAAAGGCTTCGCCCCAGCGTCCGGCACCTCGCCTAGGCTCGGTGTTCCCTCGCTCCGGCATTCATCAGGGGGCATCGCCTCCGGTCTGCTTCGCGACGACCTCCTCTCGATGTGTTCGACTTCGTCGAACGGCGCTTCGCGCCTACCCCCTGATGAACGCCTCCACTCGGCCTCCCGAAGGGGCGGGTAGATCAAAGGCCCAAGCAAAAGCGAGGCGGCCGACCGGCCGGCCTGTTTGGTCGTGTGTACGCCGATGTGGGAGCGGCGGTGCGGCGATCCGACTTGCTCGCGAATGCGGCCTGACAGCCGGCTTGGCTCTCGCGGATGTACCCAAATCCAATTTGGCTTACCCACGAAGCGAATACCGCGGTTTTTCACAGATTGCGCGTTATCGTTCTTCGCAGGCAAGCCACGCTCCCACAGGTTTTGCGCGCTCGACTGACGAGGTCAACCTGGCGGAGCCACTTGCTCCAACGCCTCGTTTATCAACAACTGGCCGAGCTCGATCATCTGCTGGATCGCCAGCGCCACATTGCGGCACGAGCCCTCGACATTGAATGCCAGGTCGCTGGCCAGGACATTGGCGCTGGCTAGCGTCTCGCAGGCGTTAGCCAACAGCGTCTCGGTGTTGAGACCGGGGACGACGGCGAAGATGTTCACTGGACGAGCGTCAGCGAGTCGGGACTTGTCGGATGGGGGCGGCAGGTAGTGATCGAGAGCACGCTGGGCGGTCTGGTGGAGTTTGCTGGAATCGAAGGATTCGCAGGGGGAAACGCTTTCGGTTTCAGGCGGATCAGGGGTGATCTTGCGCATGGATGAACTCCTATGATTGAGTCCCGCCGAACTCGCTACCACGCGAGTCAAGGAGGCGACTGTACACGGGGTGGTAGACCGGTCATAGGAACCCGGCAGGCCGAAGCCTCCCATGCACAGCCGCCACAAAGCAGCCAGCACAAAAAAACGCCCTGCGGCGTTCTGGGTCTATGAAGTAGCCGGGCTACCACACCCGATCACTGAATTTGCAGCGACCCGCAAAGATTAGCCGTCGGCCTGCGCCAAAGCAACCCCGAAAACCTGGCTTCGCGCACGCCCCGTTGTCGCCTTGACTGACAGGCATCAGACACACAATCGCTAATGCGAAGTCCCTTCAGCGAACTCGATCTTGTTGTCGACGATTGGCTTGGATTTTCCGGTGATTGAGCCGTGGCCGTTGTTCAGGCGGCGGTGAGACCATTTGACCCTGCGCCGGTTATCAAGGTACTGAGGTAACCAAGCTCAAATGCCAAATCACTGCCCATTGGCTACCTGATTGCAGAATCGACCTACACCAGACAAAGAAACGTCTGATTTATCTCCCCCGTCGCCTTACCTAGCGTGTTCGTCCCTGCAGATAAAACAAGGACATAGACCGCATGAGGCGTTATCACATCACCGTCGGGGCCAAAACCACCGTCGACGGCACCGTGCGTACCGGCTGGGAATGCAGCACGATCAATGGCCAGGCCATGGCCCGCGAAGGCGATGAAGTCTATTGCCCGGAATGCGACAGCACCGGGGAGATTGTCTGCGACGGCCCGCACCTGGTGGACCTGCTGGATGGACGCCACGCCGCCCTGGACGGCGACCTCTGCCGTTGCAAGTGCGATCCGCCGCCGCGCCTGATTGCCAACCAGACCCTCAGGTATCAGGTGATCGATGGTGGCGACGTCGCACCGCGCCCCCGAGCCTCCGCTCAACCTGTCGCGCCGGCCGCCGCCCGCCCCTCGGTAACCGAGCCGCGCCCCTCCGGTTTCGCGCCGGCAGCGAGCCGTTCCACTCCGACCTTCGCTGAACTGCCGGGACGGGTCTGCGAGAACCTCTGGCGCGGGTACCAGCAACGGGCCGAGTCCATCGTGGCACCGGGTGGCAGGCTGATCGCCGACCCCAAGGCGCGTAATCGCGCGATCAATGCCGCCTACGCCCAGTTATGGCTGCACGATCAGCGCTTCCAGTGGGCGGGCCTGGCGGCCTTCGCCTCGAAACAGGTCGGTTGTGGCCTGCTGCATGCCGCGGATTCGGTGGAGAAAATTCAGGCTGAACATGAAGCGGCACAACACCTGAAGAATAGCGCCAGGACAGGGTTCTTTGGCTTGTTCAGCCCCAGCGAACGCGAGCGGCAGGCAAAAATACGGGACTTCGAGCAGGCACAACGGGACTATGAGCAAGCCATCCGTAACAACCCGCTGCCGAGCATCGACTTCAGGGGCGATGGCGAACCTTTGTCGTTCGCGCAACAGCTGTACCAGCACGTGTACGAGATGCTGGCCATGGGTAACACCACGCTGTTCCTGGATGTGTTTCCACTGCATGTTTTTTACAAGGAACGTGGGTTGCAGGCGCTGGAAACCTGCCTGCCTTCACGCAAAAACATTTATGGGCATGACCAGCACCCGGTACTGTGGCCGGTAGCGCAGGAGACGCTAAAGTTCGGTACTAACCACAAGGAAATCCTGCCAGCTTTTGAGGCCATTGAGGCAGGCAACATCGCCGAAAGTGTTAAGTTTCTTGCTACGCACGAACAGGTCAACATCTTGCAACCGGCGATGTACAGCAACTCGAAATTGGTCGCTCTACTGCGCGGCAACCACGTCTCCTACGTCACAGGCATCCCGTCAGGCATCGCTCAAGCCATCGAACTGACACTGGCCAGCCAGTGCCGTCCTGTCGATGATGGACGCACCATTGGCTTCAGCAATAACCCCATGGCCGATCTGTCCAACATCGAGCAGCGCATGCCCTTCGTGCTCAAGGCCGCGGCGCAGTTTGACGAGCTGTTACATGACGGCAATCGCCACCGGATTGAACAGGCGATTCGGGATATCGCCGCAGGTGGGGGCGTACGATGAGTTTGCTCGCGCAGGTGGGCTGGCGACGTGGCGGGATCGGGCTAGTCGTTGTCGCACTCCTTGCGTGGGGGGCTATTGAAGTGCAATCGGAAAAGGAAATCGCACTGGTGATTGGCGAGCCTTACGAGTCCATGCGCCAGCGCTCCAGTGCAGCCATTGGTCCCGCCATTCCCGGGCAGGTTTCGTTCAACATTCCCAAGTCTGATGCCCGCCTGCGTTTCACTGATCCGCAATACGGGTTCGTGACCCCACTGGCCCGCTTCTTCACGGTTATTTACCGTAATGAGCTGATCTACAGTGTACGGATGTCCCCGCAAATCGAGCCTCTGCTCCTCGACGATACGCTCAAGATCGTGCTGGATTTGCAGGAGCAATGGCGCAAAGGCGGCTGGATACCAATCCGCGTCAAGGACGATCCACCCTTTGCCGACACGCCGCAATGGCGTGCCCAACTGCGCGACGTGAATAAGGGGGGCACGTCTTATTGGCAAGCGGGCAACCAATATCAAGCGATGCTGGTGGTTAATCGCTTCAGGGACGATAAGCGCCCTACAGAGGAGCGTTACCTCATCACGCTGGCACTGGCCACGCCATGGGTGAAGCCTTGACCCGGCACCTCGATGACGGACGCACCATTGGCTTCGGCAATAACCCCATTGCCAACCTGGCCGATATCCATCAGCGCATGCCCTTCGTGCTCAAGGCTGCAGCGCGGTTTGATGAGCTGCTGTAGCTCCCCGATCGCTACCTAATTCTGGTATTCATCAGGGGCGTCGCCGAGGGGCGTTGTACGTCAGTCCCCTGATGAACACCTGCGCTCGGCCGGTGAGGGTTAAGACGGTATCTACCGGGTGTACGCAAAATTGCGGATGTACACAAATCCATTGTAGGAGGGGCGTACACCCAATCCATTACGGGTGTGCGCGGTCGGGGGGCGTACAGCCGATCAATCCAGGCGGACTTCAATGGTCTAATGCGAAGTCCCTTCAGCAAACTCAATCTTGTTACCCACGTTGTACTTGCCCGACGGCTTGTTCATCGGGATGCGCTTGACCTCCTTGAGGGTATTGCTGTCATAGACGATCAGCGCACCGTCGGTGTCCCAGATGCTCAGCAGCAGGTAACGGCCGTCGCGGGTGAACTCGACGTGGGCGGCGGTTTTGCCGGGCATCGGGCGCAGGGTGTGGGCGATTTCCAGGGTCTGTTTGTCGATCAGGTGGATCGCATCGTTGTCCGGGCCGAAGAACACATCCGTCCAGGCATACCGTGAATTGACGTGACTGCGCATAAAGAAACCCGGGCCCAGTGTCGGAATTTCCTTGATCAGCTTCCAGGTCTTGAAGTCGATCACCGAGATCAGTCCCTTGCTGATATTCGGCGTGGCGAATACCCACTGGCCATCGCGTTTCCAATAGGTGCCCGAGCCCAGGTGGGGCATACCCGGCAGCGGGATATCGGTGACCACCTTGCCACTGTCGAGATCGATCACCTGGCCGCCCTGGGCCTTGCGTGAGGTGGCCAGCAACTGCCGGTAGTCGGGTGAGAAGGAGAAGTCATCCAGGTAATCCTGGGCCGCGATCCGTCGCGGTTCGAAGTCCGCTTTGCCGGCATAGGACAGCTCCCAGACTTCCTTCACGTCCTTGAGCGCGACGATGAAACTGTCCCGCGGCGGCGCGGTGTAGACCGCGCTGACCCGCGAGGTCTTGCCGTCCAGGCCGATGGTCGGGATGGTCTTGACCAGCGACAGGTCGCGGGCGTCGAGCACCACCAGGCTGCCGGGCAGGTAGTTGCCCACCAGCACCCAGCGGCCATCCTTGCTGACTGCCAGGTTGCGGGTATTGATCCCGGCGCGCACCTCGGCGATCAGCTTCAGGTTGTGCAGGTCATACAGGCTGATCCAGCCATCGCGAGAGGCAAAATAGACGAAGCGCCCATCCGGAGAGAACTTCGGCCCGCCATGCACGGCAAAGTGCGAAGCAAAACGCGCCAGCACTGTAAAACGATCGCCGTCGAGGATGTTGATGTGATGATTGCCGGCTTCCACCACCACGAACAGGTTCAGCGGATCGGCGCCATGCTGGGGCGTGACAGGCAACTTCGAGACATCGGCGAGCAGGCTGTGACTGCCGCGAATCTGCTCATCGTTCCAGGTGGGCGGGGTGGCGGGCGGTTGCTGCAGGTAGTTCACCAGCCCGTCGATCCGCGCCGGATCGAGGACGCTGGCGTATGCGGCCATCTGGCTGGCCGGGCGGCCGTTCTGGATTGTCCGGCGAATTTCGTCGGGCTTGATCCGGCTGAGGCTCTCCGGTAACAACGCAGGTCCCGCGCCGCCGAGACGGTTGACGCCATGACAGCTCTGGCAGTGTTGCTGATAATCCTGCGCGGCCTGCCCAAGCGCCACTTCAGGGCCTGGCACCGCTGCGGCCCCATGAACCGCACCCAGCCATAACAAGGGGGCAAAGAGCATGCGCTTCATATCGCCACCTTGCGGACCTGCTCTCGCAGCCGGGCGGGGTACAGCCGCGCCGGGTATTCCAGCTGCTGTGCGGCGAACAGATCGACCACTTTGCCGATCACGGTCAGCGTCGGAATGCCTTGGGGACAGTCGAGCGCCATGCCTGGCAGACACTGCAGGGTGCCGCGGATGACCTGCTGGTCGGGGCGGGCGCCGTTGCTGATCAGCGCCGCCGGCGTATCGGCGGCCATACCGGCCTCGATCAAGCGCCGGGAGATGACTGCAAGGTTCGACAGGCCCATGTAAAACACCAGGGTCTGGCTATCGTCCGCCAGGCTGCTCCAGGGCAGTTCCAACTCACCGTCGGCCTGTAAATGGCCCGTGATAAAGCGGCAGGAATTCACCAGATCACGGTGGGTCAACGGAATCCCGGCGTAGGCGGTGCAGCCCGCGGCGGCGGTAATGCCCGGGACCACCTGGCAGTCAACGCCGCGCGCCAGCAGATATTCCAGCTCCTCGGCGCCGCGGCCGAAAATGAACGGATCGCCGCCCTTGAGCCGCACCACCCGCTGGCCCTGATCGGCAAGATCGGCGAGCAACTCGTTGATTTGTTCCTGGGGCAGGCTGTGGCAGCCGCTGGCCTTGCCGACGTAATGCCGGGCGCAGGTGAGGGGGATCAGCGTCAGCAGTTCAGTGCTGATCAGCCGGTCATAGACCACGGCGTCGGCCTGCATCAACAGGCTCCAGGCGCGCAAGGTCAGCAGGCGTGGATCGCCGGGGCCGGCGCCGACCAGAGCGACTTCGCCCGGTCTGAACGGGGACTCGAGAGCGGCAGGTAAAACAGTCGATGGTTGCATGAGACTTCCTTGGTTCTTCATCAGGTTTACCGGCCCCATCCTGTGTCAGATGGTTAGCCAGCCAGGCTATTCAGCTCATGGTGCAAGGAATGGTCAGTGACGGCAGCAGGCCGATTTCCTCATCGCTGAGGTGGCAGCCCGGGTCCTGCCCCCAGAGATCGCCTTCGGCCCAGGCCCGGGTGCGCGTGTTGCCGTTGCAGATGCTCAGCCAGCGGCATTGCCCGCAGCGCCCGCCGACGGCTCGTGGATGCTTGCGCAACTGCTGCAGCAAGGCATCTGGCCGGTCCAGCCAGAGGGTGCGGAACGGCGTATGCCGGACATTGCCCACCGAGTGCTGCCACCAGTAGGTGTCCGGGTGCACTTCACCGGTGTTGTCGATGTTGGCGATGCCACTGCCCGAAGCGTTGCCACCCCAGGCACGGAGCATCTGTTCCAGCCGGGCGTAATGCTCGGGCAGACGCTGGCCGACCCATTGCAGCAGCAGAATGGCGTCGGCATCGTTGTTGCCGCTGACAAAATCGCTGTCGCGGCCCAGCTTGATATCCTCCCAGGCCCGCTCGAAGATCAGCAACATCGCCTCGCGGCTCATTTGCTGGTGAGCGTCGAGCTTGCGGCTGCGTTTGCCGCGACCGCTGTAGTTGAGGTGCGACAAATAGAACTTCTGCACGTCGTAATCGCGCATCAGCGCCAGCAGCTGTGGGAGCTGCCCATGGTTCTCCTGGGTGAGGGTGGTGCGCAATCCGACGCGGATGCCTTGGTCCCGGCACAGCCGGATCGCGTGCATGGAGCTGGCGAAGCTGCCCTTGAGCTGGCGGAACGCGTCATGGGTCTGCTCCAGGCCGTCGATGCTGATGCCGACATAATCGAAATTCGCCGCGCTGATCTGCGCGATGTTCTGCTCGTTGATCAGCGTGCCATTGGTCGACAGGGCGACAAAGAACCCCTTGCTCTTGGCGTAGTCGCTGAGCTGGAACAGATCTTCGCGCAGCAGCGGCTCGCCACCGGACAGGATCAACACCTGCACCCCGGCGTCATGCAGGTCGTCGATCACTTTCAGAGCGGCAGCGGTGTCCAGTTCGTCGCGAAAGACACTGTCGGCCGAGGTGGCGTAGCAGTGTTTGCAAGTCAGGTTGCAACGCCTGAGCAGATTCCAGATCACCACCGGTGGCCGGGTGCTGCCCGGCGGGCTGGATCGAGGGGCGGGACTCTGGCCTGCGAGGGCACGCAGGTAATGGCTGATCCTCAACATGCAACTCTCCTTGAGTGCGCGCTTGTTCAGCGTGAAGGGGGTGGTAGACGCAGACCGGTTTTTTTCAGGATACGGCTGCTGACCAGCATTTCATCGCCAGCACAGGCGTCGCCCAGCAAGAAGCGCAGGTGCTCGCGATAGCTGTCGATTTCGTCGCTACTGCGGCCATGGACCATGGCGAACAGGTTGTAGCGCCAGCCGCTGCGGCGCGGCCGGCGATAACAGTGACTGACAAAGGCTTGCGCACCGATCAACGCGCCAAGACGCGGCATGTCGGCGTCTCGCACATCCCAGACCGTCATGCCGTTGTGGCGATAGCCGAGGCGGTAGTGGTTGGGTACGGCGGCGATACGGCGGATAGCGCCTTCGGCCTGGAGCCGTTTGAGCAGGTCCAGGGTCGATTCGGTGCTCAGTCCCAACTGTTCGGCGAGCCAGGCCCAGGGGTCGTCCAGCAAAGGCAGGCCGGCCTGGGTCAGCTCGATCAGGCGCAAGGCCAGGGCGTTTTCAGACCGGGAAGTACAGACCGACATGGTATGTCTCCTCTTTTGGAAGCTCGATCAGGCGCAAGGCCAGGAGATCTTCAGACCGGGAAGTACAGACCGACATGGTATGTCTCCTCTTTTGGAAGCTCGATCAGGCGCAAGGCCAGGAGATCTTCAGACCGGGAAGTACAGACCGACATGGTATGTCTCCTCTTTTGGAAG
>NZ_CABVHQ010000113.1 GCF_902497895.1 Pseudomonas fluorescens
GTAGCAGCTGCCGAGCCTGCGAGGCTGCGTCCGGCCGCGAAGCGGTCGTAAAATCAGGCAACACGCTTTTTCAGGTAAACCGCGGGCACAGGATTTGCGACGACTGCGTCCTCGAACGCAGCCTCGCAGGCTCGGCAGCTGCTACGGATTCAGCCCTACGCCGTATTTCAAAGTTGTGTAGATACCTGTGCCCCTTGGGGAGAGGGTTAGGGTGAGGGGTGGTTCTTGAGCCTGGCAAACAATCTGAAGCGCGCCTCAAAAAAATGTCGCTTAACTGACTGGCATTGGGGCTTGCCCGTGAGTCAGACGACAAAGATTTGGGACGAACTCATCGGACATTTCCCGCAAGTTGTGGCGGCTTGTGTGAACTAGCGGGGGATTGGCTGCACCGATAATCTTTGTGAGTCGCTGCAAAATCAGTGACAGGGTGTGGAAGCCCTTATATCGTTAGGCGCACAAAGCGCCACCTGCATGGCGTTTTTTATCGTCTGTGTTTTATGGTGGCTGTGCGCGGGACACTCTTGAGTGTGCCGGGAACCTAACGTTCCGGTCTTCCACACCTGCGTACAGCCGCCACCTATTATGTGGAAGTAATTTCTGGCGGCTCCAACCATACGTTAGGAGCCAGACTCGTGAGAACCATCACCCCCGATCCACCCAGTTCAACCTCCACCAATCGCTACATGCCCCTCACCAGCAACGATTGCGATATCCCGACCCTGTTCGTCGACACCCAGGCGCCACTCGATGTGCTGCAAGACGCCGCTGATTACCGCATCCGCGCCGTCACTCAGCTGATGGAGAACCTGGCCATGCGCGAGGAGATTCATACCGATGCGGTGATCCTCCACGACTTTGCCCGGCTGTGTGCCATTCCACTGCGCGATGGGTGTGATCTGCTGAACGTGATCGGTCGACGGTGCAGGCGCAGATCTCGAAATAGGCACAAACCCTGTGGCGAGGGGGCTTGCCCCCGCTGGGGCGCGCAGCGGCCCCAAAAACCAGCCACCGCGGTGTTTCAGGTAAACCGCATCTACCGGTTTTACGACTGCTGCGCAGCCGAACGGGGGCAAGCCCCCTCGCCACAGGGGGGCGGTGTCCTTCCGCCCGGCTGTGAAGCCCTGACGTTCTGCGCCGTACAAGGTAAACTTCGCCTCCTGCGCAGGAGCAACCATGAACTATCGCCACGCCTTCCACGCCGGCAACCACGCCGACGTCTTCAAACACCTGACCTTGACCCGCCTCATCGCCTTGATGTCGCGCAAGGAGCAGCCGTTTGCCTATCTCGATACCCACGCCGGTATTGGCCTGTATGACCTCAAGGGTGATGAGGCCAGTCGCACCGGCGAGTATCTGGAGGGCATCGCCCGGTTGTGGGCTGAGCCGGATCTGCCGTTGCTGACGGCTGATTACATGCAGGTGCTACATGAGATGAACCCGGATGGCGAGTTGCGCTATTACCCGGGCTCGCCGGAGCTGGCGCGGCGGTTGACCCGTTCCCAGGATCGGGTGTTGCTCAACGAGAAGCACCCGGAAGACGGGCGGTTGCTCAAGGACAATATGAAGGGCGATCGTCGGGTTGCGGTGCACCTGGGTGAAGGCTGGCACGTGCCGCGGGCCTTGCTGCCGGTGGCGGAGAAACGGGCGTTGATGCTGATCGATCCGCCGTTCGAGCAACTGGATGAGATGCAGCGCTGCGCAGCGTCGTTGAAAGAGGCAATTGGCCGGATGCGCCAGACGGTAGCGGCGATCTGGTACCCGGTGAAGGATCAACGGATGTTGCGCCGGTTCTATCAGGACCTGGCCGGCACCGGTGCGCCAAAACTGTTGCGGGTGGAGTTGCTGGTGCATCCGCTGGATACGCCCAATAGCCTGAATGGTTCGGGGCTGGCGATTGCCAATCCGCCGTGGGGGCTGGAGGAAGAGTTGCGTGAGTTGCTGCCATGGCTGTCGAAGAAGCTTGGGCAAACGCAGGGCGGGTGGCAGATGGATTGGTTGATCTCTGAATAAACAGCAAGATCAAAAGATCGCAGCCTCGCTACGCTCGGCAGCTCCTACGGGCTCGGCAGCTCCTGCGAGGATCGGGTACAACCGGGAACAAACGGTTTACCTCGATCCCGTAGGAGCTGCCGCAGGCTGCGATCTTTTTGCGATCACCGGATCAAATCGGGCAAGTCACGCCTGTGCCGCCGATCCCGCAGTAACCCTCAGGGTTCTTTGCCAGGTACTGCTGGTGATAAACCTCGGCGTAGTAGAACGTCGGGGCTTCTTCGATTTCGGTGGTGATGGTGCCCAGGCCCGCTTTAGTCAGTTCAGCCTGGAACACTTTCTCGCTGGCCTTCGCTGCTTCCAGTTGGCTGGGGTTGGTGGCGTAGATCACCGAGCGATATTGAGTGCCGATGTCGTTGCCCTGGCGCATGCCCTGGGTCGGGTTGTGCAGTTCCCAGAACATCGCCAGCAGTTCCTGGTAGCTGACTTTTTCCGGTTCGTAGACCACGAGCACGACTTCGCTGTGACCGGTCAGGCCCGAGCAGACTTCTTCATAGGTTGGGTTCGGCGTGAAACCGCCAGCGTAGCCCACCGATGTGCTGAACACGCCTTCGCGCTGCCAGAAGCGCCGTTCCGCGCCCCAGAAGCAACCCAGACCGAAGATTGCGAAGTCCACACTGCCCGGGAATGGGCCGAGCAGCGGGTTGCCGTTGACGAAATGTTCGGCCGGCACGGTCATCGGGGTTTCGCGGCCAGGCGGAGCTTGTTCTTTGGTTGGAAGCACGTTTTTGTTCACCAGAATTTCCGAGCGCAAGACCATGATCAGTCCTCTCAGTCAGATTGAGTTAACAGTAAAGAGTCAGGCCGCCAGTGTGCCCGAGTGTTACAGCGCTGTCAGGCGTTTGGGCCGCGCGGGTAGCGTTTGAGCCTTTTGATCAACTCCGACCCCGGGATTGGCCGGTCGAACAGGTAGCCCTGGCCGACGTCGCAACGGTGGCGGCGCAGGAATGCCAGCTGCTCGGCGGTCTCGATGCCTTCGGCGACCACTTTCAGTTTGAGGTTGTGGGCCATGGCGATCACTGCGGAGGTGATTTCCATGTCGTCCTGGTTGTCCGGGATTTCATGGATGAAACTGCGATCGATCTTAATGATGTCGATCGGGAATTTCTTCAAGTAGCTAAGCGACGAGTAACCGGTGCCGAAGTCGTCCATGGCCAGGGTCAGGCCCAGGCGTTTCAACTGGTCGAGCTGCAAGTGAGTGTCTTCGGTGGCTTCCAGCAGCAGGCCTTCGGTCAGCTCCAGCTCCAGCAAGGAAGAGGGCAACTGTTCTTCCTTGAGAATGCCGGCGATGGACGCCACCAGATCCGGATCGGAAAACTGCTTGGGTGACAGGTTGATCGCCACTTGCAGATTGCCCAGGCCGGCAGCGGTCAGCTGCTTGCTCATGCGGCAGGCCTGGCGGGCGACCCATTTGCCAATGGGGATGATCAGCCCGGTCTCTTCGGCGACGCTGATGAACTGGTCCGGGCGAATCATGCCTTTTTCCGGATGGTTCCAGCGCAGCAAGGCTTCCATCCCCAGCAGGCGACCGCTGCGCAGGCAGAGTTTGGGCTGATAGAACACCTCCAGCTCGTTCTGGGTCAGGGCGCGCCGCAGGTTGTTTTCGACGAACAGCTTGTAGCTGGCCTCGGCGTTCAGCGCTTCGGTGAATACCTGAACCTGGTGTTTGCCGTTGGCCTTGGCTTTGTGTAGCGCAAGTCCGGCGTTGCGCATCAGGGTTTGCGGGTCGCGGCCATGCAGCGGCGCGCAGGCCAGGCCCACGGAGCCGCTGACGTTGATCAACTGGTTGTCGACGAACATCGGCTTGTCCAGTGTCATCAGCAACTGGTAGGCGACCTGATGACTGGCTTCAAGGTCAGTGTTGTCGAGCAGCACGGCGAATTCGTTACTGGCGAAACGCGCCAGGCTTCCGCTCGGGCTGAGGCTGTTGCGCAAGCGCCGGGCAAGGCTGATCAGCAGTTTGTCGCCGGTCTGGTGGCCGAGGCTGTCGTTGATCCGCTTGAAGTTGTCGATGTCCACCAGCAGCAGGCTGATCGGGGTGTCGCTGTCGCGGGCAAAGCATTCGTCGAGGTTGCGGATGAACGCCGGACGGTTGCCCAGGTTGGTCAGGTTGTCGGTGTAGGCCAGGCGCTCGATGCGTTGCTGGGCAAGCTTGGTCTGGGTGATGTCTTCGTAGATGCCGATGTAGTGGGTCAGTTCGCGATTGTCACCGTAGACCTTGGAAATCGACAGCTGACCCCAGTAGGGTTCCAGGTTTTTGCGCCGGCTCTTGAATTCACCCTGCCAGCTGTTGCTCTTGGCCAGGCTTGATGGCGCGTCGAACAGCAATTCGCTGAGGTTTTCCAGGGCCGGCAGTTCCGACAGCTTGTGGCCGTGGACTTCTTCGGTGGTGTATTGGGTGATCGCGGTAAAGCTCGGATTGACGTATTCCACCACGCCGTCGCAATTGACCAGCAGAAAAGCGTTGGCGCTTTGCTCGACGGCGCGCTGGAACAGGTGCAGCGCGCTGGTGGCGGTACGTCGGTTGTGATTGTTGGTCGGCAGTTGCGCAGTCTCGCTGAACAGGTTGTCCACCACTAGCAGGTAACCACGCAGCAGGTGCCGATTGTGTTGTTTGTAGGCTTCACCCAGTTCGAGCAGGCTCAAGGGCCCTTGGGCGGTATGCAGGGTGTAGCGGATCAGGTAGTGCGGACTCAGGGTCAACTGCAGCTGGATCGCGTCATGCAGATGATAGCGTGCTTCAGGCTCCATCAGGCTGGCATAGGGTGAACCTACCAGTGAGCAGAGCTCGACGGCGGCCATGCCGAACTGCCGTTGGCAATTGGGATCAAGAAACAATAGGGCCCAGCTAACCTCATTCAGCCGTTCGAAACGCAGCATGCCGAGCCGCGAGGGCACAGGCAACTGCGTCACTACCTCGGCCGCCATACGGCTCGCGGCATCGGGTTGGCTTTTCATGGGGAGACTCGCCTCGAAAATGCTGATCGCGCCGGGCTCGCGCCCTCTTAGCTGTTGTCTGCGGCAAAGATGCATCATGTAACACAGACTGACAAGAGAGGATGAAGGCTAAGTGCTATAGACGTTTGTCGGCCGGGCAGGAGTTTTCTGCAGTCAGCAGCGAAATTGATTTCCACGGGGCAGATGCAGGTGCTCATCTGCCCCGTGGGCGCGGGAGCGTTGGGCATCAGCGTAGTGCGATGCTCACTGATTGCAGGAGCGCGCCGAGTTTGTTGTGGTAATCGACACGGATGCGCTCGGTATCGATGAAGATACGCGCAAAATTGTCCTCGCAGACCACTCTGCTGGTGAGCTTCTGGTGATAACTGCCGCGGCCAAGGCTCGCGAGTGGCTGGTCGAGGATGAAACTATCGGCTTTGGCATACGGCAGCAGCTTGCTGTTGTACAGCGGCGAGGAAACGATGGTATGAACCATGAAGTCCGGGTCTTCACTGTGGGTCAGCTGGCTGGTCATTGACCCGTGCACATCGCCGGCGATAAAAATCACATTGTTGATCTTGTTGTCGCGGATGGTTTCCAGGATCCGGTCGCGCTGTGCCGGAAAAGACTTCCAGGCATCGCCGCCATCGTTCTTGAGGTCCGGGTAGAACATGACGCTGCTGACCACTAACTTGACCCTCGAATTGCTGGTGACAAGCCAGTCGAGCAATGCGTGTTCCTGTTCACTGTCGAGAATGCGCCGATCTGCGTTGGCAAGCGTGCGGCGGGTCCGGGTGTCCAGCACGAACCATTCAATGTCGCCATCAGCGAATTGATACCAGTAGTGAGGAATGTTGCGCTCCAGTCGCCCTGACGGCAAAAGCGCATGGGCCGGGCTGTGGCTGCACTGGTAGAGCTCATAGGCGCGAATGGCATTGCTGAACAGCAACTGGTCATTGCTGCTGGCCTTGGCCGGCCAGTTATCCTCGATTTCATGATCATCCAGAATCATGTACGTCGGCACATGGGCCATCAACTGGCGGATATGTGGCTGAGAGAACGCAGTCTGGTACTTGTGCAAAATGTCTTGGTATTCGCGGTCTGGCGCGACAATGTTCATATCGTCGACATAGACCTGATCGCCCAACATCAGTATCCCGTCAATCGGTGTTTCGGAGTGTTGGGCCAGGGTATTGATTGCTGCAAATATGCGGTCTCCCCATTCGGGTGCAATGGGAGTACCCAGGGTCATGCGCAAGTAACGGCACGACCCAAGGATATAGGAACGGGGTAGGGCCTTATTGTTGGACCGGGTTTTAAGTGTGTAAATATGTTCTGGCCAACGCAGTGCAAGTTCATTGACGCTATCCACAGCTTCACGCTTGTCAGTCGTGGTGAACCAGCCCGCCTGATATTCATATCGGGTTTCGGCTTGCAGTCCATTCAGTACAACAACACCTGACATATCGTGTTGCTTGTCCAGCAACACGAAAGTGCCTGGCGACCACGTCTGCTCTCCCGGCCTGCGATGGCGAATGCCGCCGAAAGTCAAAGAGGCTTCGCTGTAAAGGGCGCGCAGGAATATACGCGAATGATGAGCAGTAGTATGGCCAATGATCGGGCCAACGCTGGGTTTAATCTTTTTTCGAATCCTGTCGAAAAAAGCTGATAAATAAGTAGTTATTGCCGATGCAGTAAAGGGCCTGGATGTGTATAGGTAAGATTAACAACGCAAGCGGAATGCGTTGTTCATGCAGTGAGTTTTAGCGTGCGGTATTTGTGGATATATAAAGTGCGTAGTTTGCTAAAGAGCAGTAGGCGAGAAGTTGTCAGGTTCGTCAGAACTTTCGACTTTGATCGGGGAGAAGCCGGGGATTTATTTCAGGCAAAAAAAAGCCCCGCCAAACTGGCGGGGTTGAGGTACGAGCGTGGCGCTCGGAAAACGTGGAGCGCGCCGGCCCTCCGTGGCAGGAGGGCCGGTCGGTCTTACAGCAGGATGGTGCGGATGTCCGCCAGCAGATCGCTCAGACGCTTGGTGAAGCGTGCTGCAGCGGCGCCGTTGATCACTCGGTGATCGTAGGACAGCGACAGTGGCAGCATCAGTTTCGGCTGGAAGGCTTTGCCGTCCCAGACTGGCTGGATGGTTGCCTTGGAAACACCGAGGATCGCCACTTCCGGCGCGTTGACGATCGGCGTGAAGCCGGTGCCGCCAATGTGCCCGAGGCTGGAAATGGTGAAGCAGGCGCCTTGCATGTCGTCAGCGGTGAGCTTCTTGGTTCGGCCCTTTTCCGCCAGAACGGCGGCTTCGGCGGCCAGTTGCAGCAAGCTCTTCTTGTCGACGTCCTTGATGACCGGTACCAGCAGGCCATCTGGAGTGTCTACCGCGAAGCCGATGTTCACGTACTTCTTGCGGATGATCGCCTTGCCGCTTGGTGCCAGCGAACTGTTGAAGTCCGGCAGTTCCTTGAGCAGGTGCGCGCAGGATTTGAGCAGCAGCGGCAGGATGGTCAGCTTGACGCCAGCCTTCTCTGCAACGGCTTTCTGAGCGGTACGGAAGGCTTCCAGCTCGGTGATATCCGCCGAGTCGAATTGCGTTACGTGCGGAATGTTCAGCCAGCTGCGATGCAGGCTCGACGCGCCGATTTGCATCAGGCGAGTCATCGGCACTTCTTCAATTTCACCGAAGCGGCTGAAATCTACGACCGGAATCGGTGGGATGCCCGCGCCGCCGGTTGCGCCGCCAGCAGCAGCTGGTGCTTCCTTGGCCTTCTGCATCATGGCTTTGACGTAAGCCTGCACGTCTTCTTTCAGCAGACGGCCGTGCGGGCCGCTTGGGCTGACCGCGCTCAACTCGACGCCGAATTCACGGGCCAGTTGGCGCACCGCCGGGCCGGCGTGAACCTTGGCGCCTGGCTTGGCCGGGGCTGCTG
>NZ_CABVHQ010000114.1 GCF_902497895.1 Pseudomonas fluorescens
GCTTCGCCAGCTGCTACGGTTCGCGTAACGCCTTTACTGACCGGCATTGGGCTTGGCCACACTCATCTGAATCCCAACCCCTAAAGACAGCCCGTCTGCGCTACCATGTCTGGCCGGACGCGGCAGCCTGCTGCGCGCAGGAGTCAGCATGGCCCATCCGTTTGAAACCCTTACCCCCGATCTGGTGCTCGATGCTGTTGAAAGCATCGGGTTTCTCAGCGACGCCCGCATCCTGGCGCTGAACAGCTACGAGAACCGCGTTTACCAGGTCGGCATCGACGACTCCGAGCCGCTGATCGCCAAGTTCTACCGTCCACAGCGCTGGACCAACGAAGCGATCCTCGAAGAACACCGCTTTACCTTCGAACTCGCCGAGTGCGAGGTGCCGGTCGTCGCACCGATGATCCACAACGGCGAAAGCCTGTTCGAACACGCCGGCTTTCGTTTCACCCTGTTCCCTCGCCGTGGCGGCCGAGCGCCAGAGCCCGGCAACCTGGATCAACTGTATCGCCTCGGGCAATTGCTCGGCCGCTTGCACGCGGTCGGCGCCACCCGCCCGTTCGAACACCGCGAAGCACTCGGCGTGAAGAACTTCGGCCATGACTCGCTCAATACCCTGCTCGAAGGCAATTTCGTGCCTCGCAGCCTGCTCCCGGCCTACGAGTCGGTCGCCCGGGATCTGCTCAAGCGAGTGGAAGAGGTCTACCAGGCCACGCCCCATCAGAACATCCGCATGCATGGCGACTGCCACCCCGGCAACATGATGTGCCGCGACGAGATGTTCCACATCGTCGACCTCGACGACTGCCGCATGGGCCCGGCAGTGCAGGATCTGTGGATGATGCTCGCCGGTGACCGTCAGGAATGCCTGGGCCAGCTGTCGGAATTGATGGATGGCTACCGCGAGTTCCATGACTTCGACCCGCGTGAACTGGCACTTATCGAACCGTTGCGCGCCCTGCGGCTGATGCACTACAGCGCCTGGCTGGCCCGCCGCTGGGATGATCCCGCGTTCCCGCGCAGCTTCCCGTGGTTTGGCACCGAGCGCTATTGGGGCGATCAGGTGCTGGCGTTGCGTGAGCAGCTTTCGGCGCTGAATGAAGAACCTCTGAAGTTGTTTTGATTTCAAGATCAAAAGATCGCAGCCTGCGGCAGCTCCTACGGAATCGCGTACATCCGTCATTTCGCGGTTGTACCCGGTCGGCGTAGGAGCTGCCGCAGGCTGCGATCTTTTGCTTTCAGGCACGACACATCTATACAACCTCCTTACAATGGCTGCTCTGACCGTTAGCTGCCTAAGCAAGGACTCTGCATGCAAGCCGCCAACCCGCGTCGCGGGTACATTCTGGGCCTGACCGCCTACATCATCTGGGGCCTGTTCCCGCTCTACTTCAAAGCCATCGCCAACGTGCCCGCCATAGAGATCATCATCCACCGGGTGCTCTGGTCCGCGCTGTTCGGCGCCTTGCTGTTGCTGGTCTGGAAACATCCGGGCTGGTGGCGCGAGCTGCGGGAGAACCCGCGGCGGCTGGCGATCCTGGCCTTGAGCGGCACGCTGATCGCAGCCAACTGGCTGACCTATGTGTGGTCGGTGAATAACGGTCGGATGCTCGAAGCCAGTCTCGGCTATTACATCAACCCTTTGGTGAACGTGTTGCTGGGCATGCTGTTGCTCGGCGAGCGGCTGCGGCGCATGCAGTGGCTGGCGGTGGGGCTGGCCGCGGCCGGCGTGGCTCAGCAAGTCTGGCAAGTGGGCAGCCTGCCGTGGGTCTCGCTGGTGCTGGCGCTGACCTTTGGTTTCTACGGGCTGATCCGCAAGCAGGCACCGGTCAAGGCGTTGCCCGGGCTGGTGGTGGAGACCTGGATGCTGGTGCCGATTGCCCTCGGCTGGCTGTTGCTCAACCCCGGCGCAAGCAGTGCGCAGGCTGAATTCTGGACCACCTCCGAAGCCTGGTGGCTGGTCGCTGCGGGGCCCATCACTCTAGTACCGCTGGTGTGTTTCAACGCCGCCGCACGGCACTTACCCTATACCACCCTGGGTTTCCTCCAGTACCTGGCGCCGACCCTGGTGCTGTTGCAGGCCGTGCTGCTGTTTGGCGAGCACTTATCCTCAAGCACCCTGGTTGCATTCATGTGCATCTGGGCTGGCCTGGCGATTTACAGCGTGGATGCCTGGATCAGTCTACGTCGACGCGCCTGATCAAAAAACGCACAAAGCTCTGCAGGCCATGATTCACATGGCCTGCAAGCATCCGTCCCAAGGTTATCCACAACGTGATCCCCGCCGTTTGTGCACAAGCCCTTGAAACTGTTCGTTTTTTGCTCAACTTTGAAAGAGCCCCGGCCAGCCTGGGCTGGCGGCGCATCTCTACAGGTTATCCACAGGCAGGTGCAGGTTTTACTTGGATAACTGTTTACACCTCGCTGCGCAACACCAACTCGACCATCAAATCGTCCGCCAGGGTTTCCAGGCGCGCCTGTAATACATCAAGGGATAAGGTCAGCGGCACCGCCAGAAGCGCTTCGGCATGGAACAGCGGCTCGCTGCTCATGGGCGCGGGACGCACATCGGTGACCAATCGCTCGAGGTTTACCCCCTGCTCGCTCAATAAGCGCGTGATGTCGCGCACAATCCCCGGTCGGTCGTTGCCCACCAGCTCCATGGCGATCGGCTTCCAGGTGCAGGATTGTTCGATGCCGCTTTCGGCAATCAGCACGCGGATACCCTGCGCCGACAGCCCTTGCAGCGCATCCACCAGTTCGTCATAGGCCTCGGCCGGCACACCGACCCGCAGGATCCCGGCAAACTGCCCGGCCATGCGCGACATGCGGCTTTCCAGCCAGTTGCCGCCGTGTTCGGCAATGCATTGGGCAATGCGCTCGACCTGGCCGGGTTTATCCGGGGCGATTACGGTAAGTACGAGATGGTCCATGGCATAGCCCTCTTGTCATGACTTTTGTAATAGAAGGGGAAGTATAGGCAAGCCTCACCGAGACGCGGTCCAACCTCTATCTTCTAGGAGCGAGCTTGCTCGCGATGGAGGTTAACGATAACGCGTGTTTTCTGAATAAACGCGTCGCCCTTGAGTCCATCGCGAGCAAGCTCGCTCCTACAGGCATTTCACCGGCCGAAAAACAAATAGTGTACTGTTTTTAGATTTATCTGGAACAATCTAATAGTTTTTTGAGAACATCGCATTCCCCAGCGTGACCATACAGCTGGCTTAGGTCGCTAAACGACGTAATTAGTCTAATTTTCACAACCGCTATTCATCATGTAGTATGCCGCAGCGCGCACTACATAACGTTGGATCGATGTCTGCCCAAGCGCCATCGCAGCCCCGAAAAGCCCCGTCAGCAAAGCTCCGAGCCGTTGATTGGACCCACCCAGCCGCCAGCAATGGCATGTACTGGTGCGGGGGTTTGTGGTTTAAATGGCCAGAGGCTTTCATTGTTAAATTGAAGAGCTGAAAAGCGAAATAGCTGAGCAGAGTGAGGCAAGCAATGACTGAACACGTTCAAGTCGGTGGCCTGCAGGTCGCCAAAGTCCTGTTCGACTTCGTGAACAACGAAGCCATTCCCGGTACCGGTCTCACCACCGATAAGTTCTGGGGCGGTGCCGACAAGGTCATTCATGACCTGGCGCCGAAGAACAAAGCCCTACTCGCCAAACGCGACGACATCCAGGCGCGTATCGATGCCTGGCACCAGTCTCGTGCCGATCAGGCGCATGACGCCGTGGCCTACAAAGCCTTTCTGCAAGACATCGGTTATCTGCTGCCAGAAGCGGCGGATTTCCAGGTAACGACGCAAAACGTCGACGACGAAATCGCCCGCATGGCCGGTCCACAACTGGTCGTCCCGGTGATGAATGCCCGTTTCGCCCTCAACGCCTCGAACGCCCGCTGGGGTTCGCTGTACGACGCGTTGTACGGCACTGACGCCATTAGCGAAGCTGATGGCGCAGAGAAAGGCAAAGGCTACAACAAGGTCCGTGGCGACAAGGTCATCGCCTTCGCCCGCGCCTTCCTCGACGAAGCCGTGCCATTGGCGGCCGGCTCCCACGTCGACTCCACCGGCTACAAGATCGTTGACGGCAAACTGGTGGTCAGCCTCAATCGCGGCAGCAACACGGGCCTGCGCAACGACGCACAACTGATCGCCTTCCACGGCGACGCCGCTGCACCGACCGCGATCCTGCTGAAAAACAACGGCCTGCATTTCGAAATCCAGATCGACGCCAGCACCCCGGTCGGTCAGACCGACCCCGCTGGCATCAAAGACCTGCTGATGGAAGCGGCGCTGACCACCATCATGGACTGTGAAGACTCGGTCGCCGCGGTCGATGCCGATGACAAAGTGGTGATCTACCGCAACTGGCTCGGCCTGATGAAGGGCGACCTGTCGGAAGAAGTGTCCAAGGGCGGCAAGACCTTTACCCGCACCATGAACGCCGACCGCCGCTACACCGCGCTCGACGGCAGCGAACTGAGCCTGCACGGTCGTTCCCTGTTGTTCGTGCGTAACGTTGGCCATTTGATGACCATCGACGCGATTCTCGACAAGGACGGCAATGAAGTTCCGGAGGGGATTCTCGACGGCCTGATGACCAGCCTCGCAGCGATTCACAGCCTCAACGGCAACAACTCGCGCAAAAACAGCCGCACCGGTTCGATCTACATCGTCAAGCCGAAAATGCACGGCCCTGAAGAAGCGGCGTTCACCAACGAGCTGTTCGGGCGCATCGAAGAAGTCCTCGAGTTGCCGCGCAACACCCTCAAAGTCGGCATCATGGACGAAGAGCGGCGTACCACGGTCAACCTCAAGGCCTGCATCAAGGCGGCCAGCGAGCGCGTGGTGTTCATCAACACCGGCTTCCTCGACCGCACGGGTGACGAAATCCACACCTCCATGGAAGCTGGCGCGATGGTGCGCAAAGCCGCCATGAAGGCGGAGAAATGGATTAGCGCCTACGAGGACTGGAACGTCGATATCGGCCTGAGCACCGGCCTGCAAGGTCGCGCCCAGATTGGTAAAGGCATGTGGGCCATGCCCGACCTGATGGCCGCGATGCTCGAGCAGAAAATCGCTCACCCGCTGGCCGGCGCCAACACCGCCTGGGTACCTTCGCCGACGGCCGCTGCTCTGCACGCGCTGCACTACCACAAGGTCGACGTGTTCGCCCGTCAGGCCGAACTGGCCAAACGCGGTCGCGCCTCGGTCGACGATATCCTGACCATCCCGTTGGCGAGCAATACCAACTGGTCGGCCGAAGAAGTCCAGAACGAACTGGACAACAACGCCCAGGGTATCCTCGGTTACGTGGTGCGCTGGATCGACCAGGGCGTGGGCTGTTCGAAAGTACCGGACATCAACGACATCGGCCTGATGGAAGACCGTGCCACGCTGCGTATCTCCAGCCAGCACATCGCCAACTGGTTGCGCCACGGCATCGTCAATGAAGCCCAGGTGCTGGAAAGCCTCAAGCGCATGGCGCCAGTGGTCGACCGGCAGAACGCCAACGACCCGCTGTACCGTCCGTTGGCACCTGACTTCGACAGCAACATCGCCTTCCAGGCGGCCATCGAACTGGTGGTCGAAGGCACCAAACAGCCGAACGGCTACACCGAGCCGGTTCTGCACCGTCGTCGTCGCGAGTTCAAGGCCAGGAACGGTCTGTAAACCCCGCTAACACGACAGAAATCCCCCGGAGGTAAAAGCCCGGGGGATTTTTCTTTCCGGACGCTACGCAGATACCGGATTACTTCTTGTAGCGTATGGCGTTTGCCATGATGTAATCCGTCACCCGCTGCGCATTGATAAACAAGGCAATGCCCATGACTGTAAGTACCAGGGCGAACAATTTCTCAGAGCCTATTGGTTCATCAAGCACATACCATGAGGTCACGATGCCTGAAATCGGAACAATCACAGACAGCGGTGCAACCTGGCTGGCCGGGTATTTCCTCATCAGACGGTTCCACACCCAATAACCGAAAATCGTCGCCACATACGCCTGAAACAAAATGGATAGAACCACTGCTCCCTTGATATCCACCAGCAACGCCTGAAAAGGCGCAGCCCCTTTGACCCAGTAAGTCATCAGGTACAACGGCGGCATTGCATAAAGACTTGACCAGACGACAAAGGCAAACATATCGACCACGTTGCTTTTTTTGACCACCACATTACAAAGGCTCCAGCACAACGCCGCCAGCAACACCAGAAACAAGCCCAGGTCCTGAGTGTCGTCCTCAGTCACATGAAAGATGAACAGCAACCCGACCAGCGCCATGAGAATGCCAGTGACATGGATCGCCGTCATTTTCTCCCCGAATAGCAGCACACCCCAGATTACGGTAAAAAAGGCGCTGAACTGTAAAAGCAGAGAGGTCACCCCCGCAGTTACACCGAGAAACATACCGTAATTCATAAGCCAGCACATCCCGACCCCAAACAACAAGCCGTACAGCGCTATAACGGGGAAACTTATATTTTTTGGTTTATCAATAAAAAACACCAGAGGAAATGCGCAAAAAGTAAAACGTAACGCCGTCAACATGAACGGATCGATGCCATCAAGACTGATATCAATTACCGAGAAATTACTGCCCCACATAACAGTAACTGCAACAATCAGAAGCAGGTCTCGAAAATCCATTTTCATCATAATATTTCCTGTAATTGTTTTTTTTATAAGTTCAGGATCCAGGTAGCACACTACCCAGCCAGTCGCCCACAAAACACCAACTGCAGGTGAGTGTTGCCCCGCCTTCGACATAAAAAAATACAAACACCCTGTTTGGCGTGGCATATCAATGTCAAAAATCGGAATGCCGTCTTGTTTGCCCAGAGAAACAATGGACAGCGACTGGAAGGTATCCTTTAAGTTTCACCAAGGTAACTGAATTCAATAAGCGGAGGAGGTACTTATTTGTGAATTGTTATTTCTCGAGACTTGGAAAATTGACTATAACCAATCGCCAGCAGCAACCTGACATGGAAGGTCAACTAGTTGACCCCCAACTCATGCTTCACCAACGCCAAAAGCTTGCCGGTATCGATCGGCTTGAGCAGGAAATCCACCACGCTCAAATGCATGGCGGCGATGGCGTCGCGGACATCGGCGTCCCCGGAAATGATAATGATCGGCAGCGCCGCCCGCTCCGACTCGCGTACCTGGCGTATCAGGTCCAGGCCATCGCCGGGAGCCATGCGCAGGTCCGTGATGAGCAGACCAATCGATTTATTCGACTTCAATAGTTCGAGCGCCGCTTTGCCGTTGGCCGCGGTCAGGCAACGAATGCCATCAAGGCCGAGGATCTCCGCCAACAGTTCGCGCGCGTCCTTATCGTCATCGGCGATCAGTACCCGCTGCGGCGGCAGATCAGGCTCAAGCATGACGGCGCTGAGCGCTTCGCGCTCGGCATCAGTCAAAATATCGTGGTCGGACATACATTTCTCTGGGTTTTCAAATCAGTCCCTTGGCAAAGGCTCAGACATCACCAAACAGACCTTCCATGTGCACTTCGTCGGATCGCTTCAAATAGAGCTTATGACAGTTTTCGCATCTGCTCTGTAGGGTTTTTCCGAAACTTCGATTTACCTACTGACTACCTAGGGTCTGTTGACGTTTGGTGGCGAGCCGCGTTGCTGTGCCAACTTGTGCGAGGCAAGGCGCGGGATGCCGCTAATGGTTGTTCCCTTGGCAAATCCCGCAACGCAGCCTCGCGCAAGTTGGCGCGCAACCCGAAGGGACGAGGCCCACTTGGCGCAGGGCTGCGTTGCTCG
>NZ_CABVHQ010000115.1 GCF_902497895.1 Pseudomonas fluorescens
AGGTGCGCCGGCGGCCGGACGCAGGGTCCGCACGCGCTCGGTCTTGCCAACCGGGCGGGACGACTTGCGCTGCATACGTTCCAGCTTGTCTTTGCTCTTGGCGTTCAGCTGCGGCATGGCAACCGGCGTCAAGCCGACTTCAGCACTGAGAATGTCGACTTCGTACTGGCTCATTTCGCGCCAGCGACCCATCGGCAGGTCAGAGTTGAGGAACACCGGACCGAAACGCACGCGCTTCAGACGGCTGACCACCAGACCCTGGGATTCCCACAAACGACGCACTTCACGGTTACGGCCTTCCATCACTACGCAGTGGTACCAATGGTTGAAGCCTTCGCCACCTGGAGCCTGCTTGATGTCGGTGAACTTCGCCGGGCCGTCTTCGAGGACCACGCCGGCTTTCAGACGCTCGATCATCTCGTCATCGACTTCGCCACGTACACGTACCGCGTATTCACGGTCCATCTCGTAGGAAGGGTGCATCAGACGGTTGGCCAGCTCACCGTCGGTGGTGAACATCAGCAGACCGGTGGTGTTGATGTCCAGACGACCGATGTTGATCCAGCGACCTTCTTTCGGGCGCGGCATTTTATCGAACACGGTCGGACGGCCTTCAGGGTCGTCACGGGTGCAGATTTCACCGTC
This sequence comes from Pseudomonas fluorescens, assembly GCF_902497895.1. GTDB lineage: Bacteria > Pseudomonadota > Gammaproteobacteria > Pseudomonadales > Pseudomonadaceae > Aquipseudomonas > Aquipseudomonas fluorescens_BP. Next base: position 646 of record NZ_CABVHQ010000115.1, read on the forward strand.
GGGCTTGTTGTACATGATCACGCGGCGTACCGACTCGGCGGCTTCTTCGCGCTTGATCACCTTGCCATCAATGGTGATGGCGTCGTGCAGGTCGACGCGCAGGCCAAGGGTGGCATCTTTGCCATTGACCTTGATCCGGCCATGGCTGATCCAGGCTTCTACGTCGCGGCGCGAGCCGACGCCGATACGGGCGAGGACTTTCTGCAGTTTTTCGCCTGCTGGGCCGATTTCCTGGCTGTCTTTCTGGTCTTTAACACTCATCTGGGCACCTCCCGGTGTGGTCTGTTCAGGCCTGGCCTGAAGAGTTGAAAGCTGGGTACTTGGCAAAGGGATCGCCGAAGGGTCGCGAATCATACGCTCATGAGGGCGTTCGCGCATCAGAGACTAGCTGATCGAGGCAAGGTTATTTACTTTTCCGCCGACCGGTGGCACCCCAGGATCAAAAGATCGCAGCCTGCGGCAGCTCCTACGGGGGGATTGGCGTCACCCGGTAATTGCGGGTGCACGCGGTCGATGTAGGAGCTGCCGCAGGCTGCGATCTTTTAGCGGCCTTCAATCCTCCGACATTCTTCTTTCGTTCTCGATCGCTTCGGCGAGGGCCTGGGCTTCGGCTTCTTCATCGCTCAGCTGCGGCTTGTGTTGGTCCAGCGCCGCGACGGCGGCCAGGAGTTTTTCCCGGGCTTCGGCGACGCCGATCAGGTCGTCTTCCTGCGGCTGTTCGATTTCGGCTTCGGGCTCGACCTGAGATTCGACCTCACCCTCAACTTCAGCTTCAGCTTCAACCTCAACTTCAACCTCGGGCTCGGGCTCGGGTTGAGCCAGCCCCTCTTCTGTCTCGGTCACCGCCCCATCCCGCAGCAAATCGTCGAAATCGGACTTGAGGCCCTCTTCCATCGAATCCAGTTCCAGCAGCAAGGTATGGAAACTGGTTTCGTCCTTCGGCTCTTCCGGCTCGGCGCTGGCGTCGGCCAGGGCTTGCAGGTTTTCCGGCACGGGCGCGTCGTCGAAGTCGAGAACCGGATCGGGTTCCAGCTCACGCAGGTCGGCCAGCGGCGGCAGGTCGTCGAGGTTCTTCAGGTTGAAGTGATCGAGGAAGGCTTTGGTGGTGGCGAACATCGCCGGTTTACCCGGCACGTCGCGGTAACCGACGATACGGATCCACTCGCGCTCGAGCAGGGTCTTGACGATATGAGTGTTGACCGCCACCCCACGAACATCCTCGATCTCGCCCCGGGTGATCGGCTGGCGGTAGGCGATCAAGGCCATGGTTTCCAGCATGGCCCGGGAATAACGCTGCGGCCGCTCTTCCCATAGGCGACCCACCCAGGGTGAAAACTTTTCGCGGATCTGCAGGCGATAGCCGGAGGCGACTTCCTTGAGCTCAAAGGCCCGGCCGTCGCAGGATTTGGCCAGAATCGCCAGGGCTTTCTTGAAAACCGGCAGTTCTGGCCGCTCGCCCTCTTCGAAGAGTTCGAACAGGCGCTCCATCGATTGCGGCTTTCCCGAAGCCAACAGAAAGGCTTCAAGCAAGGGCGCCAGCTCGCGGGGTTCAGTCAGATTCATTGTTTCAGCTCGTTATTCGGCTCGCGCCCGCACATGGATAGCCGCAAAAGGCTCATTCTGCACCAGCTCGACCAAGGATTCCTTGACCAGCTCGAGGACCGCCATAAAAGTCACGACCACACCCAGGCGCCCTTCTTCAGCGGTGAATAGCTCGACAAAGGGCACGAAGCCACCGCCCTTGAGCCGTTCCAGCACATCGCTCATGCGCTCGCGGGTAGACAATGCCTCGCGGCTGACCTGATGGCTTTCGAACATATCGCCACGATGCAGGACCTCGGCCATGGACATCAGCAATTCTTCCAGGCTCACGTCCGGCAACAATTTGCGCGCCCGCGCCTGCGGTGCATCGAGCCTGGGCACCACCACGTCGCGCCCTACCCGGCTCAAGCCGTCAATGCCTTCGGCAGCGGCCTTGAACCGTTCGTATTCCTGCAGGCGGCGGATCAGTTCGGCCCGCGGGTCGTCTTCTTCGGCCTCGATCTCGGCGGCACGCGGCAGGAGCATCCGCGATTTGATCTCGGCGAGCATCGCCGCCATCACCAGGTACTCGGCGGCCAATTCCAGGCGCACCGACTGCATCAACTCGACATAGCCCATGTACTGGCGGGTGATTTCCGCCACCGGGATGTCGAGAATGTTGATGTTCTGTTTGCGGATCAGGTACAGCAACAAGTCGAGCGGACCTTCGAAGGCTTCGAGGAAAACCTCCAGCGCATCCGGTGGAATGTACAGGTCCAGCGGCATTTCCATGACCGCCTGGCCATAGACCATGGCGAATGGCAGTTCCTGCTGCGCCCCGGCCTGGCTCTCCACGGTTTCGACTACGGACATTCAGGCTTCGACCGTAAACGGTGTCGGGTCGCCACAGCCGACGCGGATCACTTCCGGCTCGCCGTCGGCCAGATTGATCACAGTGGAAGCTTTGATGCCGCCGAAACCGCCGTCGATTATCAGGTCGACCTGATGCTCCAGCAATTGACGCATTTCATAAGGGTCGCTCATCGGCTCGGTCTCGCCGGGCATGATCAGCGTCACGCTCATCAGCGGCTCGCCCAGCTCTTCAAGCAACGCCAGGGCTATCGGATGGCTCGGTACTCGCAGGCCGATCGTGCGCTTCTTCGGGTGCAGCAACAGCCGAGGAACTTCGCGGGTGGCGTTGAGAATAAAGGTGTAGGGCCCGGGCAGGTGAGCCTTGAGCAGGCGAAAGGTGCCGGTATCGATCTTGGCAAACAGCCCCAACTGCGACAGGTCGCTGCAAATCAGCGCGAAGTTGTGCTTGTCGTCCAGTTGCCGCAAGCGGCGTACACGTTCGATGGCATTCTTGTCACCGATCTGGCAACCAATGGCGTAGGAAGAGTCGGTTGGGTAGACCACCACCCCACCGGACCGGATGATCTCCACAGCCTGTTTTATCAGGCGCGCTTGCGGGTTTTCCGGATGAATCTGGAAAAATTGACTCACATTTTCTACCTGTTCAGACGGCGGCAATAATTGGGTCATGTTTGAACCGACACCAGAGCGGCGGCAGATCTTCCGGAATCGGGCGGTATTCGCCTATTTCGGACCAGCCTCCAGGGCCATGAAAGTCACTGCCGGCGCTGACCAGCAGACCGAATTCACGAGCAAGAATAGCCAGGCTGCCCACTTGCTCGGCGGGCTGATGGCCGTTGACCACTTCGATCGCATGACCACCTGCTTGAATATAGTCGGCAATCAGGCGGCGACGTTTGCTGCGGGTAAAATCATAGTGCCAGGGATGCGCCAGGCTGACCCAGGCCCCCGCTGCGCGCAGGGTTGCGACGGTTTCTTCGAGGGTCGGCCAATGCTGCTTGACGTCCCCCAGCTTGCCGGCGCCCAGCCATTTGCGGAAGGCTTCGGCGCGGTCCTTTACAAATCCGGCACGCACCAGGTAGTCGGCAAAGTGCGGACGGGCCGGAGCGTTGCCGCTATCGCCCAACTCTTGCTGAATCGCTCGGGCACCTTCCAGCGCGCCGGGCATGCCCTTGAGTTCCAGCTTGCGGCTGATTTCTTCGGAGCGCAGCCAGCGGCCGTGGTGCAATTTGTCGATGGCCTCGACCAGCGCCGGGGCGTTGACATCGAAACCATAGCCCAATACATGAATGGTCGCCCCGCCCCAGGTGCAGGACAATTCGACACCGTTGATCAGTTGCATGCCCAGGGCAACCGCCGCGCTGCGGGCCTCTTCCAGGCCTTCGAGGGTGTCATGATCGGTCAAGGCCAGGACTCGCACGCCTCTCTCGAACGCACGCGCAACCAGCACCGCAGGCGCCAGGGCGCCATCGGAGGCCGTGCTATGGCAGTGCAAATCAACATTCACAGGACTCTGTAACCTCAAATCAGCTGGCGCTTTCGCTACCAAGGATGTTTGTTATTATGCCGGCACATCCTGCTTCTGGCTGCCACTGTGAAACAATTCATCGACTTCATCCCGCTGCTGCTGTTTTTCATCGTCTTCAAAATCGACCCACAGGTCATCGATATCGCCGGCCACTCGCTGACGGTAGGCGGCATTTACAGCGCCACGGCGATGCTGATCATCAGTTCCCTGGTGGTCTACGGCGCGCTGTTCTTTTCCCAGCGCAAGCTGGAAAAAAGCCAGTGGCTGACCCTGATCGCCTGCCTGGTCTTCGGCAGCCTGACCCTGGCCTTCCACAGCGAAACCTTCCTCAAGTGGAAGGCCCCGGTGGTCAACTGGCTGTTCGCCCTGGCCTTTGCCGGCAGCCACTTCATCGGTGACCGCCTGCTGATCAAACGCATCATGGGCCATGCTCTGACCTTGCCGGAGCCGGTCTGGACCCGTCTGAACATCGCCTGGATCGGTTTCTTCCTGTTCTGTGGCGGGGCCAACCTGTTCGTGGCCTTTACCTTTCAGAGCTACTGGGTCGACTTCAAAGTCTTCGGCAGCCTGGGCATGACCGTGCTGTTCCTGATCGCCCAGGGCATCTACCTGTCCCGCCATATCCACGACACCGAAACCACCACACCAAAAACCGAGGACTGACATGCTTTACGCAATCATTGCTACAGACGTCGCCAATTCCCTGGAAAACCGTCTGGCGGCACGCCCGGCGCACCTGGAGCGACTGCAACAGCTCAAGGCTGAGGGTCGCGTGGTACTGGCCGGTCCGCACCCTGCCGTCGACAGCAATGACCCCGGTGCCGCGGGTTTTACCGGCAGCCTGATCGTCGCCGAGTTCGCCTCGCTGAATGCTGCGCAAGCCTGGGCCGATGCCGACCCGTACATCGCTGCGGGCGTCTACGCCAACGTCTCGGTCAAGCCGTTCAAGCAAGTCCTGCCGTAAAACGTCCCCTGCGCGGTGAACCTTGTCGGTTCATCGCGCGCTCAAGCGCTCATTATTCTCTTTTAGCGGCCGACAACCTGCCCAACACTCGATTGGAATCAGGAGTTCCGATGCGCCAAGGTCCGTTGTGTCTGCTATTGGTCATGTTATCGCTCGGGGTTGCGGCCCATGCCGAAGAACGTTCTGACTCGGGTGGTTCAACGCTCCCGTCCCTGAGCGCCGGTAGCCAGATCACCGAGTTGCAGCAGCGCTTGAAAGAAAGCGAGCGGCTGCGTGATGAGCTGTACAAACAATTGCAAAGTGTCGATAGCGAACGCGAAAGCGCCCGGCTGATCGCCCTGCGCCAAGAGAATCAGCGCCTCAAGCTGCAACTCAAGGAAGCACTGGCCAGCCCCGTACCACGCCTGCTGACCGAACAGCAGCAGTGGTTCGTCACCGGTGCCGGGGTAGCGCTATTGGCCCTGCTCTGCGGTATCTTCGCCAGTGGCGGACGTAGACGACGTCAGCAATGGCTAAATTGAGTGAGTCATGAGCGACCTGTTACTGATAGATGATGACCAGGAGTTGTGTGAACTGCTGGCCAGTTGGTTGAGCCAGGAAGGCTTTCAGGTGCGTGCCTGCCACGATGGCCAGAGCGCTCGCCGCGCCCTGGCCGAAACCACGCCGGCCGCCGTGGTGCTGGACGTGATGCTGCCCGACGGCAGCGGCCTGGAACTGCTCAAGCAACTGCGCAACGATCACCCGGACCTGCCGGTGCTGATGCTCTCGGCCCGCGGCGAGCCGCTGGATCGCATTCTCGGCCTGGAACTGGGCGCCGACGATTACCTGGCCAAACCCTGCGACCCACGGGAATTGACCGCCCGCCTGCGAGCCGTGTTGCGCCGCAGCCATCCGACGGCGGTGTCCAGCCAGCTCGAACTGGGCGACCTGTGCTTCAGTCCAGCCCGTGGCGTCGTCAGCATCGATGAGCAGGAATTCACCCTGACCATCTCCGAAAGCCGCCTGCTCGAAGCATTGCTCAAGCAACCGGGCGAGCCGCTGGACAAACAGGAACTGGCGCAGATCGCCCTCGGCCGCAAACTGACCCTGTACGACCGCAGCCTGGACATGCACGTCAGCAACCTGCGCAAAAAAATCGGCCCCCACCCCGACGGACGTCCGCGCATCGTTGCCCTGCGCAGCCGCGGTTATTACTACAGCCTCTGATAGGCACCACATGAAGCCCCGTAGCAGCTGCCGAAGGCTGCGTTCGGCTGCGCAGCAGTCGTAAAACCTGCACCCGTGCTCTTCCAGACACTCCGCATCAGCCGGATCACATCGTAGCCCTGCTGCCCGTAGCCGCGGTTATTACTACAGCCTCTGATAGGCGCCACATGAAGCCCCGTAGCAGCTGCCGAAGGCTGCGTTCGGCTGCGCAGCAGTCGTAAAACCTGCACCTTCGCTCTTCCAGACACATCGCATCAGCCGGATCACGACTGCTTCGCAGCCGAACGCAGCCTTCGGCAGCTGCTACGGGGGAAGGCGTATCCTCCAAAAACAGGCCGGCCGGTAGGCCGCCTCGCTTTTGCTTTTGCTTTTGATCTACCCGCCCCTTCGGGAGGCCGAGTGGAGGCGTTCATCAGGGGGTAGGCGCGAAGCGCCGTTCGACGAAGTCGAACACATCGAGAGGAGGTCGAAGCGAAGCCGACCGGAGGCGATGCCCCCTGATGAATGCCGGAGCGAGGGAACACCGAGTCTTAGCGAGGTGCCGTACGCCGGGGCGAAGCCTTTTGCTTACTTTTCGGCGTCTGGAAAAGTGAGTCGTTGTAAGAACCAGCCCTTTCAAGGTCTTTTCCCTTTATGGGCCTTAAGCACCCGATCCGTCGACACATGAGCATGCGCAGCCTTTCCCTCCAGCCACTCCTTGGATCTGGCGATTTTGGGACCGCGTATGCTTTTTGCGACCTGCTTGGGTTTGATATTCCTGGCCAGCGCCAACAGACGCTCTGCCAGAGTCTCTGAGGTCGTTTGGAGTGATAGGTAATCCGAGGGCAACGCGATCTGCATGCCCTCATAGCCACTGCGCACTTGCACCGCCAGATGGAAGGTCGAAGCTTCCCAGCCTTCAGCCTGCGTTTCGCGATGAGCCTGCTCCACACTACGTTTGAGAACGGCCAAAACGTTGTAGGCCAAGATCGCCGAGGCAAAGCCCAGCAAGGCCGCCCGGGGTGAACCAAGGCTTTCGATTTCACTGTCCAGCACCGA
>NZ_CABVHQ010000116.1 GCF_902497895.1 Pseudomonas fluorescens
TGGATTGAAAGATAGTACCAACTGCACCATTACAACTACTCAAGCAGCTACTGGTGACGGAACAATCAAATGTGTCGTTTTAAACAATATAGCCGCGAAAGGTAACATTACCTGGTCGCGAGACGCCGCCGGTGCGTGGACTTGCGCGTACAGTGGCGATGCGAAGTATGCGAGTAAAGGCTGCCCAGGACCTGCTGCACCTCCTGCTGAGTAACAAATAGCCTTTCATAGGCAAAGCTTTGAATCGCCAAAGACCATCAGTGAATTTCACTGATGGTCTTTTTTTCAAGTCGTCATGAGTACTTATGACCGGCAACCCTGAATTTATACCTTCAATTTTTGGACTATGATCGCCGGTAGGATTGCGCAGCGCTTCAGGTCGCTGAAATCAGGGCCCGTTACCAGGCTGGGTATGCCCAGCATCTGTGTAACGTGCTGCCGAACGCTACCTTCTTGCGTTTACCGGTACGCCAATGTCCAGCGAGGATCGGGATACTCGTTCGGTATTGGCGCAGCGAGCGGTGCAGGCTGTCAATACCGAGCTGATCGAGCTGCACTGGCAGGTAGGGGCCTATATCAGCGGCAAGATCGAGGCCGCGGAGTGGGGCGATGGCGTGGTAAAGAACTCGCCCCCAATCCGGTTGACGAAGCCGCCAAGCAACGCGCCGCCCTGCGCAAGACCCGGTATAAAACCGAATTGCTGGCGGCAGAATATGCGCGAAAGCATCATGGATCGCGGAATCGGCAAGGTTCGCGAAGCGGAAGACGACAGCACTGGTATCAAGAAGAGAGGCGGCAGCGCTATCGAACTCCTGGAAATTCTGGCAGCGCTTTCGTCCAGTGCAGCCACAAGTGAGCGCGGACGTGTCTCGAACGGGACATCACGCACCCATCCGACGATATAGATGCCGAAGACTTCCTGAGCGCGAAACTCGAGTATATCGCCCGCATCATGGACTCCTGCCAGGAAGCTGCGCAAACAACACACAGCGGACGCAGCCGAACTGATCGCTGCCGCACTTGATGAGTACGCTTTCCAATCCACGAACAAGCGTTGAGGTGTCAGGATGAGCCTGCTACGTCAATACTTCCGGTGGGGTTTTGAAATCACCCCCTTGGGCTTCCCAGCATCCAACACGAGGGCATAGCAGACAAAGCCTCGAAAAATATTGGTGAGGGCGATAGCTCCCTCGGCACCGTCGACTTTTGCATAGGCGCGCGCAGCACTGGAATGAGCACATACATCACCCAAACAGTGCTCAGTCAGGTCGATCAACCCGCTTTCGTCTGCGCAGGAAAACATAAATTCACCTAGTTCAGCAGCCTTAAGTATGCCGACCGTCTCCCCTGACTTGTCATCCAGACAAACAATAAACTTTGTCTGCGGCTGCTTAGTCTTTACGTCTGATAATTTTGTAGTGACCGGTAAGGTCGAAAAATCGCTATCGCAGAGGGACGCTAAGGTTGGCCCGGCACCTAGTCCTGACGACGGCCTAGATCGCATAACTTTATGCACAGTTGAGTGACATTTGATCCAATTTTCGGCCGTTACTGATCGGTACCCTACGACCTGCAGGATCTCCTTGTACATCAACGAGACGTCTAGCGCGAAAATCGGTTCATGGTGAGCGATGCGATTTCGAAAATTGTTGATACTCATCAGCAGAGTCTGAAGCGAAGCTCTAGTGATCGTAGGATTGAGCGGCATCAATGTCTTGATATTGGTCTGCCACAGTGGTCGGTCATAGGATGATCGGAAGAGGTTGGACCAGAAGTCAAACGTAAGCCGAGAAACCACATCATCCTTCTGCGCTGGAGCGCCACCCTTCGAAGCCCGGTCGATTGCCTTTTTCAAGGTTGTTAAGCTTTCTGGCGTGATCATCGACCGAAAAACCGCATCCAGGTGCCATTGGTTCGTATACTGCGCGCACAGAATCTCGTCGATTGCATTACGCACCACAACTTCAGTTACATGCAGTGGAAAGAGGAATGCCTTGGCCAACCTGGCGTTATAGAGATAAAGCTCGAAAGCAAAGTCATCTTTGTGACCTGCTTTTTTGAGATAAGTGGAGTACCGCTTGCTAGAAATCAGCGCCTCAAGATCCCTTGCGATAAGCGCTCCGTACGAGAACGACTGTTGACTCTCCGCCATGGAAGTGTATATTCCTCAGTACCTAGCAGCTGATGTGGCCCCTCTGATCCCTTGGATCAAGCGCCCTCCGCACTAGATCTAGAGCCCCGGGACAGTCAAACTCTCCCGGGGTTTCGCTTTTCTGGGAAACCATTTTCACCATGGTATCTCGACACCGTCGATAATCGAAAGCGAATGTTTTTGATTGGGTCAGATCTGACTCCTGACCGCAAAATAAAGGGCGCTCCCATAGGCGTCCTTGTCGTATGAGCACACATCATCTGCCGCGCTTCCCACCCTTGCCACCACCCCTTGGACGCTTGCTGGGGTTGGCCTGCGGGAAATACTCCTGCGTCTTCACCGGTTTCTTGGTCGTACCGTCACGTTTATCAATCATCACTCACCTCGCTGATGTGCTGATGTGGCACCGTCTTGCCGCATAAGCGTATCTGAAACAAATGGATCATTTTCGTAGGCCTTAAAGCGAGGAAATATTTTGATGATTTTCGGATCAGTACGCGCGTAGGGGAGAAGATTGGCAAATCACCGTTTACCCGGGTCGGTCATTGAGGGCTTGGCACGACACAATGCGAGTGATGAACGGCTAGTTTGGAGGTCCGGCTAAACAAGAATTGAGTAGACGGTGGTAGGTATCTCTTGGCATGGAGGTGTGCGGTCCTCGTCAAAGATGGTGTTTCGTGCCAAGCCCGCACTCTGCGTGGCTTACAGGCATTAAAAAGCCGGCTTGTGGCCGGCTTCTCGGGGACTGGCTTGGCTCATTTTTGGTAAGCCGCGCCAGCCTTCAAAACGTACACCCGGATCTTGCGTCCGGCTGTGGGACTTGGCGAGAAAATCATCTGCCGCGTCTGGGCGATCTGGCCGTGCTGGACGGTCGAAGCGCGAATGTGGGGCGCAGCATACTGATTTTTTTGAAAAATTCCCAGCCCAAAGGGCGATCCAGAGCTATCGCGTGCTGAAAAATCGCCCAATGGCTTACTTGAGCGCTACATTCGGGCGGCGTTTGGTGAGTGTCGACCACCAGAATACCCAGCCCAGTATCTGGATGTTCTGCGCCTTGATCTGTTCGGCGCTGAATATTTCATCCGGGTATTCGGGGTTGTTGTGGCTGCACAGTCGAAGCGCGCCAGCGGGGAGGCGGTGCAGGTAGTTCACCCGCAGCCTGCCCTGGTGCTGGAGGACATAGATTTCGCCGCCCACGATCTGAGTCAGGCTTCGGTCAATGGCGATGGTGGAGCCGTCCTGAATCTTTTCCGCCATATTGTTGCCGATCATTGGTGCGCAGACGGCTTTATCCGGATCGACCTCCAGTGATTCCAGATAGTGTCTCGGCAATCGCACGCTGTGACCGGTTATTTCGAGGGTGTTTGAATCTGGTCGGGTCGAAGCTTCTTTATAACAAGGGATTTCTACATCCGTGAATTGCAGACTGTCGTTATAAATACCGATTGTTTCCGTTGTTGAAAATTTAGTTGGGTACTTCGGCCCTTTGCCAGTGTGCAGCCACTTGCTGTTGACGGATAACAGCCGGGCAAACTCGTCCATGCGCCAGAGAGGGACGCCGCGCTTGTACCAGTTGTTCACGTGCTGAGGCTTTGCATTGCAAAACTTTGCAAACTCTGTGGGCTTGAGGTTGACCTCTTTGAGGAGTGCCTTGAAGCGATCGCCGGATGTATTCATGAGCACGGATTTTACGGAGGAGCGATAATTGTTTAAATAAACAAAGTGTTCAATTTTTATAGGAATTAGTTAGTAGAGTTGAATCCGGTGTTGAAGGTATTAAGTACGATTTAAACAAATAGTACTATTTGTGTTTAATTACTCTTGTCGGGTTTTTCAAGGCATAAAAAAACCCCGGATAACCGGGGTTTTTTATGCCTGCGAGTGAAGGCAGGATCAGCCTTTGTAGGCTGCAACCGACTTCATGATCTCGGTGCGAGCGGCTTCGGCGTCGCCCCAACCTTCGATCTTCACCCATTTGCCTTTTTCGAGGTCTTTGTAGTTCTCGAAGAAGTGTTTGATCTGCTCGAGCAGCAGACCTGGCAGGTCGGTGTACTCTTTGACGTCGACGTACAGCTGGGACAGCTTGTCGTGTGGAACTGCGATCACTTTGGCATCGCCGCCGCCATCGTCGGTCATGTGCAGGATGCCGACCGGGCGTGCACGGATTACCGAACCAGGAGCAACCGGGTAAGGGGTCACGACCAGCACGTCGAGGGGGTCACCGTCGTCGGCCAGGGTGTTGGGGATGAAACCGTAGTTGGCCGGGTAGAACATTGGGGTGGCCATGAAACGGTCAACGAACAGGCAGTCGCTGTCTTTGTCGATTTCGTATTTGATCGGCGCGTGGTTGGCCGGAATCTCGATGGCGACGTAGATGTCGTTCGGCAGGTCTTTGCCAGCCGGAATCTTGCTGTAGCTCATTGGGCGGTGCCCCCGTGATGGGCCAAATGACTTGGCCGGATTGACCTAAAAGTGGCGGCGATTATAGGCATATTCCGCCGTCGATGCCACGTGCCAGAGGTCGTGTAGACCTTAGTCGTGTACCCGGTAGTCCGGATGGACTGCCTGCAGTTGCTTGAGTCGGGCCAGTGGGTCCTGACGATAAAACAGCTGCAATTGCTGGTAGACCTGCGGATAGGCGCCATTGAGCAGGTCCGGGGCGCTGAAGAAGTATTCGCTGGTGACGGCAAAGAACTCGGCAGGGTTTTCCGCGGCGTATGGATCGATCGGTGTTTCAGCGTCGGGATTGCGATCCAGTTGGCGATTGAGGTCGTCGTAGGCCTTTTGCATCACCGCTGACCATTCGCTGACACGCATGTCGCTGTGCAGTGGCGGCAGGCCATTAGCGTCGCCGTTGAGCATGTCGAGTTTGTGCGCCAGTTCGTGGATGACCAAGTTGTAACCTTCCCAGCCGCCGCTGGCAAGGACTCCGGGCCAGGCCAGAATCACCGGGCCCTGTTGCCAGGCTTCGCCACTGTGTTCGCCGTTCCACTCATGCTCGACGCCGCTGGCATCGCGATGCCGCTGGGGGCTGAGGAAGTCGTCCGGATACAGCACGATTTCGTGAAATCCCTGATACCAGTTCAGCTCGCCCAGATGCAACAGCGGCAATTGCGCCTGGGCCGCCAGCAGCAGACGCTCCTCCTGGTGAAGTTCGACACCAGGCAGAGTGGTGAGGTGTTTGGCTTGCAGGAACAGCACGCTGGACTCGCGCAGCCATTGGTCTTCGGCGTCGCTCAGGCCATCGAGAAAGCTCAGGTGTTCACGCACTCGCCGCCAGGTTTGCGCCGCAACGGGATGCTTGGCCAGAGTGCGCTGGCGGCGCCAGGCATTGAGTGACCACATGGGCGATCAGCGCGTTCCGGCTTTTGAGGCTGAGTTGGCCAGGCGGCTGCGGATGATGCCGATAATCATCGGCAACAGCGACAGCAGGATAATGCCCACGACCAGCAGCGACAGGTTCTGCTTGATGAACGGTACATTGCCGAAGAAATAGCCGAGTGTCACCAGCCCGCCGACCCAGAGGAGGGTGCCGGCAACGCTGAAAGTGAGAAATCGCGGGTATGGCATTTTCGCGACACCGGCGACGAACGGCGCGAAGGTCCGAATGATGGGCATGAAACGCGCGAGGGTTACTGTCTTGCCGCCATGCTTGTCATAGAAATCTTGGGTTTGCTGCAGATAGTCGCGGCGGAAGATTTTCGAGTCGGGATTGCTGAACAGGCGCTCGCCCACCGTTCGGCCAATTATATAGTTGGTGCTGTCACCAAGGATCGCCGCCAGCATCAACAGGCCGGCCAGCAATACCGGGTCCATGCCGCCGCCTGCCGCCACGGCGCCGGCAATGAACAGCAGCGAATCGCCAGGCAGGAACGGCATCACCACCAGACCGGTTTCGCAGAAGATCACCAGAAACAGGATGGCGTAGATCCATGGCCCGTAGTTGGTTACCAGCAAATCGAGATAGACGTCGAGATGCAAGATAAGGTCGAGCGGGTTGAAATCCATGGAGGTACCTGTGGTGATGACCCGACTCGGCAGGTCCGTGCGAAGGCTTCGAAATTAATGGCTACAGAGCGGTGGGTTTTTTCTTACACGCCACAACGCTCGGCATTATACGGGCTGGGCTGTGAATTGCGTGTCGAGATTGTAGCGGGGGATTTCGCTTGAGGGAGGCGGGGTGGGGGCTTTCAGGGATCTGAAGGGGGCTGTGGTGAGGGGGCAAGCTCGCTCCTACATGATCAGGGCAATCCCTCTCACCACAGCTCGTCGCCGGGTGACTACTCGTCGCTGATAGGCAGTATGTAGTTCTTGAATTCGGTGTCTTCGCGAAAGCCGATGGATTCGTAGGTTTTCTGCGCCACTTCGTTGTTGCTGCTGGTGGACACCCGCATGCGCACGGCATGGGTTTCCTTGGCCATTTTTTTTGCGGTGCGGATCAGGTTGTCGGCCACCAGCTGTCGACGGGATTCTTCGGCAACATATATATCGTTGAGAATCCACACGCGTTTCAGCGACAGGGAGGAAAAACTCGGGTACAGCTGGCAAAAGCCCAGCAACTTGCCGTTGTCTTCATCGGACAGGGCCAGGTAGATCACCGATTCCTTGCGTCGCAGGCGCTTTTCGAGAAAGACGCGGGAGGAATCGGGATACGCCAGCGCACCATAGAATTCACGGTATTTGACGAATAAGGGGGTCAGCAAGTCCAGGTGTTCCAGGGTCGCTTGAGTAATCCGCATGATTGGCCTCAACTTGAAGTGGGTACGGCAAAACGGATCATTACTCGAGCAGCCGTGATCCGATGCTGCCTAAAGCCTGTAAAAAGCGCAATCAGGATCCCGCCAATTACACCGGTTTTGAGAGTAGGAAGTTGCCGTTTGAGTGGACGGCAGTGTCCGAATCCAGGGTCTGAACCTGTGTTTCGTCTTTCAAATTGACCCCTGACAGCTGCCGGCGGCAGGCTTCATGCATCAAGTACAGCAGACGATGAGCGGCCATGCCATAACTCAGCCCTTCCAGCCGCACATTGGAGATGCAGTTGCGGTAGGCGTCGGTCAGGCCGACCCTGGGCTCGTAGGTGAAGTACAGGCCGAGGCTGTCCGGCGAGCTGAGGCCGGGGCGTTCGCCGATCAGGATCACCACCATCCTGGCGCCGAGCAGTTCGCCGATTTCATCGGCCACCGCGACCCGGCCCTGTTCCACCAGGATAACCGGCGACAGTGACCAGCCTTCGGCCTGAGTCTGTTCTTCCATGCGTGCCAGAAAGGGCAGGGTATGGCGATGTACAGCCAGCGCTGACAAGCCATCGGCCACCACCACCGCCAGGTCGATGCCGCCGGGATTGGCCTGGGCATGCTCGCGCAGTTTTTGCGCCGACTCGTCGCTCAGCCGTCGGCCGAGGTCGGGGCGTTGCAGATAGCTGTTGCGATCGGTCGCGGCGCTGTGCAGCAACAGGCTGTCGCGCCCACGCTCGGCCAGTTGCGTGCCCAGGCCCGC
>NZ_CABVHQ010000117.1 GCF_902497895.1 Pseudomonas fluorescens
CCCCTGGGTCAGTCCCTGGTCATGGGAAGGCTACGACCTCATCTTCGACTACGACTCCCCTCGGGAAGTCCTGGCCTCGTTCCTGCGTGCCGTTAACCACTTCAGCGAAACGGAACTTGAGCGCTACGGCCCCATGGCCGACGAAGGGGACAAGGGCCCGATCAAGAGCCGGCTGTACGACATCATCGACCGCAACCGCGACGGCAAGATGACCGCTGAAGAGCTGCAAGCGGCCCTCCGCCTGCCGGCCCATGCCCAGTCGATCTCGCAGTTGATCGTGCGCTATGAAAGCGAGTGGTATTACAAACCGCAGAAATGGGACGTACTGGACGAACTGCTCGGCCATAGCGGCTCGACCCCGCACCTGAACTGGTTGGCGGAGAAGGAGCGGATCAAGCAACTGAGTTGGTGGAGTGAGGTGGCGGAGAAAGTCGGGTTGCCGGTACATGGGAGGGTGTATCACTTGCATCCGGTGGGGATGGCCGGGCATTTTGCGAAAATGGGCGGGCTAATTAATGTGGAAGATTTTTTACTGCAGTATGAGCAAGTACACAAACTTTTCTCGCCTGACACACCCGCCCTTACTAAAGAGTCAAAAGATAATCTGGAAAAAATAATAATTGCTATAAATACGTATTACGAATCATCTCTGCAGAAAGCAAATCTTTACGAGGTTTCTTATATGCTGGCAACTGCAAGGCATGAAACATACTACTACCCCGACGCCGAGTTTTTTAGCGAAAAGCCAGAGGTTGGAAAGCTTTCTTATTTTAATAAGTATGATCCGGTTCTCGCTTCAGATCCTGAGGGTCGAGAGACAGCTAGGAGAAATGGAAATACCCAAGAGGGTGATGGGTTCAAGTACAGAGGTCGTGGTTGCGTGCATTTGACATGGAAAAATAATTATCAAAAATTCTCAAATTTACTGTTTTTTGATTTTGTTTCAAATCCAGATGCTGCGGCAAAGTTTGAGTACTCCATACCTATCATGATTATCGGCATGACTAAAGGGATGTTCACTGGGAAAAAGTTGGCTGATTACTTAAATATCAACAAAGTAGACTACTTGGCAGCAAGGAAAATCATAAATGGCACTGACGAAAAGGTTTTGATTGCTCCTATGCAGAAAGATTTGAAACCATTCTTAAGAAAACTTCTCAATTGTCTATGGAGTTTTAAGTATGGCTAAGCAAGCATCTATACTTACATTGCTATTTTTATTTTTGGTCTGTTCAAAAGCAAGTGCGGGAGAAATAGTAAGCGGAAAAACCCCAGGAAGCATTATGCTTCGTGATAATGGCCGCGAAGTGGTTTATGAAAATATAACTGGTGGCAAAGAAGGTTTTGATCGCAGGTTAATGGATATAAATGGTTCGCCTGGACTGCAGGTAATAGCTAGATATAATTTTTATTATACTCTGGTGATTGTGGAGGATGGCCTATTAATTGACTGCGCCTACTTTGATGTGCGGAACATCTATAATGGCGCCAGAGCGTCTGCCGGCATGTGCGGACTCAATATGCAACTCAGCGAAGTTTATGATGAAGTTGCGCAGGATTACTCAAATAAATGGCGGGCATCAATTTTTTCTTTTGATACAAGTCCCGTATTTGAGAAGGGGTTGGCAACCAATTTTTTGTTGGGGAAAATTGGAGATATTGAAGTTTATGATAGATATCCTTTAGCTGAGGCGCTAGAGAATGCAGCCCCCCAGAAATATATTAAAAGCTCTTTTGGTTGCTTTAATTTTGGAGATGCAGTGGGGTTCTTGGTGTTTTTAGATAAGGACAAGCCACGCCTTCAATATCTTGACGTTCTTCAGTCGGAAGATCCTATGAAGCTTCAACGTATGAATGAGCAGGATTTAAAAAAATTAGCTGTGGGTAAGTGTGTGTAGCTAGTAGGTGAGGGTTCAGGCTTGTTTCATATGCATTGCGCGGTTCTGTTTTACGCCACGACCAAGTATTGAGCGTAGAAAAATAGGGCGAGTAGTGTGTCGGTTCATTTTTTGGGATAGGTATAAACATGCAGGGCATCATCCATATGGGTGACAAAACCACTGGCGGCGGAACAGTTCTCTCCGGTTCCGCTGCAATGATTTTCGGGGGCATTGGCATGGTTCGCCAAGGTGATCCAGTGAACTGTCCGATTTCCGGTCATGGCACGACAGCGATTGCCGAAGGACACCCGAAGTTTCGTGAAAGTGCTGTTCCTATCGCCTTTCACAAACACCGATGTGCCGACGGTCGTGCCTCGATTTCGTCCTTGCCAGAAGCGGTTGCGAGCTGATGCCGGTCAGGTTGGATAGGGTTCCGACGCCGGCCCCAAGCCCGGAACTACCACGTTTTTGGGTCTGGTTGCTGCTGTGTCCGTTGTGCCTCGCGCTGGGCCTTGGGGGGACGCTGTGGCTGGCTGATGAAGCGTTTGCTCAGCAGTCGGTTCGGTTCTGGGCCACCGCCTTGGGGCTGCCGTTTTTGGGCTGGTGTGTGCTGGGTTGTTTGCGGGCGATACTCTATCTCGGCGAGGTGGCCATGGCTGAGGGTTGGGATCAAGCGCGCGAAGAGGACCTGATCCGAAAAATGCGTCAGGGACGACGATCGCAACAGGTACTGGCTGTCAGTCTGCACACCGCGATGCGTGAGCCGGATGCCCGGAATGGGCAGGCGCAGTTGTCGGTCCTGCTCAGTGGTGAATCGGCCTTGCGGACTCAACCTTCCTGGCAGGAAAGTTCAATACGCCACAGCCGTTTATCGCGAGCGTATGCCGATTCACCCGAGAAGTTGTTGCTGCGGGTGCTATCGAAGGTACTGGCGGAGTTGGCGACTACATTGACGGCACTCCCGGCGGACAGGCCGTTGGCTCTGTTGCTGCAGGCCAATACTGCAGTACCGGAAGATGACATGCACGACATCTGGCAACAGGCCTGGAGTGCATCGGGCATCAAACAGAGGACCACACTGTTGGACGGCAACGGCCTGGCAGCGGTGGATCATTGGCTGGATCAGTGTATTCACGATCAGGCGTTGTTGCTGGTGGTGGCCCTGCAAGTGGCGCCCTTACAGCCCGAGGAGACCGCGGAATCAGTGGTTGGGCTGTTGTTTGGCAATCGGCTGACGCAAAACACGCTTGAACCCCTGGCCTACCTGTACCGTCCCGAACAGGAGCGTGAGGCCACGGCCGCGGATTTGCGCTATGCCGTACGCCTGGCCCTGGATTGGGCGACGCTGGACGCCGAAACCGTCCGGCATGTCTGGCTGTCGGGTGTCTGCTCGGTACGAGAGGCGGCAATCACTACGGTTTTGAGCGAGATACCGATGCCGGTGAAAGTGGGTCAAGGGCTGCATAACATTGGGGCGTCACTTGGGCTGCCGGGCGTTTCGGCGCCGTGGCTGGCGATCGCCGCTGCGGTGGAGGAAATTCGCAGTAGTCGAGAGCCGCACTTCGTCTTCAGTGGGAATGGCGTCCCTGATGAAAAGTTGTGGTGCACGGTGCTAATGCCTGCGTCATCCGCTTCGGCATAGGGAAACCCGGATGGAAAATCGACGGTTTGTAGGGTAGGAGGCTTTGCTCGGGTGGGTATGGCTGATTGCAGGGATCGTGTGTGCATTACTCTGGAGGCAACCCCGTATGCTGGGGATCCAGCCAGGACGGGGCAGATCAAAAGCAAGGCGAGGCGGCCGACCTGTTTGTGGGGTGTACGCATGCTCCTATGGGCGCTACCACAGCCTGCGATCTTTTGACACAGCCTTTACCCCCGATCCTCAAGAATCATGCAGGTCGTCGACCCGGTCGCATACAACCGACCCTCCACATCATAAATCCGCCCCTCGGCCAATGCCGTCGAGCGTCCCAGATGGACGATCTTGCCCTCGGCACGCACGGGTCCGCTGCTGCCGGTGAGGGCGCGGACGTAGCTGATGCGCAGGTCGAGGGTGGTGTAGCCCTGACCCTTTTTCAGTTGGGTGTGGATTGCACAGCCCATGCAGGAATCCAGCAAGGTCGCGGCATAACCGCCATGCACGCTGCCCAGCGGGTTGTAGTGCCGTGAGTCGGGCGTGCCCTGAAAGATGAACAGCCCGGCGGACCACTCAATGGGGATGAAGTCCAGCAAAGTGCCGATAGGGGGCGAGGGCAGCTCGCCATTCCCGATCCCCTCGAAAAACTCCGTGGGCGACAACGCTATGACGTCGGCCATGGACAGGCTGCCGGGCCCGGCCAGACGGGCGCGCACGGCTTGTTCCTGAGCGATCCACTGGGCCAGGGTTGCTTCGCGGGTGGGGCTTTGCATGGAGAATTCCTCTGCGGTTCAGTGACGAGCATGAGGGAAATATTATGATTGAAATATAATCTGATCCAGTGACATAACAGCCACAAATCGGACAATTCGACCTTCGACCTTCGACCTTCGACCTTCGACCTTCGACCTTCGACTTACGACCTACGACCCGAGCAGGAAATCCATCAGGCGTTCGCCGACTTCCAGTCCGGCCGGTTCGGCCAGGTGCACGGCCGATAAAACACTCCATTCGAAACTTGCCACTGATCTGACAATCGCTCGATTGGCCCAGGCCGGGGTGGTGCCGATCGACATCATGGCTACGCTATCTGAGCTGCAAGGTTCGTGGAACCGCCCGGACGCCGAGCAGTGGGCCGCCGTTTACGCCCAGGCCATGCCCCATTATCAATTGCTGATCGAGAGCTACCTCAAGGCTCAGCAAGTGGCGAACGAACACGAAGTGCTGGACTCCCAGCGCTAACCGAGTACCCCACGCCGAATTTCACTCGGCATCGATAAGAAGCGAGGACTACTACAATGGCTAACTCCTACAAACGTCTGGATAAAGACAATGCCGCTGTGCTGTTGGTCGATCATCAAGCCGGCCTGCTGTCTCTGGTGCGCGACATCGAGCCGGACCGGTTCAAGAACAACGTACTGGCCCTGGCCGATCTGGCCAAGTACTTCAAGCTGCCGACCATCCTCACCACCAGTTTCGAAACCGGCCCCAACGGCCCGTTGGTACCGGAGTTGAAAGCACTGTTTCCGGATGCGCCGTACATTGCCCGCCCTGGGCAGATCAACGCCTGGGACAACGAAGACTTCGTCAAGGCGATCAAGGCCACCGGCAAGAAGCAACTGATCATCGCTGGCGTGGTCACCGAGGTCTGCGTGGCCTTCCCGGCACTGTCGGCACTGGCGGAAGGCTTTGAAGTGTTCGTGGTCACCGATGCGTCCGGCACCTTCAACGAACTTACCCGCCAATCGGCCTGGGACCGCATGTCGGCCTCCGGCGCGCAGTTGATGACCTGGTTCGGCCTGGCCTGCGAGCTGCACCGCGACTGGCGCAACGATGTGGAAGGGCTGGGCACCTTGTTCTCCAATCACATCCCCGACTATCGCAACCTGATGACCAGCTACAACAGCCTCACCAACAGCAAATAGCCCGACCGCATCCTCAACGGCGAACTCCAATCGCCCCGTAGGAGCTGCCGCAGGCTGCGATCTTTTGATCTGCGGAAAAATGGATGATCGCCAAAAGATCGCAGGCTTCACCAGCTCCTACACTGTGTGGCATTGTCGCGCCATTGGCTTTGCTGGAGTTGTTTGATGCCGTCCTTTCTCACCAATCACCCGCTGATCTGTGCCCTGGTCCTGATTCTTCTCGACCTGCTGTTGTGGCGGCTGATCACGGCCAGTGGCAGCAACTGGAGACTGGCGGTGCGCCTGGTGATTTTCTCGCTGTTCAGCATGGTGCTGTTCAACGAAGGCATGAACCCGATGCAACCGCCGCCCTGGCCGGAGAATGTGCCGTTGCACCTGGCCGCCACTGGCTTGCAGATCGCTTGGTGGCTGTTCTGCGCGCGGACCCTGACGGTGTTGGGCGGCGCTTTGATGATGCAGCGGGTCGGGCACACCGGGCGGCTGTTGCAGGATTTGCTCGGTGCGGTGATTTTCCTGATCGCGATCATCGCCGCACTGGCCTACGTGCTGGATTTACCAGTCAAGGGCGTGCTGGCGACTTCCGGGGCGGTGGCGATCATTGTCGGTCTGGCGTTGCAAAGTACCCTTAGCGATGTGTTTTCCGGCATCGTCCTGAACACCACCAAACCCTATCAACTGGATGACTGGATCTCCATCGACGGCACCGAAGGTCGGGTGACCGATATCGACTGGCGGGCGACGCGCCTGCAAACTGCCCAAGGCAGCATGGCAGTGATCCCCAACTCCCTGGCGGCCAAGGCCAAGATCATCAACTTCAGCCGACCCAGCGACATGCACGGGCTGTCCGTCAGCCTGCAGATCAGCCCCCATGCCCGCCCGCAAACGGTCATCGAGGCGCTGGAGCGTGCCATGCAGGGCTGCCGACAGTTACTCGGCAAACCCGCACCGAATGTGACGCTGAAAAGCTCCGGCAGCGGCGGGGTGGAATACGAAATCAGCGGATTTGTCTCGTCCATGGGGCAGAAGCGCGAAGTGCGCAATCAGCTGTTCGATCTTGCGTATCGGCACTTGAAGGCGTCAGGGGTGAGCCTGCTGTCGACGGTAGAGAGTGCGGCGCCGGCCAACTTTTCCCGGCCCCGGGCGTTGCTGGAAAGCTCGAATATCTTCTCGACCCTGCGCCAGGAGGAGAAAGACACCTTCAGCCAGAATATGAAGCTGCAAACCTTTCGCGCCGGCGAAATGATCCTGCCCAGCGGCGAAGTCAGCGATCATCTGTTCATTATCGAATCCGGCGTGGTATCGGTGGCGCTCAGCCGCGACGGCAGTAAATTCGAAGCCGCGCGCATGGGGCCGGGAGAGGTGATCGGCGAAGCCGGGATTCTCGAAGACGGGGCGGTGCCCGCGGACTTCTCGGCCAAGACCTTTTGCACCTTGTATCGCATCGAGAAGGAATACCTCAAACCCTGCCTGGATGCCCGTCGTGACATCGGCGATGCGATGAAAACCCTGCTGGATTACCGCCTGCACACCGCGCAAACCCTGACCCGGGAAGTGCCGAAAGCGGTGGAGAAGAAGGGCTTTTTGCAGTGGTTGCGTAACAGGACTTAGGGGGCGGTATGGTGTTTTTCTGGTGTCTGATCTGACGCTTTCCCGAGGTGTCCTGTAGGAGCGAGCTTGCTCGCGATGGACTCAAGAGCGGCGCGTTCATTCAGAAGATACGCGTTATCGTTAACGTCCATCGCGAGCAAGCTCGCTCCTACAGGGCAATGCTGTTCACTTAAGCTCGGGTTTCAGGCACACACACAGGCGTAGCGAGGGGGCGGTGGATCAAGAGCCGGTCGGCTTGTATTTTGTTGATTGGGTACATATCCGTTGCTGCGGTCACGGCGACTCAGGGTTCCGCCCTTACGGCGGGTCACTTGGAAAAGCCCCAAGTAACCAAGGGCTCTTGCCCCTTTCGTTCG
>NZ_CABVHQ010000118.1 GCF_902497895.1 Pseudomonas fluorescens
GTCCGAGCGCCTGGCGCCAGCGGGCCATGCCCTCGGCCTGCAGATCGCGGGACAGGCGCAGCAGGAAGTCATGGCCCATCTGTGCCTGGATTTGTGCCAGACCCTGCTGACGTAGCGGCTCCAGCAAACGCTCCAGACAGGTGTCCAGCTGCACCGCGGTGAAGCGTGCTGGAAGCCGACAACCCACCGGCTGGGTCGTGCGGGTGGGCTGCGGCCACTCACTGTCGCAGACCTGCCACAGGTGCAATGGTAATTGCCAGCCCAGCGTCCGGGCCAGGTCCCGCAGGCGGCGCATACCCGCGCCCATCAGGGCCACATCGGCGCTCTGGGTTTTGTTCAACGCCCAGACCACCCCGTCCAGTCCACGCCAGCGGCTCAGCCTGCGGCACTGCTCGAGCACCGACTCATCCAGCGTGATCTGCACGCTGCCGCCCCACAGCAGCAGCGTGTCCTGCCCTTCCAGCCAACGTTGCTTGGCCAGGCCTGGGGCAATGGCTTCGATCTGCGCCGGTTCACCGACGACCAATAGCAGACGAATCTTGCGCCGCCAGAAGAGACCGTAGCGATCGTGGAGGTGCTCGAGCAGCTCCGAGAGCCGGAAAACCGGTCGCTGAGGCAATACTAAACGTGCGTCCGCCTCGGGATAGACCTTATCCGCCTGCCCCTGCTCGCGGTGGCTTTGGCGTTTGAGATGCATCAACAGACGTGGCGCCAGATACCCCACCACAGCGACGATAATGGCCAGTAAAAAGGCAAACAGCTTGTGGTGGTTTTCCACCAACCCCAGCCATTCGCCATGCCCCCAAATCGCCCATGCCAGTGCCGCCACCAGCGCGATGACCCACACAGCCGCGCCGATATAGCGCCATGCATTACTCCCGGTCTTCATACGCACTCTCCTGTGCTGACGGTGCTGATCCAATGCCGCGACGCGTCCTGGGTCAGCACCACCAGAGGCCGCCGCTGATGTCGAGCCATTTCCACCCCAAGTGCTGCCAGCAGCCAGCTACTGAACGGCCCTGGTAGTCCACACAGGAACTCCTGAATCCACAGCTGCTCCACCTTCAGCGAAGCACCGTGGATACCACCAGCCGCAATGATCTTGCCGGTCAGCGGCTGCCAGTCAGCACCGTCGGCCAACAGCCCCGTGGCCTGGCGAGCGCGTGTTTGGGTTTGCAGGAACAGCGGCAGCTCGCTCTTCAGCTGGTTGATGTCCAACGGCATCGGGCGCAACAGGCCCCCCTTTACCGACAGTTCCCACGCGAGCGCCAGACTGTCCGGACACAGCAGCAATGCCGCTAGCCCATCGGAGTACGCCGCCTCGCCGTGCACCTGCAGCACCAGAATCAATTCAAAGGCTGTGCTGGCCGTCTTCAGCTTTTCGTCGATCCACTGATACGACAATTCGGCGACCAGGGTGACCGATGCTGGCGGCGCTCGACGTGTCGTATTGGCCCAGTTCTGCTGGAAGGCATCGCACAAAGCTTCGTATTTCCCGGACTCGACATCGCTCAATAGGGTGATTCGCAATTCCTGCTCCGCAGGCAAGACCTGCAGGGCCGGCCCCAGTGCCGGGAACAACAACTGCAGCCCGGCCTGCGCGCGTTCCTCCTTCTGCGCTGGCAAAGCCGCAATGCGCCGTGCCAGCCCGGTACGGGGTGGCAGGCTGCGTGGGCCTTGAGTCAGCAGGCTGGCGCAAACCTGATCCGGCAGCAGCACGCAACTGCCATGCACCGCCAGATAGCGCTGTGCCCAGTCCTGCCAGGACTGCTGCGCACCTTGGGCCTCCTCCTCGAGGAACTGGTGATGGCTCAGAGCCCCACCGTAGACATAGGCGCGGGCAGCGAACGCCAGTACCCAGATCAACAACGGCGAACCGGACAATGCCCAGACATTCAGCACCTGCAGGTGCGGCACACGCTCGGAGGCATACAGCAAGAACAGCAGCACGCAGGCCAACACCGCCCCCGCTGCCGCCACTACCCAACGGCCCAGCACAAGGGACGCTGGAGCTTCCACCACATCCGGTGGTTGACGATCCCAGCCCATGGCTCAACCCACCACGCAATCGGGAGCGCTGGAAATCACCTGGCAACCGCATTCACTGCGGCAACCATCGACCACCAACGCCCGGCCATTCTCGGACCAGTCCGCGCAGCCCTCGACAATCGGGTTAACCCCATGTCCCCGCTTCGGGCAACGGACCTCATCGCCCACCAACGCCACTGGCTTGCCATGCACGATCGTCGTGGACGAGGCCGATATCACTTCTCCATCGTGGGTGGTCTTATCACCCAACAAAACAAATCCCTGGGACATACGAGGTAATTCCAATAGTTAAAGGGTGGGCCAATGACTGGCAGTAAGTGTCTTCTAGAAAAAATCAGCGACGAGGCGCGAGAACAAAGTGACGTAGCGAGATAGCACAGTGCATTACTTGCTCTCCGCAGCCAGGCGAATGGCCTGTAAGCTGAAGCACAGGGCGAATAGAACGACGGGAATCCTGTGGGTCACGGGCTTGTCTCTTGGCTGTGTTGACGGACTCAACCGTAGGTTTTCTCGTAATAGGCCTGCGGGTCGGCCACGGCATCGAAGCGCTGTAACGCCTCGGCGCCGCCCTCAGTCTCCTGCGTTACGTGCAAGGTCTGGTTGATCAGCTTCTGCAGCTCGAGGAACACGCGATTGCGGGCGAATTCATCTGGGGGAATGCTTCCGTAATGGTCCTTCATCTGCTGTTCGAACTTGCGCCGCAGCACCTGCCGTTCCAGCAACGGATCGCGCGCAGGGTCGATCGACTCCAGCAGTTGATTGTGGATATAGGGTTGGTACTCCGACATGAAGTGATCGCCAACTCCCAGCATCCTGCCAACCTCGGGGTTGCCGAAGCGCGGAAAGAATCTGGCCCGGCTCTCCGCGTTCAGCGAAGTGTTCAGGCGTTCCTGAGCCTGCTCGGCCTGGCGGTCGTCGGCCTCACTTAGGCTAGGCACCAGGTACAGCCTGGCCTTTTCCTGCAACTGGCGGGTGATAATGCTGCGGTAGGGCACGCCTTGTGGGTTGCGGTAGGCGGGGTACTGTGTGCCTGGTTGCTCAGTGTGTTGTTCGGCCCGGAAGAGCAGGGCGATTTCGCCGTGATGGCTGAATGGGTCATCGTATTTGAACAGCGTGCTGAGCGCTGCCTGGCGTACCGACCAGCTAAAGCCCACCAGCGAGCCCATCGGGCCGTAAAGGTCGTACAGGTAGTTGTCCAATGCCGCCTCGGGTGGCACACGGGGGATGACGTCGGTGTCGTTGACATGACGGAAGTGCCACAACTCGTTCAGGGACTGCACAGCCTTGAGGGTGAAGGTGCGCGGCATGCCATAGGTGTACAGCAATGGGTAGTACTTTTGCAGAGCTGCCGCATGAATCAGCGCCAATGCACCGCCTAGGCGGTGGCCACAGATGAACAGTTCTTTAAACTGAGCTTCTTTAGGGATCGTCTTACCCAGATCCTCGGTATAAATCCTACTGGCCACCTCGAACGCATCGCGAAAGCCCAGATGCACACTGCCTTCCGGGGTCAGGTCGGCGCAGGGCACCTTGGGCTCGCAATTGGCCTTTACATCAGGCTTGGTTGGGCGAAAAACCAGGTCCGTCGCCAAGTCGGAGAAAGGGAAAGTCATCTCGGTGCCCCGCCAGGCGACCAGTACTTGGGATGCACTGATGGCGTAAAACAGTTGGGTATTGCCTTCCGGCGGCTCAGCCATGCGGGTGTCTAGCATTACTGCTTGGGTGTAACGTTGACTGAACGGCACATCGATTACCAGGCAAGGCCACGCCTGTCCGGTGTCCCATACCCTTGGCGTACGAGACAGATCCAGGCATTGCTGCAGAAAAAACTCCTCAGCCGAACCAAGCTCCGTTTCGGACAGCGAGCTGTACGCCAGAATACTCATCAACCCCAGGTTGTAGGCGTTGGCCAGGCTGTACTCGGCTTGGTGGTGCAAGACCATCGACCAGGCGCGAAACGGGCAGACTTCCAGCACATGACGGCGATTCAACTGCTCGCCGCTGACGGTGAAACCGCCGAAGTCCAGGTCCGGGAAGTGGAAAGCCGGGAGCTGACTCGGGTCCGCCAAGGGCGGGTCGAAGTTCGGCTGTTGATCACACAATTGGCCGATGCGCAGGTAGTAGTAGGCATGACCTGCCGCGAGGGCCTGCTGCTCTATGGGCGAGAAGCCCGAGCGCTGCGGACCATGCAGTTGGGTGTGGTCAGCCACGCCAGGCCGGGGCGGTTCGGGCCGTTCGGCACGCAGGCGACGGGTTTGCAGTTGCTCGGCCAGAGGGTCGGCTTCCATCAGCAAGGTGATGGGCAGCGAGTGCAGGCCGTCAATGCGGACTACACCTTGGGCATCGCTCCGGCCTGCACATTCAGGAGTGCAGGCCACGCGGGTGGCGTCGTTCACCGCTCGGTAAGGCAGGTTCGCCAGAACATCGCCCTGCTCGTCCAGCAACTGAAACTCGATCCAGTGCTGTTTCTGTTTACCGCAAGTCACATCCTTGCGTGGGTTGAGTGTGTCCGTACGGTGAAGAGTGTCGTTCATGTCCATCCTTTAATACTGATATTCCGACCGATTGAAGTGTCGCAAATGATTATTTATCGATATACGATTCAATTAGTGCTACTACACTGACACAACCCAACCAACTACTTGAAAACCACAAACACGACGCAAACCACACACCACCCTAAAAACCCACCAGTCGTAAGCCCGGAAGACCACTTCATGCGCGTTTTTATTGATGCTGGCAAACGAGCAAGTTCTTCAGGATCAAGCATCCCACTTTGAATATATCTACTCGACCAAGCAATGATTCCCGACAAATTGGACGCTAAAGAAAGTCGCGTGGCGAACGACCATTTGCCCGGCGGCATCCTTCCATAGTATGTGACGGCGTAACTGTTTTTAAAAATATTCAGTACCACATCCAAATCACGATAACCAATATAACAACTTACACCCACACCAATAAGGCCGACCAACAGCGATGCAAGTACCAAAAACAGATTAATCAACACGAAGCTCATTAGACCTCCAATATATCCCCTTACAAACCACTGCATCACCGTCGAAACTTCCCTTCTCCGCCCAACTAAAATCCCAAACACTTTTTCGCCACGCTATCTGACCTGCCATTTAGTAAACTCTTCAATTTCATCGTCCATTGACTCCATAAATCCCGATGCGATCCACCCACCCGCAAATCCACCAGCGAGCATAAGTGCAATCGTGCACACAGGTGCTCCCGGCCCACACACTGTTGACACAGCGGCGCTAGCGGCAATAGTCCCCACAACGCCGCCTCCTATCGTGACTCCCTGCTTGATTGCCGCTTTTGCTTTGTTCTCAGCACTGACGATGTCGTATGCGGCATAAGCGATAGTGACGACTATCAGCACCTTGCCAGTTATCTTTAATGTTTTATTGAGCACATTGTATTTAGCATGCGGTCTCGCCGAGGACTCAATAATTTCATAATGAATAGCGTTTTTTTGCTGAGCGCTCAGCTCGCCAAATTTTTTACCAAACTTTCCAAGCGCCTTATCATCTATCAATTTCTCCAGACTGGGGGAAACCATTTTCTTTTTTTCCGCAACAGCCAGCCCATGCACGGACGTCTTCGCTCTGACCTCAGCCATAATCTTGTTTCGCATTTCGTAGCAGAATTCCGCTGCTTCTTTTACCGAAACCTTGCCAGACTTCACTTGCGCCAGGACTTCAGCCTTGATCCTCTTGACGTTGTGATTGTAGTTATCACGCTGTTTTGCATCGCTTATAAAATCCGAAGAAAATTTAAGCGCCGCCCCCTCAAAGCTTTCAAGGGTTTTCTCTAAAACGTCATCATCAACGGGATGAATCTTTTCAGCCAAGTAGTACCGATAAAAAGAATCCATAATATTTACTCCGCAAGTTCCCTTAGCAATTTTTCAGCACCACTGAGCACACTCTCCTGCCGATCCAGGTTCTCCACCTCGAATTTGACGCAAGACTTCCCTGCAAAAGAATAAAAATTCGCCTTGTTCTCACTATCGAATTCGCCGTGTAGAACTGCTCCATCATCCATGGTGGCAGTGCACTTTATGCCTTGGTAGTTCAGTTCAGGCGGAGCAGAAAAACTGATCCACTTTTCGGACTCTGGGAACTCGATCTTCAAGTCTCCCGGCATCAGGGTATGGACGCTCATGGTCTGGCCATCCTTGTCGGTCACCCCGTTGAACACCTCACCCTGTTGGGTGGTGATCCGGTAGCGGGTGAACGGCATCGGCGCCTGGGCCTCATCCCTTAGGGTGTAGCCGGCGGAGTAACCCGCCGGTAGCACTGTTACCGGAGTATTCAAGCTGGCACTGCCGAGTTGTTGCACGTGGGCGACCTTGAGGTAGAGGTTGCCGGGCGCGCCCAGTTCGATCTCGCCATCTTTCAGGCGGATGTACGCGCCACCGCAGTTCAGCAGCAGTTCCTCCGGGGCGCTGATCTCCACGCGCCCTTCCACACTTTCGATCTTGACGTCGGTCTTCGCCAAGGCATGGAGGATGCCGCTTTGCGCATGCAGCTCGACCTTGCCTTGAGCGGCCTTGAGTTGCATGCCGGAGCTTTGCGCGAACAGGCTGACGCCGCCCTCGGCGGTGGCGGTAATGTCGCGCCCGGCGCTGATGTCGGTGTTGTGCGCGGCCATGATGGCCACGCTTTCGCTGCCAGAGGACAGGCATACGGCTTCAGGGCTGACCACGCCGATGCCTGCCGGGGCATGCAGCAGTACCCCAGGTTGCGCCAGGCCCTTGAGTGCCTGAACCAGCCGTTGCTGGCTGTCGGTATCGCCGGGCGTCGCTTGCGCGCTACGGGCCGCCTGGGCCAGGGAGCGGGCCAGCGACAGCGCGCTTTCCAGTTGCTCAATGGCAGCGCTCATGTCGAGTTGCTCACCCTGAGCTTTGGGCTGCACGTCGGCACTGAGGAACAGGCCTTTTCCGCCCCTTATAGCCCCCCACTCATCAGTCCGCAGCTCAAACCCTTCACCACGTTTCTGCTTCTGGGCATCCACCACATGCCCCAGATTCAACTGACTCTTGCCGCCGTACTCGGTGCTGAGCTTGACGTGCTCCTGGCCGCGGTTGTCCTCCAGGCGCAGTTTGTTGTTGGCCGGGGTGCGCAGCACGTTGCGGGTGTAGTCACGTTTGCCCAGGGTCACGTGATCCGGGTGCTGGCTGTCGTGCAGGGCGTGGGCGATGTAGGGGCGGTCCGGGTCGCCTTGTTCGAAGGCCACCGC
>NZ_CABVHQ010000119.1 GCF_902497895.1 Pseudomonas fluorescens
CCTCGCCACAACAAGCCCCCTCGCCACAGGTCGGTGTCATTTCCTGCCCTGGATTAGCGGGTAGAGGCGATCTATCAGGCGCTACGGCTTTGCTTGTACTGCGCCAAAGCAGGCAACAACTGCTGGTCGATAGCCTGACGTACCGCCGGAAGAATCGTCGCGCTACCGGTGTACATCTGCTCGACCATTCCCTTGAGTGCCTTGGCCCGCGCATCGCTCAAGCCGCGTACCGCGCACTCGCAGGCTTGCTCGGCGGTCGAGCCGCTGGATACGTCAAAACCCAAGGCCCTCAATTGGCTCAGCAGGTCGTCCTGGTCAATCAAATCCGCGTGCATCATGACGCTTATCCTTATTCAGGGAGTGTGGTCGTGGCTCGATTCTGGTTGGCACTCGGGGGCGTCGGCAAGGGCGATTTGTCGTTATGGCCGCAATACCTATGAACAGGTCGTTTTCGGCTAACTCACAGGGGATATGAGTGGGCACACTGGACCTCAGCTCATGTGTCGAACGGTTTGGTCACCCTCCACGCAAAGCTCCTCAGCAACACACCTCTGCCTCGATCTTGTCACGGCTTGATCGGGGCTTTTTTTGTCTGGGATTGGGGTATTCAGGTCGATGTGTGTTGCCTGGCAGGACGCTATCGCGAGCAAGCTCGCTCCCACAGGATGTGCATTGAGCACACTATTGCGTGTACACCGCAAAACCAATGTGGGAGCGAGCCTGCTCGCGAAGAACGATGACGCGGTCTAGCGCTGCAACACCAATATCCGCGACAACAGCTCATCACGGTCGATGTAGCAGCCCTGGAAGTGCCGAGCCCCAGTGGTGGGGTCGAAGGCGTTGCGGGCGTGGAGGGTGCGGCGATTGTCGAAGCACCACATCTCGCCGGGGTTGAGCCGGGTCATCAGGCGGAAGCGCGCTTCACGGGTCATGGCGATAAAGCGGCGGTAGGCGTGATACAGCTGGGGCATTTGCTGCGCCGACGCATCGAACGGCCCGCGCAGGAAGTTGGCCATGCGGATCTCGCTGACTTGGCCAAGCGCATCCAGCGCAATGATCGGCGCCAGGCAGCGGTAGTCGCTGTGACGGTCTTTATTGCGAAACTCCACGGGGATTTCGCAGAGGCTGCGAAAGGCTTGCGGATCTTCCTGGCGCAAGGCTTCGGCGATGGCAAACCCATCGACAAAAATGCTCTCGCCACCGTCCGCCTCGTTGACCAGGCAATGTAGAAACTGCAGCCCCGGCTGCAACTCGCGGGTGGGCAGATCGCTGTGCAGTGGCAGGTTGAAAGCGGTGTAGGCATTGCTGTCGGCGTCGGCCTTGGATTGCACGTTGAACAGCACGCCGAAGTTGCTCTCGCGGATAAAGGAAATCCGCTTGGCAATCTGTGTCAGCGAGCCGGGTTCGGTGGGCATGCCACGTACTTGGGTGAGGCCGATATCCCGCAGCGCCAGCAGCCATTGCAGCAGCGCCTGGGGATCGTCCATCACGGCTTGATAGTCGAACACTGGCAGCTTCAGGGCACTGTTCCATAACTGGCTTTTTGGCCTGCCGGCGCGCCGTTCGGCACGAGATATATCGTCATAAGCATGGGCTCGCAACCAGCCGGGATCGAAGCGGCTGCTGTGACCGTCCTGCCAATCGATGCACAGGCATCCGTCGGCATCGATATGGGTCAGCAAGGGCGCGAGGTCTTCGGCGACGTCGACGATTTCCAGGACTTGCTCACGGGTCACGCTGTAGACGCAGACCGGGCACGGGCAGTTGTCCCGTAGCCACTGATGGTGAAACGGGCTCGATCGGCCATCGGCCCACTGCACCTGAACACGGTCCGCCAGGGTTTGCGCGGCGGTCAGGGCACTGATCAGCGGATAACTGCGGAAGTCGGCAAAAGCGGCGGCGGTGTTCATTCGATCTCCTTGATTTCGGTTGGTTATTTTTCCGCTGGCAGGCCGATTACCCGGCCGATGCAGGCGGGTTCTGGCAGGTCGACTTGCCGGGCCGTGATGGCCAGCAGCTTGTTCAGCACCGCTTCGCTGAATGGCGCGGAACGTGGCCCGGCGAGGTCGACGTGAAGCAGCATTTGCTCATTGCCCGCCAGTTCCTGTTCTGCGCCGACCAGGTGCAGGCTGTGATAGAGGTGCAAGCGTTTGCGGTCGTGGCCGATGATCTGGGTGTGTACTTCGACCTCGGCACCGAGTTTCACTTCGTGCAGGTAGTTGAGGTGCAGCTCGAGGGTGAACAGGGAGTTGCCGCTGGCTTCGCGGTTGCTGCTGTCCATGCCCAGTTGATCCATCAGCGCATCGGTGGCATAGCTGAAGATCAATAGATAAAAGGCATCGCGCAGATGGCCGTTGTAGTCGACCCAGTCGGGGATGATGGTGGTTTTGTAGGTGGTGAGGGTTGGCATGGTGTGGGTTCCGACAGATGTATTTGTTATGGGGAGAGGTCAGCATCTGGGTGCTTTTCAAGAGCCACCCCTCACCCCAGCCCTCCCGAAACGTCGGACCGCCCCAAGGGGGAGAGGGGGAAAGGGAGCAGATTTGTATCGTTTTCAAGTCCCGAGATCGACTCGATATCTCAGGTCGCAGTCCCTCGAAAGAACACTGCGGTCAGTCCCCTCTCCCCTCTGGGGAGAGGGCTAGGGTGAGGGGTGGATTTCAAGGCTGATGCAAAAATGAAGACCACCCCCAACTCCAATCACTCGCTAAACGCCATCCCATGCTTGGCCTTGGTGGTCTTCACCGCCTCAAGCACAGCCAACAAACAATCATCACGATAGCGCTCCAGCGCCGAAATGCTGTGTTTGCCGAGTTGATCGCTGGTGCCGTCAACTACGTCGTCGATCAGTTTGTCGGTCAACGCCGGTGCCGGCAGGTAGGTCCAGGGTAGTTTCAGCGCCGGGCCGAACTGGGCCATGAAGTGCCGCATACCGTCGTCGCCACCGGCCAGGGTATAGGTCAGGAATGTACCCATGAACGACCAGCGCAGACCGGCGCCGAAACGAATCGCATCGTCGATTTCGCCGGTGGTCGCCACGCCATCGTTGACCAGGTGCAGCGCTTCACGCCACAAGGCTTCGAGCAGGCGGTCGGCGATAAAGCCGGGGACTTCCTTGCGCACATGCAGCGGGCGCATACCCAAGGATTCGTAGACTTTCATCGCTGCTTGCACGGCTTGTGGTGCGGTGTTTTTGCCGCCGACCACTTCCACCAGCGGCAGCAGATATACCGGGTTGAACGGATGACCGACCACGCAACGTTCCGGATAGGTCGAACCCTCGTAGAACTCGCTGGGCAAGAGCCCTGAGGTGCTGGAGCCGATCAGTGCATCGGGCTTGGCCGCGGCGCTGATTTTGCCGTGCAGTTCGAGTTTCAGTTCCAGCCGTTCCGGGGCGCTTTCCTGAATGAAATCGGCGTCCTTCACACACTCTTCAATGGTCGCGACAAAGCGCAGGCGGTCTTGCGAAGCACCCGGTGCGAGCCCTTGTTTCTCAAGCGCTCCCCAAGCATTGGCGACCCGTTTGCGCAAGGCTGCTTCGGCGCCCGGCGCCGGATCCCAGGCCACTACATCCAGGCCGTGGGCGAGGGCGCGAGACACCCAGCCGCTGCCGATGACACCGCTGCCCAGTGCGGCGAAGGTTTTGATTTCGGTGATAAAGCTCATGGTGACTTCCTGAAGAAATTCGGTGATCCCCTTGTGGGAGCGGGCTTGTGTGGTGAGGGGGCTTGTCGGAACGCCGCATCGCCCCGTTGGGTCGCGAAGCGGCCCCAAAACCTGCAGCCGCGGTGTGTCAGCCAAACCGCATGCAATGTTTTACGACTGCTTCGCAGCCGAACGGGGGCAAGCCCCCTCACCACAAAAGCCCGCTCCCACAGGTGAGGTGTAAGTTCGGGTTAGCCGCGCTTGGTCAGGCCCATCTTCGCCCGGCCCTCGGCCGGGGTCAGAACGCGGGCGCCGAGGCGGCTGAGGATTTGCGAAGCGCGTTCAACCAGTTGGCCATTGGTAGCCAGCACGCCCTTGTCCAGCCACAGGTTGTCTTCCAGCCCGACCCGCACGTTGCCGCCGAGCAGTACCGCTTGAGCCGCCATCGGCATTTGCATGCGACCGATGCCGAACCCGGCCCAGACCGCATTGGCCGGCAGGTTGTCGACCATGGCTTTCATGGTGGTGGTGTCGGCCGGTGCGCCCCATGGGATGCCCAGGCACAGCTGGAACAGCGGATCGTCCAGCAGGCCTTCCTTGATCATCTGTTTGGCGAACCACAGGTGACCGGTGTCGAAGATTTCCAGCTCGGCCTTTACGCCCAGTTCTTGAATGCGTTTGGCGCCCGCGCGCAGTTGCGCCGGAGTGGAGACGTAAATGGTGTCGCCGTTGCCAAAGTTCAGGGTGCCGCAGTCCAGGGTGCAGATTTCCGGCAGCAGTGCTTCGACGTGGGCCAGACGGGTCAGCGGGCCGACCAGGTCGGTGTTCGGGCCGAATTCCATGGGGTTTTCACCGGCGCCGATTTCCAGGTCGCCGCCCATGCCCGCGGTGAGGTTGACGATGATGTCGACGTCGGCTTCACGAATACGCTCCATCACTTCGCGGTACAGCGCCACGTCGCGGCTGAACTTGCCGGTCTCGGGGTCGCGAACGTGACAGTGGACTACAGTGGCGCCGGCCTTGGCGGCTTCCACTGCGGCAGCGGCGATTTGTTTCGGGGTGACTGGCACGTGTGGGCTTCTGCCGGTCGTGTCGCCAGCACCGGTGAGTGCGCAGGTGATGATGACGTCGTGGTTCATGAGGCGGTTTCCTTCAGGCGTTGTGAGTCACTGCGCAACCGTTTGGCGCTGCGCAGATTGATTCGGGTCGGGTTATTTGCTGGTCAGTTTCAGGTTTTCGGCAGCCGGCTTGCCATCGAAGGTGGTCACGCCTTCAAGCCAGCGCTGCTGGTCTTGCGGGTGATCCTTGAGCCACTGTTTGGCCGATTCAAACGCATCTTTGTGATCGAGCAACGGTTGCATCATCCGGCTCTCGTCTTCGGCGGTGAAGGTCAGGTTGCTCAACAGACGGCTGACGTTCGGGCATTGCTCGGCGTAGTTCGGCGCGGTGACGGTCCAGACCGTGGCCATGCCTTCATTCGGGCCAAGAGCGTCCTGGCTGCCGGAGAGGTAGGTCATCTTCTGGTTGACGTTCATCGGGTGCGGTGCCCAGCCGAAGAACACGATGGCCTCGTTGCGTTTCACTGCACGGGTCACGGCCGAGAGCATCCCGGCTTCACTGGATTCGACCAACTGGAACTTGCCCAGGCCAAACTGGTTCTTGGCGATCATCGCTTTGATCTGGGTATTGGCGCCTGAACCGGGTTCGATGCCGTAGATCTTGCCGCCTAGCTCTTTCTCGAATTTGGCGATGTCGGCGAAGGTTTTCAGGCCTTTGTCCGCGAGGTAGGTGGGTACCGCCAGGGTGGCGCGGGCATCTTTCAGACTAGGCTCGGGCAGAACTTTGACTTGCTTGCCATCGACGAACGGGGTGATGGTCTGGGTCATCAGCGGGTTCCAGTAGCCGAGGAACATATCCAGGCGCTGGTCGCGGATGCCGGCGAAGATGATTTGCTGGGAGGCGCTGGTTTGTTTGGTCTTGTAGCCGAGGCCGTCGAGCAGGACTTGAGTCATGGCACTGGTGGCGATTACGTCTGTCCAGTTCACTACACCCATGCGCACGTTCTGGCACGCGGCGGCGTCGGCCGCGATGGCGCCGGAACTCAAGAAAGCGGTACCGCTGAGTGCAAGAACACAGCTGCTGATCAGTCGTTTCATGGTGGGTTCCTCGGCAGTTCGTTATTGTGGGTTCCGGCATCTTCGTGCGCCGGTGATGCCAAGTTACGCAGCTCAAGGCCCGTGAAAGCGCACAGCGGCGACCAGCTCTTGCACTGCAGCGACCTGCGCTCTTGAATGCCGCTTACAACTGGCGTATCAACGTCCACACGCTACCCGCCAACCGAGTGCGCTCCATGTCCCAGGATTTCTACTTCTTGCTCATGCCGGGTTTCTCGGCTATCGGCTTTATCTCGGCCATCGAGCCGCTGCGCGTGGCCAATCGCTTTCGTGGCGAGCTGTATCGCTGGCACGTGCTGAGCGCCGACGGCGGGGCAGTGCTGGCCAGCAATGGCATGTCGGTCAATGCCGATGCGGCGCTGGAACCGTTGAAGAAGGGTGCGACCTTGTTGGTGGTGGCCGGTTTCGAACCGCTGAAATTTGCCACGCCCGCACTGGAACACTGGCTACGCCGTCTCGACAATGAAGGCGTGACTCTCGGCGGGATCGACACCGGCAGTGTGCTGTTGGCCGAGGCCGGGCTGCTTGAAGGCCATCGAGTCACCCTGCACTGGGAAGCCATCGATGCCTTCAAGGAGTCTTATCCACAGCTGGAAGTCACCCAGGAACTCTTTGAAATCGACCGCCGGCGCATCACCTCCGCCGGCGGCACCGCGTCCATCGACCTGATGCTCGACCTGATCGGCCAGGCCCATGGCCCGGAGCTGGCGATCCAGGTCTCCGAACAATTCGTGCTCGGGCGCATTCGCCCGCGCAAAGACCACCAGCGCATGCAGATCGCCACCCGCTACGGCATCAGCAACAAGAAACTGGTGCATGTCATTGGCGAAATGGAGCAGCACAGCGAACCGCCTTTGAGCACTCTAGAGCTGGCGGACTCGATCAAGGTCACCCGTCGCCAGCTGGAGCGACTGTTCCGCCTGCACCTCAACGACACGCCGAGCAATTTCTATCTGGGCCTGCGCCTGGAGAAAGCACGGCAGCTGCTGCGCCAGACCGACATGAGCGTGCTGGAGGTGAGCATTGCCTGCGGCTTTGAATCGCCGTCGTATTTCACCAGGAGTTATCGGGCGAGGTTTGCCCGGTGTCCACGGGAGGATCGGCGAAGATTGAATGCAGTCGAATGATTATTGGGGGCGTGTGGCCCAATGCCTGTCAGTTAAGGGACATCCCGGATGCTGCTTCCTGATCCGAAATCCACCCCTCACCCTAACCCTCTCCCCAGGGGGCATAAGTATCTACACAACTTTGAAATCTGTGAAGGACTACGCCCGTAG
Source organism: Pseudomonas fluorescens (assembly GCF_902497895.1). Classification (GTDB taxonomy): domain Bacteria; phylum Pseudomonadota; class Gammaproteobacteria; order Pseudomonadales; family Pseudomonadaceae; genus Aquipseudomonas; species Aquipseudomonas fluorescens_BP. The sequence continues at coordinate 7,097 of NZ_CABVHQ010000119.1, forward strand.
CAGCTGCCGAGCCTGCGAGGCTGCGTTCGGCCGCGAAGCGGTCGTAAAATCAGGCAACACGCTTTTTCAGGTAAACCGCGGGCATAGGATTTGCGACGACTGCGTCCTCGAACGCAGCCTCGCAGGCTCG
>NZ_CABVHQ010000120.1 GCF_902497895.1 Pseudomonas fluorescens
TTACGACTGCTGCGCAGCCGAGCGGGGGCAAGCCCCCTCGCCACAGTATTTGGCAGCCCTTAAAAGATGTGTAGATACCTATGCCCTCTGGGGAGAGGGTTGGGGTGAGGGGTGGATTTCGAACCTGGAGAACAATCTGAAGCGCTCCTCGCAAAAATGCTGCTTAACTGACCGGCATTGGAGCTTGCTCGCGATAGGGCTCGTCCAGTCAGCGCATCATTCGCGGTATCCTGAACGCCCTGACTCCGGACCCTTTTCCATGCTGGTGATTTCCAACAATGTGCAGCTGCCCGATGCCGAGATCGAGTTGACCGCCATTCGCGCCCAGGGTGCCGGTGGCCAGAACGTCAACAAGGTCTCGAGTGCCATGCACCTGCGCTTCGACATTCCGGCCTCATCCCTGCCGCCGTTCTATAAGGAGCGGCTGCTGGCGCTGCGCGACAGTCGCATCACCAGCGAAGGGGTGTTGATCATCAAGGCCCAGCAGTACCGGACTCAGGAGCAGAACCGCGCCGACGCACTGGAGCGTCTAGTGGAGTTGATCCTCAGCGCCACCAAGGTCGAAAAGAAGCGCCGCCCGACCAAGCCGACCCTGGGCTCGAAGACCCGTCGGCTGGAATCCAAGACTAAACGCGGGTCGATCAAGGCCGGGCGCGGCAAGGTCGACTTCTAGCTCGCTTGGCGTTCTTCCCGGTACCTTTCCTTGAGGTGCTGCGGCGCCTGCCGGTACAAATAGAAGCTGAGCAGCAGACCGGCCAGGGCGGCCAGCGCGGCAAACAGAAAGATCGAGGCAAAGCCGAAACCGGCGGCAATGGCCCCGGCCAGCGGCCCGGTGATCCCCAGGGACAAATCGATAAACAGTGAATAGGCGCCGACCGCTGCACCGCGGCTGGAGGCGGGTACCAGGTTCACCGCTTCCACCCCCAGCGCCGGGAACACCAGGGAGAAACCGAAGCCGCTTAACGCCGCACCGGCCAGCGCCCAGTTCGCGTCAGGGGCCAGCCACAGCAGCAACAGCCCCAGGGTTTCCACCGCCAGGCAGGCAATCGCCACCCGAAACCCGCCGAGGCGATTGATCAGGTTGCCGAACAACAGTCGCGCGCCAATGAAGCTGGCACCGAACAGGCTCAGGCACAACACGGCGTTGGACCAATGCTGAGTGGCGTAATACAAGGTGATGAAGGTGGCGATGGTGCCGAATCCGATCGAGCCCAGCGCCAGACCGCACCCGTGGGGCAGCACGCGGCCCAGTACATGCATGAACGGCAGGCGTTCACCGACGACAATCGGGGCAGCGGTTTTCGGCCAGGCCAGCACCAGGCCAAGTGCCGCCAGCAGCAGAATGCTCACGCCCATGCTCCACAGTCCCCATTGATTGACCAGCAGCACTCCCAGCGGTGCACCGATGGCTAATGCGCCGTAACTGGCGATGCCGTTCCAGGAGATGACCTTGGCGGTGTTTGCCGCGCCGACCCGGCCAATGCCCCAGCCGATCGAACCGGAGCCCACCAGGCTTTCCGCGCTACCAAGCACCAGGCGGCCAATCAACAGGCTGATCACGCTCAACGTCGGCAGGCTTTGGGTCCAGGCCGAAATCAGCATGAACACACCACTCAAGCCGCAACCGGCGAGACCGTACATGACCGCCAGTTTGCTGCCCTTGTTGTCGATGATGCGCCCGGCATAAGGCCGGCTCAGCAGGGTAGCCAGGTACTGCACACTGATCACCAGCCCGGCGATCACCGCGCCAAAGCCCAGGTCGCTGTGCACATAACCCGGCAACACGGCCAGGGGAATGCCGATGTTCAGGTAGCCGATGAAAGTGAAAAGTACGATGGAAACGACTTGCAGCGTGACCGCCATGGGGTGCTGGGTATCTGGCATGGGTAGAGGTCCACTGGCGCAGCAGGATAGATAGGCTGCTTATGATACCGGTGGTTGTGGCGATACAGGGCGGGAAAAAGAAAAACTATCGCGCCGACCCGAAGTGGCGGTAACGAATGAATTCAAGGAAGGGAAATCAGGATTTGCCGGGAGCCAGCAATTGCGTGGTGACCAGAGCGGCCAGGGCATTTTCCTGGTTGCCGAAACGCGCCAGCAGGGTGGCCTGTTTCTCCGGGCTGAGGCGATTCCAGACCTCGATCATCTTTTCAGCAGTGCCGATCAGCACGCTGGCTTGGGTTTCGCTGAAGCTGTCGGTCATGGTTCGTCTCTGGAGACTGGTATTCAGGCTGTGTGGAAAGCGCATCATTTAGCGCTTTCCACACGGTCTGGGTAGTTCACTCAGTCTTCGCTATCAGCCTTGAGGCGGTCAACTGATTCATTCGGCTCGGGCTGTTGGGCACCGGCTTGTTGTGGGGTTGTCTGCTCAGTCTCGTGCAGGCTTGGGAAGGGGAGATTAGGTATCTCATGCATCGTCGTCGCTCCTCGCAAGGTCTGTTTTTATATCGCTGGTAAATCCGCGATGTTAAAAAAGCTTGTAGAGGATACAGCAGTGGAAATGGCAAAAAGCCTTTTATATCCGATTGTTGCGACGGACGGGGTTGTATAGACAAGCGAAGGAGGGATGAATTTAAAGGCGATTTCATCGCATTCCCCGTAGCAGCTGCCGAAGGCTGCGTCCGGCCGCGTAGCGGTCGTAAACCCTTTCGCCACGGTCATTCTGGAGCACCGCGGCGTTTGGCTTTACGGTTGCTTCGCAGCCGAACGCAGCCTCGCAGGCTCGGCAGCTGCTACGGACCGCGTGGTGGCTTGATTGGTTACGCGCAGACTTCGGCAATCGCCTCGGCCAGCAAATCCAGGCGCGTCGCATCGATACCAGCGACGTTCGCCCGGCCGCTGCTGACCATGTACACGCTGTGGTTTTCCCGCAGGCGCTGCACCTGGGTCGGTGTCAGGCCGGTGTAGGAAAACATTCCGCGTTGCACCCCGATGTGCGCAAAGCGCTCGCCAAGGCCGTGAGGGCCAAGGGCTTCCACCAGGCCTGAGCGCAGTTGCGCGATACGCAGGCGCATGGCTTCGACTTCATCGGCCCAGAGGCTTTTCAGCTCTGGATCGCCAAGGATGGTCGCGACCACTGCTGCACCGTGATCCGGTGGAGTCGACCACAGGTTACGGGCAACAAACGCCAGTTGGCTGCGGATATCCAGGAGCTTCTCGGCATTCGCCGCGCAAACGATCAGCGCGCCGGTACGATCGCTGTACAGGCCGAAGTTTTTCGAGCAGGAACTGGTGATCAGCAGCTCGGGCAGTGCGTGGGCGAACAGTCGCACCGCCCAGGCGTCCTGCTCCAGGCCGTCGCCGAAGCCCTGATAAGCGAAGTCGATCAGCGGCAGCAGCTCGCGGCTGCGGACGATCTCCAGCACCCGACGCCAGTCATCATGGGACAGGTCGAACCCGGTAGGGTTATGACAGCAGGCGTGCAGCAACACCACGTCGCCCTTGGGCACCTGGTTCAAGGTCGCCAGCATCCCTTCGACGTCGAGGCGGTTATCGCTGCCGACATAGGGGTAGTGGCTGACCTTGAGGCCGGCCGCGGCATAAATGGTTTCGTGAATCGGCCAGGTCGGGTTGCTCAGCCAGATCCCGCGGCCGGGCAGGCAGCGGACGATGAAATCGGCGCTCAGGCGCAAGGCACCGGTGCCGCCCGGGGTCTGGGTGGCGCCGGCCCGTTGCTCGGCAATCAGCTCGGAGTCCGCGCCCAGCACCAGGTCATTGATGACCTTGCCGAACGCCGCGTCGCCGTGGCCACCGATGTAGGTCTTGGTGGTTTGCTGTTCAACCAGCCGTTGTTCGGCCAGTTTCACCGCCTGAAGAATCGGCGTCAGGCCCTGGGCGTCTTTGTAGACGCCCACGCCGAGGTCGAACTTGCGCGGGTTCGAATCCAGCGCATAGGCCTCCATCAGGCCGAGAATCGGGTCGCCGGGCACTCGGCCGATGGCATCGAAATGCATTATTTGCGGCCCTCGGCGTCCTTGGCCACTTGGTCAGTGCGTGCGGCCATGATGAAGTCGTTGCGGTGCAGGCCTTTGATCGAGTGGCTCCACCAGGTCACGGTGACTTTGCCCCACTCGGTGAGCAGGCCTGGGTGATGACCTTCGGCCTCGGAGATTTCACCGACGGCGTTGGTAAACGCCAAGGCGTGCTTGAAGTTCTTGAACAGGAAAACTTTTTCCAGCTGCATCACGCTGTCGCGAACTTCGATGTTCCAGTCAGGGATCTGCTTGATCAGTACCGGCAGTTCTTCGTCGCTGACTTGTGGAGCATCGGCGCGGCAGGCTTCGCAATGGGCTTGGTTCAATGTGGACATGATGGGTTCCTGAAATCGAGTGTTTGGAAAAACGGTCGTCAGTGGGGCCACGCTAAAGCAAAGCATCGGCCCGTAACAGACTCACCTGATGCCAAAAGGCGCGGGTCACGCCGCTTTTGGCGGAAACTTGGGAGCGCGCAACCCCAACTGCATACCTTGCTTGACCATGCCCATGATGTCTTCGTGGGCCAGATCGAACAGGCGCTTGAGGTTCGGCAGGACAAAGTACAGCGGTTGCAGGATGTCGATGCGGTACGGCGTGCGCATGCATTCCAGCGGATCGAACGCCTGATGTTCCGGCTCATCCGACAGGCTGTACACGGTTTCCTTGGGCGAGGACAGGATGCCGCCGCCGTAGATGCGCTGGCCTTCGGGAGTGTCGACCAGGCCGAACTCGATGGTCATCCAGTACAGCCGCGCCAGGTAGACCCGCTCCTCTTTCGAGGCTTGCAGGCCCAGCTTGCCGTAGGTATGGGTGAATTCGGCGAACCAGGGGTTGGTCAGCAGCGGACAGTGGCCGAAGATCTCGTGGAAAATGTCCGGCTCTTGCAGGTAATCCAGCTCTTCGCGGGTCCGAATAAAGGTCGCCACCGGAAACTGCTTGTTGGCCAGCAATTCGAAAAAGGTCTGGAAGGGAATCAGCGCCGGCACCCGGGCAACTTGCCAGCCGGTCGTGGCGGCCAGCACTTCGTTGATTTCGCCGAGTTGTGGAATGCGGTCGTGAGGCAGGCCGAGTTTTTCGATGCCGTCCAGGTATTCCTGGCACGCACGACCCTCGAGCACTTTCAGTTGACGAGTGATCAGCGTGTTCCACACCGCATGTTCTTCTGCGGGGTAGTCGATAAAACCTTGCGCATCGGGCTCGCGAGCCACGTAGTGCGTCTGCTTCATGCTGCTCTCCTGCTAGGGGATTACGTTCTTGTTTTATGTCCAGCTATGTCCATATAGATAACTCAAGGCGGAAGCAGTTGCAGTACCTGCGCAGGAGAACGAGTAGGAGTTTTCCCTGTTTTTCGTAAAGTTTTCGTTACGGAATGACTCTGATCTCGCACGCATTGCGATTTTCCGGTTTGAAAAGCCCTACAGCTGTCACATAATCTTGACGACTATCTGAGCCCGACTGCAAAAAAAGTGGCGGGCTTTGCCTTAATGCCGGTTAGTTAATGGAAATCTAAAGCCTGGCGCGCACTTGTGGCGAGGGGGCTTGCCCCCGTTCGGCTGCGCAGCAGTCGTAAAGTCGGCAAGCACGGTGTGCCTGAAACAATGCGTTTGCAGGTTTTAGGGCCGCTGCGCAGCCCAGCGGGGGCAAGCCCCCTCGCCACAGGTTTGCGTTCGACGCGCCTTTTCCTTAACAGACAGGCATTGGGTTTTACCTGCGCAAGCGTCACGAGCGTTTGTTCAGGGGGTTCTCGACCTTCCAATAAAATTCCGGACCTTTATATGCGCATCAAAGTCCACTGCCAGAACCGCATCGGTATCTTGCGCGACATTCTCAACCTGCTGGTGGAGTACGGGATCAACGTCGCCCGCGGCGAAGTCGGCGGCGAGCATGGCAATGCGATCTACCTGCATTGCCCGAACCTGATCAACATCCAGTTCCAGGCACTGCGGCCGAAATTCGAGGCAATCAACGGTGTGTTCGGGGTCAAGCGCGTCGGGCTGATGCCCAGCGAGCGCCGGCATATGGAGCTCAACGCCTTGCTGGGTGCGCTGGAGTTTCCGGTGTTGTCCATCGATATGGGCGGCTCGATCGTGGCGGCCAACCGTGCCGCCGCCCAGTTACTCGGGGTGCGGGTCGATGAGGTGCCGGGGATTCCGCTGTCGCGCTATGCCGAAGATTTTGATTTGCCGGAGTTGGTTCGTACCAATAAATCGCGGATCAATGGCTTGCGGGTCAAGGTCAAGGGCGATGTGTTTCTGGCCGATATCGCGCCGCTGCAATCGGAGCATGACGACAGCGAGGCTATGGCCGGTGCGGTGCTGACGCTGCATCGGGCGGATCGGGTCGGCGAGCGTATCTACAATGTGCGCAAGCAGGAGCTGCGCGGCTTCGACAGCATCTTCCAGAGCTCGAAAGTCATGGCCGCGGTGGTTCGCGAAGCACGGCGCATGGCACCGCTGGATGCGCCGCTGCTGATCGAAGGCGAGACCGGCACCGGCAAAGAGTTGCTGGCGCGCGCGTGCCACCTGGCCAGCCCGCGTGGGCAGTCACCGTTGATGGCGCTCAACTGCGCCGGGTTGCCCGAGTCGATGGCCGAGACCGAGTTGTTCGGGTATGGCCCCGGTGCTTTCGAAGGCGCGCGGGCCGAAGGCAAGCTCGGTCTGCTGGAGCTGACGGCCGGGGGCACGCTGTTCCTCGATGGGGTGGGGGAGATGAGCCCGCGTTTGCAGGTCAAATTGCTGCGCTTTCTGCAGGATGGTTGTTTCCGCCGGGTCGGCAGTGATGAAGAGGTTTATCTGGATGTACGGGTGATCTGCGCGACCCAGGTCGATCTATCGGAGCTGTGTGCTCGCGGTGAATTCCGTCAGGACCTTTACCATCGGCTTAATGTGTTGTCCTTGCATATCCCGCCGCTGCGCGAATGCCTGGATGGTTT
>NZ_CABVHQ010000121.1 GCF_902497895.1 Pseudomonas fluorescens
GGCGAGGGCGCCCAGGCGCCCGCTGTGCGCGCGCAGTCGGTCGGCCAGGGCCAGGAGCAATTGGTCGCCGGTCTGGTAGCTGAATTGCTCGTTGATGCTCTTGAAGTCATCGAGGCCGACACAGATCACCGCGACCCGGCGTTGCAACCGTCCGGCATCCACCAGGATCTTGTCCAGTTGCTGCTGCAGCTGCTGACGATTTGGCAGGCCGGTAAGAAAGTCATACTGGGCCATGCGCAGCAGGCTGTTTTCCGCTTCATGGCGCAGGTGGGTGTTGCGCTCGATGGACTCGAGCAATTGATTGGCGGTGTTGATCCAGATGCCCAGTTCGTTTTTCTCGTGGCCCTTGAGCAGCGGGATTTTGTGTTCGCTGGGGCGATCGGGATTGATCGCGGTCAGGTGTTCGATGATCCGTGACAGGGGCTTGGTCAACAGCCAGTGATAGACCAGATATAGCACCAGGGCCATGGCCATGGCGCGAAGCACTCCGGAAATAAAGATGATCACCGAATTGACGATAAACCCCTGACCATAGTTAGCGGTATCGAGGGTGATGCTGAGGTCGCCGTAATACTCGCTGTAGGGGCCGCGGCCTACCAGTTGCGTGGTAAAGGTGCGTTCCTGGCCGAGAATCAGGTCGGTCAGCCAGCGACTGGCTGACTGCTGCAGTTCGCGGTTTTTTTCCGCGAGCATGGTTTCGTTGGGATGGCCGATGGACGCCATGCGCACCGCGGCATCCTGAAACAAGCCTTCGATCACCTGCATGCCCATTTCCCGATCGAGGCTGTACACCGCCTGGGTCGATGGGTCGCGGAACATGTCGAGGATGCGCTGGGCATCGCTGGCCACCGCTTGCCGCGTCTTGTAGGCATCGAAAACGATCTGCGCGCAGCTCAGAACCACGCCGACGATCAATGCCGACAGTAGCACAACCCGGAGCAACTTCACCGACAAGCTGTTTTTGAGTTCCAGCTTCAAAGGGCTATTCCTTGTTCCGTGCGGGTAGCGTCAAGTTGCCGTGAGTATTGGCAATCCCGTGATGGCAGTCAAAGGGACAATCAAGCACAGGATATTTCGTCTGGATGCTTGGCCAACCTGCTGTTTCCTGGCGATTGGTACTGTGTCGGTAGTAACCCTGTACAACTTGAGGGGCTTGCGTACCTTTTTCCCAGATGGTTGATGTTAGCGTGCCATTGCGTTGGAGCAAGGGGAAATTGGATCCTTTTGGGTGTGGGGCTTGCTCGCGCAGGCGTCCTGGCTCCCACTGCTGTACACAATCCCCCTGTAGGAGCTGCCGAAGGCTGCGATCTTTTGATCTTTTGGTCGGGGTACATATCCATTCCTGCGGTAACGGCCACTTAGGGTTCCGCTTTTACAGCGGGTCACTTTCGAAAAGCCGGAGTGCCGGCCCAGTCGAAAGTAACCAAAGCGCTCTTGCCCCTTTCGTTCGGTGCCTCGCCAAGGCTCGGCATGCCCTCGCTCCGGTCCTGCTCCGTGGGCCCGCCGCGATCGGCCATCCATGGCCGTGCGCGGCTAACCCGGCATCCATGCCGGGTTGCCCACTGCGCAGAACCTCCACTCAGCCTCTCGAGGGGGCGTGCACCGCAAAAGCAAAAGCGAGGCGGCCGACCGGCCGGCCTGGGCTCAAGCGCACGCGTTCCCCTGTAGGAGCTGCCGAAGGCTGCGATCTTTTGATCTTGCAGTTGCTTTGCTTTGGCTTTTGATCTTGCTCTGTCTGCCCCTTTCCCAGAGGCCGAACGCAGGCGTTGCGCAGGGGGCTCCCGGAGCAATGCCGGAGTGAGGGCATGCCGAGCCTAAGCAAGGCACCGAATGGTGGGGCAAAGCGCTTTGGTTACTTCGACTGGGCCGGCATTCCGGCTTTTCGAAAGTGACCCGCCGTAAGGGCGGAAACAAAAGTAGCCGTTACCGCAGAAACGGATATGTACTCAGTCAAAAAAGATTCAGTGTCTCAACGCCGCCATCCAACATTCCCAAAGCCCATAAAAAAACCCGGCCTAAGCCGGGTTTTTTTGACTGGCGCGAAGCTTAAGCAGTGAAGGCCTTGCCTTCGAATTGCTCAGCCACGAATTTCCAGTTGACCAGGTTCCAGAACGCTTCGACATACTTTGGACGAAGGTTGCGGTAGTCGATGTAGTAGGCGTGTTCCCAGACATCGCAGGTCAGCAGCGGGGTGTCGCCGCTGGTCAGCGGGTTGCCGGCGCCGATGGTGCTGGCCAGGGCCAGGGAACCGTCAGCTTTTTTCACCAGCCAGCCCCAACCGGAACCAAAGGTGCCGATGGAGGTTTTGCTGAATTCTTCTTTGAACTTGTCGAACGAACCGAAAGCCTTGTTGATGGCTTCGGCCAGCGCGCCGGTTGGTTGACCGCCGGCGTTTGGCGCCAGGCAGTTCCAGTAGAAAGTGTGGTTCCAGACCTGAGCGGCGTTGTTGAAGATACCGCCCGAAGAAGTTTTGACGATTTCTTCCAGGGTCTTGCCTTCGAACTCGGTGCCAGGCACCAGGTTGTTCAGGTTCACGACGTAGGTGTTGTGGTGCTTGTCGTGGTGATACTGCAGAGTTTCCTCTGAAATGTGCGGCTGCAGGGCATCGTGTGCGTAAGGCAGCGGCGGCAATTCGAAAGCCATGATGATTCTCCTAATCAGGTCAGTTGCGGTGAGCGCACGGCCGATCACGGGCGGCCAGACTAGCGCCGGAGAGTTTGTACTCTTTGCGGCGCAGGTTTTGGATCATAGCACCGGGGGTGCGGCATAACCACGCAACAACTGTGTGGAATAGAGGTTCCAGAGCCTTTTGGAATAATCACGGGGCGGTGATTAATTGAATCGCCACAGTGAACATCATGATTGCCACCAGCAAGTCGAGGATCCGCCAGGTACTCGGCCGCGCCAACCACGGCGCAAGCCATGCCGCGCCCAGGGCCAGGGTGAAAAACCACAGCAGCGAGGCGCTGGCAGCGCCGACCACGTAGGCGCCGGGTACGGTTTGCTGGGCCCCGAGTGAGCCGATCAGCAGCACGGTGTCGAGATACACATGAGGGTTGAGCAAGGTCACGGCCAGGGCACTGAGCATCACTGCACGCAACGAGCGCACGGTCTGGTTTTCGGATTGCTGCAGGCTTTGCCGGGAATACGCCCGGCGCAGTGCCAGGCTGCCGTACCACAGTAGAAAGGCTGCGCCGCCCCAACGGGCAATGGCCAGCAGCAGCGGGTTCTGCGCCAGCAGGGTCGCCAGGCCGAAAACGCCGGCAGCCACCAGCAAGGCATCGCAGGTCACGCACAACGCGGCCACGGGCAGGTGATGTTCGCGGCGCAGGCTCTGCGCCAACACGAACGCGTTTTGCGTGCCGATCGCCATGATCAGTCCCGCCGCGACCAACAGGCCGTTCACATAGCTTTGCCACATAGGGTTTACTCCGCGCCCGCCGCCAATTGCCGCAGCACCGTCATGGCGCGTTCGGCATCGGCCTGGCCGACAAACAAATGATCGTGGTAGTAACCGGCAATCACGTTGCAACTGATTCCGGCCTGGCCCAGAGCAGTGGCGAATGCAGCGGTGAGGCCGACGGCTTCGAGGGCCGAATGCACATTCAAGGTGATCCAGGCCGCTACATAATCGAAACTGAAGCCGGCATTTTCGGCTTGTTCGCGTTCGAGGATGACCGTCAGCCCTTCCTGCTCGCGGAAGCTGCCGATGACCTCGCAGTTATTGGGCAGACGGCCGTCGCGAATGCTGCAGTACACGTATTCGCCGTCATTCAATTGCGGGCTCATGCTACGCAGTAGAGTTGCCAGAGAGGTTTCACCAGCCATGGAAAATGTCCTTGATCGAAGAGGCTTGCTGGCTATTCTCCGGGCAGAAGCTGTATAAGAAAAACCAATATTGCTGATCGCTCATTAGGAAAACTGATGTTCGACTATAAATTGCTCTCCGCCCTGGCCGCTGTGGTCGAGCAGGCCGGCTTCGAACGGGCTGCCCAGGTCCTGGGTTTGTCGCAATCGGCCATCTCGCAGCGGATCAAACTGCTGGAGGCGCGGGTCGGCCAGCCGGTGCTGGTACGGGTTACGCCACCCGCGCCGACCGAGATTGGTCGACGCTTGCTCAACCACGTGCAACAAGTGCGGTTGCTCGAACGTGATCTGCAAACCCTGGTGCCGGCGCTGGATGAAGAAGGTTTGCCGGAACGGGTGCGCATTGCCCTCAATGCCGACAGCCTGGCGACCTGGTGGGCAGAGGCGGTGGGGGATTTTTGCGCCGAGCAGCATCTGTTGCTGGATCTGGTGGTGGAAGACCAGACCGTCGGCCTCAAGCGCATGCGTGCCGGTGAAGTGGCAGCGTGCGTGTGTGCCAGCGAGCGGCCGGTGGCCGGGGCGCGCAGCCTGTTGCTGGGGGCCATGCGCTATCGTGCCCTGGCCAGTCCGGGCTTTATCGCCCGACATTTCCCGCAAGGCGTGCGCGCCGAGCAGCTGGCGCACACGCCGGCCCTGGTGTTCGGCCCGGATGACTTTCTGCAGCATCGCTACCTGGCCTCATTGGGCGTCGACGGCGGTTTTGAACACCATTTGTGTCCGTCTTCCGAGGGCTTTATTCGATTGGCCGAGGCGGGACTTGGCTGGGGACTGGTGCCCGAATTGCAGGTCCACGAGCAGCTGGAACGCGGTGTGTTGGTGGAGCTTTTGCCAGATAAGCCGATCGATGTGCCGCTGTACTGGCATTATTGGCGCAATGGCGGGCAATTGCTCGGGCTGCTGACCGAGCATCTGGCGCGATCATCAAAGCAATGGTTAGTGCCGTTGGCGTGATTGAAAGCGTCATGGCTTGAGGTAATACGCAGTGCGATACGCATGAAGAACGAAAGAAGACGGAGCAATACATGAAAATTCTGGTCACCGGCGCAAGCGGCTTCATTGGCGGGCGCTTTTCGCGTTTCGCCCTGGAGCAGGGCCTGGAGGTGCGGGTCAACGGGCGTCGGGCCGAGGGTGTCGAACATCTGGTGCGCCGCGGTGCCGAGTTTGTCCAGGGTGACTTGAGTGATCCGCAACTGGTTCGCAACTTGTGCCGTGACGTTGACGCGGTGGTGCACTGTGCTGGCGCGGTGGGGTTGTGGGGGCGTTATCAGGACTTTCATCAGAGCAACGTGTTGGTCACCGAGAATGTGGTCGAAGCCTGCCTGAAACAGCAGGTGCAGCGGCTGGTGCATCTGTCATCGCCATCGATCTATTTCGATGGCCGCGATCATCTGGGGCTGACCGAAGAGCAGGTCCCGAAGCGCTTCAAGCATCCCTACGCGGCGACCAAATACCTGGCCGAGCAAAAGGTCTTCGGCGCCCAGGAGTTCGGCCTCGAAGTGCTGGCCCTGCGCCCGCGTTTCGTCACGGGCGCCGGTGACATGAGCATCTTTCCGCGGCTGTTGAACATGCAGCGCAAAGGGCGGCTGGCAATTGTCGGCAATGGCCTGAACAAGGTCGATTTCACCAGTGTGCAGAATCTCAATGAGGCTTTGCTCAGCAGTTTGCTGGCCAGTGGATCGGCCCTGGGCAAGGCGTATAACATCAGCAACGGAGCGCCCGTGCCGCTGTGGGATGTAGTGAACTATGTGATGCGCCAGATGCAAGTCCCGCAAGTGACCCGCCACCGTTCCTACGGTCTGGCCTATAGCGTTGCGGCGCTGAACGAAGGTTTCTGCAAGCTCTGGCCAGGGCGGCCGGAGCCAACGCTGTCGCGCTTGGGGATGCAGGTGATGAGCAAAAACTTCACCCTGGACATCAGCCGCGCCCGCCATTACCTGGACTATGAACCGAAAGTCAGCCTGTGGACGGCCCTTGATGAATTCTGCGGATGGTGGAAGGCTCAGGACATTCGCTGAAAATAAACACTGAACCGAGTTTGGGGTTCAGGGTCGATCAGTGCTGCGAGTAGCGGTTTATACTCGCAGCATTAAGCCATTACTGCGGTTCAGAAAGGTTGACCCATGCGTAACGATGCTAACGACGACTTCGATTATGTTCCCAGCCTGCGGGCCGAAGCTCTGGACGACGATTTTCCGGGCACCCCTGCCGCTCGTGAGCGTACCAGCGTGCATTCGCGGCCCACTCAGCTGGTCAAGGTCAAAGGCCCGAGCACCGGTGCGCTGTGGGCATTGGTCGGGGCGTTGTTTTTTGCCTTCGCCGGCCTTGCCTGGTGGAGTTTCCAGCAGATCTCGCTGATGGAGCAGCAATTGGTCGCCACCCAGGAGAGTTTCGCCCGCATCAGCGAGGAAGCGGCGGGGCGCCTGCAGGCTATTTCTGGCAAGGTGGTCGCCAGTGAATCCACGGTCAACAGCGGCAGCGAAACGCTGAAACTGCAGATCAAGCAGCTTGAAGGCAAATTGCTTGAGCAGAACAAGCAACAGCAGGGCGTGGCAGGCCAGGCCACTGACCTGGACAAACGCCTGGCGCAAATGACCGCGCAGACTACCGAGCAGCAATCCGCCAATACTCAACTGCAAGCCCAGGTCAAAACCCTGAGCAGCGAGCTGGCCGCGCTGAAAAGTGCCCCGGCCGACACCAGTAAAGTCGAGGCGGAACTGAAAAGTCTCAGCGCCGAGATTGCCGCGTTGAAAAAACAAGGCAATCCAGGCGCCGCTATCGAGCGCCTGGAGCAGGACATGCTTGTCCTCAAAAGCCAGCAGGACAACCGTCCGGCTGCGCCCAAGAGTGGCAGTAATACCGCCGAGTTCGACGCCTTCCGTGGCCAGGTCACGCGTAACATCAACACCTTGCAAAGCCAGATCCGCAACCTGCAACAGCAGATCAGCGCCCGACCTTGATCGAGCAGTTGGCAGGCCTTTGTGGCGAGGGGCTTGTTGTGGCGAG
>NZ_CABVHQ010000122.1 GCF_902497895.1 Pseudomonas fluorescens
GGTCTGGGTCGCGCGCGGCCCCGAACTGTTCTGGCTGGCGGCCAACCTCGCCGGTCTGTGCATGGGCGCCAGCCAATCGGCCGGCCGCGCGATAGTCGGCCTGCTGGCGCCGCCGACGCGCCTGGCGGAGTTCTTCGGTCTCTGGGGGCTGGCGGTCAAACTCTCGGCAATCCTCGGCCCCATGACTTATGGCCTGACCAACTGGCTGTCCGGCGGCGATCACCGCCTGGCGATGTTGATCACCGGCAGCTATTTCGTGGTCGGCCTGCTGATACTCGCCGGTATCGACCTCGAACGCGGGCGGCAGGCAGCTGTCAGCCCTACCGAGAGTCTCGGTGAGTGAAAAACCAGATAACACCCGTTCAGCGCTTCGTAAAAGCTTCATCAACCAGACCACGGTTCGGCGCTGGCCAGCCCTTTCATCGCCAGGATTTCAGCTATGGCTTGGCATAGGTCAGAGGCCTGAATACGACCTCCAGCAGCTAAGCCTGGGCGTAAGGGCACTGCCTGAAGTAACGGCTCACTGACGATTCGTCAGCCCTTCCCTCCACCATTCGTCCCTTTTTTTCAGCGTCACAAGAATAGCGACTTGCATCATGCAACCAACACGATAATATTATGCTCATAATAAATAATTAAAAAGCCATCCAGTCGGAGTTGATCCCATGAATGATGCAGCCACCCCTCACACGCTGTTCCTTGACGACTTATCCGTTGGCGACACGTTCCGCAGCGGCACGCACCTGGTCGATGAACAGCAGATAAAGAGTTTTGCACTGCAATTCGATCCCCAGCCTTTTCATCTGGATAACCAGGCGGCCGAGCACAGTTTTTTTGCCGGGCTCGCCGCAAGCGGCTGGCACACGGCGGCCATCACCATGCGCCTGCTTGTCTCAAGCCTGCCTTTGGATGCCGGTCTTATCGGCGCCGGCAGCGAGCTGAAATGGCCCACTGCTACTCGCCCTGGAGACGAACTGCGGGTCGAGACCTCCGTCCTGGCCATCAATCCTTCGACGTCCAGGCCTGATCGCGGTCTGGTGACTTTCCAGACCGACACGCTCAACCAGCACGGTGAGTTGCGTCAACGCTCAGTCGCAAAATTACTGATCTTTCGCCGCGGCTCGTCTGTGGCCCGCTGAAACATTTCATGTCCATTGAAAAACCAATGCTTGTCACTGGCGCTGCGGGCAACATCGGTGCGCGAGTATGAGCGTGCATTCTCGTACCTCATCGGCGACCACTGCAAAAGCACGCCCGGCCTCGCCGGCGCGGGCGGCTTCAATGGCGGCATGGTTAATCAGCAGCCCGGGTCAGAAGCATTAGCGTGCGCTCGAACCGGGCCAGCCCTTCCACCTTGTCCGCCTCGGACACAATCAAACTCGGGGCAAAGCGCAGTACATCGGGACCGGCCTGCAACAGAATCAGCCCCTGCCCGGCCGCCGCATTCAGGATTTCCTTGGCGCGTGCGCGCCAGCCGTCACTGAGCGCACAACCGATGAGCAGCCCCAACCCACGGATTTCGTTGAACACACCGTATTGTTCGGCCATTTGCCCAAGGCGCGACTTGAACTGCTCTGCCCGTTGTTTGACGCCATCGAGCAGGGCCTGATCGCGGACCAGATCAAACACCGCCTCGGCCACCGCACAACCCAGAGGGTTGCCGCCATACGTGGTCCCATGGGTGCCCGGCACCAGATGTTTCGCCAGCCCTTCCCGAGTCAGCATCGCGCCAATCGGGAACCCGCCACCCAGGCTCTTGGCACTGGTCAGGATGTCGGGTTCAACACCGTAATGCTGGTAGGCAAACAGTTCTCCGGTACGCCCCACCCCTGTCTGTACTTCGTCAAAAATCAACAGCGCATTGAATTGATCGCACAGCGTACGGGCACCTTCCAGGTAAGAACGTTCAGCCGGGAGCACACCGCCCTCGCCCTGTATCGGCTCAAGCACTACCGCGCAGGTTCTATCCGAGATCGCGTTCTGCAGTGCCGCCAGATCATTGAACGGCACATGGCTGATCCCTTCGATTCGCGGGCCGAAGCCGTCGGAGTATTTAAGTTGGCCGCCCACACATACGGTGAACAGTGTTCTGCCATGGAAGCTATTCAACGCGGCGATGATTTCATATTTTTCCTCGCCGTAACGGTCATGCGCGACCCGTCGTGCGAGCTTGAATGCCGCCTCATTGGCCTCGGCTCCCGAGTTGCAGAGGAACGCACGATCGGCGAAGGTCGCATCCACCAGCTTGCGCGCCAGGCGCAACGCGGGTTCGTTGGTAAATACGTTGGAGACATGCCAGAGCTTGTGCGCTTGTTCCGTCAACGCACTGACCAGTTTTGGGTGGGCATGGCCGAGCACATTGACGGCGATCCCACCGGCGAAATCGATCAACTCGCGACCACTCTGGTCCCAGAGCCGTGATCCTTCTCCGCGGACCGGGATAAACGCTGCAGGTGCATAGTTGGGGACCATGAACCGATCGAAATCTCCACGATCGACCGTCTCCTGCTTCGTTTGTCTTGGCAAATGCACTTCAGCCAACATGCAGCGCGCACTACCGCCGCCGATCAGTTCGATGGTGTCGATGTTCACCGGCAATGGCTTGGCATGTCGCTCGATCAGTTGGCGTTGTTCGGTATCCAGGGAGAGCCAGGCGGTGCGCGACATCACCAGGATCGGCTGACCCTTGCGGTTATGCACTTCCAGCATGTTGCCGGCGAATGACTCGAGCTGCTCCCAGCTCAGCGCGAGGATTTCCTTGCCACTGGATCGCAGCTGAGCCTCAAGCTCGGCGCGCTCGCGAAGATCACTGAGAGCTTCCAGGCAGACCACCGCAAGGCAAGTGCCGACGCTCATCATCACGTTGGTGTGATAGATCGCCGCCCCTTCACGGTCAACGGCGCTAAAGGCACACAAACGGTACCCGAGATTCTCGACAAACTTGCGCAGTGCATCGACATGCGTGCGAGCCGAATAACCGGCGTAACAGATACGCTGGACTCGATCGAGCACCATACTGCCGGTGCCCTCGAGGAACAGCTCCTGCTGCTCCAGCTCGGTAAAGTCGAGCACCTGTTCAATTGAATAGTCCTGCAGCAACCCTTCCAGAACACCCTTCTCACGTTCCAGGCGACGGTTCTGCCCCTGCATGGGATACAGCACAAGCGTGCCATCGGCATGGCTGCTCCACCCGTTGTTAGGAAAAATCGAGTCGGGGATATGCGGGGATGCACTGTCCTGAGCCACCAGCACTTCGACTCCCTGCTCGCGCAATGCCGCTACATAGCCGTCAAATTCCTCAAGGGCATGAGCCTGCGCCTGATCCTGCGGCAACGAGCACTTCTGAAACCGATTATTCGCGGCGGTATCAAGGTTGAAGGAGAACCGCGAAGGACGAATCATCAACACCGTTTGCATGGGGCCTTTCCTCATCCAGTATGGAAGACTTGATATGCCACGTTTCATGCTCAGCACGCTGACACTCGCACTGGCTTTTACGGCAATGATGCCCATGGTCAACGCCGCCCCTTTACTCGATCCCACCCCGGAACATCCACGCGCCGACAATCTTTCAGGCCAGGCCAACACCTGGCTGGAAATCGATCAGGCCGCCTTCGAAGGGAACATCGCCAGGATCCAGCAACGAGTGGCGGGTAAAAGCCAGATCTGCGCCGTGATGAAAGCCGACGCTTATGGCAGCGGCATTGCTTTACTGATCCCTTCCGCGATCAGGATGGGCATCACCTGTATCGGCGTGGCGAGCAACGAGGAGGCGCGGGTTGCACGGGAAAAAGGCTTCAAGGGCCGCCTGATGCGGTTGCGCAGCACTACCGTTGATGAAGTCGAAAATGCGCTGCGCTACAACATCGAAGAACTGGTCGGCAACCTGGAGGTTGCCCGCCAGCTCAATCAACTGGCGACCCGCAAGGGCGTGAAACTGCCCGTTCACCAGGCGCTGAATTCGGCGGGCATGAGCCGCAATGGCCTGGAAATGAGCACGGCTGAGGGGCAACAACAGGCGGTGGCTCTGACTCGGCTGGAGCACCTGAATATCGTCGGGATCATGACTCACTTCCCCGTTGAAGAACGCGAGGATGTTCTCCAGGGGCTGGCCACATTCAAGGAGCAGTCCGGCTGGCTGATCGAGCACGCGAAACTGGACCGCAGCAAGATCACCCTGCACTGCGCCAATACCTTCACCACCCTTGAGGTGCCAGAAGGCTGGCTGGATATGGTTCGCCCGGGGGCTGCGCTCTATGGCTATCCAGTGGGCGGACATAACGAGTTTCAGCGGGTGATGCAGTTCAAGTCGCGGGTCGCGGCGGTCAACGCCTACCCGGCAGGCAGCAGCATCAGCTACGACCGCACCTTTACCCTGAGCAAAGACTCGTTGATCGCCAACATCCCGGCCGGCTACTCCGACGGTTATCGAAGAGCGTTCTCCAACAAAGCCTCGGTACTGATTCACGGTCAACGCGCACCGGTGATCGGCAAGGTCACCATGAATACGCTGATGGTCGACGTCAGTGGTATCAAGGGCGTGCAGGCGGGAGACGAGGTCGTTCTGTATGGCAAACAGGGCGATGACGAGATTACCCAGACCGAGCTTGAGACCATCAACGGCGCGCTGTTGGCGGACCTCTACACGATCTGGGGCAACTCGAATCCGAAGGTGTTGAAGGTCAAATAAGACTGAGCGCTGCTCCTACAGGATCGCGTGTCGCTGCAATTTCACGGATGTACCCGGTCGGCGTAGGAGCTGGCGCAGCCTGCAATCTTTTGGCGATATTGAAGACCGCCGAAGATCAAGATCAAAAGATCGCAGCCTGCGGCAGCTCCTACGAGGGTTGTGTGCCCCCGATCACTTTTACTCAAAGTGGTCTTTCAGGTATTCAGCCGCCTCATCGGAGGCTTGCTTGAGATGCATGGTCATCAACGCAACGGCCGCTTCGACGTGCGACATTGGCAGCGGCGGCACCGATGAGGACTTCGAGAAGCTCATGCAGAATATCGACGCCGAGGATGAGGGTGAAGAATCATGAACACCCTCAACCACACAACGTCACTGCGGCCTGCGACATCTGGTCGCGCTGAAAGCCACCGCCCTGCTGCTATGCTTTTGTTCGTTTGTGCTGCCAGACAACCACGAAGGCGCTGGCACAGCTACTGCTTCCATGAAACCCCCGAAAAGTTCGGAGCTACCCTTTAGGGACGAAGACAATGAGAAATGATAACGTTACCAGTCACAACGCGGCGGCACTGGCTGCATTTAAAAAGCGCCAGGACAACGGCGAGGTGGAGTTTGTACACACCGACAGCCCACTGCTCGAGGCAGCCAGGGGCGACCCTGATGTAGCGGTAATCGACATGGGCTGGCTCGATGCAACATTCCGGCTTGTTCACGACTGCAAGCAGCAGTCAGTGTTTGCGGTGTGCGAGACCATGGTAGCGCGGCGTCCAGGCGGCGACACGTCAACTAACAGGGTCTTTGCGCTGCATGATTTTCTTCGGATGGCCGAGGCCAGTGGGCTACTGGTCGAGCTCCAGCAGGCCAGCTGATGCCATCAAGTGACAGGCAAAATAAAGGGGCCTTGGTTGGCCCCCTGCTTCATCCGTGTGCACATGCTCACTTCCCCTTGCCCTTCCCTTCTCCATCTCGTGGCTTCTTGCCGGGTTCGCCTGCGGGAAACTCTGTGCCTCAATCAGTAAACCCACGGTGCGGAGGGTTTACTGATTAGCTGATTGCAGCCTTTCAGTCTTGCTGAAGTCACCAGAACCTGTGCTATAGCCCCTAAACCGCCAAGATTTCAGCACCGCGACCTCCCCTTCCACGGCCTGGCTCCGACGATATCCGTCCCCCAAAGCCCCCCCTGACCACCGTGGGTATCGTGTGGGGTATCGACTAAAACCTGTACCCGATCGAATGGCTCTAGCTAAGCCTGACAGCCACGAACAAAGGATCCTGCAACATTGATTTCTCGGTCGCTCGATGCTGAGCCGGGTGTCAGGCGGTCATATGGCTGGCCTGATTGAGAACACCACTTAGCTATAGTTAAGGCGTGATGATTTGTGATGGGGCCGCAGGTGAGTTAATCGGGGGCTGTCCCCAATGCCAGTCAGTTAAGAGAAATGCACAGTACTTCGACATAAACCAGAGCCTTTCGGCGAGTGTCATATCGCCAAGATCGCAGCCTGCGGCAGCTCCTACGCCGTGCCGATTCACCCTTGTAATAACGGGTGTGTGCAAAATTTGTAGGAGCTGCCGCAGGCTGCGATCTTTTGGGGGCATCCAGTGCTTGACTGACTGGCATTGGGGCTGTCCCCGGTTTACGTCATTCGGGATATCCCGGAGGGTGCCATGGCAGCTGTTACCGATACGCTGAAGCTGTTTCTCTGCGGCGACGTCATGACCGCCCGTGGCATCGACTCAGTACTGCCGCATCCTGGCGATCCGCGGCTTTACGAAGCTTACGTCAAGGATGCCGGCGATTACGTCCGGCTGGCAGAAAGACTCAATGGCGCGATTCCCCGCCCAGTCGATTTCTCCTATATCTGGGGCGTTGCGCTGGATGAATTCGAACTTCGCCAGCCACACGCCCGCATCATCAATCTGGAGACTGCGGTGTCCCGCCGCGGACGACCGGAGCCAAAGGGCATCAATTACCGCATGAGCCCGGAGAACTTCCCGGCCATCAGCGCAGCCGGCATCGACTGCTGCGTGCTGGCCAACAACCATGTGCTGGACTGGGGGGCAGCCGGCCTGGCCGATACCCTGGATACCCTATCGAACAACGGTATGTGCAGCGCCGGCGCCGGGCACAACCGGCAATCCGCCGAAGCGCCCGCCGTGCTGCCGCAGCCTGGCGG
>NZ_CABVHQ010000123.1 GCF_902497895.1 Pseudomonas fluorescens
AAAAGATCGCAGGCTCCGCCAGCTCCTACAAAAGCCGCGCTCGACTCGGTCCCGTAGGAGCTGCCGCAGGCTGCGATCTTTTGATCTTGCTTTTGGGCAGTCTCCGAAACTGTTAAAAGATCGCAGGCTCCGCCAGCTCCTACAAAAGCCGCGCTCGACTCGGTCCCGTAGGAGCTGCCGCAGGCTGCGATCTTTTGACCTTGCTTTTGGGCAGTCTCCGAAACTGTTAAAAGATCGCAGGCTCCGCCAGCTCCTACAAAAGCCGCGCTCGACTCGGTCCCGTAGGAGCTGCCGCAGGCTGCGATCTTTTGACCTTTGATTTACATTGCCGCCGGCTGAATGATTTCGACCCAGTAGGCATCCGGGTCCTTGATAAACGCCAGGCTCTTCATGCGGCCGTCGTTCAGGCGTTTCTGGAAATCGCAGCCCAGGGCTTCGAAACGCTCGCAGGCGGCACGGATATCCGGCACCGAGATGCAGATATGACCGAAGCCGCGCGGATCGGTATTGCCGTTGTGATAGGCAAAATCCGCGTCGTTCTCGGTGCCGTGGTTGTGGGTCAGTTCGAGGATGCCGGGAATCGATTTCATCCACTCGGTACGCTCGCCAGCATCAGCCGGGATCTGTGCCTTATCGACCAATGCGAGGAAGTACAGGCTGAACTCGGCTTCCGGAAAATCGCGTTTTTCCACCAGGGAAAAGCCCAGGATGCGCGTGTAGAAATCCAGCGAACGGGTGATGTCCTTGACCCGCAACATGGTGTGGTTGAAGACGAATTTCCGGGTGGCCGTATCAGGCTGGGCGGTGACGCCCGGGAAAGTGTTCAATTCGTGCAGGCTCATGGGCCCTCCAGAGAATAAGTGGGGCAAACGGCGCCCGGAATCACCAGCCGTTCCCTGGCTGGCGATTGACCGGGCTTCCTTGCAGTGGGCCAATGATACGCAACCGTTGCCGGCAGCGCCAAATCAAAACCATGGAGCTATTGCCGGGTAACGTTTCGGGGCTCAGACTTTGTTGTTCGACCCTGGAGTGCGCACTGCAATGATCCGACCCGGTAAATCCCTATTGTTGTTGCTGGGCCTGATGCTCGGTGGCGTCGGCGTGCATGCGGCGGATCCCGTCATTACCTGGCCCGAGGGCTGGGAAGTTGAAGTCCTGACGCCAACTGATGCAACGGGCGAGTCGCCAGCCAAAGTGTCCAGGCAGCGAGCAGTGAAGAACGACCCGGGCGGGGCGCCGGTGATGGTCATGGAGTTGACCATGACTCAAGTTGAGCCCGGGCATCAGGTGAATCTGCAAGGAGTTTTGCTGGAAATGCGCAAGTCGCTGCAGAAGGATTTCGTTCTGGGCGGTTATCAAAGTGTCTGCAACAAGATCCACCCGGCCACATTGAGTCGACTGTCGGCGCTTGAAACCACCTGCACTGTCACGCAGAACGGTCTGCATGTACTGTCGCAAACACTAGTCGCCGCGCTGGATGGCGATAAAGCTTATGTTTTTTCCTATGCGGGACAAGCCCAGGCTTACGCGGCGAGCCAGGATGAGATACTGGTTGTACGAAACAATCTGAAACTTTAATTATTCGTTGAATAAGCGCGGTTTTTTTGCACCGACACCGACACCGGCATCGGCGGTCAACTAGTCGATGGCATTTAGTGCAAGGTAGTGGAGCTGCCGGGCGTTTCTAACGGGATCGGCAGTCCTCGTTAGATGGAGTGCCGGCTTGAACGAAAAGGCCCCGCAGATGCGGGGCCTTTTTTTAGCTGGCACAGTTGCTCAGGCACGCAACCAGGATTCGACGGTGGCGGCACCGTACTGTTCCTTCCAGGCTTTCAGGCCGCGGTGATTGCCGCCCTTGGTTTCAATCAGTTCACCGGTGTGTGGGTTGTGATAGACCTTGACCACCCGGGCCCGGCGGGTTTTCGGAGCGGTCGCCAGCTGGCTGGCTCGCGGGTTTGGATCGAGGATGGCGATAATGTCGCGCAGGCTCTTGCCGTAGGATTTCATCAGGCCCTGGAGCTTTTCTTCGAACTCGATTTCTTTCTTGAGCCCGGCGTCATTCTTCAGCGATTCCAGCTGCGCGAGCTGTTCTTGAAGGGCCTTTTCAGCGGCGCGGAATTCAGCGAGTCTGGACAATCTCTTTACTCCAATAGTGTATTTGGCTGATACCAACTGCAACAAAGCTATAAGCCAAGAGCCTTAGGACGACTCGGTGATAATGGCTCACCTTTCAATCTTGCACAGGCAGGAAAAATTGTAGTAGTTAATGCGTCCAGAGTAAATCATGTCTTTTTCTTCAAGTGCCAAATAAACCACGCCAATGCACTGCGCCCCTGCGTCAAGTGCAACATGACGGCGCTTGTCCGCTAAACGTCGCTAGTTAATATTTACTTAATGCCCGGATAAACTCATCCGCCGGCATGGGTCGTGCAAATAGATAACCCTGCAGGAACTCCACGCCTTGTGCGGCAAGGTAGTCGCGCTGCTGGATTGCAGGAGCAGCCGTACGGCGTTCCGTTTGCTCGCGATGGTCGTTGACGATAACGCGGGAAGTCAGATGCACCTCAGCGCTCTCAGGTTTTTCGCGAGCAAGCTCGCTCCTGGGAGCGCTCCCAAAAAGATCGCAGCCTGCGGCAGCTCCAACGGGGTAGGTGTACACACGGGATTCGGGTGTACGCGGTCGGCGTAGGAGCTGCTGAAGGCTGCGATCTTTTCTGCGACCGTCAGATACCCCAGCCGTCGCCCCGAGAGTCCTGTGAGCGCCGATATAAAAGCTGCTCCAATCGAATCCAATATCCCGGTCTACCTGAAACTGGCCACCGTCACCATGATCTGGGGTGGAACCTTTGTCGCCGGACGCTTCCTCGCCGATTCGCTGAACCCGTTGCTCGCCGCGAGCCTGCGCTTTCTGCTGGCCAGTCTGGCATTGGCAACAAACCCCTTGCGCGGACGTCGAGAAAAGGGATTTGATAGAGAATGAGGACAAAGGGTTTTACGCTGTGTAGAATCGGGTTACGCATATAAGAATAAGTCTTCTGGCAACAGAGGCCTCGCCCGTACGAGAATGGGTCGACATGAAGCTACTAGGGTTCCAACTGATTTTCGGTGATTTCCTTGCCCGCAGCGTGCGGGGGATCTCCTGTGCGCCGCCCGCGGCCTTCAGCATTGATAGCAACTAACGAATCCGTTAATTCCAGCTGTTAATTATGAGGCGCCAACCATGGCAGATTTATACGAAAACCCAATGGGCCTGATGGGCTTTGAGTTCATCGAATTCGCATCGCCTACACCCAACACCCTCGAACCGATCTTCGAGATCATGGGTTTCAGCAAAGTCGCGACCCATCGCTCCAAGGCGGTGCACCTGTATCGTCAGGGCAATATCAACCTGATCCTCAACAACGAACCCCACAGCGTCGCTTCGTACTTCGCCGCCGAGCATGGTCCGTCGGTGTGTGGCATGGCGTTCCGGGTCAAGAATGCCCAGCAGGCGTTTGCCCGTGCCCTGGAACTCGGCGCCCAGCCGATTCACATCGAGACCGGCCCGATGGAACTGAACCTGCCGGCGATCAAGGGCATCGGCGGCGCGCCGCTGTACCTGATCGACCGTTTCGGCGAAGGCAGTTCGATCTACGACATCGACTTCGTGTTCATCGAAGGCGTTGACCGCAACCCGCAAGGCGCGGGCCTGAAAATCATCGATCACCTGACCCACAACGTGTATCGCGGGCGCATGGCGTATTGGGCGAATTTCTACGAGAAGCTGTTCAACTTCCGCGAGATCCGTTACTTCGACATCAAGGGCGAGTACACCGGCCTGACCTCCAAGGCCATGACCGCCCCGGATGGCATGATCAAAATCCCGCTGAACGAAGAATCGTCCAAGGGCGCCGGGCAGATCGAAGAGTTCCTGATGCAGTTCAACGGCGAGGGCATCCAGCATGTTGCTTTCCTCACCGACGACTTGCTCAAGACCTGGGATCACCTGAAGAAGATCGGCATGCGCTTCATGACCGCGCCGCCGGAAACCTATTACGAGATGCTCGAAGGCCGTTTGCCGAACCATGGCGAACCGGTCGAAGAGCTGAAATCGCGGGGGATTCTGCTGGACGGTTCGTCCGAGTCGGGCGACAAGCGCCTGCTGCTGCAGATCTTCTCGGAAACCCTGATGGGCCCGGTGTTCTTCGAATTCATCCAGCGCAAAGGCGACGATGGTTTCGGTGAAGGCAACTTCAAGGCGCTGTTCGAATCCATCGAACGTGACCAGGTTCGCCGTGGTGTGCTGAGCACCGACTGATCGGTCGCGCTGCCACCACCGCCAAAAGATCGCAGGCTGCGCCAGCTCCTACGCCGACCGTGTCCACCCGTGATTGATCGGGTGTTCACAACCCCCCGTAGGAGCTGCCGAAGGCTGCGATCTTTTGATCTTCAGGGTCGGCGATGCCGGACCAGGTGTTTAAACCCTTCAAACACCAACACCACCACCGCCAACCAGATCGGAATGTAAGTCAGCC
The DNA here is from genome assembly GCF_902497895.1 of Pseudomonas fluorescens. Taxonomy (GTDB): domain Bacteria; phylum Pseudomonadota; class Gammaproteobacteria; order Pseudomonadales; family Pseudomonadaceae; genus Aquipseudomonas; species Aquipseudomonas fluorescens_BP. The sequence goes on from NZ_CABVHQ010000123.1 coordinate 4,515, forward strand.
ATTCTCCCGGGCCGATGCTTTCTCCCAGCAGCAGCGCAACGCCGAGCAACAGCACCGGTTCGACATAACTGAGCAACCCGAACAGGCTGAAGGCCAACAACCGGCTGGCAATGATGTAGCTCACCAGCGCCGAGGCACTGATCAGCCCGAGCACCGGAATCAACAAGTAAAGCCATGGGTGTTGCCCGACCACGCCAAAACCTTGCTCACCGCTTTGCACGAACCATAACGCCACCGGCAGCAGCAAGGTCATGTCGAGCCACAGCCCACCGAGATTGTCCGTGGCCAGGCGTCGACGCAGCACGAAATAGGTCGGGTAGCCGAGGGTCACCAGCAAGATCGGCCAGGAAAAGCTGCCAGCCTGATACAGCTCGTTGATCACCCCGAGCAAGGCGAAGAACACCGCCACCTTCTGCAGGTACGAAAGACGTTCGCCAAAGACGACCCGACCGGTCAGGACCATGGTCAGTGGCAGCAGGAAATAACCCAGGGAAACATCCAGGCTATACCCGTTCAGCGGCGCCCACATGAACAGCCAGAGTTGCGCCCCGACCAGTGCCGAAGAGACCAGCAGCCCCAGGCCCAGGGCAGGTTGGCCGACCAGGCGTTTGACCAGTGCGACCACATGCTTCCATTCCCCCGAGGCGAACATGAAGACGGTGATGCACGGCACGGTCAACAGCATCCGCCAGCCAAAAATCTCCATCCCGCTCAGCGGCGCAAGCAGCGACGTATAGAAATACATGACGGCGAACAGCACCGATGACAGAACCGATAGAGCAATACCTTTGGACACACTGTCCTCGCGTGAAATGGAGTGGGTTGGGGATGAGGGCGGAGGATAACGGTTTTGGCGAAAGAATATCGCTGATCCGGGGCTGATCGGCCGTGCTGCCTTAGTAGATAAGGCACCAATCCGTAGCAGCTGGCGAAGCCTGCGTTCGGCCGCGAAGCGGTCGCAATACAGCAAACGCGTTTCTACAGGAGGAATGCGGTTGCGGGTTTTACGACTGCTGCGCAGCCGAACGCAGCCTTCGGCAGCTGCTACGGGTAATGAACCTGAAATTCCTTAACTGACCGGCATAGGGGCTTGCCCGCGAAAGGCTTAAGTATTGCGCGGTACCCGCCCAGAAACAAAATGGCTGACATCATTGAACCCCGGGGTAGAGGCGTGCCCCGGTGTCACCAGCGAGTCGATAAAGGCTTCGTCTTCGGCAGTGATCTTCACCGCCAATGCCTGGGTGTAGGCATCCCACTGTTCTTCGGTGCGCGGCCCGACGATGGCCGAGCTGACCGCCGAATTGTTCAGCACCCAGGCGATGGCGAATTCGACGATACCGACGCCGCGCCCCAGGGTGTATTGCTGGATCTGCTGGGCAATGCGCAGGGACTCGACCCGCCATTCGGTTTCCAGGATGCGTTTGTCCTGGCGTCCGGCGCGGCTGTTGACGTCCGGTTTGACATCCGGCGCGTATTTGCCACTGAGCACCCCGCGAGCCAACGGGCTGTAAGGCACCACACCAAGACCGTAGGCGTGGGCGGCAGTGATCTGCTCGGTTTCGGCCTGGCGATTGACGATGTTGTACAGCGGCTGGCTGATCACCGGCCGGTCGACCCCGAGTTTTTCCGCCACGCGAATCACTTCGGCAATCCGCCAGCCGCGATAGTTGGACAGCCCCCAGTAACGGATCTTGCCCTGGCGCAGCAAGTCGCCAATGGCCGACACGGTCACTTCCAGCGGCGTGTTGTGGTCTTCGCGGTGCAGGTAGTAGATGTCCAGATAGTCAGTACCCAGCCGGGTCAGACTGGCGTCGATCGCATTGAAGATATGCTTGCGGCTCAAGCCACTGCGATTCGGCACGCCGTCCACCGGACCGAAACCGACCTTGGAGGCGACGATCCACTCCTGACGCCGGCTGGCAATCGCTTCACCGACAATTTCTTCGGAACGGCCGTTGGTGTAGACGTCCGCGGTGTCGATGAAGTTGATGCCCTGGTCCCAGGCCTTGTCGATGATCCGCAAGGAATCCTCGGTGCTGGTCTGTTCGCCGAACATCATGCTGCCCAGGGTCAGGGTGGAGACTTGCAAACCGGATTGGCCGAGGGGGCGATAGCTCATGTTCGAAATCCTCTTTCGGAGTTGAGTGCGGGCAGACGCAAAAATGAGGTTCTTTATTACACCGTTCTGCGTTCCCTCTCAATCCTGCCAGCGCATACAAATACCGAGCACAGGGTTTGCGGACTTGAGCGCGTAATCTCATCTCACATAACCACTGGCGTAAATCCAATCTCCACCACTGGCGTAAATCCAATCTCCCGTAGCAGCTGGCGAAGGCTGCGTT
>NZ_CABVHQ010000124.1 GCF_902497895.1 Pseudomonas fluorescens
GGTGACGGTCTGGGCGCAAGCGGCTCGGCGCCTGGGGCAGAACCGCCAGCAGCGCCGCTTCGGCGTGGGTCAGCTGCTGCGGTGATTTGCCCAGATAGGCCCAACTGGCCGCAGCCACGCCTTGCAACGTGCCACCGAACGGCGCGCGGTTGAGGTACAGGCTGAGGATCTGATCCTTGGACAGATGCCATTCCAGTTGCGCGGTGCGCCAGAGTTGCCGCAGCTTGCCGAACAGCGTGCGCGAGTGGGGATCGAGCAGCCGCGCAACCTGCATCGACAGGGTGCTGCCCCCCGACAGGACACGGCCGCCAGTAAGGTTCTGCCATGCGGCCCGGCCGAGCGCCAAGGGGTTCACACCGGGGTGTTGGTAGAACCAGCGATCTTCGTAGGTCAGCAGAGCATCGAGGTAATACGGCGAGACCTGGCGGGTCTCCACCGGATAGCGCCATACGCCATTGGCATCGGCGAAGCGCCACAGTGGCGTGCCGTCTTCGGCCAGCACTACTCGCGCCAGGTCGTCCTGGGGCAAGGGCAGCGGCCAGAGGCGGTCGGCGAGCCAGAGCAGCGCGAGCAAAAGCAACAACCCAGCCAAGGACCGACGCGCCCACTTTATCCAGCGAGAACCCTGTGGGAGCGGCGGTGCGGCGATCCGACTTGCCCGCGAAGGCGTTCTGCCTGATACACAGAGTCGTCCCCATCGCAGGCAAGCCAGCTCCCACAGGGATAGAGTCCTGCCTGACATACCCTGCTGTCCCAATCGCTTGCAAGCCAGCTGCCACAGAGATCGAGTAACTAATCGCAAATTCAAACCGGCAAACCTCTATGCTTCACGGAACTCGCCAGCGCACATAATTGCCCAAGCTTCAGCTCAGGCATCCACCCCCACTCTCTCATCAGGACGCACACATGCAGGTAGAAAGCTTTTTCGAATGGCTCGGCCAGGCGCTCGGTTCGGTCATTCGGTTTATCGTCGATGGGCTCAGCGGGTTGTTCAATATCCTGGCTAACGCCGGCAGCAATTTTGTCGATGGGCTATCCCGCACGCTCGGCATGGACCCCTCGATCATCAGCATCATCGCGCTGATCGTCGGCCTGATGCTGTTGTACTCGGCCATCCGCGCCTTTATGCGGGCTTCGATCATCATGGGGATTATCTGGCTGATGTTGGGGTTGTGGTTGTTGAGCTGGATTATTCATTGAACCAAATCATCAGGTAGGCGCGATCTGTGGCGAGGGGGCTTGCCCCCGCTCGGGTGCGCAGCAGCCGCAAAACCTGTGAATGCGGTGAGCCTGACAAAATGTGATTGCAGGTTTTAGGGCCGCTTCGCGCCCCAACGGGGGCAAGCCCCCTCGCCACAGCAAGCCCCCTCGCCACAGCAAGCCCCTCGCCACAGGTTCTGCGCTTTGCTCGAAGTCCCGATTACCTTCCCTTGATCACCATCTGCGGCGGCGTTTCACCCACTGCCTGCCAGTTCGGCCGGTACATCGACTCCACTTGCGGCGGTGGTACCCGGTAGGTGCCCGGTGTGACGGCTCGCGCCAGGTACAGCAGGTGAGTGGTGCCGTAGCCATCCAGGTTCATCGCCGCGACATAGCGGTCATCGCGAAATTCCTGATGCTTGAGGCTGGCGTTCTGCATTGACTCGCGCCATTCCTTGACCTTGCTGCTGGCGTTTTCCAGGCTCGCGGCGCTCTGCGCCAGATTCTGGTTTTCCAGCTCCAGGCCCGCCGGCAGCAAGTCCACCACCAGGGCGTCCGGCACTCGCTGTTTGGCGCTGACCGCCAAGTGCACCAACACCAGATCACCGCTGGCCAAGGCCTTGAGGTTCAACGGCTGGCCACTCATACCCAGGTACTCGCGACGAATGCTCAGGTTCTCGCCACCGGCGACCGGCGCCTTTAATGGATAACCGGAAAGGGTCAGTTGCTGATACACCGGCTCGCCGCCTTCATTGTGCAAGGACAGCGGCGAAGCCAGCAATGCACCTTCGAGTTTCAGGCCTGGCTGGTTATTGCTCAGCTCACGGGTTTTACCACCACTGTTCAATTGCGCAGTCCAGCTGGCTTCCGGTTTGCCGAGCAAGCCACGACCGGCGAGGAACAACGAGTTGCGCTCCTGAGTCGACAGGTATTGGCTGGCTGCCATCTGATCGGACAGCTCGAACAGACGCTCCTCACGCTTGCCCTTGGCCAGATCGTTCTCCTCCAGCAGGGCCAGAATCAGCGCCTGATCGCGCAACGGGCTGCCGTAATCGGCGAGCCAGTCCTTGCTGTTGCGTGATGCCGCCAGCCCTTCAATCAAGGCCTGACCGGCACGCGGCTGATCGCCCATTTTCTGCAAGGCAATCGACAGTTGCACCAGCGGCAAACCGGAACGTGCATCAGTGCGACGCTCGTACAGACTGCGCAGCGCGCCCAGGGGCGCCTGTTGGCTACGGGCCAATACCAGACCGGCATAAGCTTGCACCGCAAAGCGCGTGTGCTCGGCATTTTCGCTGTAGTTCACTTCTATCAGGTTGCGCTCCTGCAGATAACGCAGCAGCCGCTCGCTGGCTTTTTTCAGCGCCTCGGGCGGTACCGCGAAACCTTGCTCGCGAGCACGCAACAGGAAGTCGGTGACATAGGCGCTCAGCCAGTATTCTTCTTCACCGTCAGCGCCCCACAGACCGAAGCTGCCGTTATAGCGCTGCATGCCCAGCAGGCGTTCGATACCCAGTTCGATCTTGCGCTTGCGCTCGGCATCCGGTTCGCCTTCCAGGCCGAGGCGTTTGAGGCTGGCGGCGTCAGCATAAAGCGACGGATACAAGCCGCTGGCGGTTTGCTCCAGACAACCATAGGGATAGGCCTTTAGCGCACGGATTTGTTCGCCAAGGTTCAGCGGCGGCCGGCTCGACAGGCTGAGCAAGGCTTCACGCCCGGCGGGTTCGAAAGCCGCCAGTTCAGCTTCCGGCAACTCCCACGGCTGATCCTTGAGCACTGCACGGTAGTGTTTGAGCATCGCCGGAAATGCCGGACGCACGCCCAGGGTCCACTCGCGGGTAAAGGGTGGCAGGCTCTCACCCGGCAGATCGAGGCCATCGACCAGCACCTTGACCTTGCCCTGGCCCAAACCACCGAGCGCCTGCACCGGAATCTGCAGGGTCATGCGTTGCCCCTTAGTCAGTTGCACGCTGTGGCTCGCTTCACCGAGCAGGTCCAACTGGCCTTCGGCACTCAGCTGTACCCTCAGTTGCTGCGCTGTGCCCGAGAGGTTCGACAGGTCCAGCGCCAGGGTCGTCTGGTCACCACCGGCGAGGAAACGCGGTGCCGAGAGTTCGGCAATCAGCGGCGCGGCAATCACCGTTTTACCTTCCGCCATGCCATAACGATCGTCGGTCCAGGCCTGGGCCATCAAGCGCAATTCACCGTTGAAGTCCGGGATGTCGACGCTGACTTCGCCCTCACCCTGCTCGTTCAGGGTCACCGGTGCGCTTTGCAGGGCAACGATGGTCACGCTGGTGTCCGGTCGCTTGCCGCCCTTGGCCAGCGCCGCGTCACCACCAAACGCCAGACTGGCCAAACGGCCCTGCCCGGCCTCGATCAGCTGCCCATAGATATCCAGCTGGTCGGCACCGTAGGCTTTGCGACCGAACAGGCTCGAGTACGGGTCCGGGGTCGGGTATTCGGTGATATTGAGGATGCCCACGTCCACCGCGGCCACCAGCACGTGCACCTGTTTTGGCACGCTGCCGTCGGCATTTTTCGCCTGAACCTTCACCGTCAGCGGCTGTTTCGGACGCATTTTTTCCGGGGCATCAAGGGTCAGACCGAGTTTGCGCCGAGTCCTGTCCAAGGGCAGATGCAATACGCCGACCGCACGTTTCGGGGTGATGTTGGCCTTGCGCTCACCGGGACGAATCACCAGTGCGCTGATATACAGGTCATGCCGCGACCATTGCGGATCGAGCTTGACCGCGAAGCTTTTGCCTTCGGCCGGCACATCGATTTCCTGCCACCACAACGGGCCGTCGGCGGACTCCACCAGCAGATAGCCCTGGCCGGCAGCCGGTGGAGTGACGGTCACATTGGCCGTATCGCCATCGGCGTAGGCGGGTTTATCCAGCGCCAGCTTGACTTGATCCGGACGCACTGCGCCGCCTTCGGCGTTGTCCTGGGAGCGGTAGCCGGCCCAGAAGCGCAAGCTGCTGACCAGACCGGTCTGCGGGTCTTCGACTTCGACGCGGTACGGGCCCCACTCCACCGGGAAGCTGACTTTCGCGGTATCGCCAGCCTTGATGCTGAGGGTTTCTTCGTCAAGGTTGAGGAATTTCTCGTTGAAGTGATAACTCCAGCCATCGTTCTCCGAATAGTTCCAGTAATAGTCGCGGCGCTCACGCACCAGGCGCACCTTGAGGTTGTCCGCCGCCAGTTTCTGGCCTTCGTTGTTGGCCACCAGCAACTCGAACTCGACCGGGCCGTCGCCATCGGTTTCTTCGCCCTTGAACAAGGCGCGCAGCCCCGGCAGACGATCCGCCGGCCATACCGGCTGGACCACGCGACGGGTGATCGGACGGCCACCCGACTCTTGCAGGCTGGCCTGCACGATCAGTTGCAGGGGCGACCTGGCTTCGGCCCATTTGCTTTCAAGGGAGATAAATGCTTCTCCATTGGCGTCCAGCGCGGTTTCGTCCAGCTCCAGATCCTGACTCAACTCTTGTTCGGTGACCGAGCCGAACTGATAACCCGGCAAGGCTTTCACCGCCTCTCGCAGCGGACGCACATAGACCTGGCCGCTCAGGCGATTGCCCGAGGCCGGGGCGCCGTAAAGATAGCGGCCGTTGACACTGATTTCGGCGGTGTCAGCTGGTTTGATCGGTTCATCGTGGCCTTTGAGTTCAAGGGCCAGACGCTCGGGCAGGAAGTCCTCAACGAGGAACTCATAGAGTTGCGGCTTGCCGTCGCCCAGATCGAACACCAGTTGCCAGCGCCCGGTCGGCGCTTCGCCGGCCAGTTGCAATTGATATTGATAGAGTCCGGACGCATCGGCATCCCAGACGAACTTGCGGCTGACCTGCTCATCCGGCCGACGCACTTCGACACTCACTGGCTGCGGTTTGATCGCGTTACCGTCCTTGTCCCGCAGCAGGGCGTTGAGCAGCACGGTTTCCCCCGGGCGATACAGATCGCGCGGGCCAAACACGAAGAATTGCAGCGGGTGGGCCTGCGGCCCGCCGATATCGAATTCGGCCAGGTCCAGTGCGGCACTGTTCAGACGCAGCATGCTGGTCTGCTCACCCTGATGAGCCAACAGCACTTCGGCCTTTTTCGGTAGCGGCAACTCGGCGTGGCCGTCCTTCTCGGTCTTGCCCTGGCCCACGACCCGACCGTTGCTGTCGAGCAGTTCGAGACTGACGTCAGCCAGGGCTTTGCCACCCTCCAGCGCTTGCGTGAAGACGTCCAGGCGATTCTGGTATCGGTGCACCGACAGGCCGATATCACTCAGGGTGAACAGGGTTGCCGGTTGCGAGTAGTTGTAGGTGCCGGAAGCGCGCATTACCGCCAGGTAAACCCCGGGCTGTTGCAACTGTTTGAGACCGGCGATCGGCAGCAACAGGGTTTCCCGGGTGTTGCGCGCAGGGTTGAGGTCGAAACGGCCGCCGTAGACCAGCTCGGCCATCGGCAGCAGTTCGCGCGATTCATAACTTTGCAGACTGGTGCTGCGGCCCCACTGGCTGAGAAATGCCGGGAGTGCCTCGGGTTTGATGCGGAAGAATTCGACGTCGATCTTGTCGACGTTCAGCGCGATCACCGGCAGACCTTCGGCCAGACGGGTCGGCAGCAAGGTGCCACGACTGGCGAAGCCTACGGTAGGTTTCAGGTCGCGGGTTTCCAGGCGGCTGACGTACTCGGCGGCGAGCGTGGCATCGTTGACCCCGCGCAACCCGGCATCGACGGTCAGCACCAGTTTGCGCTGCGGCTCGAGGTGACGCAGACGCAGCTCCATCAGGTTGTCGGAGAGTTCCCAGGCGCCATCGAGCTTGCCCGTTTTGCTGTCCACCAGGTGCAGTTTTTCGGCGAACTTCTGCTCCGGGTCCAGCGGCACCGAAAAACTCACTGACAGCGTGCTGGCGCCGTCGAGCTGAACCTCGGAGACGTCCACCACGCTTAGCTCACGGCCGGTATAGCGCTGTTTCAACCCAGCGACATCCGGCAGTGCATTGACCTTCAGCACGCTGACCACCGCTGGGGGCGCGGCGACGGTCGATGCCTTATCCGAGGTCGACGAATCGCAAGCGCTTAGCAGCACCAGCGCACAGGCCAGGAACAATCCTTTGTTAAGCATGAGGCACTCGTTGGCAGGGGTATCGAAGGGTTGAACTATATCTCACTGGCGCGAAACCGGCTGAGGCGCTGGTAACATTGAGTGACGGAGGCCGGGTAGTTCTGTTAATTGCAGCACTGAGTTCAACTGTGGCGAGGGGGCTTGCCCCCGTTGGGGCGCGCAGCGGCCCTGAAATCTGTAAGCCGGTTCTGCCAGGCACACCGCATGTATAGACTTTACGACCGCTTCGCGGCCGAACGGGGGCAAGCCCCCTCGCCACAGAAGGCATAGGTATCTACACAACTTTGAAATCTGTGAAGGACTACGCCCGTAGCAGCTGCCGAGCCTGCGAGGCTGCGTTCGGCCGCGAAGCGGTCGTAAAATCAGGCAACACGCTTTTTCAGGTAAACCGCGGGCATAGGATTTGCGACGACT
>NZ_CABVHQ010000125.1 GCF_902497895.1 Pseudomonas fluorescens
ATGGCCAGCGGTTATGCCGGCCTGGAGAACGAACTGTTCTATCTGGACAAGACCATGATGGTGTTCGGCGACGCCAAGAAAGTCATTGAAGACATGGTCAAAGCCGTCGAATAAATACTGCTCCCGCGCAATACCAAAAACCCCGGCCTCGAGAGGCTGGGGGTTTTTATTGCCCGCAGGAACCGACCAAAGGCTCTAAATCAAGGGTCGGCATTCGACCACCGGTTCGCGCCTACCAATATTTTTATTATTAACCGATCAGGTGGATTTGACAGAGCCATACCATTGCGTTTTCTGCTGTAGCGTCAGGTGATATTGCCGCAGAAAATATTCAAGCCACCATCTTCCGGACTGGCTCTCAAGACAATGGCATAGCCACCGGAACGAAGCGTGCTCAGCGCCACAGGCGCCTTTTTCGAGAGCTGCCATGCAGGCGACATGAGCGCGGTAGTCACTGTCTGATTCATCTCATAGGCAGGCTTTGGACCCAAGCTCTCGCATGTTCCAGAATAGATGTAGGTGTAAATATGGGGGGGTAGAGCTGTCCAGCCTGGGACTCTGCCAATGAAAAACGAAACATTAGTGTCGTTTCCCATGGGTGCCAATGTCGCCTGTGCGATATGACTAGCGTTGTACTGAGTAGCGTTCAGGGAGATGTTGACAATCTGGTTTTCAGCTGTTGTTGCGCAACCCGAGATCCACCCAACCGTTACCACTAACGCCAGTGAGGATACGATGTTCATCGTAATTCTCCCGATTTGAAAGGATGCATTGAAGTAATCCCCCCCATTGAATTTTAGCACGCTCGATCGTGAATGATTTTCTTACGATGACCGGTCTCAGGCCGGGATTAGTTGACTACTACATTGGGTCGAAAGCGGCCACAAACGTTCTGCCGGCAGGCGCCTTAATTTCTTTTCCAGCAAATCCAGCTCGCCTCTGATCAGGTCGAACCGATAGGACGTCCTCGGTAATCCCTCGAAATTGTATCGACATTTTTATGACGTCATTTTTCCTGTCTTTTTGATAAAATAGATACTAAGCTTCCTATCTATAACAATAGGGGGATTGGCTGTGCGAAAGATTGGTTTAGGTTTTATGATCACAGGAGTAATGGGACAGCTATCCGCATTGGTGTGGACCTATACCAGTCCTGACTTTTCCTGCACAACCGCCTCCACTACGCCAACGTCTTCACAAGAGCAGGCTGACTCCAATCAGCTGCCTATAGATTCATTTGCCCGAACCGAGGCTGATTCGAACAAGGCCCCTTTGGACAGCCTTTCGTCCAAGGCACTCACTCCCCCAGCTTCCCTGGGTGTAGAACGGCCTCACCCAGTAAAGCTTCCCGCAGCTATTCGCAGCGAAATTCCAGCTTATCTCGACCGTCTTTCCCAACTATTTTCTTCAAAGCTGGCAATCATCATCGGCGGCCTTATCGCAATTGCAGGTTTACTCTTGACGCTTTTCTCGCGAAAAAAGATCAGTGCCACTAAATTGCATATATTCCAATCTAAAGCAGGATCATCACTCGTCCTGGAAGACTCATGCCTAACGTGTGGAGGAGTGATTCGCCACGCCAAAAAACCAATTAAACTCAGTCCACCCCAAGGCCTCTGGGTGATCGAGCTAACTTTAAATACTCAGAGTCGGCGACGATCCATAAAAGTAATTCAACATTTGGCCTTGCCAGTGATCCGCAGAGAACACGATTTTATTGTCATCGGCCCCTATAGACAAAAACAGGAAGCCTCTTACGTCCTAACGGACTTGAGTGAAAATTATGGAGTTCGAGGATGGCTGATGAGGGGAAATTGAAATAGCTCGGTTTGGATCCAGATTTTTGGCCAGGCCATGTAGGCTATTTACTGATAACCAGAGAAGATCATTCATGAGTTGCAAAGAGCCGGTTTTGCGCCACCGGCGCCGGCTGAATGACCGCTTGAAAGTCCGAAATCACTGGTTCCAGATACTGTTTTCTCAACGATCTGTACTGGTGGAAAGATGCTTTCCACGATTTTGTGGATCCACTGAATGATTACTTTGGGTCATTGCCGCCTCATGGTGACAAGCAGAAATCGGGCCAAAAGCGGACCTTGCAGATTCTAAGATTTTTGCTGGAGTGCTCGAGTTTGGGGCCATGTAGTACTACAGCGTCCGGAGTCACTGTTGCCCGGTGCCGTGAGCTCGGCAAGCGATGACGCAAGCCGTGCAATAGCATTCCGATCACCTTGGTTAAGGCGGCGGTAATCCTCAATGACTTTGGTTTCTTCATCGGGCAGATCTTCTTTAAACCGGGACTTCTTCCCCGTCAAAAGGTAGAGAACATCAACTCCCCTGATTGCGATGGCCGTCAAGTAGTCGGCCTTGGGAAACCGGGATCCCTTCTCGTACTTACTTTGGGCGTTTGCCAAAACCCCTCCCAGAGCGCCAAGCTCTTGCTGGGAGAGTCCCAGAGCCGTGCGCTCCTCCTTCAATCGCATACCAAACGTCTTCATTTTAGTAACTTGCTCCATGAGTTCGCAAAATTCATAGCTTATCGATATGGCTGCGACGGCCCGAGTATGTGCGCGGATTTTCGGTGGTCCTCATCTGCAGTGAGACCGACGGATCCCTCGGTGTCGGCCACCACGGTGCCGAGTTTTGTCCTCCTTGGCCACGCGCCGACCAACCTGCTGGCCGGCAGGCAGCAATCTGCGCGCGGGAATGGACGCGCGCAGAGTGACCACCGGCGCGTCAAGGAAAGGCCTGGGTGGTGATCATCCGGGGCTAGTAGTACTCCAGCGCTGCCACCACCAGCATCAACACCGCCACGCCCGCGCCGAGCCAGGCCTTGAGGCTGGCGAGCCGTTCAAACAGTCGCAACAAGGCGCGCACTCAGCGTTTGTATAGGCCGGTCAGGGTGGCCGTGGCGAGTGTATTTTGGGAGATCAGGAAGCGCACCACCGCGTTGGTCGGGGCGGCCGGCAGCTCCAGCTTGGGCACGCCCAGCGCGTGCACGGTGAAGATGTAGCGGTGCGCGGGCAAGCCCGTGGGCGGACAGGGACCGCCGTAGCCGGCAGTGCCGTAGTCGTTGGTGGCCTGAGTGCCGCTGGCGCCCAGGTCAGTGGCGTCGCTGGAGCCTAGGCCCGCGGCGAGCTGGGTGACCGACGAATCGATGTCGAACAGGATCCAGTGCCAGAAGCCGCTGCCGGTGGGCGCGTCCGGGTCGTACAGCGTCAGCGCGAAGCTCTTGGTGCCTTCCGGCGCGCCCTGCCATTGCAGCGCGGGCGAACGGTTCTGGCCGGTGCCGTAGAAGCCATCGAACTCATGCACCCGTTGCAGCGGACCCTGATCTTTGAATTCAGGCGATGTTACTGTGAAGTTACCCATGCCGTTTCCTTTCATTTGACGCGATATAAACCTAAAGACCTAATGTTAGGAGTTTTGACATGAAAAAAGACCTTCGTCAAGCACCTCATGGGTGTGACAGCAGAGATCGTGGCCGAACAGTATGAGCTCTCGCGAACCTGGCAAAACGAGTTCGCGGTGGTTTTTCAAAGAAAAAGGCGGAAGCGGCCACACCGGGTTTACGCTGAGGTCCGCATGAGCGCTTTTAGTTCCGCTTGCGCTCACCCACCACGCCCGGTTGGGGTTCGGTCATCCCGGGCATGGTCTTCAATGTGGACGCGGGGAAGTCGACCTCGGCGATGTAGCGGTCGCCCCGATACCAGGTGAGACCGGCGTACAGCACATTGCCTTTGCCGTCGACCAGGCACCGTGACATTTTCGCCACGGGCGAGGCAAACGGGATCTTCAGCAGGTCGCACAAAGGAAAATCCGCAGGCATCACGGTAATGCGTTGCCTCACGCGTTTGCCGCGCGCGCCCAGTTCGTCCAGTACCGCGGCGAGCAGCTTCCTTTTCCTGGCGATGTCCTTGGGCAGCGACTCGAAGACCGCCGTCGACACGTAAATCTCGGCGTAGCAGAACGGCTCGCCGGAATAGGTGTGCAGCTTGCGGACACACACGTTGTCGTCCGCCGAGCAATCGTCCGACCCAAGCAGTTCTTGGGGCAACTGGGTGTGATGCCGGACTTCGAGTATCTCGAAGGAAAGCGCCTGCGGCGCGGCGAACGGATCGTTGATTGCCAGTTCGATGTCGACGGTGGCGGCGGGCAGCGCAGCCACGTGGGTGCCGACACCCCGTTGGCTGCGGATCAGCCCTTCCTTGGAAAGCAGCTCGTACGCTTGCCGGACGGTCACGACGGCAACGCCCAAGTCTTGGGCCAATTTCGTGATCGGCGGCAGTTGCGTGCCGAGCGGGTATTCGCCCTTCGCGATCCGGTGCCTCAGCACGGAAGCTAACCGTTGATATTGCGCAACGCCGCGTTCGGCCCCCAGCTCCGGTCGGTCGATCCTGATGTCTGCATGACTGTTCCGCTTGTTCACGCCGTCTTTCACCCAAATGCCTAACATTAGGTTTATGTTATCAGGACCGGCGTTGGCCGTCATTTGTGTGCAGTGAGGCTGCTGACCGTTGGCGAACTCCGAATTGGCCGAACTCGTCCAGCCACAACCACGCTGGCGCCCTCGCCGGCGAAGCGTCGGGCAATGCACTGCCCCATGTTGCCCTTGCCGGGGGCGCCGACCACGATCACGACCTTCCCCTCAAACCCTTCATGAAACTGTCCTCCTGGCCATGTTCATTCTCATGTCGCGCTCTCAAACTCGGGATGCGGTTTGTCTCGTGTTGCACAGGTCAATACGACTTCGGCAGGCCGAGCGCCTGCTCGGCGACGTAGCACAGCGCGAGCTCCTGGGTCACCGGCGCGAGCAGGGGCAGCACGCTTTCGCGCAGGCCGCGCTCGACGTGGTACTCCGTGGCATAGCCGAATCCGCCGTGGGTGCGCACCGCACGCAATGACGTCTCGAAGCTGGCCTCGGCCGCCAGGTACTTCGCCGCCGTGGCCTCGACGCCGCAGGACTTGCCGGCGTCGTAGAGCGCAGCCGCCTTCCACATCAGCAGCTCGGCCGCTTGCAGGCGCATCCAGCATTCGGCCAGCGGATGCTGGATCGCCTGGTTCATGCCGATCGGCCGCCCGAACACGACGCGTTCCCTGGCATAGTCCGTCGCACTCGCCAGCGCCGTCTGCGCAGCACCGAGCGCCGAGGCCGCGACGAGGATGCGCTCCGGGTTCAGGCCGTGCAGCAGGTACTTGAATCCCTGGCCCTCCTCGCCGATGCGATCCTCGACCGGGATCTCCAGCCCGTCGATGAACAGTTCGTTCGAGTCCACGGCCTTGCGCGCCATCTTCTCGATCTCGCAGATGCGCACGTGCGCGCGGTCGAGGTCCGTATAAAACAGCGTGACGCCGTCCATCGGCCTCGCGCATTCCTCGATCGGCGTCGTCCGGGCCACCAGCAGGATTTTGTTGGCGTGCTGCGCGGTCGAGGTCCAGACTTTCTGGCCGTTGACGATGTAGCGGTCGCCCGCGCGGCGCGCGAAGGTTCTGATGCGTGTGGTGTCAGAGCCGATGTTGGGCTCGGTCACGCCGAAGCAAGCGCGATCCGTGCCTTCGATCAATGGCGGCAGAAAGCGCCGCTTCTGCGCCTCACTGCCGAATACGACCACGGGCTGCGGGCCGAACAGGTTCAGATGCACCGACGACACCGCCGCCGAGCCGAGCTTGCCAATGGTGCGCATCACCATTGCGGCCGCCGAGATGCCGAGGCCGGCGCCGCCATGCTCCTTGGGCATGGTCACGCCGAACCACCCGCCACGGGCGATCGTGTCGCAGAATTCACTCGGCCAGCGCCCGTCGCGCTCGCACTCGAGCCAGTAATCGGCACCGAAGTCGGCGCAGATCGCCTCGATGGCGTTGCGGATCGCGAGCTGGTCGTCCGATAAATCGAAATTCATGCGGACAGTTCCTGCAGCAGGCTTTCGGGTACCTCGACCGGCAGGTCGAGCAGCATCTGCGCCATGCCCTTGCCGAGCGGGTCGTTGCGCAGCGAGGCCATGCCGCCGCCGCCCAGCGCGCGCTCGCACAGGAGGTTGATGGCGTGAATGCCGGGCAGTTCGTAGCGGTGCACCGGCCCCTGCACCAGATGGCCGAGGTAATCCTTCACGCGTTCGGGCGTCACCTGCTCGATCAGCACCGGCAACAGCGCCGGATGGCGGGCGATCAGGCCGATATTGGACGTGTCGCCCTTGTCGCCGCTTCGCCCGAGCGCGATTCTCACCAGCGGCACGGTCTGGCGTGGACCGGCGGGCAGCGCACCCTCGATGGGCGCCAGCCGTTCCGGCCCCACCTCCGGTGATGGCGGCGGCAGCGTCACGGTGAACGTCGTCTCGCCGAGCGTAACCGTCGGCGTCACCTGCTCTTTCGCAATGAGCCAGGCGAACTGCCGCAAGACCGGCGACACGGAGGGACGGCCACTTGAACCGGTCGTGCCCGGCGACCATGACGTGCCGGGGGCGGCGAACTCGCGGCTGTACATCTCCAGCGCA
>NZ_CABVHQ010000126.1 GCF_902497895.1 Pseudomonas fluorescens
GGCATCAGGGCGAATTTCTGGAAGACCATGGCGATGCGCTTGGTGCGCATCATTTTCAGTTCGGCCGGGGTGCAGGAGGCGATGTCGATTTGCTTGCCTTCATGCTCGACGAACAGTTGCCCGCGACTGACGGTGTTCAAGCCGTTGATGCAGCGCAGCAGACTGGATTTGCCGGAACCGGAGAGGCCCATCAGTACGCAGATTTCGCCTTTATCGATGTCCAGGCTGGCCTTTTCGACACCGACGATCTGCCCGGTCTGTTTCAGGATCTGGTCACGCGTCATGCCCTTGTCCAGCAGCTTGAGGGCCTCACGCGGATCTTTGGAGAAGACAACGTCTACCTTGTCGAAGCGGATTATGCTCATGCGTCACCCCCTACTTTAGCGTCGGGTTGTTTGCAAATACGGTCGAGCATGATCGCCAGCAATACGATCGCCAGGCCGGCTTCGAAGCCCAGGGCGATATCGGCAGTGTTCAGTGCGTTGACCACGGGTTTACCCAAGCCATCAGCACCCACCAGTGCCGCGATCACTACCATCGACAGTGAGAGCATGATGCACTGGGTGATGCCGGCAGCGATGCTCGGCATGGCGTGGGGCAGTTCAATGCGCGAGAGCAACTGACGGCGCGAGCAGCCAAAGGCCTTGCCGGCGTCCATCAACTCTTGCGGTACATCGCGGATACCCAGGTAAGTCAGGCGGATGGGCGCGGCAATCGCGAACACCACCGTTGAAATCAGACCGGGTACCACACCCAGGCCGAACAGGGTCAGGGTAGGAATGAGATAAACGAAGGTCGGTACGGTCTGCATCAGATCGAGTACCGGACGCATGAAAGTATAGAACATCGGTTTGTGCGCCGCGACGATGCCCAACGGCACGCCGATGACCACGCAGACCAGTGTCGCGAACAGCACCTGGGCCAGGGTCTCCATGGTTTCCTGCCAGTAACCCAGGTTCAGGATCAGCAGGAGGGACAGTGCGACAAAGGCCGTCAGACCCCATTTGCGTTGAATGACATGTGCCAGTAGCGCGATCAGACCGATCAACGCCAGCGGATTGAACCAGGTCAGCGCAAACGTCACGCCGTGGATCATCGTTTCCAGTGTCACGGCTATCGCATCGAAGGTGGCGGCGCCATTTTGCGTCAACCATTCAACGAAGGCAGAGATGTACTGGCCCAGGGGGATTTTGTGATCAGTCAGCATGGTATTGAACGTCCACATGCAAGGAAAAGTACGTATCCAGGCGGGCTAGCCCGCCGGGAGCCTGCGGTTACTGCGCCAGCTTGGCTTTAACGGCCTCCAGGCCTGGTTTACCGTCAATGGTGGTCACGCCAGCCAGCCAGGTGTCGAGCACCTGCGGGTTTTTCTTCAGCCAGGCCTTGGCTGCCACATCAGGTTTCATTTTGTCGTCCAGGACGTTGCCCATCAGGGTGCTTTCCATGTTCAAGGTGAACGACAGGTTTTTCAGCAACTGGCCCACGTTGCTGCATTCCTGGGCATAGCCCTTGCGGGTGTTGGTGTAGATGGTTGCCTGACCGAAGTTCGGGCCGAAATAGTCGTCACCGCCAGTCAGGTACTTCATCTTGAAGCGAGTGTTCATCGGGTGCGGTTCCCAGCCCAGGAAGACCACTGCAGTGTTGCGGCGCTGGGCGCGATCGACCTGCGAGAGCATGCCTGCTTCGCTGGACTCGACCACCTTGAAGCCGGCGTCCTTGAGGCCGAAGGCATTCTTGTCGATCATGCTCTGGATCAGGCGGTTACCGTCGTTACCCGGTTCGATGCCGTAGATCTTGCCGTCGAGTTCCTTCTTGAACTTGGCAATGTCGGCAAAATCCTTCAGGCCCTTGTTGTACAGATCTTCAGGCACGGCCAGGGTGTACTTGGCGTTTTCCAGGTTGGCGCGCACGGTGTCCACGGTGCCGGCATCGCGGTAGGCCTTGATGTCGTTCTCCATGGTCGGCATCCAGTTACCCAGGAAGATGTCCATGTTCTTGCCGTCGGCCAGGGACTTGTAGGTCACTGGCACGGAAATCATCGTGGTTTTGGTTTTGTAGCCCAGCGCATCGAGGACGACGCTGGTGGTCGCGGTGGTAACCGTGATGTCGGTCCAGCCGACATCAGAGAAGTTTACGGTGCTGCATTGAGCCGGTTCTGCGGCTTGAGCCAGAACCGGCAGACTCAGCATGGCGGCCAACAACAACGACGGGGAACCTTTCATGGGTGGACTCCTTGGTGTTTTTTTCGGCGGTGTTCCGACTGGACGACCGCGCTTATAGGTTGCGGTTGGATGGCGTTTTGAAAACAGCTCTACCACGGCGCCTTGGAATCGAGTCGACACTGATCATGTAACAGTGAAATTCAAACGCCTACAGGGTGCGTCGTATCCAGTACAGGGAGGGTCGCATCCAGTGTCGGTGACGTCGTTTACAGGTTTTTTCAGCCCGGCAACCGCACTTTTTGCCCATCTGCACCGCAAAAAACGGCCGGAACCTGCCGTTGGCAGATTGCGACGTTAGTGGGCATGAGTGAGTCGGTGTGAGACGTCGTGCTTTGCTGCAAAAGCCTGATGATGCGCTGGTCTCGGCGTTGAGCGTAGCAGCTCCGTCACCGGGCGTTTTGGCGCCTGGAGTGTGCTCATCAGGAGGTTCGCGGTAATGGCTATCAGTGTGTTTGACCTGTTCAAGATTGGTATCGGTCCGTCCAGTTCGCATACGGTTGGGCCGATGCGCGCAGCCGCGCTCTTCGTGCAGGTTTTACGTGAACGTAATGTGTTGGAACAAGTCCAGCGGATCGAAGTTCAGCTGTATGGTTCGCTGTCGGCCACCGGCATCGGTCACGGCAGCGACAATGCGGTGATCATGGGTCTGATGGGCGAATGGCCGGACGCGATCGATCCATCGCAGATCGGCGTGCGTATCGAGACCCTGCGCGAAACCGAGACCTTGCTGCTCGACAGTCGTTTACCGATCCCCTTCGTCTGGGCGCGGGACATGCGCCTGATCGATGAGAACCTGCCGTTCCATCCCAATGCCATGACCCTGGTTGCCGAAGGCGAGGATGGCGAGCTGCATCGCGACACTTATTACTCGATCGGTGGCGGCTTTGTCGTCGATGAGGCGCAGGCCAGCAGTGGTGTCGCGGACCTTGATCGCACCGAGTTGCCGTACGATTTCTCCAGCGCGGTCGAATTGCTCAGCCTCTGCCAGAAGCACAACCTGCGAGTGGCCGAGCTGATGCTGGCCAACGAGAAGGTCTGGCGCTCGGAAGAAGAGATTCGCAGCGGTCTGATGACGCTCTGGCGCGCCATGCAGGACTGCGTCGAACAAGGGCTCAAGCACGAAGGCATCCTCCCTGGCGGTCTGAATGTGCGGCGCCGTGCGGCCAAACTGCATCGCAGCCTGCAGGAGCTGAATAAACCCAATGTGATCGGCTCGACCTTGAGCGCCATGGAGTGGGTCAACCTGTTCGCCCTGGCGGTCAACGAAGAAAACGCCGCCGGTGGGCGCATGGTCACTGCACCGACCAACGGCGCGGCCGGGATCATCCCGGCGGTGCTGCACTACTTCATGAAATTCAGCGAAGTGGTGACCGAGGCCAATGTCGTCGACTACTTCCTGAGCGCGGCGGCAGTGGGGATTCTGTGTAAAAAGAACGCCTCGATTTCCGGGGCCGAGGTCGGCTGCCAGGGCGAGGTCGGTTCGGCCTGTGCCATGGCAGCGGCCGGGCTCGCGGAAATTCTCGGTGCGACCCCGGAGCAACTGTGCAATGCGGCGGAAATCGGTCTGGAGCACAACTTGGGCCTGACCTGTGATCCGGTCGGCGGCCTGGTGCAGGTGCCGTGCATCGAGCGCAATGCGATTGCCGCAGTGAAGGCGATCAACGCGGCGCAGATGGCTTTGCGTGGGGATGGTCAGCACTTTATTTCACTGGACCGGGTGATCCGCACCATGCGCGATACCGGGGCTGACATGCATGACAAATATAAAGAGACGTCGCGCGGTGGGTTGGCGGTGAGTGCGGTGGAGTGTTGATTCGGTTCAGGCAGAGATACCGAGTTGACCTCAATCGCGAGCAAGCTCGCTCCCACAGGATTGGCTTAGGCACAGATTGAATGTTCACAGCAGATCTAATGTGGGAGCGGGCTTGCTCCGGGCGGCGTTCCGACGATGAGGTCAGACCAGTCAAAACTGCGCGTTAAGTGAACACCTGCTTTCAAGCGCGCCACCTTTTGGCGCGTCGCTTACAGATAAGTGAAACATCCTCAGGTCAGGGCGCGAATTCGACCCTGACCGTCGGTCACCCGTGCTTGTGGTGACACTCTTTTACGACGGTTCTCAATGCCGTTCCCAAAAGTGCTACCGATTTGCTCACACGCAACGGGCTAGAGCACTTGCCTGCATTAATGGCACTTATAACCCCCACTCGACGCAGGCTAATATAGACACATCGCGACGTCGTTTTCAGGAGTTATTGAATGGCCATTCAACTTTAGGCATGGCAATTGCTCTGTCATAACAAAGCCCGTCTCCCACGCGAGAACGATGGCAATAACAAGAGCCTCCGCCTGAGGCCATCACCCGCTTTGTGTGAGGAGATACCGCGATGACGTCGTTCAACTCCGGGGCCCAACCCCAGAACCGTGCGCCTCAATCCATCGGCTTTTTGCTGCTGGACAATTTCACGCTTATTTCTCTGGCTTCCGCAGTCGAACCCCTGCGCATGGCCAATCAATTGTCCGGTCGCGAGCTGTATCGCTGGACGACTCTCACCGCCGACGGCGGCCAGGTCTGGGCCAGCGATGGCTTGCAGATCACCCCGGACGCCTCGATGCACAAAGCGCCCGCCATGGACACCATCATCGTCTGCGGCGGAGTCGGTATTCAGCGCACCGTAACCCGTGAGCACGTGTCATGGCTGCAAAGCCAGGCGCGCCAGTCCCGTCGCCTCGGTGCGGTCTGCACCGGCAGCTGGGCCCTGGCCTGTGCCGGGTTGCTGGATGGCTTTGATTGCAGCGTGCACTGGGAATGCCTGGCGTCGATGCAGGAAGCGTTCCCGCGGGTTTCCATGAGCACCCGGTTGTTCACGCTCGATCGCAACCGTTTCACCAGCTCCGGCGGCACCGCGCCGCTGGACATGATGCTGCACTTGATCAGCCGTGATCACGGTCGTGAGCTGTCGGCAGCGATCTCCGAGATGTTCGTCTACGAGCGCATCCGTAACGAGCAGGATCACCAGCGCGTGCCGCTCAAGCACATGCTTGGCACCAACCAGCCGAAGTTGCAGGAAATCGTCGCGCTGATGGAAGCCAACCTGGAAGAGCCGATCGATCTCGACGAGCTGGCGGTGTATGTCGCCGTGTCGCGGCGTCAGCTGGAGCGCCTGTTCCAGAAATACCTGCACTGCTCGCCGTCGCGCTACTACCTGAAATTGCGCCTGATCCGCGCCCGGCAGCTGCTCAAGCAAACGCCCATGTCGATCATCGAAGTGGCCTCGGTCTGTGGCTTCGTCTCAACGCCGCACTTCTCCAAGTGCTACCGCGAATACTTCGGCATTCCACCACGGGATGAGCGCGTCGGCTCCAACACCGCTCAACAGGTGGCGATGTTGCCGCTTCCGCAGGCGCTGGTACTGGCCCCGTTGTCTGGACCGCTGTCGGCGTTGAGCCAGGCCAGGAATGAGTCGACGTTTGCCAGCGTAAGGCTGTAGTCCATTGTGGCGAGGAGGCTTGCTGTGGCGAGGGGGCTTGCCCCCGCTGGGCTGCGAAGCAGCCCTGAAATCTGAGATCGCGTTTTGTCAGGCAAAACGCATCAGCCGATTTTCGACCGCTGCGCGCTCGAGCGGGGGCAAGCCCCCTCGCCACAACAAGCCCCCTCGCCACAGGTCGGTGTCATTTCCTGCCCTGGATTAGCGGGTAGAGGCGATCTATCAGGCGCTACGGCTTTGCTTGTACTGCGCCAAAGCAGGCAACAACTGCTGGTCGATAGCCTGACGTACCGCCGGAAGAATCGTCGCGCTACCGGTGTACATCTGCTCGACCATTCCCTTGAGTGCCTTGGCCCGCGCATCGCTCAAGCCGCGTACCGCGCACTCGCAGGCTTGCTCGGCGGTCGAGCCGCTGGATACGTCAAAACCCAAGGCCCTCAATTGGCTCAGCAGGTCGTCCTGGTCAATCAAATCCGCGTGCATCATGACGCTTATCCTTATTCAGGGAGTGTGGTCGTGGCTCGATTCTGGTTGGCACTCGGGGGCGTCGGCAAGGGCGATTTGTCGTTATGGCCGCAATACCTATGAACAGGTCGTTTTCGGCTAACTCACAGGGGATATGAGTGGGCACACTGGACCTCAGCTCATGTGTCGAACGGTTTGGTCACCCTCCACGCAAAGCTCCTCAGCAACACACCTCTGCCTCGATCTTGTCACGGCTTGA
>NZ_CABVHQ010000127.1 GCF_902497895.1 Pseudomonas fluorescens
GGCCGGCCGGTTCTTCAATCGCACGTGTTCCCCTGTACCTGTAGGAGCTGTCGAGCGAAGCGAGGCTGCGATCTTTTAATCTTGCCGTGGCTTCTGTCCTTGCTGTTGCTTTGGCTTCAGATCTGCCGCCCCTTTCCCAGAGGCCGAACGCAGGCGTTGCGCAGGGGGCACCGCGGCAAGGATGCCGCGGTAGCCGCCCCCGGCCATGGATGGCCGATGCGGCACTGACCTGCATTGACCTAACGTTTGCCGGGCAGTAAGCCTTCCAGCTTCTCTTGGTCGCGGGCAAACTGGCGGATGCCTTCTGCCAGCTTTTCTGTCGCCATCGCGTCTTCGTTGTGCTGCCAACGGAAGGCTGACTCGCTCACTTCCTCGCGCGGTTCACCGATCCCTTCCTGTTTGAGAAGACGCGGTAGATTGCCCTCGCTATCCGACAGTTGTTGCAGCAGATCCGGGCTGATGGTCAGGCGGTCGCAGCCTGCCAGTTTCTCAATCTGATTGAGATTGCGGAAGCTGGCACCCATGACCACAGTGTTGAACCCATTGGCCTTGTAGTACTGGTAGATGCGGGTTACTGACTGTACGCCTGGATCTTCGGCCCCCTGATAGTCGCGCCCTTCGGCCTTCTTGTACCAATCATAAATACGACCCACGAAGGGCGAGATCAGAAAGGCACCGGCATCAGCGCACGCGGCGGCTTGGGCGAAGGAAAAGAGCAGAGTCAAATTCGTTTGAACCCCTTCCCTTTCCAGTATTTCAGCGGCCCGGACACCCTCCCAAGTAGAGGCGATTTTGATCAGAATTCTGTCCTTGCCGATTCCCGCACTCTCATACAGATCGATCAAACGGTATGCTCGGGAGAGCATTGCTTGAGTGTCGAAGGACAGGCGCGCATCCACTTCCGTAGAGATACGTCCGGGAATCAGCTTGAGGATTTCGCATCCAACGGCAACCGAGAACTTATCGCAAGCCAAGCCGATGTCCCCGTTTGATTCGTTGAACGATGCTTGAAGATGCTCTTCGTAATTTGGCAGGGATGCGGCTTTAAGTAGAAGAGACGGGTTGGTGGTTGCATCATAGGGTTTGAGCCTCGCGATAGCTTCGAGATCACCGGTGTCCGCCACGACCGTGGTGTAGTGTTTGAGTTGTTCCAATTTGTTCATGCCAGATACTCTTTGCGCAATAAAACAACATTAACCCGGACCAATAGCGCACTGTCATTCAGGGAGTTTATTTCCACCAATACTCGACCTGAACCCCTACGTTGGAGCCTTGCAGGTCTGTACCAAACGCACCGGTATCAGACAGAGCCGATCCCGGAGATTGCAAGCTGGCGGCGCGTTGCGCAGCCTTGTTCCAGCTTGCGTAGGTGTAATACAGACGTATTTCCGGCCTGTCCCAGAATCCCGGCCCCTTCGGTGACCAGGTAGGCGCGATGGTGTACTTGGTGAGCTTTCGGGTACCGTTTGCGGCTTCAACCTGGTCGCGCCCAACTTCGGTGATCAACTTGAACTGATCCGTGAACGCATAAATGGGCCGAACACCAATGGATAACCAGTTCTGATCATCACCATCAGGGCGCGTGTCTTTTTGATAGACCAATTCAACCTGACCGCTGAAAGCGTGGGTCATTTGCCAATCGAAAAATTCCACAAGCCGCCAGCTCTTGTTGCTCTCATCCAGCGTGGAATCACCGGTATAGCCCAATGCGGTGCCCGGCCCTCGGCCGTATTGAACAGCGAACTTGTTGACTCCACCCAGAAACGCGACCTGCTTGTGCTGGGCAACCACCGACCAGCCCTGATGAGCATCCTTGCGGCTTGGCTTGTCCAGATAGCTGACGCCCAGCTGAACCTCGCCACCGGGATTTGTGTTGAATCCGCTGACGGTCACATCATGACGAGTGACAAAATCCTTTTGGAAGACGTTGTCCTTGCGTGACAACACATAGCTGTATTTTAGATCTCCCAACGCGACCTCATCGAACCCAAAGCCTGTTGAGCTTTGGTTCCAGTAGAAGTAGTCGGAAATATGGATGTCGTTTCGGTTGTAGTAACGGCGGCCCGCCCAGAACGAACCACCGTTCAATGCCGGCATCTTGCTCCACTCTGCGTAGAGCTGACTCATCCGCGTATAGCCGTGCTCCCCGTCAAATTTCGGGGCATGGCCATACTCGTTATAAAACTGTGCCATGCCTTCCACGCTGACCACCGAGCCGTCGTCCAGTGAAAGCAGATCCTGACGCAAATCCAGCTCCAGATATTGCTCACATTCGTTGCCAAGGCGATATTTGGATTGCGCGCCCGGTAGCTGAAAACACGACTGTTTCCCTCCTTGAGTCGAATCCCCTACTCCGGTTCTGAAATAACCACTGAAGTCTGCTGAATACGCGTCAACGGGCAAAAAGCCGACAGCAAAGGACGCACCCAGAACTGCGCTGAGAGTTTTAACGTTCACTCATAACACCTTTTGTTTGTTATATTTATTGGATAAGGCCGATAACACGAACAGCACGCTTTTTATCCGAGTACGCAGCCAACTCCACGCAGCGGTTCCCGGAAGGGAAATACCAAGTTAAATCGAATAAAAAAGGCAGCGCATTACCTGAACCAAAAGCATGAGAAAAATCCAGGCATTGCCAGTGCAAAGTGACCACGGGGAACTAACGATTGAGATAAATACGCTATTTAAATAATGCATTAATCAACCGCACTACCACATGGCATTCGTTTCCTCCAGGACCGGAAGGCGTTAGTCCCGCCCAATCTTATGAGGTTCTAACCCCGATGACGCCCTCGGAAGAAATCTATAAGACCCTGCGTCGAGGAATCATCAGCCGGTCCCGCGTCATAGCGAGTCAGGAGGCTATAGACGCTGTTGCCTAGCTCCTTGCCCAGCTCCACGCCCCATTGATCAAACGAATTGACTCCCCAAATTACGCCCTGGACAAAGACCTTGTGCTCATAAAGGGCGATCAGCGCACCAAGGCTATGTGGATTGATGATCTCAAGAGCAACCGTATTGCTTGGCCGGTTACCGGGGATCACCTTATGCGGCGCCAGTCGTTCAATCTCACTGGATGAAAGGCCTTTGGCTTTTAGCTCTGCCTCAGCTTCACTGCGGGTTTTGCCTCGCATCAGCGCCTGGCTTTGAGACAAGCAATTGGCGTACAGCCATTCCTGATGATCAGCCACTGGATTGTGGCTGACCACAGGCACAATGAAGTCAGCTGGAATCAGAGGCGTCCCCTGATGCAGCAACTGGTGGTAAGCGTGCTGTCCGTTACACCCCACGCCGCCCCAGATTACTGGGCCAGTGGTGTAGGAAACCGACGTGCCGTCATGACGAACACTTTTGCCATTGGACTCCATGTCCATCTGCTGCAGATGCTTCACGAAGTTGCGCAGGTTATGGTCATAGGGCAAGAACGCATAGCTTTGCGCACCCCAAAAGTTGTGATACCAAACGCCGAGTACCGCTAAAAGAACAGGAAGGTTCTGTTCCAATGGTTCGTTCAGGAAATGTTGATCCATAGCGTACGCGCCGGATAACAGTTCCTTGAAGTTAGCGATGCCAATGGCCAGAGCAATCGGCAGGCCAATGGCAGACCATAGTGAGTAACGACCACCGACCCAGTCCCACATAGGAAAAATGTTTGCTTCACGGATGCCGAAATCCAGCGCAGCCTGGCGATTACTTGTCACAGCAATGAAGTGGCGATACAGCTTCTCTTCCGTCCCGCCCTTAGCCAAGTACCAGCTACGAGAAGCTTGCGCGTTCTTCAAGGTTTCAAGAGTACCGAAGGTTTTGCTGGAGATGATGAACAGCGTTGTTTCTACATTCAGCTTGGCTGTAACCTCGCGGAATTCATTGCCGTCGATGTTAGCTAGATAATGGCACCGCACCCCATGCCGAGCGAAAGGCGTGAGTGCCTCAGAGACAAGCTCCGGGCCCAGAAATGAGCCACCAATACCAATGTTTACGACATCAGTGATGACCTTATCGTTGTAACCACGCCACAGATGGCTATGGATACGACCCACAACGTCAGTCATCTGCGCCAGGGCTCCATGCACATCGCGCATCAAGTTGCGACCATCGACCATCAAGGGTTCCCCCACTGGTCGCCGCAACGCGGTATGCAGCACAGGACGCCCCTCGGAACCGTTGATTTTCTCTCCACTGAACATGGCATGCGCTGCCTGTTCCACCCCAGCCTCGCGAGCAAGGTTTACCAGCAATGAGCGCGTCTCGTGAGTAATCAGGTTTTTCGAGTAATCCAGAAAAAGCCCGCAGCCCGCCAAGGAAAAGTCTTGAAAGCGTTTACTGTCATCTCGAAAGGCATCGCGCATACTGAAATTTTTCATGCTCTGCCGATGGTCGAGCAGATTGCGCCATGCCGGTAGTGCAGTCACATCATTCGTTTTGTTGTAGTTATTCATGCTCAGCCCCTCTTTGCCAACGGCTTCTGCCGTCTCAATCAAACGATTCAAGTTTTGTAATTCTGCAAACGCAGAAACGCCATCACAGGAATAAGCTCTGCGGTGTGTAGTTACAACCAGTTATCGGACTTCGTTGCGCGAGGTCAGCGTTCTCCATCGCGATTCAAATAAACATCTATCTCTTTAACGAAGTCAATGAAGCCTGAAGAAAACAAAACCGAAAGCCGGTCGCTCAAGCAAAAAAAACTGCAAACATACATAGGCGTGCACGACAAATGGAAACCAGGCGCTGGCCATGTAGTTTCAAAATTATCCAGGCGGCGAGACGTGGACAAGCGTCAAATAATTCACGTCTGCAACCGCCAGATCTTCAGGACGAAACCCTGAGTACATTCATTTGGGACCGCCGCAAGAATCTCGCTGGATTAAAGAGGGTTTCAATCGAATAGTCTGACGTCTCCCCTCAGGTTGCTTGATACGCTTCAATAAAAGCTTCACAGCCTGGGCTCCGAGCTCCTCGAGAGGTTGCGCTACAACTGTCAGTCTTGGACTAAAAGCATCCGCCCAGTCGAAATCGTCAAAGCCAACCAGCGCGATATCCCTTGGCACCTCAAGCCCCGCTTCACGAAGGGCCTGCATTGCACCAATGGTCATCAAGTTGTTTGCAGTCATTATTGCGGTAGGCGGGTGCTCTAGCGATAGCAAACGGCGAGTGGCTTCCATTGCCGGCGTAATCGCCGATTCACCACAGCAAACCAATTGATCTTCATACTGAATTCCGGCGTCAGCCAAGGCCGCGCGGTAGCCATCAATTCGCTCAAGAGAAGAAGACTGAGTCAATCGACCGGATACCATCCCGATGCGCCGATGACCAAGTTTAATCAAGTGTGCAATCAACTCTTGAGAGGAGTGCTTATTCTCTACCCCCACCTGATCGAAAGACGTCGAGAGCAGTCGATCGATGAGAACCGTGGGTATCTTGTTGGCTTTCAAGTAATTAAATACTCGATTTTCCGGATCATATTCCGAGGCGAGTACAATCCCGTCAACACGTCGCTCATGCAGTGCTTTGACCGCTTTGAGTTCCTGTTCCGGATCTCTTTGGGTATTGACCAGTATCATCATCAAACCGCTTTTCGCGCATGCCGCTTCGATGGCACGTACTGTTTCACTGAAATAATAGTTTGACAGCGTAGCAATCGCCACACCTATGGCACCCGAACCCGAAGAGGAACGAGCCAGAGACCGAGCGAGTGAGTTTCGAATATAGCCTACGGACTCTACAGCCTGATTCACGTTACGGACGGTGTCAGGATGTACTTTACGAGTACCGTTGAGTACATGAGATACCGTAGACATCGATACGTTCGCGGCTCGCGCTACATCGCTCATCTTTGCGCCCACTGTGCATCACTCCTTTCTCACGTGATTTGATGGATAGCGCTGAACTCATGTCCAGCTGCTAGCCATTGTAAAGCTCACGGCAAGAAAATGCGTCGATGGCTCTCGGAATTGAGGCCGGGACGGGCCCGCAATTTCGTGAAAGTCCCAGCGAGGTGCGCAGCGCATCTGAAGTGGGTGAATCGAGATGGTGGAATCCGCTATGCAGCATAGCCGGGCACTCCTTTTTATTATCGTAGCGATCGTCCTGCGAACCGATTAACGGGACGCAGCAGCGCTTGTTGAAAAAAGCATAGCCGAGACGAAAGCGCTTGCGCAAGCGCTTTTCTAAGCTCATTTCATTTCCTCCCACGCAAAGGAAAGCGCTTGCGCAAGCGCTTTCCT
>NZ_CABVHQ010000128.1 GCF_902497895.1 Pseudomonas fluorescens
GCGAAGCACCCCTGAAACCAGTCACCGCGATCTTGAATTAATAAGCAGTGACCGGTTTTTACGACTGCTTCGCAGTCGAACGGGGCGATGCGGCGTTCCACCAAGCCCCCTCGCCACACAAGCCCGCTCCCACATTGGTTGCGGGGGTTACTTGGGGTAACTGGCGCGCTTCATCTCACGTTCGGTGGAGGTTTGTGCGGCGGCGAGCGCTTGATCGACTGACATCTGCCCGGTAAGCGCAGCCGAAAACAACTTCCCTACGGATGTGCCTATCGCCTGGAACTCAGGAATGGTTACGTACTGAATGCCAACGTAAGGAACAG
Source organism: Pseudomonas fluorescens (assembly GCF_902497895.1). GTDB lineage: Bacteria > Pseudomonadota > Gammaproteobacteria > Pseudomonadales > Pseudomonadaceae > Aquipseudomonas > Aquipseudomonas fluorescens_BP. The sequence continues at coordinate 324 of NZ_CABVHQ010000128.1, forward strand.
GCTTGATCGAAGGGTGTGCAGGGTCGGCATGCTGCATCATCTGCAAGGTCACTTGTGCGAAAGGCGCGGCCTGCAGATAGGCCTCGTTGTAGGTGGATTGCCGAGTGCCTGGCGGCACATTGGCAATGCCCTCTTTTTCAGCGACAAGTTGAATGTATTCTTTCGAAGTGGCCCAGGTGATGAAGGCCTTTGCGGTCTCTTTATGCCTGGAGGTTGCCGGTATCGCCAGCGACCACGCATACAGCCATGACGAACCTTTGTCGGTGGCTTGCGTCGGGGCCGGGGCAAAGCCCACGCTGTCGACAACCTTGCTCTGCTCTTTGTCTGTGGTGAACGAACCCGCGACGCTGGCATCCACCCAGATCGCGCATTTGCCACTGTTAAACAGCGCCAGGGTTTCATTGAAGCCATTGCTCGACACGCCTGGAGGCCCAAACTTCTTGAGGGTATCCACGTAGAAGTGCACTGCTGCAGTCCACTCCGGACTGGAAAGCTCCGGCTGCCACTGTTCATCGAACCAACGGGCACCAAAGGCATTTGCCATGGTGCTCAGTAGAGCAATGTTCTCGCCCCACCCAGCCTTGCCCCGCAGGCACATTCCGTACTGACCTTTATCAGGCTGGTGGAGTCTGGACGCAAACTCGCCAAGCTGGGTCCAGGTCGGATGCTCCGGCATGGTCAGCCCGGCGTCCTTGAACAGATCGGTGCGGTAATAGGTGATCGTGCTTTCGCCATAGAAAGGCAACGCGTAGAGCCTGTTGTTGACCGACAAGCCTTGGCGTACTGAAGGAAAGATGTCTTCCAGGTCGTACTCCGGTGGCAGCCCCGTGATGGGCTCAAGCCAATTCTTGGCGCCCCAAAGCGGAGTTTCGTAGGTGCCAATGGTCAGTACGTCGAATTGGCCACCCTGAGTGGCGATATCGGTGGTCAGGCGCTGACGCAGGACGTTTTCTTCCAGTACCACCCAATTGAGCTTCACATCAGGATGCTGCTGTTCAAAAATTTTCGAGAGCCGCTGCATCCGGATCATGTCGCCATTGTTCACAGTGGCAATGGTCACTGTCTCGGCGGCTTGACTGACGAGGGCGAAGGATAGGCCAGCGGAAAGGAAAAGCGCTTGTGGGATCTTCATCATAGTGCTCTCCGCTCCGCGCCTTGAACGACGGGAGCTATTATTTTTGTTGTTAACCACCGCTGAGCAATTACAACTGAGCAGCAATGGTGGACGGCTTGATTACAGCACCTTGGAAAAGCCCGGACAAACGCACAGAGGACGCTCATCCGATACTTTTTTAACCGAGCACCCTCCGATCAAAAAAGTATCAGTGCCAGGCAATACATGAACTAGCAGGTACCCACCATGAAGGCGTATGTTGGGCGCATACGAACAACAAATAACAATGAAAGGGGCATGCCATGCCTGATAGCCGAGCAGCACTGTTCGAACAGCGACCCGCGGAACTTGAGGTTATCCTTCCTGAGCCCGATCATTGCTTTCGCTGGTATGAACACGACTACCCCTACTCCCTGGCTCGCTGGAACCATCACCCTGAATTTGAAATTCACCTGATCCGCCAAGGCAGCGGCAAGCTCGTTGCGGGCGATTACATAGGCGCGTTCGGCGCGGGTCATGTTGCGCTCATCGGCCCTGATCTTCCCCATGACTGGATAGGCGATCTGAGGCCTGGTGAATACCTGGCGGGGCGCGATGTGGTGCTGCAGTTTGATGGTGCCGCTATTTTGGCCTTGCGCGGCACGCTGCCTGAGCTGGGCGAGCTGCAACATCTTTTTGAACGTGCGCGCCGCGGCCTGGAATTCACGGGTGCAACTGCTGTGCATGCTGCACGGCTGCTGGAAGACATCGGCCCCGCGCAAGGGCTCGAGCGCCTGATTCTGTTTCTGCAATTGATCAATGCGCTGATGAAAGCACCACCGCAGGAGGTCCACTTGCTCGCCAGCGCTTGCTACGCGCCAACGCTGGACGCTCGCAGTTCCGAGCGAATCAACAAGGCATTTGACTATCTGTTGACTGAGCTCACAGGCGACGTTCGCCTGTCGGTTATTGCTCAGCGCCTGGAAATGAGCGAGCCCGGTTTTTCGCGCTTCTTCAAAAGGGTGACCGGCCACGGTTTCATCGATCTGATGCGCAAGCTCAGGGTTCAGCGCGCCTGCAGGCTGTTGTTGCAAACCGAGATGTCGGTGGCTGATATCTGCTTTGAGGTGGGCTATGAAAACCTGTCTAACTTCAACCGGCACTTCCGTATCGAAATGGAACAGACGCCAAGCGAATATCGTCGCGGTACGGCGATGACATTGTTCAACCGCAACGGTGCTCATCAATCCCTGCCCTTCAGTAATGCCCATTGAGTGAGTGATGCCTGGTCGACTCCGATCAATGAGCAGCCTCTCCAAAAAAACAGAGGAAATGACCATGCTATTGCCTCGCGCAGTCGTATTTGGCGAAGCACTGACCGACCTTGTCCAGGGCCTTCCCGGGCAGTGGAAAGGTTATCCAGGCGGTGCGCCCTGGAACGTTGCACGAGCGCTGAGTCGCTTGGGCGTCAGCAGCGCCTTCGCAGGATCGGTGAGTACAGATTCACTGGGCGACGAGATCGTTCGGCAGTCGGAGACGGCGGGCCTGCATGGAGGATTTTTCCAACGGGTAGATCGAGACCCCCTGGTCGCCATCGTCCCCTCGAGCCGCCCGCCAAGGTATTTTTTTGCCGGCGATGCTGACCTGTTTTTTGATCCGGACCTGTTGCCGCAAGGCTGGATCGACCAGGCAGAAGTCTGTCATTTCAGCTGCATCAGCCTGGCCCGCCAGCCACTTGCAGACAGGCTGGTCAAACTGGCTCGGCAAGCAAAAGGGCAAGGTCAACGGATTAGCTATGATCCGAACTGGCGCAATTTGATGGACAGCCATTATCGGGAGCAAACCTTCCCGACGATGAGCGCCCTCGCCGACATGATCAAGCTTTCGGACGAAGACCTTCGGCACATTTATCCAGGGCTCACCGAAAGCCAGGCAATGTACGAGCTTCGCGCGCTCAATCCACAGGCGCAGATCCTGTTCACTCGAGGTGAACACGGGATGGTTCTCCACACGCCCGACAACCAATACCAGCAGCCGGCTATCGCTGTGGACGTCGCAGATACGGTAGGAGCAGGCGACGCGTGCATGGCCGGTTGGCTGGCTGCGGATTTGCTGGGCATCGCCGACCTGAAGGAGCGCCTGCGTTTTTCAGCTGCTTGCGCCTCCTTGTCGTGCCGTCATGCCGGAGCCCATGCACCCGCGTTGGCCGAGGTGAAGGATCTACTTGGCACCTTTCGCGGTGTCTGACGGAACGGAGTCGATGCTGACATGGTGAAACGTATGTCGACTCATTTGTTGTGTGGTTTGGATGGGCGTTCGCCTCGGCGCTGATCGAAGATGGCGCCACCCTGCGAATGGGCATTGGTGCCATACCCGACGCGGATAAAATACCTTAAAAGTATCAAGCGATACTTGCTCGATATTAGACCACCTAAACCTTAGAGAGGAAACTGCCTTTAATCACAACAATACCCAAAGAGCATAATCATGCACAATGCCTGCGAAAACATTCCTAGCGTTTCCCCGTCTACCTTCAGCACCTTAATGGGGTAACGAATATGCAGCCCAACTCTTCCTGGATCGTCCTTTCCATCACCGGTTTCTACATGCTCAGCCTCGCGCTGATCAGCTTCGGTGTTCGTCGGCATTCTCGTAGCGCCAATAATTACACCACAGGCGGCGGGCACTTCCCTGCGTTCTTGATCGGTTTTCTGATGCTGTCGGAATTCATTGGCACAGCTGTCAGTATCGGTACCGCTCAGACTGGTTTCAAAACCGGAATCTCTGCCGCCTGGAATCTTTTCGCGCTGGCGTTGGGCTTTGTGTTGTTCGCTTGGCTGCTGGCGCGTAAATACAAAGATCTGGGCGACAACACCATCTCCGGTGTACTGGCGCGCAACTACGGGCAAAGAACCCGCTTTGCCACGTCGATCATCACCATCTTCGCCCTGGAAATCGTCGCGGTTTCGATCTATGCCAGCGGCGGTGCGGTGCTGGCCAGCGTGCTGCAAGTGGATCGCACGTTGGCGATCATTATTGTGGGTGTGGTGTCAGTGATGTACGTCAGCATCGGCGGCATGCGCTCAGTCATCTACACCAACTTCGTACATGCCAGCCTCAAATACCTGGGTGTCGGGTTAGCGCTGTGGTTCGGCCTGAAACAGGTCGGAGGGATCAGCGCGCTGCAGACTCAATTACCGCCAAGCATGTTCGACTGGACCGCCATCGGCTGGGGTCAAATCATCGCCTGGATGATTGCCGGTATCGGCTCGATCTTCTCCACCCAGTACGTGATTCAGGCGGTGAACACCGTCAGCGACGCGGGAAAAGCGCAACGCGCATGCTTCTATTGCGCAATCCTGATGATCCCGTTCGGGATAGGTGCTGCATTGATCGGCATGTGCAGCGCGGCATTGTTTCCGCAAGTCGATTCACTGCAAGCCTTCCCCCGCCTGATCGCGAGCATGGACCAGTTGACCGCGGGCCTGGTGGTCGCAGGTTTGGCAGGCTCGCTGTTCGGGACCATCTCGGCAGTCAGTATGGGTTCGGCCACTTTGTTGCTGCGCGACTTCTACGAGCCATGGTTCAACCCGGAAAAAAGTGACGCGAAATCCCTGCGTTTTGTCCGCCTGGCCACCATCGCTGTCGGCCTGCTGCCCATCGCGCTTGCCCTGACCTCCGACAAAGTGCTGATGATCGCCTTCCTCGGCAAAGCCCTGCGCGCCTCTCTGGCAGTGCTGGTGCTGATGGTGTTCTACGCACCGAAATTCGGCACCGCGACAGCCGCGTTTCTGAGCATCATTGCCTCCCTGGTGGCGACCGTCGGCTGGTTTCTGGCAGGCAATCCGTGGGGCATCGACAATGCCTACATCGCTCTTTTCACGCCGCTGGTGATCATGAGCATCAGCCACGTTACCCGACGCGGTACACCGCTCGAGCCGGTTGGGCCGGTAGTTGTAGAAGGGTTGAAACAACAGGGTGCCTGACCTGAACAAAAACGCCGCTCAGTGAGCGCAATGCTGTTCACTTAAGCTCGGGTTTCAGGCACACACACAGGCGTAGCGAGGGGGCGGTGGATCAAGAGCCGGTCGGCTTGTATTTTGTTGATTGGGTACATATCCGTTGCTGCGGTCACGGCGACTCAGGGTTCCGCCCTTACGGCGGGTCACTTGGAAAAGCCCCAAGTAACCAAGGGCTCTTGCCCCTTTCGTTCG
>NZ_CABVHQ010000129.1 GCF_902497895.1 Pseudomonas fluorescens
TGCGGCAGCTCCTACGCTGACCGCATACACTTGGGATGTGTGGGTGCCTGCAATCCCCCCGCGTACACCTGCGATCTTGCGGGTGCCCGCAATCCCCCTGTAGGAGCTGCCGCAGGCTGCGATCTTTTGATCTTGATGTTGTGGGAGCGAGCCTGCCCGGGAAGGCTCCCCGCGCGTTAGCCGCCGAAAAGATCGCAGCCTGCGGCAGCTCCTACGCTGACCGCATACACTTGGGATGTGTGGGTGCCTGCAATCCCCTCGCGTACACCTGCGATCTTGCGGGTGCCCGCAATCCCCCTGTAGGAGCTGCCGCAGGCTGCGATCTTTTGATCTTGATGTTGTGGGAGCAAGCTTGCCAACGAAGGCTCCCCCGCGTCAACCGCCGAAAAGATCGCAGCCTGCGGCAGCTCCTACACAGTCAGCCTTCCAGCGAGCCACCGGCCAGGGCACAGAGCTGGATCGGATCGAGAATGTGCACTTCCTTGCCTTCAGCGGCGAGTAGTTCGCTCTGCTGGAAGCGGGTGAACACCCGGGACACGGTTTCCACTGCCAGGCCCAGGTAGTTACCGATCTCGTTGCGCGACATGCTCAGCCGGAACTGATTGGCCGAGAAACCACGAGCGCGGAAACGCGCCGACAGGTTGACCAGGAAGGTCGCGATGCGTTCGTCGGCGGTTTTCTTCGACAGCAGCAGCATCATTTGCTGATCGTCGCGAATCTCGCGGCTCATCACCCGCATCAGCTGGCGGCGCAATTGCGGCAGTTGCAGCGCCAGTTCGTCGAGGCGGTCGAAGGGGATTTCACAGACCGAGGTGGTTTCCAGCGCTTGCGCCGACACCGGGTGTTTTTCGGTGTCCATGCCCGATAACCCGACCAGTTCGCTGGGCAGGTGGAAGCCAGTGATCTGCTCCTCACCGCCGTCGCTCAAGCTGAAGGTCTTCAAGGCGCCAGAGCGAACTGCAAAGACCGCATCGAACCCATCGCCCTGGCGGAACAGAAACTCGCCTTTCTTCAGGGGGCGACCACGTTTGACGATCTCGTCCAGCGCATCCATGTCTTCCAGATTCAGAGAAAGTGGGAGGCAGAGGGGGGCCAGGCTGCAATCCTTGCAATGGGCCTGGCTATGAGCGCGCAGCTTGACTGGCTCGGACATTTCTTAAATCCTTGTGGGAAAAGCACACATAAGACGTAAGGGTACCCTACCGGAGGAGGTTCAGGCCAGCGCACACGGCAATGGCTCATGGCCATAAAGCTCTTGGATTCTCGGCCGATGAACTATCATTGGATCCATTTCAAGGAAGGTGGTCATGCAGCCCATTGGCGGTATTACCAACGGCAGCAATAGCTTGCAGTCGCTGATCGAATCAACCAGCGACACTGCCCGGCAGCAAACGAGCACCTCGAAGACTCCCGAGAAGAGTAAAACCGTAGAAGGCGTCACCGTAACTATTTCCGGGGCCGCCCTGCAAAAGGCTGCCGGGACCGGTAAAACGGCGAACAGCGACATCGAAGAAAGCGGTCTGCCGGACAATATCCAGCAGATCCTCAAGATGATTCGCCTGCTGAAGCAGCAGATCGCCGAGAAACTGGGCGAAATGCAGGCGGTCATGGCGGACAGAAGCCTTACCCCCGAGCAGGCCCAGGCCAGGGTGGCTAACCTGCAAACTGCCCTCGGCGGTCTGAATGCAGGGCTGATAACGGCTAATGCGTCCTTGGCCAAGGCCATGAAAGATTCCGGGTTGAGTGCCGAAGCCGTGATGAAGGCGATGTCGTTGGCGATGAGTTAACGTCCGGTCTCGCCACCAATGCCAGTCAGTGCAGAGAAATGCACAGCCCTTCGACATAAACCAGAGCCTTTCGGCGAGTGCAATATCGCCAGGATCGCAGCCTGCGGCAGCTCCTACGCCCCGCCGATTCACCCTCGTAATAACGGGTGTGCGCAAAACGTGTACCGCCGATTCACCCTCGTAATAAAGGGTGTGCGCAAAACGTGTACCGCCGATTCACCCTCGTAATAAAGGGTGTGCGCAAAACGTGTACCGCCGATTCACCCTCGTAATAAAGGGTGTGCGCAAAACCTGTAGGAGCTGCCGCAGGCTGCGATCTTTTGGCGGCATCCAATGCCTGACTGACTGGCATTAGGGCTCGCGACGAATCGGTGCTCAAATGACTCGCGAAAAGCGCTGGCGACTCTGTTGTTGCAGGTACGCATCGAAGATCATGCACACCGAACGTACCAGCAGGCGCCCGGCGGGCAAGACCTCGAGCCGTTCATTGTCGAGCTCGATCAGGCCGTCCTCGGCCATGGCTTCCAGCTGCGGCCAGAGTTCGGCGAAGTAAGCGCGAAAATCGATATTGAAAGCCAGGTCGATCTCGGCGAACTCCAGGCTGAAACTGCAAATCAGTTGCGCAATCACTTCCCGGCGGACACGGTCGTCCTGATTGCACAGCAGACCGCGACTGGTGGCCAGGTGCATATCGCCCAGGGCGTTCTGGTAGTGAGTCATATCGCTGCTGTTCTGGCAGTACAGGTTGCCGATCTGGCTGATGGCCGAGACCCCGAGACCGATCAGATCGCAATGACCATGGGTGGTGTAGCCCTGGAAGTTGCGCTGCAGGGTCGAGTCTTCCTGGGCAATGGCCAGCTCGTCATCGGGCAGGGCGAAGTGGTCCATGCCGATGTAGCGATAACCCGCCGCGGTCAGTTGTTCGATGGTGCGCTGGAGCATTTCCAGCTTTTCGGCGGGCGTCGGCAAGTCGTTGCTGTTGATCCGTCGTTGCGGCAAGAAGCGCTCGGGCAGATGCGCATAGTTGAACACCGAGAGCCGGTCCGGTTGCAGGCTGATGATTTCATCGATCGTGCGGGCGAAGTTGTCCGGCGTCTGCTTGGGCAGGCCGTAGATCAAGTCGATATTGATCGAGCGAAACTGCAGCGTGCGTGCTGCATCGATCACGGCGCGGGTTTCTTCCAGGCTTTGCAGCCGATTGACCGCCCGCTGGACTGCCGGGTCCAGGTCCTGCACGCCGATGCTGACGCGGTTGAAGCCCAGTTCCCGGAGCAGGCCCATGGTCGACCAGTCGGCCTCCCGGGGGTCGATCTCGATGCTGTAATCACCGGAGTCATCGTCCAGCAGATTGAAATTTTCCCGCAACCGGGCCATCAGCTGGCGCAGTTCGTCATGACTGAGAAAAGTCGGTGTACCGCCGCCCAGGTGCAGTTGCTCGACCTGCTGGTTCGGGTCGAGATGGCAGGCGATCAACTGCATCTCCTGCTCCAGGCGCTGCAAATAGGGCAAGGCGCGGCCACGGTCTTTGGTGATGACTTTGTTGCAGGCGCAGTAGTAGCAGATGTTCGCGCAGAACGGCACATGCACATACAGGGACAACGGCCGTTGCGCCCTGCGGCTGTCACGCAGCGCGTGGAGCAGGTCGAAAGTGCCAACCTGGCTGTTGAATTGCACGGCGGTCGGGTACGAGGTATAGCGCGGCCCCACCAGGTCGTAACGGCGGATCAGATCTGTGTCCCAACGAATGGCGTCGAGCATGCGGGCATTCCCCGGATAGGCTGGCAGTGCCTGCGAGTCTAGGGGGTAGGGGGCAGGGGCATGTTGATTTGCATCAACGGTGGTCAGGCCAAAATCGAGGCGCCGGTGATATCGCCAGGATCAAAAGATCGCAGCCTGCGGCAGCTCCTACGGGGACCTTGTACACCCGGGAAATGTAGGATGTACGCAAATCCGTAGGAGCTGCCGATAGGCTGCGATCTTTTCGGCTGCACCGCAATGATCAGGAATAGAAGAAAGATCAAAAGATCGCAGCCTGCGGCAGCTCCTACTAATGCCCCATCATCCAATGCTGATGCGGCCCCGGCAGGGTCCAGATACCGAACAGGATCACCAGCAACCCGCCGGTCATGCGCACGCTGCGTTTGCGCAGCAGGGCGGTGACCCGTTCGGCGGCCAGGCCGGTGGCCAGCAGCACCGGCCAGGTGCCCAGGCCGAAGGCGAGCATCAGCAGTCCGCTGTCGAGGGCATTGCCCTGGCTGGCGGACCAGAGCAGCGTGCTGTACACCAGACCGCACGGCAGCCAGCCCCAGAGCGCGCCCAGCAACAACGCGCGGGGCAGGCTCGACACCGGCAGCAGGCGGTTGGCGAATGGCTGGATATGCCGCCACAGGCCGCGTCCGAGGCTTTCGATGCGGGTCAGGCCGCTCCACCAGCCGGCCAGGTACAGACCCATGACAATCAGCAGCACCCCGGCGAGCACCCGCATGTACATCGCCGCCGGGCTGTTGGCCACCGCCCAGCCGGCCAGGCCGATCAGCAGGCCGGCCGTGGCATAACTGAGAATCCGCCCCAGGTTGTACGCCAGCAGCAGACGAAAGCGCCGGCTGCGCTGCTCCTTGGGAATCGCCAGGGTCAATGCGCCCATCAGCCCACCGCACATACCCAGGCAATGACCGCCACCGAGCAAGCCGAGGATCACCGCGGAAACCAGCAGCGGCGCCAGCTCAAGCATGGGGAGGCGCCTGGTCTTTCGCCGGTTCCGGTTTGGCAGTCGGCGGCTGGCCACTGGCCTCGTCGACGGCGGCCTGGTGGTTCGGGTCCTGGTCATCGAACAGAATGCTGTGGGCCGGGCCGTCGAGGTCATCGTACTGACCGCTGTCGACCGCCCAGAAGAAAATGAAAATGGCGATGGCCACGATCAGCAGCGCGGCCGGGATCATCACGTAGAGAGCTGGCATCTTGACTCCATGCCCGCGCGGCTCAGGCCGGCAGCGGGCGATTTACTGGCGTGGCGCCGGCGTGCGGCGGGCTCGGCATGCGAGTCAGGCGCAACGCGTTGAGCACCACGGTCAACGAACTGATGGACATGCCGACCGCCGCCCAGATCGGCGTGATCCAGCCGAGGGCGGCGAACGGCAACATAAGGCCATTGTACAACCCGGCCCACAACAGGTTCTCGATGATGACCCGGCGGGTCCGGCGAGCGAGGCTGAAGGCTTGCACCAGCGCCTCGAGACGGTTGGACAACAGCACCGCATCGGCGCTGGTTTTCGCCAGGTCGGTGGCCGAGCCCATGGCCACGCTGATATCGGCGGCGGCCAGCACGGGCACGTCGTTGACCCCATCACCGAGCATCAGCACCTTGCGCCCTTCGAGGTGCAGTTGTTGCAGCACCTGCAGCTTGTCATCGGGACGCAGACTGCCATGGGCTTCATCGATGCCCAGCTCGGCGGCAACGCTGGCGACCATCGGCGAGCTGTCGCCCGACAGCAGCAGCGTACGCC
>NZ_CABVHQ010000130.1 GCF_902497895.1 Pseudomonas fluorescens
GCGCAGCAGTCGTAAAATCAGGCACTGCGGTGTGTCAGGTTGACCGCAGCCTCAGGATTCACGACTGCTTCGCAGCCGAACGCAGCCTCGCAAGCTCGGCAGCTGCTACGGGGGACAGTGCTTAGCCCCCTCGCCACAAAAATTCCCGCCGGCCTTACAACAAATTCGCCCCCACCACCGGATCAATCTGCGCCCAATGGGAAGTATCTTCGCGATGGCTCTGCAGATAGGGCAGCACCGCCCCCAGCAACGGCGCCTTGAATGCCTCCTGAAAACGATGGGCCAACCCCGGAATCAGCCTCAACTGACTGCCCTGAATATGCGCCGCCAGATGCACGCCATGCATCACCGGCAATAATGGATCAGCAGTGCCATGCACCACCAGGGTCGGGACCCGCAACTGATTGAGCAACGCCACCCGGCTCGGTTCCGCGAGGATCGCCATGATCTGGCGCTTCACGCCTTCGGGGTTGAACGCCCGGTCATAAGATACCTGTGCCTGATGCAGCAGCTCCCGACGATCATCCACCACCTGCGGGCTACCCAGCGCCGCCAGCAGATCCGCCTGCTGCTCAAGCGCCACCTCGCGATTCGGCGCACTGCGCCGTGAGAGCAATTGCACCAACGCCGCATTCGGCGCTGGCAAGCCTTCGGCGCCGGAGCTGGTCATGATCAGGGTCAGGCTTTCCACCCGTTGCGGCGCCATGGCCGCCATGTGCTGGGCAATCATCCCGCCCATGCTCGCGCCCAGCACATGGAACTGCCGCACCTGCAAGGCATCCATCAGGCCCAGGGCATCATCGGCCATGTCAGTCAATGTGTAGGGTGCCGACACCGGCAAACCAAGCTTGTAGCGCAAGACCTCAAAGGTCAGGTTGGCGTTGACGGGCGCCTGACGCCAGGTGGAGAGCCCGACATCCCGGTTGTCATAGCGGATCACCCGAAACCCCTGCTGACATAACGCGACCACCACCTCGTCCGGCCAATGGATCAACTGCCCGCCCAGGCCCATCACCAGCAGCAACGCCGGGTCCGAGGCGCGGCCGATGCTCTGGTAAGCCAGGCTGACCTGATCCAGCTCGACCCGTCGGGTCGGGACATCGACATCGCATCGAGACGCCGCAAAAGACGCCGGGCCGAACACCAGCGAGAGCAGCAAAATCGCCGTTTGAAAAAACAATGCACGCATGAAGAAACACCGAAACGCAGAACCCCAGTAGAGCGCGAGTCTGATGAACTTTGAGCAAGCGCGCTGCCACAGTTGTGTGACAGTTTGATGAAGATCGCCGAGTGGTCGCTGATTAGGCTGAGCAGGCCGGAACCGTGTCTTCGTTCATCGCGAGCAAGCCCGCTCCCACATTGGATCTGCGTCAGACCATGGTGGTGTGATCGACACACATAACCTGTGGGAGCGAGCTTGCTCGCGATAGCAGATTCATGGCCAATACAAATCCTCCTGTTGCCCCAAAACAAAACCCGCCCCCCTCTCTCGAAGGTGGCGGCTTTGTTGTTTCGGGCTGTTTTACGCCAACTGACTGCGCAACTTGCGCGCTGCCGCGACCATGTTCACCAGCGCCGCTTCGGTTTCCGGCCAGGCCCGGGTTTTCAGGCCGCAGTCTGGGTTGACCCACAGCCGTTCAGCGGGGATGCGTTTGACGGCTTTGGTCATCAACTTGACCATCTCGGCGGTGTCCGGCACTCGTGGCGAGTGGATGTCATAGACCCCCGGACCGATGTCGTTCGGGTAATCGAACGCTTCAAAGGCCTCAAGCAATTCCATGTCCGAACGCGAGGTTTCGATGGTGATCACATCCGCGTCCATGGCCGCGATGGACTTGATCACGTCGTTGAACTCGCTGTAGCACATGTGGGTGTGGATCTGGGTTTCGTCACGCACCCCGGACGCGGTCAGGCGGAACGCTTCCACCGCCCAGTCCAGGTACTCCTGCCATTGCGCACGGCGCAGCGGCAGGCCTTCGCGGAAGGCTGCTTCGTCGATCTGGACGATCTTGATTCCGGCCTGTTCCAGGTCGACCACTTCATCGCGCAGTGCCAGCGCCAGCTGTTGCGCCTGGATTTTGCGCGAGACGTCTTCGCGCGGGAAGGACCACATCAGCATGGTCACCGGTCCGGTCAGCATGCCCTTCACGACTTTGTCGGTGAGGCTCTGGGCATATTGAATCCAGTCCACGGTCATGGCGCTCGGACGGCTCAGGTCGCCGAAGATGATCGCCGGTTTCACGCAACGCGAACCGTAACTCTGGACCCAGCCGAAGCGGGTGAAGAGGTAGCCATCGAGTTGCTCGGCGAAGTACTCGACCATGTCGTTGCGCTCGGCTTCACCATGCACCAGCACGTCCAGCCCCAGGCGCTCCTGGACTTGTACGGCGTGGCGGATCTCGCTATGCATGGCGTCGGTGTAGTCGTTGGCCGACAGCTTGCCCTGTTTGAAGGCCTGACGAGCCAGGCGAATCGAGGCGGTCTGCGGGAACGAACCGATGGTGGTGGTCGGGAACGCTGGCAGTTGCAGGCGAGCCCGTTGCACTTCGATACGCTGGGCGAACGCCGATTGGCGCTGGCTGTCGGCGGCGCTGATGGCGGCAATGCGTGCCTGGACTTCGGCTTTGTGAATCCGCGGCGACCGAACACGACTGGCCTGTACGGCGCGGCTTTCAGCCAGTGCGGCTTGCACGTTCGGCGCTTGTGGGTGGTTCAGAGCATCGCGCAGCACGGCGATTTCGCCACACTTTTGCACGGCAAAGGCCAGCCAGCTCTTCAGTTCGGCGTCGAGTTTGTCTTCACGGCCCAGGTCCACCGGGCTGTGCAGCAGCGAACAGGAACCGGCGACCCAGAGGTTTTCACCGAACCGCTGCTGGGCGATTTGCAGCTGTTCCAGTGCCTGTTCCAGCTCGCAGCGCCAGACGTTGCGACCGTTGACCAGGCCCACCGAGAGCACTTTGTAGGTCGGCAGACGATCAAGTACCGCTGCCAGCTGTTCCGGAGCGCGCACCGCGTCGATGTGCAGGCCATCCACCGGTAGGCCTACGGCCAGCCCGAGGTTGTCTTCCAGGCCGCCGAAGTAGGTTGCCACGAGTTTCTTCAGCGGCGAATATTGCAGGATGTGGTAGGCCCGTTCGAAGGCGTTTTTCCATTCCTGGGGCAGGTCGAGGCTGAGGATCGGCTCATCGAGCTGCACCCACTCAACGCCTTGGGCTGCAAGGCGACCGAGGATTTCGCCGTAGATCGGCAGCAGGCGTTCCAGCAGCTCGAGCTTGTCGAAGTCGTTGCCTTTGGCCTTGCCCAGCCACAGATAAGTCAGCGGACCGATGATCACCGGTTTGACCTTGTGCCCCAGCGCCAACGCTTCGTCGACTTCCTCGAACAACTGTTCCCAGCTCAGCTTGAATTGTTGATCAGCGCTGAATTCCGGGACCAGGTAATGGTAGTTGGTGTCGAACCACTTGGTCAGTTCCTGAGCGTACTGCGCCTTGGCATGCTCGCCGCCGCAGCAGCTAGTCGTGGCGCCGCGGGCCATGGCGAACAGGGTGTCGAGGGTCGGCAGGCCGCGGGCATCCCTGGCGCTTTCGAAACGCTCGGGGATCACACCGAAGGTCAGCGAGTGGCTCAGCACCTGGTCGTACCAGGCGAAGTCGCCGACCGGCAGCAAGTCGATGCCGGCGTCTTTCTGCAGTTGCCAGTGTCTGGCCCGCAGTTCACGGCCGACGGCTTGCAGGGCGCTCTGGTCAAGGTCGCCCTTCCAATAGGATTCGAGGGCTTTTTTCAGTTCGCGGTCAGCACCGATACGCGGGAAACCAAGATTGTGGGCCAGGGCCATGACGACATTCCTCCATAAAAGATGGCGCTATTGTCGACACTCCGGGCAACATGAGACAAACTCAACCTTTTCGTGTTGATCACAAATTTCCCTCATGGAGGCCCCGGTGCTGGAAATCCGTCACCTGAAGACCCTGCACGCCTTGCGCGAATCCGACAGCCTGGTGGAAGCCGCCGAGCGCCTGCACCTGACCCAGTCCGCGTTGTCCCACCAGTTCAAGGAGCTGGAAGAGCGCATGGGCATGCCACTGTTCGTGCGCAAGACCAAACCGGTGCGATTTACCAGCGCCGGGTTGCGTCTGTTGCAACTGGCCGACGCCACGCTGCCGCTGCTGCGCGGCGCCGAACGGGATATCGCGCGGTTGGCCGGCGGCACCGCCGGGCGTCTGCATATGGCCATCGAATGCCACAGCTGCTTCCAGTGGCTGATGCCGACCATCGACCAGTTCCGCGACGCCTGGCCGGAGGTCGAGCTGGACCTGGCCTCCGGGTTCTCCTTCGCCCCGCTGCCAGCCCTGGCCCGTGGCGATCTGGATCTGGTGGTGACCTCTGATCCGCTGGAGCTGGCGGGCATTACTTATGTGCCGCTGTTCACTTACGAAGCGATGCTCGCGGTGGCCAATCAGCATCGACTGGCGAGCAAACCGTACATCGTGCCGGAAGATTTGCTCAGCGAAACCCTGATCACCTACCCGGTGGAACGGGATCGGCTGGACATCTTCACCCGCTTCCTGGAACCGGCGGATGTCGAACCTGCGCAAGTGCGCACCTCGGAACTGACGGTGATGATGATGCAACTGGTAGCCAGCGGCCGTGGCGTCTGCGGCATGCCCCACTGGGCGCTGCATGAGTACAGTTCACGGGGTTACGTGAAGGCCAAGCGCCTGGGCGAGAAAGGCTTGTTTGCAACGCTCTACGCCGGGATTCGTGCCGATATGCTGGATGCACCGTACATGCGCGACTTCCTGCTGACGGCCAAAGACACCTCGTTCTCGACCCTGGATGGGGTGAGCGTGGTGCGCTGAAGAGTTTGTGGCGCGGGGGCTTGACCTAATGCCGATCAGGAGTTTGAGGTTCAGCACTGTCCCCCGTAGCAGCTGCCGAGCCTGCGAGGCTGCGTTCGGCTGCGCAGCAGTCGTAAATCCTGCTTGCACGGTGTGTCTGGAATACCGCGGCGCCTGATTTTACGACTGCTTCGCAGCCGAACGCAGCCTCGCAGGCTCGGCAGCTGCTACGCGAGCCAAACTCCTGCTTGCACGGTGTGTCTGGAATAC
>NZ_CABVHQ010000131.1 GCF_902497895.1 Pseudomonas fluorescens
AGGAAAGCGCTTGCGCAAGCGCTTTCCTTTCGGCTATGTTTCTCAAACAAGAACACCGATGAGAGGTTTCACTGCTTCTCAAATCGGTAGATAAGGAGTTGACCGCTATGCTGAGCACTGGATCTGAAAGTCCACCTCTTGCCCTATTGGAAATGCGTTCCATCTCGAAGTCATTCAATGGAGTGCGCGTCCTGCATGACATTGACCTCAGTATTTTCCCTGGACAAATCCACGCGCTGATGGGCGAAAACGGCGCCGGAAAATCCACTCTGATGAAAATACTGTCGGGAGCCTATGTCGCCGACAGTGGCACTATCCGAATCGACGGATGTGATATTCGAAACTATGGCCTGAACGATGCCAAGCGCCATGGCATATCAGTCATCTATCAAGAGCTCAGCTTGTGCGCGAATATGAGCGTGGTGGAGAACATCTACCTCGGTAGAGAGATTCGACGATGTGGGGTTATAAACCACAAGGCAATGACCGAAGGCGCGCACGTTGTACTAAAGCGACTTGGCGTCACATTTGATCCGCACGCGCTGGTCGGCACCTTGTCGATTGCGGACCAACAACTTGTTGAAATCGCCCGGGCAATTCATGCCGATACGCGAATCCTGGTGATGGACGAGCCGACAACGCCGCTCTCTTCAAAAGAGACCGAAAGTCTTTTTACGTTGATTCGCCAGCTACGTAATGATGGCGTCGCGATCATCTATATCAGCCATCGAATGGCTGAGATATACGCATTGTCCGATTTTGTTTCGGTACTGCGAGACGGTCGTTACATTGGTTCGCTGGATCGCGTCACGCTGTCAGCTGAAACCTTGGTCCGGATGATGGTTGGCCGCGATGTTTCCGGTTTCTACGCCCATGAGCGTTCTTCGTGCTCTTATGAGAAACCGATACTACGTGTTCGCAGCCTTACAGATGGCTTCAAGATTCAAGATTGCAGTTTCGATCTGTATGCCGGCGAAATTCTCGGGATTGCAGGCCTGGTGGGTTCTGGAAGAACCGAACTTGCCCGATTAATCGCAGGTGTCGATGCGTACTCAGGCGGAAAGATTGAAATGGACGGCGAAGTTGTAGTCATACGCTCTCCTCGCGATGCAGGTAATGCAGGCATCGCCTATCTGACAGAAGACCGCAAAGCACTGGGCCTTTTTCTCGACATGAGTG
Organism: Pseudomonas fluorescens; assembly: GCF_902497895.1. Classification (GTDB taxonomy): domain Bacteria; phylum Pseudomonadota; class Gammaproteobacteria; order Pseudomonadales; family Pseudomonadaceae; genus Aquipseudomonas; species Aquipseudomonas fluorescens_BP. The sequence goes on from NZ_CABVHQ010000131.1 coordinate 1,180, forward strand.
TCCACGACAATATCAATGTCTGTGTGTTGGGAAGTGATGCTCGATTGGCCGGTTTTGTCGACCGAACGGCCGGAACTGGACGCGCCGAACAAGCAATCCAGGCACTCAATATCAAAGCGTCCTCAGATATCAATGTCGGAGCGCTGTCTGGAGGCAACCAGCAAAAGGTTTTGCTGGCTCGCCTGCTTGAGATGAAGCCCAGAGTGTTGTTCCTCGACGAGCCTACATCGGGTGTCGACATTGGGGCTAAAACAGAAATATATAAAATTATTAATGCATTAGCCGCATCCGGCGTTTGTGTAGTGATGATTTCAAGTGAACTACCAGAGATCGTTGGAATTGCTGACCGTGTATTGGTCATGTGTGAAGGTAAACTTGTCACCGAACTCGGTGGCCACAGCGGTCTTGATATCACACCTGAAGCCATTATCGCGTTTGCCACAGGCAGCGACAGGTTGACTCTAGCCAACGGAGACTTAGTCCAATGACTTCCCCACTGCAAAGCAAAGTAGTAAGTGACTTCACCACGCCTGGTGTACGAAGCATCGCCGGAGCGACCCCGCAGGATAAAATGCGCCAACTAATGAGGGTGGCGGGCATGCTGCCCGTGTTGTTACTCCTTTGTGTGGGCTTTAGCCTGATGAGCGAGAGCTTTTTCTCGGTCCAGAACTTCTCGGTCATCAGTCAGCAAGCCTCTATCAATGTGGTATTGGCGTCAGGTCTGACTTTCGTGATTTTGACCGGTGGCATCGACCTTTCGGTTGGTTCGATTCTGGCTGTTTGCGCAGTAGTGTCGCTATTGGTATCGCAAGTTCCGGGGTTTGCTCCCCTGGCCATCTCTGCGGGGCTTGGAGTCGGACTGCTGCTAGGGCTCGTCAATGGTGTATTGGTGGCTTTTGGCAAGCTACCTGCGTTTATAGTCACGCTAGGCGGATTGACTGCGATGCGTGGAATCGCACGCCTCATCGGCGAAGACAAAACGGTTTTCAATCCCGACCTATCTTTTGCCTACATTGGAAACGAGACGTTGTTCGGGGTGCCATGGCTGGTTGTAATCGCGTTGGTAGTGGTTACTCTTTCGTGGGTTATTCTTCGACGGACGGTTTTAGGCGTACAGATTTACGCAGTGGGCGGCAATCCTGAGGCCGCACGGTTGTCGGGAATCAAGGTCTGGAAAGTCCTGTTATTTGTTTATGCCCTATCCGGTTTGTTGGCAGGTGTGGGGGCCATCATGACTTCCGCTCGACTGATGGCTGCCAACGGACTGCAAATGGGACAGTCTTATGAGCTCGACGCTATCGCCGCCGTTATCCTGGGAGGCACACGCTTTACAGGCGGTGTCGGCACCATCGTCGGTACGCTAATTGGCGCCCTGATTATCGCTACACTTTCCAATGGCCTGATATTGCTGGGAGTTTCGGATATCTGGCAATACATCATCAAAGGTGTTGTCATCATCGGAGCGGTAGCCCTCGATCGCTTTCGGCAGTCAGGCGCACGAACCTGAATCATATATAAAATTACCCCCCCGCACTCCAATAATAAGAGACAGTCCTCATGAAAAAAATAATATTTACCGCTGTTTGTACACTACTGGCATTTAGCACCGCTCAAGCGCGAGAGTTGAAATCCGTCGGGATAACGGTTGGCTCGCTGGGTAATCCTTATTTCGTAGCGATGGTAGATGGCGCCAAAGCCGAGACACTGCATATCAATCCAGCAGCAAAATTTATCTCAGTGTCGGCAGATTACGATTTGAATAAGCAGTTCACTCAGATCGATAACTTCATTTCTTCGGGCGTAGACTTGATTCTTGTCAACGCCGTCGACCCCGTAGCCATCGCGCCTGCGATTGCGAAAGCAAGGAAGGCAGGCATAGTGGTTGTGGGAGTAGATGTTATGGTGCAAGGTGCCAACGCCCTGGTACAGACAGATAACGTCGAAGCCGGCAGGATTGTATGTCAGTACATTTCTGAAAAGCTCGGTGGCAAGGGTAACGTTATTATCCAGAATGGTACGCAGACTTCAGCAGTCCTGGACCGAGTCAATGGCTGTAAGAGTGTTTTCGCGCAGGCACCCGATATCAAGGTACTGTCTGATAATCAGGATGCCAAAGGCTCGCGCGAAGGTGGCTACAGCGTGATGCAAGGCGACTTGACTCGCTTTGCAAAAATCGACGCGGTGTTCGCGATCAATGATCCCCAGGCCATAGGTGCAGACCTGGCAGCAAAACAACTCAAGCGCAAAGGCATCATTATCGCATCGGTGGATGGGGCTCCCGATATAGAGACTGCGCTCAAAAGCGATACACAGATCCAGGCATCTGCCTCCCAGTCCCCTTGGGGCCAGGCACAACAGGCCGTAACGATGGGTAACGACCTGCTGAATGGCAAACCCCTGGAAAGCACAACGGTACTGCTTCAACCCTCACTTGTAACCCGAACCAATGTCATGGAGTACAAAGGCTGGCAAGCTGGCCACTGAGCGGTTGAGTCAAGTGACATAGGGGTCCCTGGCCCCATCTGTAATGCGGGGAATGGCTGTTGATCCTGTTGTAGCTATATATCCACACGTGTTATTCAGGCTCCACGTATCTCGCTACGGGAAGCCTGAACGACGCCTGCTGACGAGAGATTTGGCATGCTTACCAAAGCAGACACAATAGTAGGCACAGAGCTACTCAACTACGTTAAAGCTCTGTCTGGTAATCGAATTGTCGTTGCGCTGGCGGGGCCGCCTGGTGCCGGTAAGTCCACCGTCTCCGAGGCCTTGGTTGAGGCCCTTAATAGCGTTATGCCGGGGAGCGCGGCTGTCATTCCCGGGGATGGCTTTCATTACGATGACGCGGTTCTGAGATCCTTGAACCTTTTAGATCGTAAGGGCTCTCCCGATACATTCGATGTGGGTGGCTTCAGGAATCTGCTGCTGCGGCTTCGTGCGAACAACGAACCCGCGGTTGCCGTTCCGGTATTCGATCGAATCCTGGAGATATCCCGTGCTGCAGGACGATTGATTTCCTCTGATGTGAAATATCTCATCGTGGAAGGAAACTACCTTCTATTAGACCTCGCCCCATGGTCGTCCTTGAGAGACTGTTTTGACGCCACCATTATGCTGCAGGTTGACCGCAAAACCCTGGAAGCGCGACTGCTTGATCGATGGCGATCATTGGGTTTCGATGAGTCTGATTCCTATGAAAAAGTTCGTCGCAACGACCTTCCGAATGCCGAAATTGTGATGTCGGCCAGCAATATCGCTGACTTCACGATCACCGATGAAGAACCCGTTTCGATATCGTGAACACCCCGGTGGTCTGCACCGAACAAAGCGAAGCCGCCTGTCAACAGGCCTACGAACGCTATCAACAACCTGTAGCGAACCTTTAAAGAGCGAACGACTATGTATCTGGTATGTGGCGAAGCGCTGTTCGATTTCTTCAGTGAAAACGACGCCAGCGCTCAAGTTTCAAAAGTGAACTACAAAGCGATTGCCGGCGGTTCGCCATTCAACGTCGCCGTCGGGCTGCGGCGCCTGGGCATCGACGTGGCGCTGTTCGCCGGGTTGTCCACCGACTACCTGGGCCGGCGTTTACAGCAAGTGCTGCAGGAGGAAGGCGTGCGCCCGGACTACCTGGAGGACTTCGATGCACCGACCACCCTGGCCATGGTCGCCGTCGGTGCCGATGGCTCGCCGCATTACAGCTTCCGCGGCGAAGGCTGCGCCGATCGCCAGCTGTTGCCGGGGCATTTGCCTGAGTTGGGCCCTGAGGTGCGCGGGTTGCATATCGGCTCGTTCTCGCTGGTGGTGCAGCCGATTGCCGACACCCTGCTGGCCCTGGTCCGCCGCGAAAGCGG
>NZ_CABVHQ010000132.1 GCF_902497895.1 Pseudomonas fluorescens
AGCGACGACCTTGAGAATCAGCTCTGCGCCAAACGCATCGTTGGCACTGCCAATGGTCGCACCTACTGCCTCATAGGCACTGTCGACAACGCTGGCGCTAATGCCGGCGCCGCTTTGCACAGTGACTTTATGACCCTGGCCGATCAGCTTCTTGATGGTTTCAGGGGTTGCAGCAACCCGCGTTTCACCCGTTTGGGTTTCGAGAGGAACACCAATGTGCACGTCAAATCTCCTGCTGGATCTTATTGCTTTTGATCTTTTTAAGAAGGCCAGCGCACTCCGGATGGTGCAGGCTGGGGCGGCCGATCAGCACGACCCCGCGCTAATCCAAGGCGGGGCGCGGCATTTTGCAGGCGAACTTTGTGCCCTTCAAGGGTTTATGACACGTGACGGAAAATTAACTACAAGTCACCCCGTGACCGAATGTCGCAATACAAAGGCTCGATCCCTTGAAAGCCGTGCCTTGCATGAATTCTGGCGAGAATCCGAGAATTTTCGCATCGGCGTTGTGAATGAGCCGATATCGGCTCGAAATAGCTGCTCAAAGCCACGATTTCAGGCGCTTATGGGACGATTGTTCCTCCTATGAGTACAGTTTTCTTAAAAGCGACATATTATTATATCTGTAGTGATTTCAATTTGATGACTACGAAGTCAACTTATGCATGGGTGCCTTTATTCTTCGAGGCTGTAGCTCTTTGCCTGGCTCACCAGCCAGTCGCGGAATGCCCGTAAAGAGGCCGATTCGACCTTTCGGTCAGGAATCATCAGGTAATACGCCTTGATGCTGGACAGCGCCTGGGGGTTGGCGATCACCAGGTGCTTCTCGGCCAATTCCCGCTGAATCAGGAAAGGTGGAATCAAGGCGATGCCCATGTCATGCATGGCGGCTTGAGCGAGCATGGAGAATAGCTCGTAACGCGGGCCTGTCATGTCCCGAGGGATATTCAGGTTCTGGGAGTCGAACCACTGGCGCCAGGCATAAGGCCGGGTGGTTTGTTGCAGCAGGGGCAATTCGGCAATCCGTTCGGCGCTCAGATGGCTTCCAGACCCCATCAGTCGTGGACTGCAGACCGGCATCGGGTGTTCATCCATCAACCTGTGGGACTCGGTCCCCGACCAATCGGCATCGCCAAAGTAAATCGCGGCATCGAAGTCGGTATCAGCGAACAGGAATGGCCGGGTCCGGTTGGTCAAGTTGACCGTGACTTCCGGGTGCTGCTGCTGGAAATCCTTGAGACGGGGCAACAGCCATTGGGTGCCGAAGGTGGGGACTACGGCCAGTTCGATGACGTTGGCGCCCTGCTGACCCATCACCGACAGCGTATCGCGCTCTACGGCATCCAGTTGGGTGGCAACCCGGCGACTATAAGACAGCCCGGCTTCGGTCAGCTTCACCCCTCGTCGCGAGCGTCGGAACAGTTCGACACTCAAGAACTCCTCCAGGCTGGCGATCTGCCGACAAATGGCGCCCTGCGTAAGGGAAAGCTCCTGCGCTGCCTTGGTGAAGCTCTCGTGACGGGCTGCCGCTTCAAAGCTGATCAGTGCGGTGGTGCTGGGGATCTTCCTGCGCATGTACGGCAACCTCACAAGAAAACTGCCAAAAGGCGGTTTATGGCTGTTACGGAGTGAGAAATTAGCACAACAGTATGCAAAATCCTCGTTTGCCGTATGCGGTGGGTCGGCCTAGGATCAGTCCACGACATTTCACCTGATTCGTGAGGACTCACCCATGGCCGGTAAAGCTAGCTTCAACTGGATCGACCCCCTGCTGCTGGATCAACAGCTGACCCAAGAAGAGCGGATGATCCGCGATACTGCCCAGCAATTCGCTCAGCAGAAGCTCGCGCCGCGCGTTCTCGAAGCTTTCCGCCATGAAAAGACCGATCCGGCGATCTTCCGCGAGATGGGCGAAGTGGGTCTGTTGGGTGCGACCATTCCTGAACAATACGGTGGCAGTGGTCTGAACTACGTCAGCTACGGCCTGATTGCTCGTGAGGTCGAGCGTGTCGACTCCGGCTATCGCTCCATGATGAGTGTGCAGTCCTCGTTGGTGATGGTGCCGATCAATGAATTCGGTACCGAAGCGCAAAAGCAGAAGTACCTGCCAAAACTGGCCTCGGGTGAATGGATCGGCTGCTTCGGTCTGACCGAGCCTGACCACGGTTCCGACCCTGGCGCGATGATCACTCGCGCACGCAAAGTGGAAGGCGGCTACAGCCTGACTGGCAGCAAGATGTGGATTACCAACAGCCCGATCGCTGATGTGTTCGTGGTCTGGGGTAAGGACGATGCCGGCGACATTCGCGGTTTCGTGCTGGAAAAAGGCTGGAAAGGTCTGAGCGCCCCGGTGATTCACGGCAAGGTTGGTCTGCGCGCCTCCATCACCGGCGAGATCGTCATGGATAACGTGTTTGTGCCGCAAGAGAACATCTTCCCGGACGTCCGTGGCTTGAAAGGCCCCTTTACGTGCCTTAACTCGGCCCGTTATGGCATCGCCTGGGGTGCGCTGGGTGCTGCCGAGTTCTGCTGGCACACCGCTCGCCAATACACCCTGGATCGTCAGCAGTTTGGCCGGCCATTGGCTGCCACCCAATTGATCCAGAAAAAACTGGCCGACATGCAGACTGAAATCACCATGGCCCTGCAAGGTTGCTTGCGTCTCGGCCGGATGAAGGACGAAGGCACCGCTGCCGTCGAGATCACCTCGATGATGAAGCGCAACTCCTGCGGCAAGTCCCTGGACATCGCCCGCATGGCCCGTGACATGTTGGGTGGCAACGGTATCTCCGACGAGTTCGGGGTGGCCCGCCATCTGGTCAACCTGGAAGTGGTGAACACCTATGAAGGTACTCACGACGTTCACGCGCTGATCCTTGGTCGTGCACAGACAGGCATCCAGGCGTTCTATTAATAGGAGAACGACCATGGGCGCGCTTTCGCATCTACGAGTACTGGATTTATCGCGAGTGCTGGCCGGCCCCTGGGCCGGGCAAATTCTCGCCGATCTCGGGGCTGAGGTCATCAAGGTCGAGCGTCCGGGTAATGGCGATGACACGCGCGCCTGGGGCCCGCCCTTCCTGAAAGACGCCTATGGCGAGAACACCAGCGAGGCGGCCTACTACCTGTCGGCCAATCGCAACAAGCAGTCGGTCACCATCGACTTCACGCGTCCGGAAGGTCAGCGCCTGGTGCGTGAGCTGGCGGCCAAGTCAGACATTCTGATCGAGAACTTCAAGGTCGGTGGTCTGGCGGCTTATGGTCTGGACTATGAGTCGCTCAAGGCGCTTAACCCTGAGCTGATCTATTGCTCGATCACCGGCTTTGGCCAGACCGGTCCGTATGCCAAGCGCGCCGGTTATGACTTCATGATTCAGGGCTTGGGCGGTTTGATGAGCCTGACCGGTCGCCCTGAGGGTGACGAAGGTGCCGGGCCGGTGAAAGTCGGCGTCGCGCTCACAGATATCCTGACCGGGCTCTACTCGACGGTCGCGATCCTTGCGGCATTGGCGCATCGGGATCATGACGGCGGCGGCCAGCATATCGATATGGCATTGCTGGACGTGCAGGTGGCCTGTCTGGGCAACCAGGCGATGAACTACCTGACCACCGGAGTCGCTCCCAAGCGGTTAGGCAATGCCCATCCGAACATTGTGCCGTACCAGGACTTCCCGACCGCGGATGGCAACTTCATTCTTACCGTTGGCAACGACGGACAGTTTCGCAAGTTTGCCGAAGCGGCCGGGCAGCCCCAATGGGCGGACGATCCGCGGTTTGTTACGAACAAGCTGCGGGTAGCCAACCGTGCGGTGTTGATTCCACTGATTCGTCAGGCAACGGTGTTCAAGACGACTGCGCAGTGGGTGACGCTGCTGGAGCAGGCAGGTGTGCCATGTGGGCCGATCAATGACCTGGCCCAGGTGTTTGCCGATCCGCAGGTTAAGGCGCGAGGGCTGGCAATCGAGCTGCCCCATGCGTTGGCGGGGCTGGTTCCTCAGGTGGCCAGTCCGATCCGTCTTTCCGAGACGCCGGTTGAATACCGCAATGCCCCTCCTCTATTGGGCGAGCACACGCTGGAGATTCTGCAGCGGGTATTGGGTCTTGAGGCATCTGCGGTCGCTGCTTTTAAAGAGGCAGGGGTGCTCTGAGGATTCCTTCTATATAGAAGTCGCGTTTCCGCTCTCTATATAGAAGGAAAACAGCCGGTTTTTCGGCATTCTGCAAGTTATTGATAGAAAAGCTAAATCAGTGCTTGACGGCAGATCCTGGAAGTCTATAATTCGCCCCACTTCCGGCGCAGTCGAAACGGAAAACTCCTTGGTAAACAAAGAGTTACGCAGTTTTCGGCAGCGAGTTGCTTCAGTTCACCGAAGCCCAGAAGGAGTTGATAAGGTCGTGTTGTTTGGCCCTGTTAACGATTCGATCCACTCGGTCGAAAGCGGTGTAAAACAGGTGTTGACAGCAGCGAGTAACGCTGTAGAATTCGCCTCCCGCCAACGAGTGATCGGAAGCGCCAAGTGGTTGAAGTTACAAAGGAAACTTTGAAAACTTCGGAAAATAACCGCTTGACAGCAGCAGAGGAAAGCGTAGAATGCGCGCCTCGGTTGAGACGAAAGATCTTAACCAACCGCTCTTTAACAACTGAATCAAGCAATTCGTGTGGGTGCTTGTGGAGTCAGACTGATAGTCAACAAGATTATCAGCATCACAAGTTACTCCGC
>NZ_CABVHQ010000133.1 GCF_902497895.1 Pseudomonas fluorescens
CAGGTCGGTTCGCCACTGGAGCTGTATCACCAGCCGGCCAACCTGTTTGTCGCCGGGTTCCTCGGCACGCCGAAAATGGGCTTTCTCAAAGGCAAGGTCAGCCGCATCGAGGCTCAGGGCTGCGAAGTCGAACTGGACGCCGGCACCCGCATCCGCCTGCCCCTCAGTGGCGCGAGCTTGAGCGTCGGCAGCCCGATCACCCTGGGCATTCGTCCAGAGCACCTGAACCTGGCGCAAGCCGGCGACTGCACCTTGCAGGTCACCGCCGACGTCAGCGAACGCCTGGGCAGCGACACCTTCTGCCACGTCCTGACCGCCTCCGGCGAAGCCCTGACCATGCGCATCCGCGGCGACCTGGCCAGCCGTTATGGCGAGAAATTGAGCCTGCACCTGGACGCTGAACACTGCCATTTATTCGATGCCGACGGTGTAGCCGTTACCCGACCACTGCGCGCCGCCGCCTGATCACCGAGAGCTCACGATGAAATTGAAAAAAACCAACCTCAGCCGTCTGCCGCCCGAAGTGGCGGTGCCTTCCTACTCCCTCGCGGATACCCGGCAAGGCATGGTGCATATTGGTGTCGGCGGTTTTCACCGGGCCCATCAGGCGTATTACACCGACGCCTTGATGAATACCGGAGAAGGCCTCGACTGGAGCATCTGCGGGTTCGGCCTGCGGCCCGAGGATCGCCGCGCCAGGAATGACCTGGCCGGCCAGGATTACCTGTTCACCCTCTTTGAACTGGGCGACAGCGACGCCGCCCAGGTGCGAGTGATCGGCGCCATCAACGATATGCTGCTGGCCGAAGACGGTGCCGATGCGCTGATCGACAAGCTCTCCAGTCCGGATATTCGCATCGTCTCGCTGACCATCACCGAAGGCGGCTATTGCATCGACGACAGCAGCGGCGAGTTCATGGCGCACCTGCCGCAGATCCAGCATGATCTGGCTCATCCGGACGCTCCGAAAACCGTGTTCGGTTTCCTTTGCGCCGCCCTGGCCAGGCGCCGTGCCGCCGGCGTCCCGGCCTTCACCCTGATGTCCTGCGATAACCTGCCGCACAACGGCGCGGTGGCCCGCAAGGCGCTGCTGGCCTTTGCCGCCCTGCGCGATGCCGACCTGTACGACTGGATCGGCGCCCATGTCAGCTTCCCCAATGCCATGGTCGATCGCATCACGCCCATGACCAGCGCCGCCCATCTCCAGCAACTGTACGATGAACACGGCATCGACGATGCCTGGCCGGTGGTCTGCGAGCCCTTTGCGCAATGGGTGCTGGAAGACAAGTTCGTCAACGGTCGTCCGGCCTGGGAAAAGGTCGGCGTGCAGTTCACCGACGACGTCACGCCTTACGAAGAAATGAAGATCAAACTGCTCAATGGCAGCCATCTGGCCCTGACTTACCTGGGGTTTCTCAAGGGCTATCGCTTCGTTCACGAGACCATGAACGATCCGCTGTTCGTGCGTTACATCCGCGCCTATATGGACCTCGATGTCACGCCGCAACTGGCGCCGGTGCCGGGGATCGATTTGACCCGGTACAAAGACACCCTGATAAAGCGCTTTTCCAACCAGGCGATTGCCGATCAGCTGGAACGCGTCTGCTCCGATGGATCGTCCAAGTTTCCCAAATTCACCGTGCCGACCATCAATCGTTTGATTGCGGACGGTCAGGAGACTGAGCGTGCGGCGCTGATGGTTGCCGCGTGGGCGCTGTACCTGAAAGGGGTCGATGAGAATGGCCAGCGCTATGGCATTGCGGATCCGCGGGCCGAGTTCTGTCAGGGGTTGGTGGCGGATGATGGGTTGATCACTCAGCGGGTGCTCGGGGTTGAGGAGATTTTTGGTGCGGCGATTCCCGAGTCGGCACAGTTCGTGGCGGCGTTTGAGCGGTGCTTCAACAGCTTGCGCGAGGACGGGGTGACCAGGACGCTGGAGCGGGTGTTGGCTAATCCGTAGCAGGCTGCGTTCGGCTCGCGGGGGATTGGCGTTCATGGGAATTACACAGGCTCGACTATGGCAAACCAAAAACTCTTCCTCGGTATCGACTGTGGCACCCAGGGCACCAAAGCCATTGTCCTCGACTCGGTCAGTGGCAAGGTCCTGGGCCAGGGCGCTGCCGCCCATAGCATGCTCAGCGGCGCTAATGGCCGTCGCGAGCAGGACACCGCGCAGTGGCTGGACGCATTCATCCTCGCCACCCGCCAGGCATTGCTCGCAGCGCAAGTCAGCGGCCAGCAGATCCTCGGCATCGGCGTCTCAGGCCAGCAACACGGCCTGGTTCTGCTCGACCAGCAAGGTAAAGTGCTGCGCCCAGCCAAGCTCTGGTGCGATACAGAGTCCACCGCGCAGAACGCTCGACTGCTGACTCATCTGGGCGGCGAAAGCGGTTCGCTGGAACGCCTAGGCGTGGTCATCGCGCCAGGTTATACGGTGTCGAAACTGCTTTGGACCAAAGAACAGCAGCCTGAGGCTTTTGCGCAGATCGCAAGCATCTTGTTGCCCCACGACTACCTCAACTACTGGCTGACCGGCCGCCGTTGCGCCGAATATGGCGATGCCTCGGGCACCGGTTATTTCAATGTGCGCAGTCGTGAATGGGACGTGGCATTGCTCAACCATATCGACCCCGACGGTCGCCTGGTGTCCGCTTTGCCGCCCTTGATTGAATCCCATATGCCTGTGGGCACTCTTCTTCCCGAGATCGCCGAGCAGTTGGGCCTCAACCCCAAGGCACTGGTCTCCAGCGGCGGCGGTGACAACATGCTGGGCGCCATCGGCACCGGCAACATCCAGCCCGGTGCAATCACCATGAGCCTCGGTTCCTCCGGCACCGTGTATGGCTATGCCGAACGACCACAGGTCAGCCCGGATGCGACGGTGGCCACTTTCTGCTCATCCACGGGCGGCTGGCTGCCGCTGATCTGCACCATGTACCTGACCAACGCCACCGGGGTAATTCGCGAATTGCTGGGGCTGGACATCGAGCGCTTCAACCAGTTGGTCGAAGAGGCACCCATCGGTGCCGAAGGCGTGTGCATGCTGCCGTTCCTCAACGGCGAACGGGTCCCCGCCCTGCCCCATGCCAGCGCGAGCCTGCTGGGCTTGACCATGACCAACCTGACCCCGGCCAACCTGTGCCGCGCCGTGGTTGAAGGCACCACCTTCGGCTTGCGGTATGGCCTGGATCTGCTGCGCAACAGCGGCTTGCAGAGCCGCAGCATTCGATTGATTGGCGGCGGCTCGAAAAGTCCGATGTGGCGCCAGATGGTCGCCGATATCATGAACACCCCGGTGGTCTGCACCGAACAAAGCGAGGCCGCCGCCTTGGGTGCGGCGATTCAGGCGGCCTGGTGCCAATCCTTGGCCAGCGGATCGGAACAAGGCCTGCCTGAACTCTGCGAACGCTGTGTCAGCCTCGATTCCGCCAGCGAAACCTTACCCGTCGCAGCCAACGTGGCTGCCTATCAACAGGCCTACGAACGCTATCAACAGCATGTAGCGAACCTTTAAAGAGCGAACGACTATGTATCTGGTATGTGGCGAAGCGCTGTTCGATTTCTTCAGTGAAAACGACGCCAGCGCTCAGGCTTCAAAAGTGAACTACAAAGCGATTGCCGGCGGTTCGCCGTTCAACGTCGCCGTCGGGCTGCGGCGCCTGGGCATCGACGTGGCGCTGTTCGCCGGGTTGTCCACCGACTACCTGGGCCGGCGTTTACAGCAAGTGCTGCAGGAGGAAGGCGTGCGCCCGGACTACCTGCAGGAATTCGATGCACCGACCACCCTGGCCATGGTCGCCGTCGGCGCCAATGGCTCGCCGCATTACAGTTTCCGCGGCGAAGGCTGCGCCGATCGCCAGCTGTTGCCGGGGCATTTGCCTGAGTTGGGCACTGAGGTGCGCGGGTTGCATATCGGCTCGTTCTCGCTGGTGGTGCAGCCGATTGCCGACACCCTGCTGGCCCTGGTCCGCCGCGAAAGCGGTAAACGCCTGATCAGCCTCGACCCCAACGTGCGACTCAACCCTGAGCCGAATATCGAACGGTGGCGCGAACGCATCGGTACTCTGGTCGAGCATGCCGACCTGATCAAGGTCAGTGACGAAGACCTGACCCTGCTCTACCCCGAGCGCGATCCGCAGAGCGTGATCGAAGGCTGGCTGGAACACCGCTGCCAGCTGGTATTCCTGACCCGTGGCGGCCAGGGCGCGACCGTGTTCAGCCGCCGCCATGGCACCTGGTCGGTGCCGGCCCGTGCCGTGGTGATGGCCGATACCGTGGGCGCCGGCGACACCTTCCAGGCGGCATTGATCGCCTGGCTGACCGAACAGCAGCTGGATTCGGTGGAGGGCTTGCAGCGCTTGAGTCGCGAACAGATCGACGGCATGCTCAGCTTCGCCGTCAGCGCCGCCGCCCTGACCTGCGGCAAGACCGGGCCGGACTTGCCTTATCGGCATCAG
>NZ_CABVHQ010000134.1 GCF_902497895.1 Pseudomonas fluorescens
GTCGTAAAATCAGGCAACACGCTTTTTCAGGTAAACCGCGGGCACAGGATTTGCGACGACTGCGTCCTCGAACGCAGCCTCGCAGGCTCGGCAGCTGCTACGGATTCAGCCCTACGCCGTATTTCAAAGTTGTGTAGATACCTGTGCTTTCTGGGTGAGGGAATGCGGATCCGCGCGAAGCTCACCTGATCGCCCTCTATCGGATCCTCGGCACCGAACGTCGCCTCGACTGCCGAGACAAACGACAGGTCGATCCCGCGTGCGGCATCCACCAGCGCGGCGTCGGCGGTGAACCAGAACGCCTCGTCGGGGAAGTTGCCGGGAAAATGGGGGCCGACGCAGCGCTGCTCAGTGAGCTATAACCAATGCAGTACCGGGGACCCTGCACCATGCAAACACCAGAACTGAATGCCTCGCTTGACCTGGAGTCGACTAAAGCGCGGACCTTTGAGGCGCAAAAGCGTTTTAATCTGCTGGGCTGGTTTTCCTGGGTCAGCCTGATCGTCGTCGGCTCGGTGGTGGTGGGATTGGGGGTGCTCTCCACGCGATTTGTGATAGAGGAGAGTGTCCATCGCGATGCGCTGCTGACCGCCCAGTTCATCAAGACCATCGCTTCGACGGAGATGCGCCACGTCGTGTTACCTCCTGGGCTGAGCATGGGCGAGCTGCTCGATCCGCGTCAGGACCAGGCTCGCCCTGATATCAGTCCGGGATCACGGAACACTGCGCGCGGGGAGTTTCTCGATCATGTCGAGCATTTGCCAGACGTGTTGCTGGCCAACATCTATGCACCGGACCGGACGATCATCTGGTCGACCAATCCACGGTTGATAGGCCAGCGGATCACCAATGACGAAGACCTTGAAGAAGCCTTCGAGCTCAAGACCCATGTTTGCGCGAGCTATCACAGCGTCGATGCTTCCCGGGCGGAGCAGAAATTCCCGGTCGCTCCAGAGTTGTTTTTCATCGAGAACTACATCCCGCTGCTAGATGTCGGCGCAAACAAAGTCATGGCCATGGTCGAGGTCTACAAGGAACCCAGGGATCTGATTATCCGCATGACGCGCGGGCTGATACTGGTCTGGGTGGCGACGCTGCTGGGGGGCGCGCTGATCTATTTCAGTCTGTATTGGCTGATGCGCCGCGCCGCGGATCTGCTGACGGCACAGCACAAGCAACTGATCACCAATGAAACCTTCGTCGCCCTTGGCGAGATGTCCTCGGCCGTCGCCCATAGCCTGCGCAATCCGCTGGCGTCCATTCGTTCCAGTGCCGAACTGGCGCAGGAGATCGAAACCGGCCCGGCGCAGAAGAACATCACCGACATCATCAATCAGGTCGACCGCATGTCCAAATGGGTTCGCGAACTCCTGCAGTCCTTGCGCCCGCTCAATGACGAGGCCAAAGCGGTAGACTTGGTGGCCAGCGTGCGTGACAGTCTCCAGGCCTTCGAACAACAGATCGCCCGGGCTCGGGTTCAGGTGAATTTCGCACCCGGACAGGTGCCATTGATACTCAGCCAGGAGGGGTTGCTCAGCCAGATGCTCAACAGCCTGATCGGCAATGCCCTGGATGCCATGAGCACGGGCGGGGTACTGACGATCGAAGTCGAGCCGGCGGTGGATGGGCGGGTGCGAGTGACCCTGACGGATACGGGCAAAGGCATGACCCGGCACCACAAGCGCATGGCGTTCAAACCGTTTTTCACCACCAGGCAAGGTGGCCTCGGGGTTGGCCTGATGCTGGTCAAACGTGTCATGGAGCAATTCAACGGCTCGGTCAGCCTGACGAGCCGGGAACAGGAAGGAACCCGGATAAGCCTGGTTTTCAACGTGGCGGGAGGGGAGCATGGGACACAGCATACTGTTGGTTGAGGACGATCAGCTCCTTGCGGAAAATATTCAGACCTTTCTCGAGCGCAGGGAATTCGAGGTCACTGCCTGCCATTCGGCTGAAGAGGCTCTGGAATGCCTGCAGGCGTGTCAGCCTGATGTGGTGCTGACCGACAACTCGTTGCCCGGCATGAGTGGTCATGAATTGATCCAGCGCCTGCGCAGCAGCGTGCCGGATCTGAAAGTGATCATGATGACCGGCTATGGCAATGTCGAAGACGCGGTGACGGCGATGAAAGAGGGGGCCTTTCATTACCTGACCAAACCCGTGGCCCTGGCGGAGCTCAAGCTCCTGCTGGACAAGGCGCTGGCGGCCGATCGCCTGGAACGCACACTGACCTTCTATCAGGAACGTGAGGCGCAGAACTCCGGGGTGCAGGCGCTGATCGGCGATTCACCGGTGATGCTGGCGATGAAAAACACCATCGGCCAGTTGCTCGACGCGGAGCGGCGCATGGCCAGCGGCGACCTGCCGCCGGTGCTGGTGGAAGGGGATACCGGCACCGGCAAAGAACTGGTGGCCCGTGCGCTGCACTTCGACGGGCCGCGCAGCAAAGGTCCGTTCATTGAGTTCAACTGCGCCTCGATTCCCGCCAATCTTCTGGAAGCCGAATTGTTCGGCCACGAAAAAGGCGCGTTCACCGACGCCAAGGACCGGCGGATCGGTCTGGTCGAAGCCGCCGATGGCGGGACCCTGTTTCTCGATGAAATCGGCGAGATGGATCTGCTGCTGCAGGCCAAGCTGCTCAAGTTGCTGGAAGATCGGACCATCCGCCGGATCGGCGCGGTCAAGGAACGCAAGGTCGACCTGCGGATCATCAGCGCGACCAATTGCAACCTCGAACAGATGGTTCAGCAGGGCAAGTTTCGCCGCGATCTGTTTTTCCGTTTGCGCATCATTTCGATCAAGGTCCCGCGCCTGTGCGCCCGGGGCGAAGACGTGCTGACCCTGGCTCGACATTTCCTGGCCCATCATGGCAAGCGCTATGGCAAGCCCAACCTGTATTTCAGCCCCCAGGCAGAGGCGCTGATGTGCGGTTACAGCTGGCCTGGCAATGTCCGCGAACTGCGCAACATGCTTGAGCAGACGGTGTTGCTGGCATCCCACGAGAGGGTCGGGCCGAGCCAGTTGAACGTCTGCCTGAGCCTGGTCGACGAACCGCTGAATCTGCCCATGCCGCCTCAGCATCAGTCTCAGCCGCAACCCGAGTTTTACAGCCCCAGCGAGGACGTGGGGTCGATGAACCTGCCGGAAGTCGAGCGCGACATGGTCCGCAAAATGCTCGACAAGACTGACTGGAATGTCACCAAGTCGGCACGTCTGCTGGGCTTGAGTCGGGATATGCTGCGCTACCGGATTGAAAAGCTCGGGCTCGCCCGGCCGGAGAAGCGCCAATGGTGATGCCGGCTGGCGGGCAGGCAACCGGGTATTTGACGGTTAACCTGAGCGCGGGTATAAACCGCGTCTCGTTGTTTTGTCGGACCTTTGTGCCATGAGCTTCAGCCCCCTGATTCGCCAATTGATCGATGCCCTGCGCACTTTGCCGGGTGTGGGTCAGAAAACCGCCCAGCGTATGGCGCTGCAACTGCTCGAGCGCGATCGCAGCGGCGGTTCTCGACTGGCCCTGGCCCTGAGCCAGGCCATGGAAGGGGTCGGGCATTGTCGTTTGTGCCGCACGCTGACGGAAGACGATCTATGCCCGCAATGCGCCGATCCACGTCGCGACGATACGATCCTGTGCGTGGTCGAGGGTCCGATGGACGTGTACGCCGTGGAGCAGACCGGTTTTCGCGGCCGCTACTTTGTGCTCAAGGGGCACCTGTCGCCGCTGGACGGGCTCGGCCCCGAAGCCATCGGCATCCCGCAACTGCTGGCGCGGATCGAAGAGCAGGGCACGTTCAGCGAGATCATCCTCGCCACCAACCCCACGGTGGAAGGCGAAGCCACGGCGCATTACATTGCCCAGTTGCTGGCCAACAAAGGCCTGATCACCTCGCGTATCGCCCATGGCGTACCGCTGGGTGGCGAGCTGGAGCTGGTGGACGGCGGAACCCTGGCCCATTCGTTTGCCGGGCGTAAGCCGATCTCGCTCTAATCCATGCCTGCAATCCCCCCGCGTACACCTGCGATCTTGCGGGTGCCCGCAATCCCCCCGCGTATACCTGCGATCTTGCGGGTGCCCGCAATCCCCCTGTAGGAGCTGCCGCATACACTTGGGATGTGTGGGTGCCTGCAATCCCCCCGCGTACACCTGCGATCTTGCGGGTGCCCGCAATCCCCCTGTAGGAGCT
Source organism: Pseudomonas fluorescens (assembly GCF_902497895.1). Lineage (GTDB taxonomy): Bacteria > Pseudomonadota > Gammaproteobacteria > Pseudomonadales > Pseudomonadaceae > Aquipseudomonas > Aquipseudomonas fluorescens_BP. Next base: position 4,185 of record NZ_CABVHQ010000134.1, read on the forward strand.
GCCGCAGGCTGCGATCTTTTGATCTTGATTTTGTGGGAGCGAGCCTGCCCGCGAAGGCTCCCCCCGCGTCAACCGCCGAAAAGATCGCAG
>NZ_CABVHQ010000135.1 GCF_902497895.1 Pseudomonas fluorescens
ATCTTGCTCTTGGGCAATCTTCAGAACCGCCAAAAGATCGCAGGCTGCGCCAGCTCCTACGCCCACCGAGTACACCCGCAACTGATCAGGAACACCGGCACACCGTAGGAGCTGCCGCAGGCTGCGATCTTTTGATCTTGCTCTTGGGCAATCTTCAGAACCGCCAAAAGATCGCAGGCTGCGCCAGCTCCTACGCCCACCGAGTACACCCATGTGGGAGCGGGCTTGCTCGCGATGGGTGCTTAACATTCAACATTGATGTCGACTGACACTCCGCTATCGCGAGCAAGCCCGCTCCCACATTGAATCTCCCACATTGGATCTGTGAAGCTTTGGAGATTGCTTCGGCCTCCAAACCGTCGGCTGGCAGTTTTACAAATCCCCAACACAGGAATTTTCCTGACCATTGCGTCAAGGCGTAGAATGCGCCGCCTTGCGCATCAATACCTTTGGACGCTTCGCCCGTGAATTCCGTGACTGACCGCCCTACCGCCACTTCCCTGAACCCCCCTGCCCGGATTCGCCTCGAGCTGCGCAGCCTGCTCGGCCTGGCCCTGCCGATCATGATCGCGCAGCTGGCAACCACCGCCATGGGCTTCGTCGATGCGGTGATGGCCGGGCGGGTCGGGCCGCGGGATCTGGCGGCGGTGGCGCTGGGCAACTCGATCTGGGTGCCGGTGTTCCTGTTGATGACCGGTACATTGCTGGCAACCACCCCTAAGGTCGCGCAACGCTTCGGTGCCGGCGCTCACGGCGAGATCGGCCCGATTGTCCGTCAGGCATTATGGCTGGCCCTGGTGGTCGGCTTGCTGGCGACGCTGATCCTGTTCAATGCCGAGCCGATCCTGCATGGCATGAAGGTCGACCCCGAACTGATCGGCCCGTGCATGGAATACCTGCGCGGGATCGCCAGCGGTTTGCCGGCCGTCGCGCTGTACCATGTACTGCGCTGCTTCAGCGACGGCATGGGCCGCACCCGTCCGAGCATGGTCCTGGGCCTGTGCGGGCTGGCGCTGAATATCCCGCTGAATTACATCTTCATCTACGGTCACTTTGGCGTGCCGGCCATGGGCGGGGTCGGCTGCGGCTGGGCCACGGCGATCGTGATGTGGGTGATGATGCTCGGCATGGCCGGCTGGACCCGCTGGGCGCCGGCCTATCAGTCGAGTCAACTGTTCAGCCGTTTCGATCTGCCGCAATGGGCGGTGATCAAGCGCCTGCTGAGCATCGGCCTGCCGATCGGCATTGCGGTGTTCGCCGAGTCGAGCATTTTCGCGGTGATTGCCCTGTTGATCGGCAGCCTCGGCGCCACCGTGGTCGCCGGGCACCAGATCGCCCTGAACTTCAGCTCGCTGGTGTTCATGATCCCGTACTCCCTCGGCATGGCGGTAACCGTGCGAGTCGGTCAGGCACTGGGCCGTGAAGCACCCCGGGAAGCGCGCTTTGCCGCGGGCGTCGGGATGGGCACGGCGCTGGCCTATGCCTGCATCTCGGCGAGCATGATGCTGTTGCTGCGCGAGCACATCGCGACCATCTACACCGCCGACCCGATAGTGATTCAGGTGGCCTCGATGTTGATCATCTACTCGGCGCTGTTCCAGTTCTCGGATGCGATCCAGGTGACTGCGGCTGGCGCCTTGCGCGGTTATCAGGACACCCGGGTGACGATGATCCTGACGCTGTTCGCCTACTGGGGGATTGGCTTGCCGGTGGGTTACGCCCTCGGCCTGACCGACTGGCTCGGTACGCCCAGCGGCCCGAGCGGGCTATGGCAGGGCTTGATCGTCGGCTTGAGTTGCGCGGCGCTGATGCTGTCGATCCGCCTGACGCGCAGCGCCCGCAAGCGCATCCGCATCAGCCGCTCGGCGGGTTAAATCAACTTCTTGCGAATCCAGTAGAGGTAGGTGCCTGCCTCTTCCTGCTGCGCCACCAGTTCATGGTCGAGAAACACACAGAACTTCGGGATATCGCGCCGGGTCGAGGGATCGGTGGCGATCACCTTGAGCAAGCCGCCGGGCACCAGGTCACGAATGTGCTGGTGCAGCATCATCACCGGCTCCGGGCAATTGAGGCCAGTGGCGTCGAGGGTGCCGTCTACCGGCGTATCAAGCATTTCACTCATGATTCACTCCTGAAACTTGCCGGCATTGTCGCGCATTGCCGGGTCTCGAGTCATCTGTAGTGTTTGTGGGAACGGCCTTGCCCAGATGTTTTACGAGGCTGAATTCGGCTCACGTAGCAGCTGCCGAGCCTGCGAGGCTGCGTTCGGCCGCGAAGCGGTCGTAAAATCAGGCACCGCGGTATTCCAGACAAACCGTGGCAGCAGGATTTACGACTGCTGCGCAGCCGAACGCAGCCTCGCAGGCTCGGCAGCTGCTACGGGAGAATGTGCCAAGCCGGAAATTCCTTAACCTAGAGGAATGTCCGAAGCTGGAAATTCCTTAACCGATTGGTATTAGGGCAAGCCCGGATCCCAAGGGGTTCAACGGGACTTGGGTTTCTTCACATCCAGCCGGCGCAAATGGCAGGTCACTTCTTCACGGTCGTGGTACAGCTGCTTGCAGCCGATCTCGACCCGAATGCCGCGCTCCTTGAACCCGTCGGCGATGCGTTCGAGCAAGCGCTTCACTTCGGCATAGCGCTGTTTCATCGGCAGCTTGAGGTTGACCACCGCTTCGCGGCAATGCCCCTCGCCAATCCATTCCTCCAGCATCGCCGCGTTGCGCGCCGGTTTCTCGACGATGTCGCAGACCATCCAGTCCACCGGCTGCTTGGGCTTGAAGGTAAAGCCGTCAGCCATCAAATGCTGGACCAGCCCGGTGTCCATCAGGCTCTCGGCCATCGGGCCGTTGTCGATGGCGGTCACCAGCATGCCGCGATTCACCAGCTGCCAGGTCCAGCCGCCGGGAGCGGCACCCAGGTCGACGCCGGTCATGTCGCTGTGCAGGCGCTCGTCCCACTGATCGCGGGGGATAAAGTGGTGCCAGGCCTCTTCCAGTTTCAGGGTCGAACGGCTTGGCGCATCGCGGGGAAACTTCAGGCGCGGAATGCCCATCGGCCACATCGCCGAGTTGTGGCTTTCCGCCAGGCCGAGAAACACTTCGCGCCCGCTTTTAAAAGTCAGCAGCAACCGAGGCTTGCCGGCATCTTCCACCAGCTTGCCGGCACCGGTCAGCGCCTTGCGCAACGGGCCTTCGAACTTTTTGCAGAAATTCGACAGCTCTTTACCGTCATTGGTATCCACCACCTCCAGCCACAGACTGCCGCAGGTCGGAAATGCCGCCATCTGCGCGAGGATCACGCTGATGCGGTCGGTTTCCGGCAAGTCGATAAACATCCCGCGAGCCCATTGCCGCGGGAAGATCAGCTCGGCGAAACGCTGGCCGCGCATCAGCCGTTCGGCGCCGTCGTCTTCGGTGCAGACGAACTCGGCACAGGCGCTGCTGGTCTTGGCCTTGGCATAACCCGCCACATTCAGCCGCGCCGCGTGTTCGGATATCTCGGAGCAGACTTCGCCTTCGAAGCCCGGCCGGCAATGCATAAAGAGGGTGTTCATTGATACTCCTGGGCAGTCGGCGAGAAATTCAGCCACTGCGTGACGCTCAGGCTTGCCCTGACCCTGCAGGAGCGAGCTTGCTCGCGATGGACTCAAGAGCGGCGCGTGTATTCAGAAAACACGCGTTATCCTTAACGTCCATCGCGAGCCAGCTCGCTCCTGCCCTGAAGCGAAGCCTGTCACGAAAACCGGCGCATGATAGCCGAGTTCGCCACCCCGGACCTGCCCATAGAGTCCGGTTATTAGCCACAAGCACCAAACAGAGCTAGGTTTAATGCTCCGCTCGTCCCGTCCTAGCCGTGCGGACTAAAAAGGAGTCATTCAATGCCGTCCCTCGATAGCCTGAAAACCCTTAAAACATTAGAAGTCGACGCCAAGACCTATCACTACTTCAGTCTCCCGGAGGCCGCCAAGTCCCTCGGCGACCTCGACCAGCTGCCCATGTCGCTGAAAGTCCTGCTGGAAAACCTGCTGCGCTGGGAAGACGACAAAACCGTTACCGGCGCCGACCTCAGGGCCATCGCCGGCTGGCTCAAGGAACGTCGCTCCGACCGGGAAATCCAGTACCGTCCCGCGCGGGTGCTGATGCAAGA
>NZ_CABVHQ010000136.1 GCF_902497895.1 Pseudomonas fluorescens
TAACAGTTTCGGAGACTGCCCAAAAGCAAGATCAAAAGATCGCAGCCTGCGGCAGCTCCTACGGGACCGAGTCGAGCGCGGCTTTTGTAGGAGCTGGCGGAGCCTGCGATCTTTTAACAGTTTCGGAGACTGCCCAAAAGCAAGATCAAAAGATCGCAGCCTGCGGCAGCTCCTACGGGGTTTGGTTTTTTGCGTTATTGCTTATGCCGGCGCAGAAGTCCGAATCAAATGATCGAACGCGCTGAGGGAGGCCTTCGCGCCCTCGCCCACCGCTATGACAATCTGCTTGTAGGGCACGGTGGTCACGTCACCAGCAGCGAACACGCCTGGCAGGGAAGTCTCGCCACGCGCATCGACGATGATCTCGCCGCGCGGCGACAGCTCGACGGTGCCTTTGAGCCAGTCGGTGTTAGGCAGCAGGCCGATCTGCACAAAGATCCCTTCCAGCTCGACGGTGCGCAGTTCCTCTGACTGACGATCCTTGTAACGCAGGCCATTGACCTTCTGTCCGTCGCCGATGACTTCAGTGGTTTGCGCCCGGGTGATCACGGTGACGTTCGGCAGGCTGTGCAACTTGCGCTGCAACACTGCATCGGCGCGCAACTGCAGATCGAACTCCAGCAGGGTGACGTGGGCCACGATACCGGCCAGGTCGATGGCTGCTTCGACACCGGAATTACCGCCGCCAATCACCGCCACGCGCTTGCCCTTGAACAGCGGACCGTCGCAGTGCGGGCAGTACGCCACGCCTTTGTTGCGGTATTGCTGTTCACCCGGGACGTTCATTTCACGCCACCTGGCACCCGTCGCGAGAATCACCGTCCTGGCTTTCAACGAAGCGCCGCTGGCGAATTTGATTTCATGCAGCTCGCCGTGCTTGCCCGGCAGCAACTTGTCGGCGCGTTGCAGGTTCATGATGTCGACGTCGTATTGCTTGACGTGTTCTTCCAGGGCCACGGCCAGTTTCGGCCCTTCGGTTTCCTGGACCGAGATAAAGTTCTCGATGGCCATGGTGTCCAGCACCTGCCCACCGAAACGCTCCGCAGCCACGCCGGTGCGAATGCCTTTACGAGCGGCATAGATCGCGGCCGCGGCACCGGCCGGGCCACCGCCGACCACCAACACATCAAAGGCTGGTTTGGCGCTGATCTTTTCGGCCTGACGCTCGCTGCCGCTGGTGTCGATTTTGCCGAGAATTTCTTCCAGGCCCATCCGGCCCTGGCCGAAGTTCACACCATTCAGGTAAACGCTGGGCACGGCCATGATCTGCCGATCATTGACTTCATCCTGGAACAACGCGCCGTCGATGGCGACGTGGCGGATGTTCGGATTCAACACCGCCATCAGGTTCAGTGCCTGGACCACGTCCGGGCAGTTCTGGCAGGACAGCGAGAAATACGTCTCGAAGTTGAACTCGCCTTTGAGCGAGCGGATCTGCTCGATCACCTCACTACTGGCCTTCGAGGGGTGGCCGCCGACTTGCAGCAAGGCCAGCACCAGCGACGTGAATTCGTGTCCCATGGGGATGCCGGCAAAACGCAGGCTGATCTCGCTTCCCGGGCGGTTGATCGAGAACGATGGTTTACGCCCATCGTCACCGTTGTCGTGCAAGGTAATCTGGGTGGAAAGACTGGCAACGTCTTTGAGCAGCGCGAGCATTTCCCGGGATTTCGCACCGTCGTCGAGGGAGGCAACGATCTCGATCGGCTGGGTGACCCGTTCCAGGTATGACTTCAACTGAGCTTTAAGATTGGCGTCCAACATACGGGCGATTTCCTTTGTTTGTGTCGAAAAAAACCGCCCGAGCTGTCGCCTGTACGGCGAGTTCGTTAGATCAAGGTCGGATGCCGGCAGTCCAGAGCCAAGGCGCCGCGACGACTCATAGCCCGCTATGGGGAGGAGCGGCAACGCAGGATATGGGCTGCCGGCGCCGAAATTGACTGACAGAACTCGCCACACAGGCGACCAACTCGCCCGGGCGTTTTTGAGGGCGGTGCAGCTAACTTAGGTGCGGAGTTCCGCCCTGGTGCTAGTCACAGACTTAGATCTTGCCGACCAGGTCCAGGGACGGAGCCAGAGTGGCCTCGCCTTCCTTCCATTTGGCCGGGCAGACTTCGCCTGGGTGAGCAGCGACGTATTGGGCGGCCTTGATCTTGCGCAGCAGCTCGGATGCGTCACGGCCTACACCACCGTCGTTCAGTTCGACGATTTTGATCTGGCCTTCAGGGTTGATCACGAAGGTGCCACGGTCAGCCAGGCCGACTTCTTCGATCAGCACGTCGAAGTTGCGGGAGATGACGTGGGTCGGGTCGCCAATCATGGTGTACTGGATTTTTTCGATGGCAGCCGACGTGTTGTGCCAGGCCGCGTGGGCAAAGTGGGTGTCGGTCGACACGCTATAAATTTCAACGCCCAATTTCTGGAACTCGGCGTAGTTGTCAGCGAGGTCTTCCAGTTCGGTTGGGCAAACGAAGGTGAAGTCGGCCGGGTAGAAAAACACTACAGACCATTTGCCTTTCAGATCGGCGTCCGACACTTCGACAAATGCGCCGTTTTTGAATGCGGTGGCTTTGAACGGTTTTACTTGGCTGTTGATGATAGGCATCGGTGACTCTCCGTCAGGGGTTGTAAAGTTGATGGGTGAATCCTACCCACTCAACCCCCTGAAGGCTCATTGGCAAAGCTCATGCGACCGATTGGTTTTGGCTATTAGCAGACTCTTTTAATAGAAGAAAGCTCTAAGCAACCGGCTTCTCGGCAACCCGGGCCATCCCCAGAAACGGGCTGGCTTCGACATAGCGCATGGCCGATTTCATGTCCTTCCAGCCGACATAACTCATCAACGACTTCAAGTCCCAGCCGCTGCGGTGGGCCCAGGTCGCGAAACCCCGACGCAATGAATGGCTGGTGTACTGCTCGGCGGGAATCCCGGCCCGCTGCAATGCCTGACGCAACAGCGCAATCACGCTATTGGCGTGCAAGCCTGCTTCGCTCAAGTTGCCCCAGCGATCGATCCCGCGAAACACCGGACCGCGCACCAACCCGGCGGCATTGATCCATTCGATGTACGCCTGCACCGGGCACAAGCGCTGCAACGCCGGGGTTTGATAAGTCTTGCCGAGATTGTCTCTATCACTTTTGCTGCGCGGCAGATAAAGGGTGATGCCCGAACCGGCAGTGGCTTGCACATGCTCGATGTGCACCCGACACAGCTCATCGCTCCGAAAGCCGCGCCAGAAGCCCAGCAGAATCAGCGCGGCATCGCGTCTGGCGCGCAGCAAGGTCGGTTGATCGCCGTCGGCCAGGGCTTGCCGTGCTTCCTGATCCAGCCAGGCGACGACCTGCTCCAGATGCTGCAGCTGCAAGGGTTCGGCCTGCTTTTCCTGGACCGGATGCAATGCGCGAATGCCCTTGAAGACCTTGCGCACCACCGGAGCCTTGGTCGGGTCGGCAAAACCCTGACTGTTATGCCACTGCGCCAGCGCGGACAGCCGCAGCTTAAGGGTGTTGATCGACAGCACGCCGGCATGGGCCACCAGATAGCGCGCCACGCTGTCGCTGGTTGCCGGCAGGAACCCGCCCCAACTGACTTCGAAGTGCTCGATCGCCGCCCGGTAACTGCGCCGGGTGTTGTCGCGGGTCGCGGCGTGTAGATAACGATCCAGTTCGCTCATGGGAATGACCTTGTGTTGACCTGCGTAGGAGCTGCCGAAGGCTGCGATCTTTTGACATTGGCGCCAGCTCAGGCAACGAGTCGCCTATTGGGAAGATCAAAAGATCGCAGCCTGCGGCAGCTCCTACAGGATTTGTGTACATCCGCGGTATCACGGGTGCATTCGGCCGGCGTAGGAGCTGCCGAAGGCGGCGATCTTTTGACCTTGGCGCCAGTTCAGGCAGCGAGTCGCCTATTGGGAAGATCAAAAGATCGCAGCCTGCGGCAGCTCCTACAGGATTTGTGTACATCCGCGGTATCACGGGTGCATTCGGCCGGCGTAGGAGCTGCCGAAGGCTGCGATCTTTTGACCTTGGCGCCAGCTCAGGCAACGAGTCGCCTATTGGGAAGATCAAAAGAT
>NZ_CABVHQ010000137.1 GCF_902497895.1 Pseudomonas fluorescens
GGATTGCGGACAACCATGAGATTGCCGGCATACGCGGTCGGCGTAGGAGCTGCCGACAGGCTGCGATCTTTTCGGCGGACGCCACAATCGCCAGGATCAACAGATCGCAGCCTGCGGCAGCTCCTACGGTCGGACATCGAGTTCAGGCTTGTCGTCACTGAATTGCAACGCCGCCAACCGGGCATACAACGCGTTGCTGGCGATCAATTGGTGATGGGTGCCGATCGCTACCAGTTTCCCCTGGTCCATCACCGCGATGCGGTCGGCGTTTTTGACCGTGGCCAGGCGGTGGGCGATGACCAGGGTGGTGCGGTTTTTCATCAGGCTGGGCAACGCTTGCTGGATCAGGTGTTCGCTCTGGGCGTCGAGGGCGCTGGTGGCTTCGTCCAGCAGCAGGATCGGTGCGTCGACCAGCAGCGCCCGGGCGATTGCCAGGCGTTGCCGCTGGCCGCCGGAGAGGCCGAGGCCGGCATCGCCGAGGTGGGTCTGGTAGCCGTGGGGCATCTGCAGGATAAAATCATGGGCGTGGGCAATGCGTGCGGCCTCTTCGACCTGGGCGAAGGTCGCCGATGGATTGCCGTAGCGAATGTTCTCCTCGATGCTGCCGAAAAACAGCGCCGGGCTTTGCGAGACCAGGGCAAAGCAGCGGCGCAGGTCGAGTGGCTCAAGTTGGGTCAAGGGATGCCCATCGAGCAGGATTCGGCCCTGCTGCGGATCATAAAAACGCAGCAGCAGGTCGAAGATAGTCGACTTGCCCGCCCCGGAAGGCCCGACCAGCGCCAGGGTTTCGCCGGCCTTGATGGTCAGACTCAGGCCGTCGATGGCATAACTTTCCGGCCGCGACGGGTAGGAAAAACGCAACTCCTCCAGCAGCAGATTACCGTCGACCCGCTCAGGCAATGGGGTCGCGCCGGTGTCTGGCGCCTGGATGATGTTTTCCGAGCGCAACAACTCGGCAATCCGCTCGGCGGCCCCGGCCGCGCGCTGCAGCTCGCCGATCACTTCGCTCAACGTGCCGAAGGCGCCGCCGACGATCAGGCTGTAAAAAACGAACGCGGCCAGTTCGCCCGCGCTGATCCGCCCGGCGATCACGTCCATGCCGCCAACCCAGAGCATCACCCCGACGGCCCCCAGCACCAGCACGATCACCAGGGTAATCAGCCAGGCGCGCTGGAAGATACGTTGGCGGGCGGTGATAAAGGCCTGCTCCACCGTCGCGGCAAAGCGCTGTTCGTCCTGGGGCTGATGATTGTAAGCCTGCACGGTCTTGATCTGGCCGAGGGCTTCCGACACGTAGCTGCCGACATCGGCGATGCGGTCCTGGCTCAGGCGCGACAGGCTGCGTACTCGTCGACCGAAAATCAGGATCGGCGCCAATACCAGCGGCAAGGCCACGACCACAATGCTGGTCAGTTTGGGATTGGTGATAAACAACAACACTATCCCGCCGATGACCATCAAGGCATTGCGCAGAAACAGCGACAGCGATGAGCCGATCACCGATTGCAACAGCGTAGTGTCGGTGGTCAACCGCGACTGGATTTCCGAACTTCGGTTGTTTTCATAAAATCCCGGGTGCAAGTAGATCAAATGGTTGAACACCTGCCGACGAATATCCGCCACGCAGCGCTCGCCGATCCACGACACCAGATAGAAACGCACAAAAGTGCCCACCGCCAGCCCAACTACCAGCAACAGAAACAGGCCGATGGACTGGTTGAGCAATTGTGGCGACTGGGTCATGAACCCCTGATCCACCACCAACCGGATCCCCTGGCCCATGGACAAGGTGATCCCCGCCGTGACGATCAACGCCAGCAAGGCGCCGAGTGCCTGCCAGCGGTACGGCGCGACAAAATGAGTGGCCAGGCGGATTGCACGGCGTTGAGTGGCAGAGAGCATGGAAACCATCCAAAAGCATAGCCAGAAGGGAGAAGCGCAGCCCAGCCTACACCCGCCCATCGGCTGGAACTCGGTAAATCAGAATGAGTGAGGTTAAATATGACCTCTGACACTAGAGCCTAGATGTTATTGATCTAAAGTTCGGGTGGAAGTTCGAGGTTATATCTGGTCGACTAGTGATGCCGCTTTGCTGCCCTGTACGGAGTTGTCACAGAGTGGTCACTTGTCGGCTATACAGTAAGAGCGCACAACCTGATGAGGAGACAGGCACATGTCCTTGCAACACAGTAGCGATGACAAGATTGAAGTGATCCGCACCCAGCCAGACCAATCACTGGGGTGCTCCATTATCGACGCTCAAGGGCGCGAAGTACCGATCACTGAAACCATGATCCAGAGCGCATGTCGCGAGCTGGAAAAGCGATTGGTCAAGCCTGCGAAGCAAGACTGACACATAGCCTCAACGCTTCCTGGACCCGGCCTTGATGCCGGGTTTTTTATGGGCGTTTTTTTGGGGGGGGTCGCTGCGCGACCCATCGCGAGCAGGCTCCTACAGAGGAACTGCGGGCACCCACGACATTGCAGGTGCATGCGGTCGGCGTAGGAGCTGCCGATAGGCTGCGATCTTTTCGGCGGAGGCCACCGTCGCCAGGATCAAAAGATCGCAGCCTGCGGCAGCTCCTACACGGGGGAATGGCGGGCACCCACGACATTGCAGATGCATGCGGTCAGCGTAGGAGCTGCCGATAGGCTGCGATCTTTTCGGCGGAGGCCACCGTCGCCAGGATCAAAAGATCGCAGCCTGCGGCAGCTCCTACACGGGGAATGGCGGGCACCCACGATATTGCAGGTGCATGCGGTCAGCGTAGGAGCTGCCGATAGGCTGCGATCTTTTCGGCGGAGGCCACCATCGCCAGGATCAAAAGATCGCAGCCTGCGGCAGCTCCTACACGGGGAATGGCGGGCACCCACGATATTGCAGGTGCATGCGGTCGGCGTAGGAGCTGCCGATAGGCTGCGATCTTTTCGGCGGAGGCCACCGTCGCCAGGGTCAAAAGATCGCAGCCTGCGGCAGCTCCTACACGGGGACCGGGTTGTGTACAGATTTTGTGTGCATCACCAATCCCGCAGTCTGCCAGGCGAGAGCCCTGAATTGATCAAAGAGTGTATGAGTACTTTTCTTCAACCTTCTGCTTTTCTCGCGCGTACTGATTCAGGTCGATCTCATTCGCATCCAACTTGTTATCAAGCATTAGCACCTCACGCCTTTTCAACTTGGTGATGTGGGCTTTGGTGGCTTGATAGTTGATGAACTCCGCCGCGTGATGCCCGCTTATTGGATCCCAAATCATGGAGAAGGGCCAAAGCAGGAGATTCGCTACGCCATAGCCATAGGCGCGACCATAAAAGGAGCCTACACCCGGCAGAAGACCGAGGCCGGCGGCGAGGGCTGTACTCTTCTCCTGCACGGCGAGGTTATTGGCGCGATAGTTGGCGAGCTCCGCCTCTTGATACGGGTCAAGGCCTGTAGCGCAACCTGTGGTCAATGCTATGAGCACAGCGGCGGTCAAATTGCGAAGTGCGGGCATGCCGAATTCCTTTAGTGTTGTTCCATTCCCGACCCTTTCCGAGCCTTGAGTCGGCGAATCTACACTAAATAGTGGCATTTTGACGTCGGTTTAATTTTTGGGCATGACGCTTGAGATAAACGACACAAAACCGGCCCATCGCCGCAACTTGCAGTTGGATCGCAAGGCTGCTCCGCTTGAGAGAACTGCATTGCCCGTAGGAGCTGCCGCAGGCTGCGATCTTTTGATCCTGGCGATGGTGGTATCCGCCGAAAAGATCGCAGGCTCCGCCAGCTCCTACGCCGACCGCATGCCCCTGCAATGTCGTGGGTGCCCGTAGGAGCTGCCGCAGGCTGCGATCTTTTGATCCTGGCGATGGTGGTATCCGCCGAAAAGATCGCAGGCTCCGCCAGC
>NZ_CABVHQ010000138.1 GCF_902497895.1 Pseudomonas fluorescens
AGATCGCAGCCTTCGGCAGCTCCTACGCGGGGGCAAGCATCCGGTTTTCGAGTTTCCAAGGATACGACCATGTCCCAAGACCGTCGCTACAGCTTTGAGTTCTTCCCGACCAAGACCGATGCCGGGCATGAAAAGCTCCTCGCCACTGCCCGTCATCTGGCCAGTTACAACCCCGATTTCTTCTCCTGCACTTATGGCGCAGGCGGCTCCACCCGTGATCGCACGATGAATACCGTGTTGCAGCTGGAGCACGAAGTAAAAATTCCTGCGGCGCCGCATATGTCCTGCGTTGGCGACAGCAAGGACGATCTGCGCGGCCTGTTGAGCCAGTACAAGGATGCGGGCATCACCCGTATCGTCGCCCTGCGCGGTGACCTGCCGTCGGGCATGGGCATCGCCAGCGGTGAAATGCGCCACGCCAATGATCTGGTGAGTTTCATTCGCGAAGAGACCGGCAGCCATTTCCACATCGAAGTCGCCGCTTACCCGGAAATGCACCCGCAAGCGCGCAATTTCGAAGAGGATCTGCTCAACTTCGTGCGCAAGGCCAACTCTGGCGCCGACAGTGCAATCACCCAGTACTTCTTCAACGCCGACAGCTACTTCTATTTCGTCGAGCGTGTACGGGCCATGGGCGTGAACATCCCGATCGTGCCGGGCATCATGCCGATCACCAACTACAGCAAACTGGCGCGGTTCTCCGATGCCTGCGGCGCGGAAATCCCACGCTGGATCCGCAAGCAACTGGAAGCTTACGGTGATGACACCCAGAGCATCCAGGCTTTCGGCGAGCAGGTCATCACGCAGATGTGTGAACGCTTGCTGCAAGGTGGCGCACCAGGGTTGCACTTCTATACCCTGAACCAGGCCGAACCTAGCCTGGCGGTGTGGAACAACCTGAAGCTGCCGCGTTGAGGCAGCTGCAAGCTACACGTTGAAAGCTTTAAGCAAGATCAAAAGATCGCAGCCTGCGGCAGCTCCTACGCGGTGGTTCATGTTCCTCTGTAGGAGTTGCCGAAGGTTGCGATCATTTGCTTTTGACGCCTCAACCAGAGCTTGCGGATCCAGTTTCTGGCTCTTTACGGTTTCTCGTCGTAATCTCAAGCCATGCCTCTATTCGCCCAGCTGTTCACCGGCCTTCTTTTCACTTGCCTGAGCCTTGCAGCCCGGGGCGAGAAGCTGCGTATTGTCACCGAACCCTGGGCACCTTATGTGTATGAGGAAAACGGCCAGGCTCGGGGTCTGGACTACGAAACCACGGCGATTGTCTTCCAGCGCCTGGGGATCGAAGTCGAGTGGCAGTTTCTGCCCTGGAAGCGCTGTCTGGCCATGCTCGAACAAGGCCAGGCCGACGGTATCCTGGATATATTCCACAGTAACGAACGCGATAGCACACTGCTTTATCCCAGCGAACCGCTGTCGCAGGTGGATTTTGTGATGTTCTACGCCAATGAGCGGCCTCACCTCTTTCACACCCTTGAGGACTTGCGGGGGCTGACTGTCGGAACCTCGCCGGGTTACCTGTACAGCCAGGACTTCAGCGAATCGCCCCTGTTTCTGCGCGAACCGGCCCCCAGCCATGAAGCCAACTTCGGCAAACTGCTGCGAGGGCGAATCGATCTGTTGATTACTGATCGCCGGGTTGGCCAGTACCTGCTCAACGAATTGAAATTGCGCGATCAAATCAGTGAAAACCCGACAGTGATCAGCAGTAATAGCCAGTTTCTGGCGCTGCGGCGCAATGCCGGGATGGATTTGCTGGTGCAGCGATTCGGCGCCGAACTCAAGCGCTTCAAGCGTGAACCGGCCTATGCCGCGCTCAGCGCCCGGTATGCCGGCAACGAGACCCTTGCGACCCAGCACTCGATAACGTCAAGCCCCCCTGAAAAAACCGTTGAGCAGCAGGAAAGCAGCGCGCAGTGATTGCTCTGTTATACTCCCGCCTTCCCGCCAGGCTCACGCCCGGACGCTCGGTCTTGTAAAAGGCATCTCGACACCGCTACAGCGCAGCCTTTGGCCCGCGCGGGCGCTTTCAGATGAGCCTTCAAGCCCCAGCAGGACCGGACGGGATTGCGTCCTCTTAAACGCCATTCGCGCCAGGCAAGACTATCCCTTTGGGCCAAGCCCTAACTAAAACAGGATTACTCATGTCCTTTGCTTCCCTCGGTCTCTCCGAGGCTTTAGTCCGCGCCATCGAGGCAGCGGGCTATACCGAGCCTACTCCGGTGCAACAGCGGGCCATTCCCGCCGTGTTGCAAGGTCGCGACTTGATGGTCGCGGCACAGACAGGTACTGGTAAAACCGGCGGCTTCGCCCTTCCGATTCTGGAGCGGTTGTTCCCCAACGGTCACCCGGACAAATCACAGCGTCACGGCCCCCGCCAACCACGCGTACTGGTCCTGACCCCGACTCGCGAACTCGCGGCACAAGTGCACGAGAGCTTCAAGGTTTATGCTCGCGACTTGAAATTCGTCAGCGCCTGCATCTTCGGCGGCGTCGGCATGAACCCACAGGTTCAGGCCATGTCCCGTGGCGTTGACGTGCTGGTGGCCTGTCCTGGCCGCTTGCTCGACCTCGCCGGCCAAGGCAGCGTCGATCTGTCCCACGTGGAAATTCTCGTGCTGGACGAAGCCGACCGGATGCTCGACATGGGCTTCGTCCATGACGTGAAAAAGGTCCTGGCCCGCTTGCCGGCCAAGCGTCAGAACCTGCTGTTCTCCGCGACCTTCTCCAATGACATTACGGCCTTGGCCGGGAAGTTGTTGCACAACCCGGAGCGCATCGAAGTCACGCCACCGAACACCACGGTCGAGCGTATCGAGCAACGGGTATTCCGCCTGGCGGCCAGCCACAAGCGTTCGCTGCTGGCGCACCTGATTACTGCCGGTGCCTGGGAACAGGTCCTGGTCTTCACCCGCACCAAGCACGGCGCCAACCGCCTGGCCGAGTACCTGGACAAGCACGGCCTCACCGCCGTTGCCATTCACGGGAACAAGAGCCAGAACGCCCGCACCAAAGCCCTGGCCGATTTCAAGGCCGGTGAAGTGCGGATCCTGGTTGCTACCGATATCGCCGCTCGCGGCCTGGATATCGACCAGCTGCCGCACGTGGTCAACTTCGAGCTGCCGAACGTCGACGAAGACTATGTGCACCGGATCGGCCGTACTGGTCGTGCCGGTCGTTCGGGCGAAGCGATCTCGCTGGTGGCTCCGGATGAAGAAAAACTGCTGAAAAGCATCGAGCGCATGACCAAGCAGAAAATCGCCGATGGCGACCTGATGGGTTTTGACTCCAGTGCCGTAGAAGCCGAGAAACCTGAAGTTCGTGAGCGTCCGGATGTGCGTAACCCGCGCAATGCTCCGCGCGGCCCACGTGGTGACGGCCCGAACGGCAGCGGTGGCGGCGGTGGTCGCAAGGACAAGGGCAAGGACAAGGGCGGCAAAGAGAAGCCTGCGGCCGCAGCTCGCTCCGATCGACCTGCTCGCGAGCAGAAACCGCGTGAAGGCACTCCAGCCCGCGAACAGCGCCAGCCGGCTCCACGTGCAGCAGCTGATCGTGCACCGGATGAGTTTCTCGACGACGACGTTGATAACTTCGGTAACCGCGTCGATTACATTCCGCAGCAAAAGGCACCTCAAGGCCGTGGCCGTCGTCCAGGCGCTCCGGCGCAAGGCGCTGGTGCAGGCGCAGGTGCCGGTACGGCGCCACGCAGCGGTGGCGCAGGTCGTCCAAGCGCTCCACGCAATGGCAGCGGCGCCAGCAC
>NZ_CABVHQ010000139.1 GCF_902497895.1 Pseudomonas fluorescens
GACAATGCGTTGGCCGGACGGGCGCCAAAATCAAAAGATCGCAGCCTGCGGCAGCTCCTACAGGGGGTCGGGGCATCGATGGATAAACGCGATCTTTCCGGCGGACAATGCGTTGGCCGGACGGGCGCCAAAATCAAAAGATCGCAGCCTGCGGCAGCTCCTACAGCTCTTCAAGCCGCCGCTCGATAAACCGCCGCTCAGGCAACTGCCGGGTCAATTCGAGGGCTCGTTGATAAGCCGCCCTCGCCTGCTCGACCCGCCCCAGCTGCCGGCAAAACTCCGCCCGAGCCGAATGCGCCAGGTGGTAGTCGAGCAACTCGCCACGCGCCAGAATGCCCTCGATCAATACCAGCCCCGCCAACGGGCCATCGCGCTGAGCCAGGGCTGCCGCGCGATTTAATTCGATCACCGGCGAAGGCAGCGCCCGCAGCAGTACGTCATACAGGCCGACAATCTGCGCCCAGTCGGTGTCCCTGGCGGTCGGCGCTTCGGCATGTACCGCGGCAATTGCCGCTTGCAGGCAGTAGGGGCCGAAGCGCCGGGTGCCCAGTGCCTTCTCCAGCAGCCCACAGCCTTCGGCGATTTGTTGGGCATTCCACAGCGAGCGGTCCTGTTCATCCAGCACAATCAGTTCACCCGCCGCCGAGGTCCGTGCCGGGCGGCGCGACTCATGCAGCAGCATCAGCGCCAGCAAGCCCATCACCTCCGGTTCCGGCAGCAGTTCCATCAACAAGCGAGCGAGGCGTATGGCTTCCGCGGTCAGGTCTTCGCGGGTCAACTGCGCGCCCATCGACGCCGAATAACCTTCGTTGAACACCAGATAAATCACCCGCAAAACACTGTCCAGACGCTCCGGCAACTCCGCCAGGGACGGCACTTGATAAGGGATCTTCGCGTCGCGAATCTTCGCCTTGGCACGGACGATACGCTGGGCGATGGTGGTCGGCGTGGTGAGAAAAGCCCGGGCGATTTCCTCGGTGGTCAGGTCGCAGATCTCCCGAAGCGTCAGCGGCACCTGGGCATCTGCCGCCAAGGCCGGGTGACAACAGGTGAAGATCAAACGCAGGCGGTCGTCCTCCACGTCGTCCTCGCTCCAGTCGGTCTCTTCAAGCTCTTCCAGCTGATTGACCAGTGCGGCCCGGGAGGCACTGAATCGCGCCCGCCGACGCAATGCATCAATAGCCTTGAAGCGCCCGGTCGACACCAGCCAGGTACGCGGATTATCCGGCACACCGTCGCGCTGCCAGCGCTCGACCGCGACGAAGAAGGCTTCGTGCAACGCCTCTTCGGCGAGGTCGAAATCGCCGAGCAAGCGAATCAGGGTCGCCAGGATCCGTCGCGAATCCGTGCGGTAAACCGTCTCGACCAGCGTCTTGACCGAGCCGTTCGCTTGGTCCGCCATCAGTCGGGCATGCCTTCGGTAACCAGTGTCACCAGCCGATCCAGACTTTGCCCCCAGCCCTCATGAAAGCCCATCGCCTCATGGGCCTGACGATCCTCTTCAGTCCAGTGCATGGCGCGCGCGGTGTAGAGGGTCTTGCCAGCGATTTCGTCGAAGGTCACTTCAGCGGTCATGAAGGGTTTTCCCGACGGAATCCAGCCCGGTTTGAAGGCGTCGGTGAAGACAATCCGCCGCGGCACGACGATCTCCAGGAACACCCCCTGGGTCGGATACTCGCTGCCGTCCGGGGCGCGCATCAAGGTCCGGAACAGGCCGCCGACCCACAGTTCCATCTCACACTCCGGTGTCGTCATGCCATGGGGCCCCCACCACTGCACCAGTAACTGCGGCTCGGTCCAGGCGCGGAAAACCTTGCGGCGCGGTGCATCAATCAAACGGCTGATGGATAACTCGAATTCTGCAGGCTGGGGTTGAGCCAGTGGAGCCTTCATTGGGGATCTCCTGCTTATGATTGTTCTCAGGAATTCAATTCACGTACCGGGCGCACCTCGACACTGCCGACCCGGGCCGCCGGGATATTCCCGGCGACCTGGATGGCTTCGTTGAGGTCCTTGGCATCGATCAGATAAAACCCGGCCAATTGCTCCTTGGTTTCAGCGAAGGGGCCATCGGTGATCGATAGCTTGCCATTGCGCATGCGCACCGTGGTTGCGGTCTGCACCGACTCCAGCGCCTCGGCGGCGAGCATCCGGCCACTGCCCTGAATCGACTCGGCGTAGGCCATGCATTCAGCATCCTTCGGGCTTTCAGGCAAGCTGTGGAGCAGGAGCTCTTCGCTGTAGACCAGGCATAGGTATTTCATGAAATTCTCCGTCATCAAGCTGATCAACTATGGCTGCTGATTCAGGGTTTGGCGAAAAACCCGACGATCAGGGTTGCAGGTCGAACAGCACCGTCCCGCTCATCATGTCGAACGGTGCCGACCAGTGCTCATGCACTACCAGCCATTGGCCATTGACGCGCTGGTAGCCGGCGGTCACCCGCATCCAGCAGGCTTTGGTTTCGCCTTTTTCGTCGGTGCCGCCGCAATGGGCCAGCCAGTGGGCAAAGGCGATATCGGCAGCGGGCACGACGTGCAGTTGGTGGAACTCGAAAATGCCGGGGCCGGGGCAGACTTTCATGCACTCTACCCAGTGCGCGCGGTAGGCCTCTTTGCCCTTGAATTGCAGCGCAGTCACGGCGTCGAACGAGGTGATATCGTCTGCGTAGAAGCTGACGATTTTCTCGATATCCTTGTCGATCACGGCTTGCTGCCAGGTTTCGATCAAGGCGCGGATTTCAATTTCGGTGGTGGGAGTGCTCATGATGGTTCTCCTTGCGATTGAGTTGCAGAGGGTCATCGAGTCGCCTGATGGGCGAGGTGTAAATCGTGAGGACACCCATAGTCGTATGACAAAAACCGAAATCGACACGTTCGCACGGTTTGCCACAAAAATATTTTTGTCTGCCGCAAACTCGATAGAATCTGCCTCTTACCTTCGCCGGAAAACGGACACCGCTAGTGACTACTGAACTTGTGCCCTACGAGAACCTGACTCCGGTTCAGCGCCAACAAGTCGAGGCCATCGAAATCCCCGCGCAGCAAAGGGAATTCTCCGGCGATATTCACGGCGCCTTGCACGCCCTGCTGTCCAACGCCAACCCCGGTGTCAAAGGCTTTGCCCTGCTGTCGCAAGGGGTTCCGGTAGCCTTCCTGCTGCTCAAACGTCCGCCGTGCCTTCCCCATTGGGCCGATAAAGACACCGCCACCCTGCACGCCCTGCAGGTCGACCACCGCGCCCAGGGCAAAGGTTTTGGCAAAGCCTGCCTGCAAGCCTTGCCACAAGTCGCTCGCCAGGCCTGGCCGGAGATCAACGGCTTGATGCTCTCGGTGGACGCCCACAACGAAGCGGCGCTCAACCTGTACCTCAAGCTCGGATGGGTCGATACCGGCGAAGCCTATAAGGGCCGGATCGGCTATGAGCGCAGGTTGGCGCTGGTGTTCTGAAGAGATATTTCGCAGTCTGCCCGGGATGTTGTGTTCTGATCCTCAATCCACCCCTCACCCCAACCCTCTCCCCACGGGGCATAGGTATCTACATATCTCGCTGGTCGAACACCCTACCTGTGGCGAGGGGGCTTGCCCCCGCTGGGTCGCGAAGCGGCCCTAAAACCGGCTATCGCGGTTTTCCAGGTAGAACGCATCCGCCGGTTTTACGACTGCTGCGCAGCCGAGCGGGGGCAAGCCCCCTCGCCACAGTATTTGGCAGC
>NZ_CABVHQ010000140.1 GCF_902497895.1 Pseudomonas fluorescens
CCACTCGGTAACCGAGCCGCGCCCATCCGGTTTCGCGCCTGCAGCGAGCCGTCCCACTCCGACCTTCGCTGAACTGCCGGGACGGGTCTGCGAGAACCTCTGGCGCGGGTACCAGCAAAGAGCCGAGTCCATCGTGGCACCGGCCGGCACGCTGATCGCCGACCCCAAGGCGCGTAATCGCGCGATCAATGCCGCCTACGCCAGGTTATGGCTTGAGGATCAGCGTTTTCAATGGGCGGGCCTCGCAGCCTTTGCCTCGAAACAGGTCGGTTGCGGCCTGCTGCACGCCGCCGATTCGATCGATAAGATTCAGGCTGAATATGAGGCAGGGCAGATTCTAAAGAATAGCGCCAGGAAAGGGTTCTTTGGCTTGCTCAGCCGCAGTGAACGTGAAAGGCAGGCGAAACTGCGAGACTTCGAGCAGGCACAGCGCGACTACGAACAAGCCCACCGCAACAACCCGTTGCCGAGCATCGACCTCGGGCGCAACGACGAACCGCTGTCGTACGCGCAGCGGCTGTACCAGTACGTGTACGAGATGCTGGCCATGGGCAATACCACGCTGTTTCTGGATATATTTCCGCTGCACGCTTTCTACCAAGAGCGTGGGTTGCAGGCACTTGAAACCTGCCTGCCTTCACGCAAAAACATTTATGGGCATGACCAGCACCCGGTGCTGTGGCCGGTCGCGCAGGAGACGCTAAAGTTCGGTACTGACTACGAGGAAATCCTGCAAGCCTTTGAAGCCATTGAGGCTGGCAATATCGCCGAAAGCGTTGCGCTTCTTGCCGAGCACGAACAGGCCAACATCTTGCAACCGGCGATGTACCGCGACCGGGGACTGGTATGGTTGCTGCGCGGCAACCATGTTTCCTATATCACCGGCGTCCCGTCCGGCGCCGCTGAAGCCATCGAACTGACACTGGCCAGCCAGTGCCGTCGCGTTGATGACGGACGCACCATTGGCTTTGGCAACAACCCCATGGCCGACCTGTCCGATATCCATCAGCGCATGGCCTTCGTGCTCAGGGCGGCGGCGCAGTTTGACGAGCTGCTGCGGAACGGCAATCGCCACCGGATCGAACAGGCGATTCTGGATATCGCCGCGGGCCGGGGCGTGCGATGAGCCTGCTGCAACGCGTGGGTTGGCGACGGGGCGGTATCGGTCTGGCCGTTGTCGCACTGCTGGTGTTGGCGGCGGTACGCCTTGACGCGAGTGAGCCGGAAATTGCGCTGGTGATTGGCGAGCCTTATGAGGCCATGCGCCAGCGCTCCAGTGCAGCCATTGATCCAGCCATTCCTGGGCACTCATGGTTCAACATTCCAAAGTCTGATGCGCGCCTGCGCTTCACAGACCCTCAATACGGGTTCGTGACCCCACTGGCCCGCTTCTTCACGGTTAGTTTCACTGACGAGTTAGTCAGAAGTGTCCGGATGTCCCCGCAGATCGAGCCGCTGTTGCTCGACGATACGCTCAAGATCGTGCTGGACTTGCAGGAGCAATGGCGTCAAGGGGGCTGGACGCCAATCCGGGTCAAGGACTTTCCATCGTTTGCCGACACGCCGCAATGGCGGGCCCGATTACGAGACGTGAATAAAGGGGGCACGGCCTACTGGCGAGCGGGCGACCAGTACCAAGTGATGTTGGTGGTTAATCGCTTCAGGGACGATAAGCGTCCCACAGAGGAGCGCTACCTCATCACGATCGGACTGGGCAAGTCTCGGGGTGGGCCTTGAAAATGCGTATTAATGACGGACACCCCATTGGCTTTGGCAGCAATCACTTTGCCAACCTGTCCGATCTCCAACAGCGCATGCCCTTCGTGCTCAATGCGGCGGCGCGGTTTGATGAGCTGCTGCGTGACGGTAATGGCCACCGGATTGAACAGGCGATTCAGGATATCGCTGCAGGCCGGGGCGTGCGATGAGTTGGCTCGCTCATCTCGGCTGGCGACGCGCGGTATTTGCACTGGCGGTCGCTGCTCTCC
This sequence comes from Pseudomonas fluorescens, assembly GCF_902497895.1. Taxonomy (GTDB): domain Bacteria; phylum Pseudomonadota; class Gammaproteobacteria; order Pseudomonadales; family Pseudomonadaceae; genus Aquipseudomonas; species Aquipseudomonas fluorescens_BP. The sequence goes on from NZ_CABVHQ010000140.1 coordinate 1,989, forward strand.
TTACGATGGCGGCGATTCAAGTGCAATCGAGTGAACCGGAAATCGCGCTGGTGATTGGCGAGCCTTGGGAAACCATGCGTCAGCGCTCTAGTGCGGGCATTGATCCGGCCATTCCCGGGCATTACTGGTTCAACATTCCCAAGTCTGATGCCCGCCTTCGTTTCATAGACCCCCAATACGGGTTCGTAACCCCACTGGCTCGCTTCTTCACAATTAGTTTCGATGATGAGCTGGTCAGCGATGTCCGTATGTCCCCACAAATCGAGCCGCTGTTGCTCGACGATACGCTCCGAGTCGTGCTGAATTTGCAGGAGCAATGGCGCAAAGGGGGCTGGATACCAATCCGCGTCAATGACGATCCACCATTTGCCGACACGCCGCATTGGCGTGCCCGATTGCGCGACGTGAATAAAGGCGGAACGTCTTATTGGCAAGCCGGCAACCAGTATCAAGTGATGTTGGTGGTTAATCGCTTCAGGGACGATAAGCGTCCCACAGAGGAGCGCTACCTCATCACGCTGGCACTGGCCACGCCATGGGTGAAGCCTTGACCCGGCGCCTTGATAACGGACGCACCATTGGCTTCGGCAACAACCCCATGGCGACCTGTCCGATATCCTTCGACCAGAAAGGGGATCTATTTACCATAAATAGATCCCTCCCCTTTTCCCAGCGTCCGGCCAACACACCGTTCTGATCCTGCAGTGGTCAACTCATCCCAAACACAACGTTAAGTTTTTCTTCCCCCGAGCTCAAGGCACCGGCTGCTCCTCAACATCGCTCCAACTGCTATCCGGATCGAAGCGGAGCATGGCCGTCGCCAGTTTCGCGCTGTCCGGGCCCTGGTCTTTCTCGAACAGCTGGCCCTCGTGGCTGATCATGAAGCTCATCACACCGCTGTCGCCGTACTTCGCCGGCCAGGCGATCAGGGCGAAGCCGCGGCTCATGTTGTCGCCGAGTTTATAGTTGTAAGCGCCGCCCGGCGCTGATGGCCCCTGTGCGTCGAGGATACGGTAGTGGTAGCCATGCCAGTCGCCGCCGGGCTTGGCGTCGCCGAACAATGGGCCGAGCGGACTCTCTTCTATACCGGGCTCCTCGGCCCAGTACAGACCATCGTACTTGCCGTTGCTGCTGATGAACTTCTGCGCGTACTCAAGCACGCCGTCGCCGTCGCGGTCGATCTCGGCGTAGTCCACCTGAGCATCGTAGTAGGCCAGCGCCGACTGCACGGTGGCCAGTTCGTTGCGACCGATGCGGCGTTCACGGATCTCCTCGCCACCGGCCTTGGCGTTGAAGGCCCAGCCGTCCTTGCGCTGCGTGATCGGCAGCGGCAACGTCCAGGGGTCGGTGCCGACCACCAGATGCGCTTGACCTTTCCCGTCGGGCTGGGTGCTGTGCTTTTCCCGATAGCGGGCTAGGAAGGCATCGACATCTTCGCGGTCGACGCCCTCGAGCGGGATATACGTGCGCCAGTCGGCGCCGAGCAAGGCCGCGAGGCGCGCGGGATCGGCCTGTTGGGTGCCGAGCGCGGCGACCAGGGCTTCGGCGGCGGCATCCGGACTGGGAAAGGCCTGCTGCGCGCGCACGTCCTGGGCCAGAACCGCCAGCAGCGCAATGGGAAAAATACGGAATGCAGCCTTCATGGCGAGTTCTCCTGTCAGCGCCGTTGGCCGCCGCCCCGAGACGGTGCTCGGG
>NZ_CABVHQ010000141.1 GCF_902497895.1 Pseudomonas fluorescens
GATCTTTTCGGCTCACACCGCCAAGATCAAAAGATCGCAGCCTGCGGCAGCTCCTACGGGGGATTGCAGGCACTCTCTACATTGTGGGTGGATTGGGTCGGCGTAGGAGCTGCCGATAGGCTGCGATCTTTTCGGCTCACACCGCCAAGATCAACAGATCGCAGCCTGCGGCAGCTCCTACGGGGGATTGCAGACACTCTCTACATTGTGGGTGGATTGGGTCGGCGTAGGAGCTGCCGATAGGCTGCGATCTTTTCGGCGGGCGCCACCTATCCCGAGATGCCGCGAAGTTCAAAAAATCGCAGCCTGCGGCAGCTATATTGGGAATGCGTAGCTCTGGCAGACACATAAAAAACCCGGCTTTCGCCGGGTTATGTGTTTCAGGAGCCGTCAGAGTTCAACTGTCTGGCATCCAGGCATTTCAAACCTGGAGCTGGCTCTCCAGCTGCATGCCCAGCGCAGTCCTGCTGAAGCCGTTCTCGGCCAGTACCGGTAATGCGCCCCTGCCCGCCAATGGCGTCAGTTGGAAACAGATGCCGCTGTCACCGCGATGGTTTTCACTGGCGGCATTGGCATGGACGGCAGCGCCCGCCAGGGAAAATACGATCGAGGTCAAATAGCTTTTAAGGTTTTGCATGGGTCTCATCCTGGTTTCAAAGCAAGGCTGGAAGGGAAATGAACCACAGGAGAATCAGCCCCCTTCGAGGCAGGTATCAGCGAATTTTCTGTAGTCCAGAACCTGCGTCAGACCCTGGGAATCCAGGTAGGTCAAGCGGGCATTCACCACCCCGCAGGACGGGCCTGCATCCTGGGTCATCGACAGGACTTTCTGGATATCCAGGTGCGTGTCATAGGAGTAGGCCTGAGCGTTGACGGTGGTTTGCGCCTGTGCCGAAATCGCGCAGAGGTTCAGTGCGGCAAACAGGCCGGCAGCGTAGATAGTTTTCAAGTTCATGGTCATTCCTCGGGTCTTCAATGGGTTGCTCTCTCAATGGAGCCGAGGCGTGTCGCATTGCCTCGATGGGGCCTATTGAATGCCCTTGAGGTATCCCGAATGTGTCAAAAATAGCCGCTGATTAAATCGCCAGGTATCCAGGTGGCGTCTGGATACACACGGATACATCCAAGCGAAAAAACCTGCTTTTCGCCGCTGTTTGTACGCAAATGTATCCACGGCGCCGCGGTATACACAAAATTGCACAGCGACAAGTTTGGGACATACCCGCAACACACTGCCTTGAAAGGGTCATCGCGGCGGTGTTTACCTATTCCAATTTCAAACGCATACCGATGAGTGCCTGGTACGTACTGCCCTTTGGAATTATCTTTTCCGCGATCGTCATCAGGCTCTTGGGCAAGCTGGCACAAGCGACAAACCGCAGTCAGGCCCTGCAGCGAAGTGCCGCTCGAGATTCAGCGGTGGTGTCCTGATCGAGTCTTCACCACCAACGGGTGTTGAGTCACAGTGAAACGGCCGCATAGGGCGTTGGCCTGTCAGTGGTCAGGTATGGGAATAAATCTGGACTGTTTTACCGACTTGAACGAGAAGCTTGAATAGATCTCCTTCACTCCGGGCAATGTTTGCAGAACCTCTCGTGCAAACTCACCAAACGACTCCAGGTCCTTGGCCACTACTTCAAGCAAGAAATCATATCGACCGGATACGTTATGACAGGTAACGATCTCGGGGATTTCCAGCAGTCTTTTTTCGAAGTGCCGCGCGTTATCTTTAGAGTGCGAGCTCATCATTACGCTGACGAATGCGGTGACCCCATATCCGAGTTCTTTCGGCGACAGGATCGCTTGATAGCCGGTAATGGCGCCCCGCTCTTCCAGCATCTTTATCCGCCTCCAGCAGGGAGAGGTGGTCAACGAGACGCTGTCTGCCAGCTCGGCCACGGTCAGTCTGGCATTACCTTGCAGGGCGGCGAGTAAAGCTCTATCGGTTCGATCCAGAGTCGTTGGCATGTTTTGCCTCAGATAGCCGTATTTTCTTGTTTTTAACCCAATCAATCATCTATTTCAGGGTTTATTTGGAATTTTAATCTTGGATTTTTAGCATAGCATTATTGAAAATCCAGGAGCATCGTCATGAGTCATAAAAATAAAGACCTTGGCTTTTCCACTCGCGCGATCCATCACGGTTACGATCCGCTGGACAATAAAGGTGCACTGGTTCCGCCGATTTATCTCACTGCTACTTTTGCTTTTCCTTCAGCGGAGTATGGCGCGGGCTGTTTTAGTGGCGAAGAAAACGGACATTTCTACACGCGCATCTCAAACCCGACCCTGGCCTTGCTCGAGTCGAGAATGGCGACACTGGAAGGTGGCGAGGCCGCAGTCGCCTTCGGCTCCGGCATGGGAGCTATCGCCGCGACACTCTGGACACTGCTCAGACCCGGAGACGAGATCCTGGTCAATCGTACGTTGTACGGCTGCACCTTCGCCTTTTTGCACCATGGTATTGGCGAGTTCGGTATTAAAGTCCGCCATGTGGACATGTCGAACCTGGCTGAACTGAGGGATGCCATCACTCCGGCGACCCGGATGATTTATTTCGAATCCCCTTCCAATCCGAACATGCAATTGGTCGATATCCAGGCCGTGTCCACCCTGGCGCGGCAACACACCGATATCACGGTGGTGGTTGATAACACCTTCTGTTCGCCGTACTTACAGCGGCCCCTGGAACTGGGGGCCGACGTAGTCGTGCATTCGGCCACCAAGTACCTCAGCGGGCACGGGGATATCACGGCGGGCATCGCCATCACCAGCAAAGCGCTGGCGGACCGGATTCGTCTTGAAGGTCTGAAGGATATGACCGGCGCCGTGATGTCTCCACAGGACGCGTTCTTGCTGATGCGCGGGTTGAAGACCCTGGCGTTGCGCATGGACCGACACTGCAGTAACGCTCAAGGCATTGCTGAATACCTGCAGCGTCATCCTGCTGTGGAGTGGGTGGCTTATCCCGGACTGCGCTCCTTCGCCCAGTACGAACTGGCCTCACGGCAGATGAAGGGGCCTGGCGGAATGATCGCGTTTGAACTCAAGGGCGGTATCGAGACCGGTAGACAGTTCATGAACGCACTCAACCTGTTCAGTAGAGCTGTCAGCCTTGGCGACGCCGAATCCCTGGCACAACACCCGGCGAGCATGACCCACTCCACCTACACCCCAGAGGAGCGTGCGCACCATGGCATCTCCGAAGGATTGGTGCGTCTGTCGGTCGGACTCGAAGATATCAGCGATCTGCTGGCTGATATTGGCCAGGCATTGGAAACCTGCACCCAGGGTAGGAGCAGCCGGTCGACGCTCGATTGCTGCAATGGCGATCTCGAGGCCGCCATCGCGAGCAATCGAGCGTCGACCGGCTGCTCCTACAAATCGCGCGCAAAAACAAAACCCCTACCTGCATACGCAGATAGGGGTTTCGGAATTTAATCTTGACGATGACCTACTCTCACATGGGGAAACCCCACACTACCATCGGCGATGCATCGTTTCACTGCTGAGTTCGGGATGGGATCAGGTGGTTCCAATGCTCTATGGTCGTCAAGAAATTC
>NZ_CABVHQ010000142.1 GCF_902497895.1 Pseudomonas fluorescens
GCGTGAGCAGCCAGAACAGCAGCCAGATGTAAGCGGCATACAGCGCGGCGCGGCAGGTCCGCCAGCTGCGGCCGAAATGCCCGCGTACGGCCTGCAGCACCAGGCGCAGCAGCTGGCGCCACACGGCGAGGTGCGGCCGCCCCACTTCGCCGCGCTCATACAGTTCGCGGCTGGCAGCACGGCGAATCTTGCCGCTGGAGGTCTTCAGTACGCTATGGGGTGGCGCCAGCACGATATCGTCGGGCGGCACACCGGTGAGGTCGACCACGATGCGGTTGACCTCCTGCTGCAGGCGTTGCCGCGCACCAGCTTCCTTCTCGTTGCTTTCCGCCAATACCACCAGGCGCTCGGTACCGGTGGCCGGGTCAGGACTGCCGAACACCGCGATGCAGCCTTTGCGCAGGCCGGGCAAATTGCCGACCGCCGCTTCGACATCGTAGGGGTAGATGTTGCGCCCGGCACGGATGATCAGGTCCTTGGCGCGGCCGGTCAGGTAGACCTCACCGCCGGCCATGTAGGCGAAGTCGAGCGAGTCGAACCAGCCATCGCGCAGTACCCGGCGGGTCTCTTCGGGATTGCGGTAGTAGCCGCCGCTGGTGGACGGCCCGCGAAATTGCAGATGACCTTCGCTGCGCTCGGGGAGTTCGAGCCCGCTGCCATCGACGATGCGAATCTGCTGGCCCGGCAGCGGCCGGCCGCTGGAGACGAAGCGCAGCGTTGCACTGGCGTGCGCTGCGCCAGGCAGTGCATTGCCGTGGGTCTGGAACGCTTCGCGCTGCACCCGGTCGATCAGCGGCCCTCGGCCCAAGGGCGGAAAGGCCAGGCCCAACGTGGCCTCGGCCAACCCATAGACGGGTGCCAGCGCGGTGGGCGCAAACCCGTAGCGAGCGAAACGTTCGGCGAAGCGCTGCAAGGTATCCGGGCTGACCGGCTCGGCACCGTTGAAGGCCACGCGCCAACTGCTCAGGTCCAGGCCCTCGAGGTCGCCCTCCGCGAGTTTGCTCAGGCACAGTTCATAGGCGAAATTCGGCGCCGCCGATAAGGTGCCGTGAAAGCGGTCGATGGTCCATAACCAACGCGCCGGCCGCGCCAGGAAAGCCAGCGGCGACATCAGCACCAGGCTATAGCCGTAATACAGGCTGCCCAGCCAGGCACCGATCAGGCCCATGTCGTGGTACATGGGCAGCCAGCTGACGAACACGTCCTGCGGCCCCACTTTCAGAGCCTTGCCCATGGTGCGCAGATTGGCCAGCAGATTGGCGTGGCTGACCATCACGCCCTTGGGCTGGCCCGTGCTGCCCGAGGTGTACTGCAGGAAGGCGAGGTCCTCCGGTTGCCGCGGCGGTGTGATGCACTCGCCCCCCTCGCCTGTCAGCTCGCCCACTGTGGCAATGCGCGTCAGGCTCGGGACCTGCGGCTGGAGCAGCCGGGCGAGCAGCTTCGCCTCCTTCACGGTGATCAGCACCTTGGCCTCGGCGTTGCGCAGGATGCCGGCCTGGCGGTGCAGATGATCCTCGATCTGCGACAGGCGCAGCGGTGGGTAGATGGGCACCGGCACCCCCCCGGCCAACAGGATGCCAAAAAAGCCATGGAGAAAGTCGCACCCTGTGGGCAGCATCAGGGCCACGGTCTGACCGGCCTGCAAGCCACTGCGTTGCAGCCCGGCGGCAACGGCCCGGGCTGCCTGGTGCAAGGCGCCATAGCTGATGTCTTGCGGCTGGTCACTTTCACCCAGCAGGCGCACGTGGGGAAACTGCGGCTGATGGCGCACATGCCACTCCAGCACCTCGATCAAGGTCCGCGCAGCGTCCGGCGTCTGCGCCGTTGCTATCGAGGCCTCGCTGGAGTCGCTGGAGGACAATGGACGTACCGCCTCGGCGCCATGGCTGCTGTGCAACACATGCAGTATATCGGCGGGAGTGTCCGCCGAGGCGAACAGGGATTCCGGCAAGCGCACAGCGAATTCGTGCTCGATGCGCGACCAGAGTTCGACCCGGGCCAGACTGTCTACGCCCAAGTCCCGGTCCAGCACGCTGTGCAAGGTGACTTGCAAACCTTCTGCCGCCTGCGGGCGCAACTCGACCACGGTGCGTTGGACAATTTCCAGCAATTTTTCTGCGTCCCCATCGGAATGGGAAACGGCGGGAGTTTCTGGAGGCGGACGAGCCATCGGCGGCCCCTCATGACAGGACATGCAGTGTGTAGATCCTTGCCAATTGCCATTATGCGCCTATGGCGGCGACCGGGAATGCCATCATGGGCTGCAGCGCTCGCAGGATGGGTGAGCCAGAGCCAGGCTCAACCCGTAGCAACTGGCGAAGCCTGCGTTCGGCTGCGTAGCAGTCGTAAAATCAGGTGCTGCGGTATTCCAGAAAAACCGAGCAAGCAGGATTCGCGACTGCTGCGCAGCCGAACGCAGCCTTCGGCAGCTGCTACGAACTCCAGAAAAACCGTGCAAGCAGGATTTGCGACTGCTGCGCAGCCGAACGCAGGCTTCGGCAGCTGCTACGGATTGGAGCTAGGCTCCTAGGACCCAGCGCCTGCAGAGAGATCGCCATGCCAGCCAGCCTCAACCCCGGAGTGACACGTCGAGAAATCTGGGCCTGGGCGATGTTCGATTTCGCCAACTCCGGCTACACGACGGTGGTGATCACCGCCGTGTTCAACGCCTACTTCGTCGCAGTGGTCGCCCAGGGCGAAGCCTGGGGTACGCTGGCCTGGACCAGCGCCACCGCCCTCTCCTATGTCCTGATCATCCTGACCGCGCCGCTGATCGGCGCCTACGCCGACGCCTTCGCCTGCAAGAAGCGTCTGCTGCTGTTCAGCACGATCGGTTGCGTGGTCTTTACCGCTGGACTCGCGCTGGCCGGGCCGGGGGAGCTGGGTATCGCGATCCTGTTCATCGTGCTCTCGAACTTCTGCTTCGGCAGCGGCGAGAACCTGATCGCTGCTTTCCTGCCCCAACTCGCCCGTGCAGATGCCTTGGGCAAGGTGTCCGGTTGGGGCTGGGGGTTCGGCTATATCGGTGGCCTGGTCAGCCTGGGCGCCTGCCTGGCTTACGTCAGCTGGGCCCAGGCGCAGGGCCAGACCGCGGCGCAGTTCGTGCCGGTGTGCATGCTGATCACCGCGGTCTTGTGCGCCGTAGCCAGCCTACCGACCTTCCTGTTCCTGCGCGAACGCAGCCTGCCGCAGCCAGGGCGCGGCGACACGCCTATCGCGCGAGCGGCGCTGGCGCGCTTCGCGCAGACGCTGCGCGAAGCCGACCGCTATCGCGACCTGCTGCGCTTCCTGGCCTGCACCGTCTGCTACCAGGCCGGTATCTCGGCGGTGATCGCCCTGGCTGCCATCTATGCCAATCAGGTCATGGGCTTCAGTACCCAGGACACGCTGCTGCTGATCTTCGTGGTGAATATCACGGCCTCCATCGGTGCCGTGCTGTTTGGTTGGCTACAGGATCGCTTCGGCCATCGCGCCACACTGGCGCTGACCCTGCTGGGCTGGCTCGGCATGGTCGGTCTGGTCTGGGTCGCGCGCGGCCCCGAAC
>NZ_CABVHQ010000143.1 GCF_902497895.1 Pseudomonas fluorescens
GCCTGCGAGGCTGCGTTCGAGGACGCAGTCGTCGCAAATCCTGTGCCCGCGGTTTACCTGAAAAAGCGTGTTGCCTGATTTTACGACCGCTTCGCGGCCGGACGCAGCCTCGCAGGCTCGGCAGCTGCTACGGGCGTAGTCCTTCACCGTATTTCAAAGTTGTGTAGATACTTATGCCCAGAAAGGCATGAGCCAGATAGCCGTACTGAACCAGAACGGCGAAGGCAACCAGGCCTCGCTGACCCAGGATGACAGCTTCAACGAGCTGTACTTCGAGCAGAACGGCAGCGACAACATCCTCGTCGCCGATCAACGCGGCGAAGCCAACTATGCCACGGGCTCAAGCAGTGGTTATGGCAACCCGATCCAGCTGGATCAGTCTGGCAGTACCAACCAGAGTTACACCGTTACACCGTTACACCTGGCAGGCTGGCGACACCAATCTGGCGACCATCAAACAGGCTGACAGCCTGAACGTGGCCTACGTCACTCAACGCGGCTCGGGGAACATCGCGAACGTGGGCCAGAGCGGGCTGAACATGAGTGCGAACATTCAGCAGCTGGGGTCGGTCAACCAGGCCACTGTGCTTCAAGAGTAGTGGGACGAGGGGGGGAAAAACCGCGGCGCTTTGGGGGGCTGCGGTTTTCTTTTGCCTGTCAAACCGCCGGGAGCTGGCGCAGTTGATCAGGAACACCGACCCACTGACTCCATACACCCACAATTGATCAGGAGCACCGACCCACTGTAGGAGCTGCCGCAGGCTGCGATCTTTTGATCTTGCTCTTGGGCCATTTCCAGAACCGCCAAAAGATCGCAGGCTGCGCCAGCTCCATACACCCGCAGTTGATCAGGAACACCGACCCACTGTAGGAGCTGCCGAAGGCTGCGATCTTTTGACCTTGCTCCTGGCCACCGCAGGGTCACGCAACAGCCGCTGGTTGGCCTTGGCATAACGCGGCCATTTGAGATTCCTACTTCGAAAGTGGTGGCACGGGCGTCAAGACCGTACTCCAGAGCCCCGCCTCGACGGAGCTGCCACCACTGAAAATGATTGCGGCCCAGCACCGCGCTGAATGGTCTGCGTCGCGGAAGCGATCGCCAGCCACGGTGACGCGCTGCCCGGGTGCCCGAGCAACGCATCCAGGTTGTGAAGCCCTTGGTTGTGCTTTACCGGCATCGGCACTTTGGCCAATATCGTGTTTATTGCAGCATCACGTTTCTTTACAGGCGAGGTGATCTGCTACGCCATCATTGAACACGACCTCGCAAGTCATGATTACTTTATCAACTAAACGTAACGGATAGACTTCAAGGTCCAAGAAAAGCTTGCCATCTTCAAAGCTCCCTTTTTTAAAGTCTACTTCGGCATAACCATTACTAAAACGCTTTCCTTCCAATGAGCAAATTTTTTTCTCTGCTGATACCGTCCCCCTTCCACCAGGCACCAAATTTTGAATCACGATACAGTTGTCCTCTGACCAAGCCAGATATCGAACAATAGGCAACTCCGCAACAGAACCTGTTCCTGCGTAGAGTACTTTACTATAGTCAATCCCCTCGGCCTTGATCATACTCGCCACACAGAACATCAAAACAAATAAAATAGATATTTTCATTTCTTATAAATACCCCGCTCGCTTTTGAATAAAAGGCATCCACATGAAAGTCTCCTCTGTATATCAGACCGATTACAGCATCTTGAGTCTTGGTGTCGATCTCATTCCAATTGAGTGAACCATAACTACTGTTTGATGCGTTCCAGCTTGCGAAATTCGCTGACGGTCACTTCCGTGCCATTCGGCAATGCACACATGACGGCGCTACGTCGCTGATGAAGACGCCGCCGCACACGCGAAGGGCCCGTCACCGTCAAACACTTTTCATCGCACGAAATAAATTGCGCGATCAGTAACATGAAGTTCATACGCTAAAGTTCATTACAGTCTTCGAGATCACTGCACTTCAACCACCCTTCAGTAGTGGTATTCCCTGAAAATCTAAACTCAACCCAGTCTTCGTGACAAGCCTGATCGAGACCGATGTCGTTGCACGCGCGGTCATTTGCAACGGTGGTTGTAGCCGAAACAAAAAACAGCATAATCGATAAGACTCTAATAATTTTTAGAACATTCACTATTACATTTGCTGGCCAGAGGAAACTTGAGACCGTCAATATCTGCATGCGCTCCACATATCCCTAAGCCAAGGGCTGTCGGGTCGATTCCTTTCGACGAAATCTCCAGTGAGTCACCATTTCGTTGTATGAGCACACGCCCAAACTGCGTCTTATAAACAAGCATTCCGTCCGCAGCATCCATCTGGAACGAAAAGGAGCAAACATGTTGACCCGCTTGTGTACTGTACAGTTTTACTTGATAGCCTTGACGCCCCGCCTCTATATTGAGATGGTCACGAAACTGCTCAGAGCAGCGTTCTCCGTTACTTGGAGAGGTACATAGCTCACTTTTCTTCAAGTAGTAGCCAATCCATAAATAAATTGGTGTATTTTTAGCCCCGACCACCTCCTGACTTGAACCATTCGCCTGGCCCGCAGCAAGCGAAGATATTAGCAGTATCGACATAACAAAACATGCAATAGGCTTCAATTTTAATCTCCAGCTCTCAGGTACCGGGCTCTATATCGGCCTTGCTCATATTGCGCCAGCTCTGGAGTTTCTTGAATGTATCGTGCTAGTGAGTTTCGATTGTTTGCGGAGATATATGGCATCTGCCTTGCCCAAACACTTCCTTGCTGATAAGTCAGATCAACCGCTATGTCTTTAACGCGGTCATCAAGCTGTTCCCATACTGTCGCATCTGGCGTTGTGCCTGAGCTATATTGCTGTTGGGTAGCAGCCTCATATCGTGGATACACTACATCCTCGAACAGGATACGCTGTGCTTGCTGTGAAATTGCTCCAAATGCAACTTTGTTTGTGTTCACGAAATCGCGAGCAGCTTGACTCGACAGACCAGCTCCACGAGAGAAATTCTCGGCAGGAACGACATCCACACCTGCCGCAATTAGATCCGCATATACTGAAGTACGTGTCCTGTGACGCATGTCGTAACCACGCCCCAATGTCACGCCAGAGGCTCCTCCCGGCCAATGCAAACGGCGGCTGAAGTAAGCACTATTCGGAATATCATTCCCCTCCGCGTCGAAAGTAATTTGACCTCGTCGTACGATCAAATCGTTCAACTGTCGAAAGACAGACAGATTCCCCACCAACCCAATCGGATGAAAGTGATACACCTTCCCCCACGTCGGCAACCCCACCTTTTCCGCCACCTCCTCCCACCAGCTAATTTGTTTAAGCCTCTCTTTCTCCGCCAACCAGTTCAAGTGTGGCGTCGAACCACTATGGCCGAGCACTTCATCCAGCGGGTCCCACTTCTGCGCTCTGTAGTACCACTCGCTTTCGGCGTAGATGATCAATTGCGAGATTGACTGGGCGTGGGCCGGCAGGCTGAGCGCCGCTTGCAGTTCTTCGGCGGTCATTTTGCCGTCGCGGTTGCGGTC
>NZ_CABVHQ010000144.1 GCF_902497895.1 Pseudomonas fluorescens
CACAAGCACCCACACGAATTGCTTGATTCAATTGTTAAAGAGCGGTTGGTTAAGATCTTTCGTCTCAACCGAGGCGCGCATTCTACGCTTTCCTCTGCTGCTGTCAAGCGGTTATTTTCCGAAGTTTTCAAAGTTTCCTTTGTAACTTCAACCACTTGGCGCTTCCGATACACTCGTTAGCGGGAGGCGAATTCTACAGCGTTACTCGCTGCTGTCAACACCTGTTTTACACCGCTTTCGACCGAGTGGATCGAATCATTAATAGGATCAAATAACACGACCTTATCAACTCCTTCTGGGCTTCGGTGAACTGAAGCAACCCACTGTCGAAAACTGCGTAACTCTTTGTTTACCAAGGAGTTTTCCGTTTCGACTGCGCCGGAAGTGGGGCGAATTATAGACCTCCAGGGTCTGCCGTCAAGCGCTGATTTAGCTTTTCTATCAATAACTTGCAGAATGCCGGAAAACCGGCTGTTTTCCCTCTATATAGAGAGCAAAAAACGCGGCTTCTATTTCCATATAGAAGGAATCCTCAGAGCACCCCTGCCTCTTTAAAAGCAGCGACCGCAGATGCCTCAAGACCCAACACCCGCTGCAGAATCTCCAGCGTGTGCTCGCCCAATAGAGGAAGGGCATTGCGGTATTCAACCGGCGCCTCGGAAAGACGGATCGGGCAGGCCACCTGCGGAACCAGCCCAGCCAGGGCACTGAAGCTACAGAAGACGAATGTCACTGGAATAATCGCCCCCCTCTCACCCTCGATCCACTCAACGATGAGTAACAGCTTCCAGGAAAACTGGCTGAGTACAGGCGCCTGGATCCGTCGAAGCCTACCCGGGAGACAGAGATCATCACTAACAAGGTTCGGACCGCACGAAGCGCTGAAGGCGGTGACAGAAAAGGAAAGCCGGCCCCTCACCCCACACTCAGCGAAGGCGCACACATTTATGCGAGCGCAGGGCTGGCATGCACAATCAAGATAGGGAGTTGGGACATCGCAGGAATCAAACGGAGGCAGGTTTTTCGAAGCAGCCAGCAAAATAGCCGCTGAGAACGACAACCAGCCAGACATGAGACGAATGAATCGCTGGAAGCCTTGAATAATTGGTGTCCCAGGGCAGGTTCGAACTGCCAACCTTCCCCTTAGGAGTTTGAGGGTCTATCAGCGAACCACTCTTTATAAACATTGCTTAACCTATACAACACAAGGGATTCAGCCGATACTTGCACTCATTGGCTATGGCCCACTCTCACCCCAGGCTCTCTCGATATGACTTTTTGAATAGACGCCACCACCATGGCTTAGCCTCCCGTTTGGCGCGCTCCCAATCGTGCTTCAGTAGGTATGCCACGCGTTTCGAAAACTCAGGGAGCCGCTTTTCAGGTTCCTTGCATTCAGAAAGCCCCTCAATGCATTTGAGGATGGCAATATCCTCAGGGTCGAGAGGGTTCAGCAGCAGCTCAAACACCAGTGTCAACTCAGCCAGTGGTGTCTTGACATCCGTATCCTTTTTACTCACAGCCTTATGAACTTTCAGGGCGTTAACGCGAATCTGCTCACGCCACTTAGCACGCTCCTGGGTGATGTTCTCAATCTGAATCTTTCGCTCCGAGGTTCTGAGGCTGACAAAGCCCCCTACGAGAGCGGACACGACTGCGGACGTCAGCAGTAGCTCAGTATTCATCGACGCATTATTCCCTGCTCGTCCGAAGGGCCAAAAGTGCCTCTCTTCTATGGAACTAGCCCTGCGTTTAATGGCAGGGCTTGGGGTGATGCGATTACTTGAAACAATGCTCGTAGCGCTCCAAGGCTTCGCTGTCGCGTATCGCGCTTGAACACGCAAAAATGACATCAGGGTCTTGCAGTAGCGTTGTGAAACAATCCAACGTGCGGTGCCTTGGGGGAAATTGCACCATCGCTGCAACGGCGTCTTTGATCTTTTTAACCTGGGCTTGCGTCGGCGCCTCCCCGAGTTTTTCCGCATAGGTGCTTACGAAAAAGGCTGTAAGCTTCGGTGCAGAATCTTCATCGCTGAACAACCCAACCAGAGGCACAAGCGAATCAACTCGTTCAATGCTGTGAGGCCCACCAGATGACTCAACCTGCACTTCACAGCCGAAAAAATCGGATGCAAATTCCTCGACCATGTACACCCGCAATCGAGATGCCATGTAGGTGTCGTACTCTGCCTTTGTGGCTTGGCTTAGGTCCATACTAATTTTAATCATCGTGACTTCCTATTCGGCTGTTGGCCCCTTCTATTTACAGGCAGACCAGCCGACGGGCTGCCACTCGATGCCCTCACACTCACCGCTTCACCCGACCCAGACCATACCTTCCACCGCTGATAGGTGCAGTCGCTGCGGATCAGTCTTCCGCCGTCTTCTTGGCCCACAGCATAGCGGTGTATTCGGTATTGAAAGCGTCAGAATCGTCTTGGTTGAATTTCCCCTCACTCTGCACCTCATTGCTGGGGGCCACTATCATCGCCATTGGGATAGCAGCCAGACAACCGCGACGCCGGACGCCGCACTAATCCCTACCTGGGCGGGAATTTCCTATGAATTGCAGACGTCTAGCAATTGCTGAAGATTGCAAATTTCCGCATCGCCAGATTGCTGCTCTGGATAGTCTTCAAAACTGGTGCGAATCCGCTTGCCTGATCGGAGCTGCGGCAATAACTCATCCAGCGCCTTTTGACGGGTATAAGCATTCTCGCCCATCGATATCGCCTTGTTTTGGTCGACTCGAATCATCAGCCAGGATTCGCTGTATGCACTCTTGTTGTACACATTAGGCCTGTCCTTCCCATGGCGGAAAAACGATACCTTTGCAGTGGGTGAGCTCACCCAGCAGGTCACCACATCTGTCATCGGGTCAGTCGTTTTATTGACCTTCCAGTCGCATGCCGATGCTGAAGCGTAAGCGTCCGGCCAACACACCTTCCTGATCGCAACGCTTAGGGCGAAGGTGTCCACCTAAATTTAAGTGGACACCATTTCTAGCCTTTTTAAGCGGACGCCCCATGCCACAAGAACGTCGCTCCTATTCCAAATCCTTCAAGGCCCAGGTCATTGCCGAATGTGCGCAGCCTGACACCTCGATTGCCAGTGTTGCTCTGACCCACAACCTCAACGCCAACCTTGTCCATAAGTGGATTCGGGTGCATGAACAGAAAAACCTGGCATTGCAAACTGCCTTTATTCCGGTCAAGGCATCGACATCGACATCAACATCGCCTCAAACTCTTGCTGCCACTATCCGCATCGAAGTCCCCCACTCGAGGGGTGCGGTCGTTGTGAGTTGGCCGGCGGATAATGCCGCGGCGTGTACCGCTTTTCTCCGCGACCTACTGCGATGATCCGCATCGACTCCATCTGGCTCGCCACCGAGCCCATGGATATGCGTGCGGGCACCGACACCGCGCTGGCGCGGGTCGTGG
>NZ_CABVHQ010000145.1 GCF_902497895.1 Pseudomonas fluorescens
GCGCAAGCCTGCGGAACCGCGTCAGGAGGGTGTACGCGGTCCACGCACTCCGCGTCCGGCTACCGGTCGCGGTGCTCCAACCGGCGGTCGTAGCGATCGTGGTGCGCCAGCAGGCGGTCGCAGCGATTCCAGCCGCGGTACGCCAGTGGCAGAGCGCCCGGCCGATACCAAGCGCCCAGCCAAGCCAGCGCCGAAGTCCAAGCGTCCGGGCATTGTCCTGGTCGACAAGGATGCGCCATCGGGCAAACGCCGTGGCGCACCGGCCGGTTCGGGCCAGCGTCCAGGCTTTGGCCGTCGTAAGCCGGAGTGAAGCAGCGGTAAGCTTTGAGCTTCAAGCGACAAGCAGAAACGCCAACCCTCGGGTTGGCGTTTTTTTTTACTCTTCGTATCACTGTGTAGAAACAGCGGTGCTCCTGCCTCCGCCATCGCGAGCAAGCTCGCTCCCACATTAGATCTTCAGTGTGTTCGCGATCTTACGATCAACACAGGTCCACTGTGGGAGCGAGCTTGCTCGCGATGGCGTCAGCAGCAACAACCCCATCCCTCGACCGATCTGCAGTGGAAATTTTGTGTTCCGCTTTGTAATGAAATATTTACGAATATTCCGCTTTTCACCCATGGAATCGACGAATTTTCGCCAGCGTAAGGAAAACCTGCCGAATTTTTGCCGGAAGGGGGGGCCACAAGGCTCTACCCCGGTTGTTTCCCGACGCTGGTGAGGGTGTTATGCGCGCCATGCCTGTCGTGCAGGTCATAACAAGAAGGAGGCGCAATGTACGCCATGATCCATTCCCACCGACTCTCTCCGAGCGACGATACCCCCATCGTCGCCTCTGACGGCCCCCAGCGGTTCGTCCCTGTTATTGCCGCCGTCCGCGACCCGCGAGACGGCCCCGTGCCATCCCGGCCACCGACGCGCTGATCAGGCGGTGTCTGGCAGCAGCGGGTTACGGGTGTACAATGCGCGGCGTTTTAACTGTGACTCAACTGCGTATCTGCGCATTTTGCGCCTGTCGGCTGTCATGACTCGTTTGCTCTGCACTGCGTTCGATTGCCCAAGGCCAATAAACTCAAGGCTATCCGCCTTGTTCACTCCGCCGCGTCACAAGCGCGTCGGGTTCGATTTCGTCACAGATAAAAACAAACAGGTGACGCATGACGGTTAAAAAAACCCTGAACTCCTGGTGCCTGCGCTGGGGTTTGATCCCCGCTGCTTAATTTCGTACCCAAGCAGCAACGTCCAACGAACATCATCAAACCTTGCGTGAGACCCTTTTCATGAGTGGACAAAACTCGCATTCAGGCGAGCTTAAGCGCGGCCTGAAGAATCGCCATATTCAACTGATCGCCCTCGGTGGCGCGATCGGTACCGGGTTGTTTCTCGGTTCCGCCGGTGTGCTGAAATCGGCCGGCCCGTCGATGATCCTCGGCTACGCGATCTGCGGCTTCATTGCGTTCATGATCATGCGCCAACTCGGCGAAATGATCGTGGAAGAGCCGGTGGCTGGCTCGTTCAGCCACTTCGCACACAAATACTGGGGCGGTTTTGCCGGTTTCCTGTCGGGCTGGAATTGCTGGATCCTGTACATCCTGGTGGGCATGTCGGAACTGACCGCGGTCGGCAAATACATCCACTACTGGGCACCGGACATCCCGACCTGGGTATCGGCAGCCGGGTTCTTCGTACTGATCAACCTGATCAACCTGGCCAACGTCAAAGTCTTTGGCGAGGCTGAATTCTGGTTTGCGATCATCAAGGTCGTGGCTATTGTCGGCATGATCGCCCTGGGCAGCTACATGCTGGTCAGCGGCAACGGCGGGCCACAGGCGTCGGTGACCAACCTGTGGGAACACGGTGGTTTCTTCCCCAATGGCGTCAGCGGTCTGGTGATGGCCATGGCCGTCATCATGTTCTCCTTCGGCGGCCTGGAAATGCTCGGTTTCACCGCAGCCGAGGCTGACCAGCCGAAGACCGTGATCCCGAAAGCCATCAACCAGGTGATCTACCGGATCCTGATTTTTTACATCGGTGCACTGGTGGTGCTGTTGTCCCTGACTCCATGGGACAGTTTGCTGGCCAGTCTGAACGCCTCCGGCGATGCGTATAGCGGCAGCCCGTTCGTTCAGGTGTTCTCGATGCTCGGCAGCAACACCGCGGCGCACATCCTCAACTTCGTGGTCTTGACCGCGGCGCTGTCGGTGTACAACAGCGGCACCTACTGCAATAGCCGCATGCTGCTGGGCATGGCCGAGCAGGGCGATGCACCGAAGGCGCTGGCGAAGATCGACAAGCGTGGCGTGCCGGTGCGCTCGATTCTGGCGTCGGCCGCGGTGACCCTGGTCGCCGTGCTGCTCAACTACTGGATCCCGCAACATGCGCTGGAACTGCTGATGTCGCTGGTGGTTGCGACCCTGGTGATCAACTGGGCGATGATCAGCTTCTCGCACTTCAAGTTCCGCCAGCACATGGACCGCACCAAGCAGACGCCGTTGTTCAAGGCCCTGTGGTACCCGTATGGCAACTACGTCTGCCTGGCGTTCGTAGTGTTCATCCTCGGCGTCATGCTGCTGATCCCGGGCATCCAGATCTCGGTCTACGCGATCCCGGTGTGGGTGGCGTTCATGTGGGTCTGCTACGGCATCAAGAACAAGCGCAGTGAGCAACAGGCGCTGATGGCGGCTGGTTCAGTGAAGTAAAGCGTTACCCGAGAACAACAAACCCGGCCCAGTGCCGGGTTTGTTGTTTGTGGGTGCATGCAAAACCTGTGGGCTTGCCCAAATGCCAGTCAGTAAAGGGAAGTCAGTCCCGGATGCTGCGTTCTGATCCGAGATCCACCCCTCACCCCAACCCTCCCGAAACGTCGGACCGCCCCAAGGGGGCGAGGGAGCAGAATGTGGGTTTCTTAAGATATGCTGCGACCTGAATGTAATTCATTGAATCCATAATCGACTCGGTTTCACAGGTCGCAGAAAATCGGCAGACACTCAAGATCAGCTCCCTCGCCCCTCTGGGCATAGGTATCTACATATCTCGCTGGTCGAACACCCTACCTGTGGCGAGGGGGCTTGCCCCCGCTGGGTCGCGAAGCGGCCCTAAAACCGGCTATCGCGGTTTTCCAGGTAGAACGCATCCGCCGGTTTTACGACTGCTGCGCAGCCGAGCGGGGGCAAGCCCCCTCGCCACAGTATTTGGCAGC
>NZ_CABVHQ010000146.1 GCF_902497895.1 Pseudomonas fluorescens
AGGTATCTACACAACTTTGAAATACGGCGTAGGGCTGAATCCGTAGCAGCTGCCGAGCCTGCGAGGCTGCGTTCGAGGACGCAGTCGTCGCAAATCCTGTGCCCGCGGTTTACCTGAAAAAGCGTGTTGCCTGATTTTACGACCGCTTCGCCGCCGGACGCAGCCTCGCAGGCTCGGCAGCTGCTACGGGCGTAGTCCTTCACCGTATTTCAAAGTTGTGTAGATACTTATGCCCTCTGGGGAGAGGGTTAGGGTGAGGGGTGGTTTTCGACTCCAGCCAAAATCTCAAGCCGAACAGAACGTGCCCCACAAAAAAGGCGACCCGAAGGTCGCCTCTTTATTCACTCAAACAGCGGTTGATCAGAACTTGTGATCAGCGTTGTCCGGGTTCAGATCAGTGATGCCCAGCTTGCCGGCAGCCTGTTCGATCGAACCAGTCTGCTTGACCAGCGAAGCGATGGCGTCGCGAACGATCTGGTTGCCGGCGGTGTTGCCCGCGGCGATCAACTGGTCGTAGTGCTCACCCTTGTTGGCGTGGTCGACGATCACTTGCATTTTGGCTTCGGTCGCCGCCAGGTCAGCTTTCAGCGCGGTGTCGGCGGCCGGGTCGGCTTTGGCGACGAGCGAGGACAGGCTGGCGCCGGTCATCTTGGTGCCGTCGACACGGGTGTATTCGCCCAGGTACACGTTGCGAATGCCTTTGGCATCGTAGAACTGCGAGTAGTGGGTGTTATCGCTGAAGCAGTCGTGTTCGTCTTCCGGCGAGTTGGCTTCCAGGGACACCTTCATGCGCTCGCCCGCCAGTTCACCCAGGGACAGGCTGCCCATGCCGAAGAGCATTTTGCGCAAGCCGGTATCGGTGGGTTCGGCTTCCAGAGTGGCGCGGTAGTTGTCGGCCACGTTTGGCTTCCAGTTACCGACCATTTCTTCCAGGTCGCTGACCAGCAGTTGGGTGACGGATTTCAGGTAGGCACGACGACGATCGTTGTGACCGCCGGTGGCGCCTTTGCCTTCCAGGTAATCGGACGCTGGACGGTTGCCGGCGCCAGGGCCGGTGCCGTTCAGGTCCTGGCCCCAGAGCAGGAATTCGATGGCGTGGTAGCCGGTGGCGACGTTGGCTTCGGAACCGCCCAGTTCATTCAGGCTGGCGAGTTTTTCCGGGGTGATGTCTTTCACGTCGACCTTGTCTTCGCCGACCTGAACTTTGGTATTGGCGATGATGTTGGCGGTCGCGCCCGGGTTACCCAGTGCGTGCTCGTAGCTCTTGTCGACGTAGTCAATCAGGCCTTCGTCCAGCGGCCAGGCGTTAAGCTGACCTTCCCAATCGTCGACGATGGTGTTGCCGAAGCGGAACACTTCGCTCTGCAAGTAAGGTACGCGCGCAGCGACCCAGGCAGCCTTGGCGGCTTTCAGGGTGTCGACGTTCGGCTTGGCGAGGAACGCGTCGATCGCGGTTTGCAGGGTTTTCGCAGTGGATTCGGCATCGCTGTAGACGGCGAAGACCATGTCGGCGTAATGCGCGACAACGGCCTTGGCAGCGGCTTCATCAACTTTACCGGCAGGAGCAACAGGAGCAGGAGCAGCTGGGGCTGCGGTGCTGGCAGTCGGAACAGGCGCTTGCGGAGCGGCGGCCTTGTCTTTGCCTTCGCCGCAACCAGCGAGGGAAATAGCGATGGCCAACAGACTGGCGGTAGCCAGAGGCATACGAATCATGGCGAACATCCTGCTTCGAGAGAGGTGGACAGGCGCGCGGGAGCGCAAAAGCTGCAACATAATGCGAAAGATTTGCATTATGTGTAAAGGGTTGGGTTTGTAAATATTTCTTATTCAAAGGCCAATGGCACTTTGCCGAAGGCTGCGTCCGGATGTGTGTAGCAGCTGCCGAAGGCTGCGTTCGGCTGCGCAGCAGTCGTGAAATCAGGCGCTGCGTTGTGTCAGGTTAACCGCAGCCTCGGGATTTACGACTGCTTTGCAGCCGAACGCAGCCTTCGGCAGCTGCTACACATAGCCGAACGCAACCTTCGCCAGCTGCTACGTTCGTCAGCGTGTGTCACAGGATGGCGGCGTTACTGCGTTGGGCCTGCTTCAAATAAGCACTCAATTCCCTGGCGGGCAGAGGCTTGCTGTAGAGATAGCCCTGACCCTCGTGGCAGCCTTCGGAGATGATGTAGGTCTCCTGCTCGGCGGTCTCCACGCCCTCGGCAATCACCTGCATGCCCAGACTCTTGCCCAATTGAATGATCGCCCGAACGATGGTGGCATCGTCGTCGTCATCCAGCAGGTCCTGGACGAAACTCTTGTCGATCTTGATCTTGTCCAGCGGCAGACTTTTCAGATAACTCAGGGACGAGTAGCCGGTACCGAAGTCGTCGATGGCGATCAACGCCCCGGAACGGCGCAGGCTGAGCAGATGCTGGGCGGCGGTGCTGATATCTTCCATCAGGCCGGTTTCGGTGACTTCCAGCTCCAGGCTGCGCGGCGGCAGGCGATACATCTGCAGCAGGTTATTGACCACCCGGGGCAACTCGGCGTGGTGCAATTGCACGGTGGACAGGTTGACCGCCATGCGCAAATCGGCGAAACCCTGATCATGCCATTCGCGTAGCTGGCGGCAGGCCTGATCGAGTACCCATTCGCCGATGGCGATGATGGTGCCGTTCTGTTCGGCCAGCGGGATGAACAGGTCCGGCGGCACCAATCCGTGTTCCGGGTGCTGCCAGCGAATCAGGGCTTCGACCCCGACCACGCGGTGATCGCGGTAGCTGATCTGCGGTTGGTAGACCAGGTAGAACTGCTCGCGTGCCAGCGCCTCGCGCAGGTCTTTTTCCAGCTCCCGGCGGCGGCGCATGGCGCTGTCAACGCTGGCGATATAGAACTGATAGCGGTTGCGCGAACGGGTCTTGGCCAGGGTCATGGTCTGTTCGGCCTTCTGCAGCAGCTTCTCGGTGCTGTCGCCGTCCTCCGGAAACAGCGTGATCCCGATCGTGGCCCGCAGACGTATCTCCTGATGATCGAGGGCGAACGGCGCTTCCAGGTCATCGAGAATGTTTTGCGCCAGCTCCGCGGCTTCATAGGGCTGTTCGATATCGGCCTGCACCAGGGCGAACTGGTCGCCACCCAGGCGGGCGAGGGCGCCCAGGCGCCCGC
>NZ_CABVHQ010000147.1 GCF_902497895.1 Pseudomonas fluorescens
TCATCGCCATCGATCTATTTCGATGGCCGCGATCATCTGGGGCTGACCGAAGAGCAGGTCCCGAAGCGCTTCAAGCATCCCTACGCGGCGACCAAATACCTGGCCGAGCAAAAGGTCTTCGGCGCCCAGGAGTTCGGCCTCGAAGTGCTGGCCCTGCGCCCGCGTTTCGTCACGGGCGCCGGTGACATGAGCATCTTTCCGCGGCTGTTGAACATGCAGCGCAAAGGGCGGCTGGCAATTGTCGGCAATGGCCTGAACAAGGTCGATTTCACCAGTGTGCAGAATCTCAATGAGGCTTTGCTCAGCAGTTTGCTGGCCAGTGGATCGGCCCTGGGCAAGGCGTATAACATCAGCAACGGAGCGCCCGTGCCGCTGTGGGATGTAGTGAACTATGTGATGCGCCAGATGCAAGTCCCGCAAGTGACCCGCCACCGTTCCTACGGTCTGGCCTATAGCGTTGCGGCGCTGAACGAAGGTTTCTGCAAGCTCTGGCCAGGGCGGCCGGAGCCAACGCTGTCGCGCTTGGGGATGCAGGTGATGAGCAAAAACTTCACCCTGGACATCAGCCGCGCCCGCCATTACCTGGACTATGAACCGAAAGTCAGCCTGTGGACGGCCCTTGATGAATTCTGCGGATGGTGGAAGGCTCAGGACATTCGCTGAAAATAAACACTGAACCGAGTTTGGGGTTCAGGGTCGATCAGTGCTGCGAGTAGCGGTTTATACTCGCAGCATTAAGCCATTACTGCGGTTCAGAAAGGTTGACCCATGCGTAACGATGCTAACGACGACTTCGATTATGTTCCCAGCCTGCGGGCCGAAGCTCTGGACGACGATTTTCCGGGCACCCCTGCCGCTCGTGAGCGTACCAGCGTGCATTCGCGGCCCACTCAGCTGGTCAAGGTCAAAGGCCCGAGCACCGGTGCGCTGTGGGCATTGGTCGGGGCGTTGTTTTTTGCCTTCGCCGGCCTTGCCTGGTGGAGTTTCCAGCAGATCTCGCTGATGGAGCAGCAATTGGTCGCCACCCAGGAGAGTTTCGCCCGCATCAGCGAGGAAGCGGCGGGGCGCCTGCAGGCTATTTCTGGCAAGGTGGTCGCCAGTGAATCCACGGTCAACAGCGGCAGCGAAACGCTGAAACTGCAGATCAAGCAGCTTGAAGGCAAATTGCTTGAGCAGAACAAGCAACAGCAGGGCGTGGCAGGCCAGGCCACTGACCTGGACAAACGCCTGGCGCAAATGACCGCGCAGACTACCGAGCAGCAATCCGCCAATACTCAACTGCAAGCCCAGGTCAAAACCCTGAGCAGCGAGCTGGCCGCGCTGAAAAGTGCCCCGGCCGACACCAGTAAAGTCGAGGCGGAACTGAAAAGTCTCAGCGCCGAGATTGCCGCGTTGAAAAAACAAGGCAATCCAGGCGCCGCTATCGAGCGCCTGGAGCAGGACATGCTTGTCCTCAAAAGCCAGCAGGACAACCGTCCGGCTGCGCCCAAGAGTGGCAGTAATACCGCCGAGTTCGACGCCTTCCGTGGCCAGGTCACGCGTAACATCAACACCTTGCAAAGCCAGATCCGCAACCTGCAACAGCAGATCAGCGCCCGACCTTGATCGAGCAGTTGGCAGGCCTTTGTGGCGAGGGGCTTGTTGTGGCGAGGGGGCTTGCCCCCGCTCGGCTGCGCAGCAGTCGTAAAAATCGGTACACGCGGTGTACCCGACAGAACCGGGTTTGCAGGTAGGGCCGCTTCGCAGCCCAGCGGGGGCAAGCCCCCTCGCCACAGGTCTGCGTCTGGTTTTCGCTCCCACAGGTACTGCGCTACCTTGTGGCGAGCCTGCTCGCGATGCAGGCCACAGGGTCTCCCTACCTGACCTTATCCTCCCGCCCCCGCAACACCCTGTTTGGCATGGCAATCGCTGCAGCCACCCCCAGCAGCGATACCGCCGCGCTGACCATCAGCAAATGCCGAAAGGTCAGCAACAGCTCGGCGCGCAAGGCGTTCTGGGTGTCACCCGGCGCTGCGTTCAAACCATCGAGCAGCACATTTCCCGAGCTGCCTTCGGCGATCAGCGCCGAGCCGGCCAGGTGGGCAAAGCTGGAGTCTTGCAGCAAGGTCAGCAGCAACGCCGACATCAACGCTACCCCCATGGCGCCGCCCAATGAGCGGAACAGGTTAGTGGTGCTGGTAGCCACGCCGATGTCCCGTTGCTCCACCGAGTTTTGCGTGCCCACCAGTGAGGTCGGGAACTGCATGCCGCTGGCGATTCCGCTCAGCAACATGAACAGGCTGCTCAGCACCAACGCTTGCGGCGGGCTGAAGGCCATGCCGAGAATCGCGATTGGGGTGAGCAGCGCGCCGGCCAGAATCATCGGTTTGTAGCGACCGGTCACCGAGGTCTGGCGTCCGGCGAAGTAGGCGCCGATCGGCAGGCCCATGGCCAGTGGCAACAGGTGCAACGCGGCACTGTCGGCTCCGGCCCCGGTGACGCTCTGAAAGCGCAGCGGCATCAGCACGATCAGCGAGATGGCCTGGAAACTGGTGAAGAAAATCGTGCACCAACACAGCACTGCGTTGCGGTTGGCGAACAAATGCATGGGGAGCAGGGGTTCGGCTGCCCGTTGTTCATGCCAGACCAACAGCGTCAGCGCCATCACGGCAGCAGCCAGCAAACCGAGCACTTCACTGTCGCGCCAATGATGGCCCTGACCGATTTCGGTGATGCCCAGTAACAGCGCGGTCAGGCCGATAATCAGCAGCAGCGTGCCGAAGTAATCGATAACCGGTTTGCGTTGTGGCACCGGCAAGCCGACCAGTGTGCGACTGGCTATCAGCAAGGCCCCAAGGCCCAGCGGCAGGTTGATCAGAAACACCCAACGCCAGGACAGGTACTCAGTCATGTAGCCGCCAAGCACCGGGCCGGCGACACTGGCCACCGCGTACATGCTGCTGAAATAGCCTTGATATCGTCCACGTTCACGGGGTGGCACCAGGTCGCCGATGATCGCCTGACTGACCGAAATCATCCCGCCGGCACCGATGCCCTGGATGA
>NZ_CABVHQ010000148.1 GCF_902497895.1 Pseudomonas fluorescens
GCCAAGATCGTCGTTTCCGGCGGTCGCGGCATGCAGAACGGCGACAACTTCAAACACCTGTACGCCCTGGCCGACAAGCTGGGCGCGGCGGTCGGTGCTTCCCGCGCCGCGGTCGACGCAGGTTTCGTACCGAACGACATGCAGGTCGGTCAGACCGGCAAAATCGTTGCGCCACAGCTGTACATCGCGGTCGGTATCTCCGGCGCGATCCAGCACCTGGCCGGTATGAAAGACTCCAAGGTGATCGTTGCGATCAACAAGGACGAAGAAGCACCGATCTTCCAGGTGGCTGATTACGGCCTGGTCGCGGACTTGTTCGAAGCCATACCCGAGTTCGAGAAGCTGGTCTAATCCAGCGGCTTGACTTATAAAGAGCCCGGCCTTCTGGTCGGGCTTTTTTTATGTCTTTGATTTGAGCGGGAGTTTCGCCATGGATCTGCGTCGCTGGAGCGGCTTGTGTTGGCTGCTGGGGCTGTCGATGTTGCCTTCGCTGGCGGGCGCGGCGGGCAAGTGCGAGCGCCTGGTGGTGACCGGCAGTCCGGATGCGCCGCCTTACCTGTGGCGCGACCCGCAAGACCCGAAACATTTGATCGGAGCCAGTGCCGATCTGTTGCAACAGATCGCCGCTGAGCTGGGGCTCAAGGTCGAACTGCTGTATGCCGGCAAGCGCTCGCAGGCCCTGGACGAAGTGCGCAGCGGACGAATGGACATGCTCGCCGATGCCCCCTTGACGGTCAGTGAGCTGGAATCGCTGGACTACATTCATCCGCCGCTGATGGAAAACGACTATCTGGTCTGGACGCGCAAGGACTCGCAACTGGTCTATAACCAGGCGCAGGACCTGCACGGTCATCCCGGTGCGATGTCGGAAAAATCTCGTTTGACCCAGCCATTCAGAGCTTTCGCCGAGCAGCAGTTAAGCCTGGTGCCTATGCCCAACCTGACCCAGGCCTTTCAGAAACTGCTCTTGGGCGAAGTGCAATATGTGCTGGCCGGGCGTTATGCGGGGATGACCATGGTCGAGACCCTGGGCATGACCAAAGACCTGCTGGCTCATCCGCAACCGATCGATAAACCGGGGCTGTTCCTCGCCGTTTCCCATAACTCTGCCTGCAACGACCCATGGTTGCGCGGACAGTTGGCCAAAAAGATGACAGAATTGCCCGCGTCCGGTCTGACGGAAGCCGTGCTGCAACGCAATCTCGAGCGTTGGAAGGCACAGTTGAAAAATCCCGCCAGCACCCAAAAACAATAGGGTGCGTCCTCAATAAATGACGGTCGCGCCGTCGCCCCGCCAAAATCGGGGTGAGACAGGAACAAAGAGCATTGGGGGCTAGGCCCTTCGGGTTGAAGCTATGATCGAGCCATGCTGCGTTGCGGGACTTGAAGAGGCGAAAAGCATCTCCTGCGTCCCGCGCCTTGCCTGGCACGACCACAACATCAACGCGATCCGCCCTTTATTAAGAACGCACCCTAGGAATCTTGTGTGACTATTCGACCTCTTTTCGCTGCCCTGGCCGTTCTGGCTCTGGCGGGTTGTGCAGCCGATCCGGCGCCGAATGAACAAATGCGTTTGACCGAACAAGCCCTGGAACAAGCCAGGGCCGTGGGTGCAACGACTGAAGACGTGCCCGAGCTGAAGCTTGCGCAAGACAAATACACCCGGGCTCAGGGCGATATGACCGACCTGTCGTTCAAGCATGCACGCATGCGGGCTGAACAGGCCGAACTGGACGCCCGTCTGGCCGAGGCGCGGGTCCTGACCCTGAAAAGCCAGGAGCAATTGAACGTGCTCGATACCCGCATCACTCGCCTGCGCAAGCAACTGGGGGATGCCCAATGAGCCTGAA
>NZ_CABVHQ010000149.1 GCF_902497895.1 Pseudomonas fluorescens
ATCGCCAGGATCAACAGATCGCAGCCTGCGCCAGCTCCTACACAGGATTGCGGACAACCATGGGATTGCCGGCATACGCGGTCGGCGTAGGAGCTGCCGATAGGCTGCGATCTTTTCGGCGGGCGCCACAATCGCCAGGATCAACAGATCGCAGCCAGGGGATTTTTTAAGTCTGTTTGCCGCAGTCGGTCAATCGGTATCGTTGAGCAGGACTGTTGGGTGAGTTCGGCTCAGTCATTTCGATCAATCCGGCAACCAGTGCCGGCTTGAGATAGTTGGCCCGGAAGGTTGCCTTATGGGCCAATCCCAGCGCTGCCATCAACTCGTTAACCTTTAGCGCGGAACCGCCATCGAGTGCCCGCAGCAGGCGCCCTACTTGGTCGGTTACTTGGTCGGTTACTTGGTCGGTCAGCGGTTCGCTGCGAGCGGCTTCTTCAAGAGCGAGGCTTAACGCCTGCAACATGAACTCAACAAAAGGCGTCGCTTCAGCCCGTTGATCGGCAGCCGATAGCGCCGCGTAATAATCGTCCTGTTGGGCGCAAATCACTGCCTCGACCGGCAACCAGGCCAGAATCGGTCGCCACTGACTGAGTATCAAGGTTTGCCATAGACGGCCCATTCGACCGTTGCCGTCAGCGAACGGGTGAATGAACTCGAATTCATAATGGAATACGCAACTGATGATCAGCGGATGCCAGTCAGAACTTCCAAGCCACGCTAGCAGGTCGTCAATCAACTGGCCCACGCGGCTCGGCGGCGGCGCCATATGGACCAATTGATCGCCACGATAAATGCCCACGCCCGCCTGACGAAATCGCCCGGCATCATCGATCAGGCCCTGCATCAACAACTCATGGGCCCGCAGCAGATCGACCCGAGCGCTCGAGCGCCAGCCTGGCATGGCTTCATAAGCGGCAAAGGCATTGCGCACTTCCTGGATTTCCCTGGGCAAACCGAGCACCCGCCGACCTGCCAGGACCGCTGTCACCTGTTCCACACTAAGGGTGTTGTTCTCGATCGCCAACGAAGCCTGAATAGTCCGAATCCGGTTACCACGGCGCAGCCGAGGAGTCTGTCGTGTATCGTCCAAAGCCGAAAGCTGACCGATCTGCTCGCTGATCTCGGCGACCAACGCAAGCATCCGGGTGGTCAGGGTCAACGGGGGCTGATAACGGCTCATATCCTCATCCAGGCAGGTAACACAGGCCAACATAATGCCCGAACGGGGCAATGTTCAGCAGCCTTCATTCAGCCCGTGTGCATTTTTGATATTCGCTCCGAGGCTGAAAGATCGCAGCCTGCGGCAGCTCCTACACAGGATTGCGGACAACCATGGGATTGCCGGCATACGCGGTCGGCGTAGGAGCTGCCGACAGGCTGCGATCTTTTCGGCGGGCGCCACAATCGCCAGGATCAACAGATCGCAGCCTGCGGCAGCTCCTACGGGGGGATTGCGGACAACCCTGAGATTGCCGGCATACGCGGTCGGCGTAGGAGCTGCCGACAGGCTGCGATCTTTTCGGCGGGCGCCACAATATCGCCAGGATCAACAGATCGCAGCCTGCGGCAGCTCCTACACAGGATTGCGGACAACCCTGAGATTGCCGGCATACGCGGTCGGCGTAGGAGCTGCCGACAGGCTGCGATCTTTTCGGCGGGCGCCACAATCGCCAGGATCAAAAGATCGCAGCCTGCGGCAGCTCCTACACAGGATTGCGGACAACCATGAGATTGCCGGCATACGCGGTCGGCGTAGGAGCTGCCGACAGGCTGCGATCTTTTCGGCGGACGCCACAATCGCCAGGATCAACAGATCGCAG
>NZ_CABVHQ010000150.1 GCF_902497895.1 Pseudomonas fluorescens
GCGTCCGGCACCTCGCCTAGGCTCGGTGTTCCCTCGCTCCGGCATTCATCAGGGGGCATCGCCTCCGGTCTGCTTCGCGACGACCTCCTCTCGATGTGTTCGACTTCGTCGAACGGCGCTGCGCGCCTCCCCCCTGATGAATGCCTCCACTCGGCCTCCCGAAGGGGCGGGTAGATCAAAAGCCAAAGCAAAAGCCAAAGCCAAAGCCAAAGCCAAAGCCAAAGCCAAAGCGAGGCGGCCTGAAAGCCTGCCTGTCTCTCGCGGATGTACACAGATCAAATGTGGGAGCTGCGGTGCGGCGATCCGACTTGCCTGCGAAGGAGGCCTGACAGCCGGCCTGTCTCCTGCGGATGTACACCGATCCACGTGGGAGCCTGCCCGCGATGGCGGCCTGACAGCCGGCCTGTCTCTCGCGGATGTACCCAATCCCACTGTAGGAGCTGCCGCAGGCTGCGATCTTTTGATCTTGATCTTGTGGGAGAGGGCGGGGCGACGCTTAGCTTGACCGCGATGGACGTTAACGATTACGCGTGTTTTCTGAATAAACGCGCCGACCTTGAGTCCATCTCGAGCAATCGAGCGTCGACCGGCTGTTCCTACAACCAGTCGTGCCGCGAAGTACAGGCAGTCAGGCGCCACACATGCCCGACTCCAGCTACGGGGGGGACAGTGCTGACCCTGAAACTCCTTAACTGAGCGGATTGCCCGCGATGAACGATGACCCGATCAACCTGCCGGAGCCACCTGCTCCAGGGCCTCATTCACCAACAACTGGCTCAACTCGATCAACTGCTGAATTGCCAGCGCCACATTACGGCACGAGCCTTCGACATCGAAAGCCAGGTCACTGGCCAGGACATTGGCGCCGGCAAGCGTCTCGCAGGTGTTGGCTAACAGCGTTTCGGTGCTGAGACCGGGAACGACGGCGAAGATGTTCACTGACCGGGCGTCAGCGAGTCTGGACTTGTCGAATGGGGGCGGCAGGAAGTGATCGAGCGCGCGTTCAGCAGCCTCGTGGAGTTTGCTGGAATCGAGGAATTCGTCGGGAACAACGTCCGGGACTTCAGGCGGATCGGGGGTGACTTTGATCATGGGTAATCCTCCAGTATTAAAAGGACTGCCACGCTCACTTCCACATGAGGGGGTGGCAGCTGTACGCAGGTGTGGAAGACCGGGACTGAAGGAACCCGGCGCACCCGAAGATGCCCCGCGCACAGCCGCCATAACACAATGATGCAGGCGTAAAAAAACGCCAGCATGTGCATATAGGCGTTTGTGCGCCCTCAGTAAACAGTACGGACTTCCACATCCGGTCGCTGATTTTGCAGCGACCCGCAAAGATTAGCCCCCAGCCTGCACCAAAGCAACCCCACATTCGCCCACGATAGATCGTTCCAGCGCGCAGCAAAGTAATCCCGCCATGGACGCTCTGCGTCCTCTGTGACGCGGAGCGTCACGCAATGCATTCCTTTGCTGCGCGTGGCGAACGACCTATCAGCACATGCTCAGCCGTTCACGTTTGTTCGCTGGTCTTGTGAAGCCTCATCAACCTGGAATCGCAGCAATTACCTCTGCGAGCAACGGTTCAATCGGCATTTCTCCGCTGATCCTGACATAAGTATCTACACAACTTTGAAATACGGTGAAGGACTACGCCCGTAGCAGCTGCCGAGCCTGCGAGGCTGCGTCCGGCCGCGAAGCGGTCGTAAAATCAGGCAACACGCTTTTTCAGGTAAACCGCGGGCACAGGATTTGCGACGACTGCGTCCTCGAACGCAGCCTCGCAGGCTCGGCAGCTGCTACGGAT
>NZ_CABVHQ010000151.1 GCF_902497895.1 Pseudomonas fluorescens
ACTGCGACCGCTTGCCCCCCCAGCGCCGACAAGCCCCCTCGCCACAACAAGCCCCCTCGCCACACAAGCCCGCTCCCACAGGTTACTCTTGCGTCCTGCGGATTATTCCTGAATCACATCGGCACCCTTGGGGATGTCGAACTTGAACCTGGACGGCGGAATCGGCTGGTTGGCCTTCACGCCGGTGAACAGGATATTGGTGCGCTGGCCGACGCTGTCGATCAGCTGCATGTCATTGACCAGACCGTTGCGGAACGACAGACGCAGGCTGTCGAACAGGGTGTCCTTGGTTTTCGGCTTGAGGGTGAAGTCGATCACCCCGCCGGCTTCCTTGGCGCTGATGTCGAAGCTTTCGCTGATCTTCGACACGTCGCCGGACAGCAGCAAGGCCGGGGTCTGGGTCAGGCGCTGATCGAGCTTTTTGATGGTGACCTGCTCCAGGTCCGGATCCCACAGGGAAACCTTCTTGCCATCGGAAACCATCAGCTGCTCTTGCGGTGCGTCGGTGTGCCAGTAGAACAGGCCAGGACGCTGCAGGGACATTTCACCCGCGGTTTCCTGCAATTGAGTGCCGCTGCCATCGAGGGTCAGCTGGGAGAAACGCGCCGTCAGGGTCTGCGACTTTTCGAGCAACTGAGTCAGACGCGCCACATCTTTGCTGTCGGCATGGGCCGAGAGAGTGGTTAAAGCCAGTACCGGCAACAACAGCATGCGGATAAGACGCATGGGAGTCCTCATAACATTCGTGGGGAGAGTGGCGGCGCATCACTGCCCCGCCGCTGTTCAATTCAGGTCAGTCGCGCACCGGGCCTGGAGCCAGGACTTCACGGGAACCGTTGGTATTCATGGAAGTCACGACTCCGGCCATTTCCATGGCTTCGATCATGCGCGCGGCGCGGTTGTAGCCGATTTTCAGCTTGCGCTGAACCGCGGAGATGGACGCCCGACGGCTTTCCAGGACGAACTGCACCGCTTCGTCGTAGAGCGCATCGGATTCGCTGTCTTCGTCGCCGCCGCTGCCGCCTTCAAAGCCACTACCGGCCTCTTCGACACCCGCGAGGATCTGGTCGTTGTATTCCGGTGCGCCACGCAGTTTCCAGGCTTCAACCACCCGGTGCACCTCTTCATCGGAGACGAAGGCACCGTGGACCCGGATCGGCAGGCTGGTCCCCGGCGGCATGTAGAGCATGTCACCGTGACCCAGCAGTTGTTCGGCGCCGCCCTGATCGATGATGGTTCGCGAATCGATCTTGCTCGATACCTGGAACGCCATACGCGTTGGAATGTTCGCCTTGATCAGACCGGTGATCACATCAACCGACGGACGCTGGGTCGCGAGGATCAAGTGAATACCGGCAGCACGGGCCTTCTGAGCGATACGGGCGATCAGTTCTTCGACCTTCTTGCCGACGATCATCATCATGTCGGCGAATTCGTCGACCACCACCACTATGGTCGGCAGCTTGACCAGCAGCGGCGCTTCGTCGTGAATGCTTTCGCGCTTGTACAAAGGGTCGGTCAACGGCGTGCCGGCGTCCTGAGCTTCCTTGATCTTGGCATTGAAGCCCGCCAGGTTACGCACGCCCATCTTCGCCATCAGTTTGTAGCGCCGCTCCATCTCCGCGACGCTCCAGCGCAGGGCGTTGGCCGCGTCCTTCATGTCAGTCACGACCGGGCAGAGCAAATGCGGAATGCCTTCGTAGATCGACAGCTCGAGCATTTTCGGGTCGATCATGATCAGCTTGGCGTCTTCCGGGCCAGACTTGAACAGGATCGACAGGATCATCGCGTTCACCC
>NZ_CABVHQ010000152.1 GCF_902497895.1 Pseudomonas fluorescens
GCCGGTGTTCCTGATCAGTTGCGGGTGTACTCGGTGGGCGTAGGAGCTGGCGCAGCCTGCGATCTTTTGGCGGTTCTGAAGATTGCCCAAGAGCAAGATCAAAAGATCGCAGCCTGCGGCAGCTCCTACGGTGTGCCGGTGTTCCTGATCAGTTGCGGGTGTACTCGGTGGGCGTAGGAGCTGGCGCAGCCTGCGATCTTTTGGCGATTCTGAAGATTGCCGAGGAGCAAGATCAAAAGATCGCAGCCTGCGGCAGCTCCTACACAGTGCCATGTGCGCTTATACTGCGGCTCCGCGAAAGGAGCCTGCCATGCTGATTGTTGCCGACGAAAATATCCCGCTGCTCGATGACTTCTTTGCCGGTTTAGGTGAGATTCGCCGTCTCCCCGGCCGCGCCATCGACCGTGCCGCCATCGAGGAGGCCGAGGTGTTGCTGGTGCGTTCGGTGACCACTGTCGACCGCGAGCTGCTCGAAGGCAGCAAGGTGCGGTTTGTCGGCACCTGCACCATTGGCACCGACCACCTGGATCTGGATTACTTTGATCGGGCCGAGATCAGCTGGTCGAGCGCTCCCGGGTGTAATGCCCGTGGCGTGGTTGACTACGTGCTTGGCAGTCTCTTGACCCTGGCCGAAATCGAAGGCGCCGACCTCACTCAGCGCACTTATGGCGTGGTCGGTGCCGGTGAAGTGGGCGCACGGCTGATCAAGGTGCTGCGAGCCCTGGGCTGGAACGTGCTGGTCTGTGACCCGCCACTCCAGGCGGTGGACGGCGAGGGCTATGTCAGCCTGGAGCAGATCATCGAGCAGTGCGATGTCATCAGTCTGCACACGCCACTGAGTAAAACCGGCGACCAGCCGACCTGGCACTTGTTCGATAAAGACCGTTTGAGCCAACTCAAGCCTGGCACCTGGCTGCTCAACGCCAGCCGTGGCCCGGTGGTGGATAACGCCGCGCTGCGCGAAGTGCTGTTGCAGCGCGAAGACCTGCAAGCGGTGCTGGATGTCTGGGAGGACGAGCCGCAGGTCGACGTGGCGCTGGCGGAGCTGTGCGTGATTGCCACGCCGCATATCGCCGGTTACAGCCTTGATGGCAAGCAGCGCGGCACGGCGCAGATCTATCAGGCATTTTGCACCTACCAGGGACGCCTGCCTCAGGTGAGTCTCGATGAGTTGTTGCCCGCGCCGTGGCTGGCCGAGGTCAGCCTGAATGCCCACAGCGATCCCGCCTGGGCGTTGGCCATGTTGTGTCGCGCAGTCTACGACCCGCGCCGTGACGATGCGGACTTTCGTCGCAGCCTGGTGGGCACAGTGCAAGAGCAACGCACCGCGTTCGATGCCTTGCGCAAGCATTATCCGCAGCGGCGGGAGATTGATGGGTTGAAAGTGCGCATCGAAGGGGATTCGCCGGCATTGCGGCAGATGGTGGCGGCGCTTGGGGCGGTGTCCATTCAGGACTGAGTTGGCCCTAACCAAGGATCAAAAGATCGCAGCCTGCGGCAGCTCCTACAGGCACCCACGACATTGCAGGGGCATGCGGTCGGCGTAGGAGCTGGCGGAGCCTGCGATCTTTTCGGCGGAGACCACCATCGCCAGGATCAAAAGATCGCAGCCTGTGGCAGCTCCTACGGGCACCCACGACATTGCAGGGGCATGCGGTCGGCGTAGGAGCTGG
>NZ_CABVHQ010000153.1 GCF_902497895.1 Pseudomonas fluorescens
GGCGGCGTGCATTTCGACAGCGGCACCGCCAACGGCCTGGATCAATCCAGCGTGCAGTGCCTGGCCGATGGAGAGGTGGTGGCTTATCGCATCGACACGCACTCGCCAACCACGGCCTACTGGGTCCACAAGCTGTCCGTAAAGAAACCCTTCTCGCGCAATTTCGTGCTGGTCCGCCATCGCCTTCAGCCGCCGAAGCTCGAGGGCAGCCCGGACACGCCGCCCAGCCTGACCTTCTACAGCCTGCACCTGCAGGACTGGGCGGTTTATCAGGCGGATGCCGCCCTGGTTCGCCCGGCGTTCTGGCCCGAGGGAGCGGTCCGTCGGGTCAAGGCGACGGTAAACGACATACGCCCCGGCCAGCCAACGCAACGCGGCCTGAACGTGCGCAACCAGGCCCGATCGGGCAAGGTGCTCGACCTCCTGCCACGAGGGGCGGAGGTCATCGTCAGCGGCGAGGGTGCTTACCGCAAGCTGGAAAACACCCTTGGGCCGGCCTCCCTGACCAACGCCGAGGGTTCGCTGCTCGGCTATGTTTCCATCAGCGACCTGAGGCAGATTGCCGGTGACCAATATCACGTTGCGACACGCTGGGGCTCGCTCGATGTCTACGCCGAAGCGAGCTTTCGCAGCGACGTTCTCGAGAAACTGCAGGATGGCACGCAAGTCAGGGTCAGCGGTGAAGGCGACTACCGCAAGCTGGAACGCATCGACCAGTACGTGCATTTCAAATCGCTGCAAGGCGCACTGGAACCGCTGGCGCAGGATCGGGTGGTGGTGCTCGACCGGCCCGTCGCGATCAAGGCCGGGGAGTTGATCGGCCACCTCGGCCTGTATCAGGACTGCCATGCGCAGCGCCCGGAACAGAAACTGCACTTGGAGGTGTTCAGCACCGACACCATGAGAACCTTCATCGCGGCCAGTCGCGCCTGGGCAGATCGTCTCCCGGCCCAAGACAGGACCTGGCTGAAACTTGCCAAGGGCACGGTTGTGGTGGCGCATCAGGACCGCTTCAGCGCCAAGCAGCCACCGACCCTGAGTGCTGCGGCCAACACCCTGAGCGCCGCCGACCTGCTGGTCCCCAAGAGCCTGCTCGATGGCCTGCCGGCCGAGAGAAAAATCGCGGTACCGGCGACGGCTGACCGCAGGGCCTACAACTGGTATCGCCTCGATGGGCTGCTCCACGATGCCGACAACCATCTGCTCGATGGCTGGGTGCGCGAAGAAGTGGGTGTCACCCCCTGGGTCAGTCCCTGGTCATGGGAAGGCTACGACCTCATCTTCGACTACGACTCCCCTCGGGAAGTCCTGGCCTCGTTCCTGCGTGCCGTTAACCACTTCAGCGAAACGGAACTTGAGCGCTACGGCCCCATGGCCGACGAAGGGGACAAGGGCCCGATCAAGAGCCGGCTGTACGACATCATCGACCGCAACCG
>NZ_CABVHQ010000154.1 GCF_902497895.1 Pseudomonas fluorescens
CCCCCGAGCCGCCGCTCAACCGGCCGCTGCGACCTCAACCCATCAATCGGTAGCCGAGCCGCGCCCTTCCGGTTTCGCGCCGGCGACGAGCCGTCCCACTCCGACCTTCGCTGAACTGCCGGGGCGGGTCTGCGAGAACCTCTGGCTCGGGTACCAGCAAAGAGCCGAGTCCATCGTGGCACCGGGTGGCAGGCTGATCGCCGACCCTAAGGCGCGTAATCGCGCGATCAATGCCGCCTATGCCCAGTTATGGCTGCACGATCAGCGCTTCCAATGGGCGGGCCTCGCAGCCTTTGCCTCGAAACAGGTCGGCTGTGGCCTGCTGCATGCCGCTGATTCCATCGATAAGATTCAGGCTGAATATGAAGCGGGACAGCACCTGAAGAATAGTGCCAGGAAAGGGTTCTTTGGCTTGCTCAGCCGCAATGAGCGTGACAGGCAGGCGAAACTGCGGGACTTCGAGCAGGCACAGCGCGACTACGAGCAAGCCCACCGCAACAACCCGGTGCCAAGCATCGACCTCGGGCGCAACGACGAATCGTTGTCGTATGTTCAGCAGCTGTACCGGCACGTGTACGAGATGCTGGCCATGGGCAATACCACGCTGTTTCTGGATATATTTCCGCTGCACGCTTTCTACCAAGAACGTGGGTTGAAGGCGCTTGAAACCTGTTTGGAGTCGCGCCAAAACATCTATGGGCATGACCAGCACCCCGTGTTATGGCCGGTAGGGCAGAAGAAGTTAAGGTTCGGTCATGACTACAAGGAAATCCTGCAAGCCTTCCAGGCCATTGAGACTGGCAACATCGCCAAAAGTGTTGAGCATCTGGCTTGGCACGAACAGCGGAATATCCTGCAACCGGCGATGTACAGCGACACGAAACTGGTAACTCTACTGCGCAGCAACCATGTCTCCTACGTCACTGGCTTCCCGTCCGGCGCCGCTCAAGCCATTGAACTGACGCTGGCCAGCCAATGCCACCGCTTCGATGATGGACGCACTATTGGCTTTGGTAACAACCCCGTGGCCGACCTATCCGATATCCATCAGCGCATGGCCTTTGTGCTCAAGGCCGCGGTGCGGTTTGATGAACTGCTGCATGACAGCAATCGCTATCAGATCGAACAGGCGATTCGGGATATCGCCGCGGGCCGGGGTGTGCGATGAGCCTGCTGCAACGTGTGGGCTGGCGACGTGCGGTATTTGCACTGGCGGTCGCCGCCCTCCTTACGGTGGCGACGATTCAAGTGCAATCGGGCGAGCCGGAAATCG
Organism: Pseudomonas fluorescens; assembly: GCF_902497895.1. Lineage (GTDB taxonomy): Bacteria > Pseudomonadota > Gammaproteobacteria > Pseudomonadales > Pseudomonadaceae > Aquipseudomonas > Aquipseudomonas fluorescens_BP. Next base: position 1,274 of record NZ_CABVHQ010000154.1, read on the forward strand.
CTCTGGTGATTGGCGAGCCTTGGGACGCCATGCGGCAGCGCTCCAGTGCAACCATTGATCCCGCTATTCCCGGGCATTACTGGGGG
>NZ_CABVHQ010000155.1 GCF_902497895.1 Pseudomonas fluorescens
GGGTACTGGCGTTGACGATGCTCCTCGAACACCTGATCGACCCACTCGGCCGGGATGGCCTGCTCCAGCGCCAACTTGGCCATGACACTGGCCGGTGCCTTTTTTTCAAACCGCGCTAAGACTTCTTCCCACATCGTTTCGTCATCCTGGACCGTAGATGGGAGAGAGTTTAAACGAAGACCTTGAAAGGGCTGGCCCTTACGGCGTGACACTTTTCCAGACGCCGTGTAGGAGCTGCCGAAGGCTGCGATCTTTTGATCTTGGCGTTTGGACGGCGTACATATCCATTCCTGCGGTAACGGCCACTTAGGGTTCCGCCCTTATAACCAGCCCTTTCAAGGTCTTCGTTTAAACTCTCTCCCATCTACGGTCCAGGATGACGAAACGATGTGGGAAGAGAGTTTAAACGAAGACCTTGAAAGGGCTGGCTCTTACAGCGACTCCCTTTGGCAAACGCCGGAGTGCCGGCCCAGCCCAAAGGAAGCAAAGGTCTTGCCCCAAGCGTACGGCACCTCGCTAAGGCTCGGTGTTCCCTCGCTCCGGCATTCATCAGGGGGCATCGCCTCCGGTCGGCTTCGCTTCGACCTCCTCTCGATGTGTTCGACTTCGTCGAACGGCGCTGCGCGCCTGCCCCCTGATGAACGCCTCCACTCGGCCTCCCGAAGGGGCGGGTAAATCAAAAGCCAGATCAAAAGCACGCTGAGGCGGCCGACCGGCCGGCCTATTAGATTGGTTGGGTGTACGCCGATCTATGTGGGAACGGGCTTGTGCTAATGCCCGTCAGTCAAGCTTTGTACGCGGTCCGTAGCAGCTGCCGAAGGCTGCGTTCGGCTGCGAAGCGGTCGTAGATCAGGCGCTGCGGTATTCCAGACAAACCGTGCAAGCAGGTTTTGCGACTGCTTCGCAGCCGAACGCAGCCTTCGGCAGCTGCTACGGGGGCAGTGCTGAACCTGCAACTCCTTGACTGACTGACATTGGGGCTTGCCCGCGAAGCCGAAAAAGCAGGCCACACATGTCCTGGCCTGATCTCAATCCAGCTGATGCCGATAAGGCAAGTCCGGCCCGGTCTTGCCGCAGGTCAGGGCGGCGGCGCTGACGGCGAAGCTGAGCATGCCGTCGATCTGTTCGCGACTCAAGCGCTGCAAGCCCTCCACCGAATCCAGCTGCTGTTCGGTCAGCCAGGCGATCAATGCCGCCTGGAAGGTGTCGCCGGCGCCCACGGTATCGGCCATCACCACGGCACGGGCCGGCACCGACCAG
>NZ_CABVHQ010000156.1 GCF_902497895.1 Pseudomonas fluorescens
GATCACCTTGGAGTCTTTCATACCGGCCAGGTGCTGGATCGCGCCGGAGATACCGACCGCGATGTACAGCTGTGGCGCAACGATCTTGCCGGTCTGACCGACCTGCATGTCGTTGGGTACGAAACCGGCGTCGACCGCGGCGCGGGAAGCACCGACCGCCGCGCCCAGCTTGTCGGCCAGGGCGTACAGGTGCTTGAAGTTGTCGCCGTTCTGCATGCCGCGACCGCCGGAAACGACGATCTTGGCGGCGGTCAGTTCCGGACGATCGGATTTTGCAAGCTCTTCGCCGACGAAGCTGGAAATACCCGCGTCGTGAGCAGCAGCAACTGTTTCAACAGCAGCCGAACCGCCTTCAGCGGCAACCGGGTCGAAACCGGTGGCACGCACGGTGATCACTTTGATCGCAGCCGAAGATTGCACGGTAGCGATGGCGTTACCGGCATAGATCGGACGCTTGAAGGTGTCAGCGCTTTCTACCGAGATGATCTCGGAGATCTGGTCAACATCAAGCGCAGCGGCGACGCGTGGCAGGATGTTTTTGCCGTTGGAGGTAGCAGCAGCCAGGATGTGGCTGTAGCCAGCGCCCAGCTCGGACACCAGGGGCGCAACGTTTTCCGGCAACTGGTGCGCGTAGGCGGCGTTGTCGGCGAGCAGCACTTTGGCCACGCCCGCGATTTTCGCCGCGGCTTCAGCCACGGCGCCAGCGCCAAGACCGGCAACCAGTACGTGGATGTCGCCACCGATTTTCACGGCCGCAGCAACGGTGTTCAGCGTGGCCGGAGCCAGCACTTTGTTGTCCTGCTGGTCGGTTGAATAGTCAGCAATAACCAGGATCGTCATTTAGATTACCTTCGCTTCGTTTTTCAGTTTCTCGACCAGTTCAGCCACCGACTTGACCTTGATACCCGCGCTACGTGCAGCCGGCGCTTCGACTTTCAGAGTCTTGGTGGTGGAGGCGGTGGAAACGCCCAAAGCGTCCGGAGTCAGCACTTCGAGAGGCTTCTTCTTGGCTTTCATGATGTTTGGCAGGGACGCATAACGCGGCTCGTTCAAACGCAGGTCGGTGGTGACGATGGCTGGCAGTTTCAGGGAAACTGTCTG
>NZ_CABVHQ010000157.1 GCF_902497895.1 Pseudomonas fluorescens
CAGACAGTTTCCCTGAAACTGCCAGCCATCGTCACCACCGACCTGCGTTTGAACGAGCCGCGTTATGCGTCCCTGCCAAACATCATGAAAGCCAAGAAGAAGCCTCTCGAAGTGCTGACTCCGGACGCTTTGGGCGTTTCCACCGCCTCCACCACCAAGACCCTGAAAGTCGAAGCGCCGGCTGCACGCAGCGCGGGTATCAAGGTCAAGTCGGTGGCCGAACTGGTCGAGAAACTGAAAAACGAAGCGAAGGTAATCTAAATGACTATCTTGGTTATAGCGGAACACGACAACAAAGTGCTGGCCCCGGCCACGCTGAACACCGTGGCTGCGGCCGCGAAAATCGGTGGCGACATTCACGTACTGGTTGCCGGTCTTGGCGCTGGCGCCGTGGCTGAAGCCGCAGCGAAAATCGCTGGCGTGGCCAAAGTGCTGGTAGCCGACAACGCTGCCTACGCGCACCAGTTGCCGGAAAACGTTGCGCCATTGGTCGCCGAGCTGGGCACTGGTTACAGCCACATTCTGGCTGCTGCCACCTCCAACGGCAAAAACATCCTGCCACGCGTCGCCGCTGCGCTGGACGTTGACCAGATCTCCGAGATCATCTCGGTAGAAAGCGCTGACACCTTCAAGCGTCCGATCTATGCCGGTAACGCCATCGCTACCGTGCAATCTTCGGCTGCCATCAAAGTGATCACCGTGCGTGCCACCGGTTTCGACCCGGTTGCCGCTGAAGGCGGTTCGGCGGCTGTTGAAGCGGTCGCTGCTGTCCACGACGCTGGCACCTCCAGCTTCGTCGGCGAAGAGCTTGCAAAATCTGATCGTCCGGAACTGACCGCTGCCAAGATCGTCGTTTCCGGCGGTCGCGGCATGCAGAACGGCGACAACTTCAAACACCTGTACGCCCTGGCCGACAAGCTGGGCGCGGCGGTCGGTGCTTCCCGCGCCGCGGTCGACGCAGGTTTCGTACCGAACGACATGCAGGTCGGTCAGACCGGCAAAATCGTTGCGCCACAGCTGTACATCGCGGTCGGTATCTCCGGCGCGATCCAGCA
>NZ_CABVHQ010000158.1 GCF_902497895.1 Pseudomonas fluorescens
CCCCCAGTAATGCCCGGGAATAGCGGGATCAATGGTTGCACTGGAGCGCTGCCGCATGGCGTCCCAAGGCTCGCCAATCACCAGAGCGATTTCCGGCTCGCCCGATTGCACTTGAATCGTCGCCACCGTAAGGAGGGCGGCGACCGCCAGTGCAAATACCGCACGTCGCCAGCCCACACGTTGCAGCAGGCTCATCGCACACCCCGGCCTGCAGCGATATCCTGAATCGCCTGTTCGATCCGGTGGCGATTGCCGTCACGCAGCAGCTCATCAAACCGCGCCGCTGCCCTGAGCACAAAGGCCATGCGCTGATGGATATCGGACAGGTCGGCAAAGTGATTGCTGCCAAAGCCAACGGTGCGTCCGTCATCAAGGCGCAGGGTCAAGACCCACCCCATGGGCTGGCGAGTGCCAGCGTGATGAGGTAGCGCTCCTCGTCGGGGCGCTTGTCATCCTCGAAGCGCCCGACTATCAGCATCACTTGATACTTGTCATCTGCTTTCCAGTAAGCAACACCGCCTTTGTTCTCGTCTCGCAATCGGGCACGCCATTGGGGGGTGTCGGCAAACGATGGAAAGTTCTTGACCCTGATTGGCTTCCACCCGCCTTGGCGCCATTGCTCCTGCAAATCCAGCACGATCTTGAGCGTATCGTCGAGCAATAGCGGCTCGATTTGCGGGGACATACGGACATCGCTGACCAGCTCATCATCGAAACTAATTGTGAAGAAGCGAGCCAGTGGGGTCACGAACCCGTATTGGGGGTCTATGAAACGAAGGCGGGCATCTGATTTCGGCAATCTCCCCCAGTAATGCCCGGGAATAGCGGGATCAATGGTTGCACTGGAGCGCTGCCGCATGGCGTCCCAAGGCTCGCCAATCACCAGAGCGATTTCCGGCTCGCCCGATTGCACTTGAATCGTCGCCACCGTAAGGAGGGCGGCGACCGCCAGTGCAAATACCGCACGTCGCCAGCCCACACGTTGCAGCAGGCTCATCGCAC
>NZ_CABVHQ010000159.1 GCF_902497895.1 Pseudomonas fluorescens
CGCCAACCAGTTCAAGTGTGGCGTCGAACCACTATGGCCGAGCACTTCATCCAGCGGGTCCCACTTCTGCGCTCTGTAGTACCACTCGCTTTCGGCGTAGATGATCAATTGCGAGATTGACTGGGCGTGGGCCGGCAGGCTGAGCGCCGCTTGCAGTTCTTCGGCGGTCATTTTGCCGTCGCGGTTGCGGTCGATGATGTCGTACAGCCGGGTCTTGAGCGGTCCCTTGTCTGCTGCGTCGGCCATGGGGCCGTAGCGCTCAAGTTCCATTTCGTTGAAGTGGTCCACTGCGCGAAGGAAAGACGCCAACATTTGCCGAGGGAGTTCGTAGTTGTAGATGAGGTCGTGACCTTCCCATGACCAGGGACTGACCCAGGGGGTGACACCCACCTCTTCGCGGACCCAGCCATCAAGCAGATGGTTGTCGGCGTCGTGGAGCAGCCTGTCGAGGCGATACCAGTTGCAGGCTTTGCGGTCAGCCGTCGCCGGTACCGCGATTTTTTTCTCGGCCGGCAGGCCATCGAGCAGGCTCTTGGGGACCAGCAGGTCGGCAGCACTGAGTGGGCTGGCTGCACTCAACATTTTCAGTTGTGCGGCAGTGGCATTTTCTTGATGAGTCACCACCGCTGTGCCTTGGGCGAGCTTCAGCCAGGTTCTGTCTTTCTCCGGCAAGCGCTGGGCCCAGGCGCGACTGGCTTCGATGAAAATGTTCACGTCATCGCCGCTGAACACTTCCAGGTGCAGTTTCTTTTCCGGGCGTTCCGCCCCACCGTCCTGATACCGGCCGAGGTGGCCGATCAACTCCCCGGCCTTGATCGCGACGGGCCGGTCGAGCACCACCACCCGATCCTGCGCCAGCGGTTCCAGTGCGCCTTGCAGCGATTTGAAATGCACGTACTGGTCGATGCGTTCCAGCTTGCGGTAGTCGCCTTCACCGCTGACCCTGACTTGCGTGCCATCCGGCAGTTTCGTGA
>NZ_CABVHQ010000160.1 GCF_902497895.1 Pseudomonas fluorescens
CTGCTGGACTTCCTGAAGCTGGTCTTCACCGCGGAAGGCCAATTCCAGATCAACCTCGAAGACGACATCGTCGCCGCGTGCCTGATGTGCCGCGACGGCCAAGTCATTCGCAAAAACGCCTAAGCAGGGATTCAGACGATGGAAGAGCTTATCTCCCCCGGTATCTACAACCTGATCATCTTCGTGCTGGCGATTTATGTCGGTTATCACGTGGTCTGGAACGTTACACCTGCACTGCATACGCCGTTGATGGCGGTGACCAACGCCATTTCGGCGATTGTCATCGTCGGCGCCATGCTGGCCGCAGCGCTGACCGTCACCCCACTGGGCAAGACCATGGGCACCCTGGCTGTGGCGTTGGCCGCGGTGAACGTGTTCGGTGGCTTCCTGGTGACTCGACGCATGCTTGAGATGTTCAAGAAGAAAGCGCCCAAGGTTAAAGAACTGGCAGTAGAACAAGAGGCGCAGAAGTCATGAGTATGAATCTCGTAACCACCCTGTACCTGATCGCGTCGATCTGCTTTATCCAGGCACTCAAAGGCTTGTCGCACCCGACCACCTCGCGGCGCGGCAATCTGTACGGCATGCTCGGCATGGGTCTGGCGATCCTCACCACCGTGGGCTTGATCTACAAACTCGGGGCCGAGCTGGCAACCGACGGTATCGGCTACGTGATCGTCGGCCTGCTGGTCGGCGGCACAGCCGGTTCGATCATGGCCAAGCGCGTCGAAATGACCAAAATGCCGGAACTGGTCGCCTTCATGCACAGCATGATCGGTATGGCCGCGGTGTTCATCGCGATCGCCGCCGTGGTCGAGCCGCAATCGCTGGGTATCGTCAAGCTACTGGGCGATGCAATTCCTTCCGGTAACCGCCTGGAGCTGTTCCTGGGCGCGGCGATCGGTGCCATTACCTTCTCCGG
>NZ_CABVHQ010000161.1 GCF_902497895.1 Pseudomonas fluorescens
CAGACAGTTTCCCTGAAACTGCCAGCCATCGTCACCACCGACCTGCGTTTGAACGAGCCGCGTTATGCGTCCCTGCCAAACATCATGAAAGCCAAGAAGAAGCCTCTCGAAGTGCTGACTCCGGACGCTTTGGGCGTTTCCACCGCCTCCACCACCAAGACCCTGAAAGTCGAAGCGCCGGCTACCCGCAGCGCCGGTATCAAGGTCAAGTCGGTGGCTGAACTGGTCGAGAAACTGAAAAACGAAGCGAAGGTGCTTTGAGTTAAGGAGCCCGAAATGACTATCTTGGTTATTGCTGAACACGACAACAAAGTGCTGGCCCCGGCCACGCTGAACACCGTGGCTGCTGCCGTGAAAATCGGTGGCGACATCCACGTGCTGGTTGCAGGTCAGGGCGCTGGCGCCGTGGCTGCAGCCGCTGCAAAAATCGCCGGCGTGGCCAAAGTGCTGGTGGCCGACAACGCCGCCTACGCTCACCAACTGCCGGAAAACGTTGCGCCCCTGGTGGCCGAGCTGGGCACTGGTTACAGCCACATCCTGGCTGCCGCCACCTCCAACGGCAAAAACATCCTGCCACGCGTCGCCGCTGCGCTGGACGTTGACCAGATCTCCGAGATCATCTCGGTAGAAAGCACTGACACCTTCAAGCGTCCGATCTATGCCGGTAACGCCATCGCTACCGTACAGTCTTCGGCTGCGATCAAAGTGATCACCGTGCGTGCCACCGGTTTCGACCCGGTTGCCGCTGAAGGCGGTTCGGCGGCTGTTGAAGCGGTCGCTGCTGTCCACGATGCTGGCACCTCCAGCTTCGTCGGCGAAGAGCTTGCAAAATCTGATCGTCCGGAACTGACCGCTGCCAAGATCGTCGTTTCCGGCGGTCGCGGCATGCAGAACGGCGACAACTTCAA
>NZ_CABVHQ010000162.1 GCF_902497895.1 Pseudomonas fluorescens
CGTATGCGCTTCTTCACTTGACCATATAACCCCAAGCAATCTGGTTATACTGTGAAGACGACATTCGCCGAAAATTCGCATTCTTGCTCATAAAGAGCAACTCACAAATTTTACCTTAGCCTGTAACAACACCAGTGAAAGTGTTGTCCAGTCTATCTTTCTATCACATACCCAAATTTTTAAAGAACGATCTAATCAAAGACTAGAAATCAATATTCGCAACGGAATATTCATTTCTAAACTCTAACGATGAGCAACTTGTCGCTTGTAGCTTCCAGCTTGTAACTGCTGTTAAATGGTGGAGCCAAACGGGATCGAACCGTTGACCTCCTGCGTGCAAGGCAGGCGCTCTCCCAGCTGAGCTATGGCCCCGTATTTCTACAGGCGTTTCCCACACAAAATTGGTGGGTCTGGGCAGATTCGAACTGCCGACCTCACCCTTATCAGGGGTGCGCTCTAACCAACTGAGCTACAGACCCAATTTCGAGCTTGTAACTGTTAGCGTGAGCTATCAGCCTGGAGCTTAAAGCTGCTTCTATCGTCTTCTTCAATGAATCAAGCAATTCGTGTGGGAACTTATGGAGCAGCTGATGTCGTCGATTAAGGAGGTGATCCAGCCGCAGGTTCCCCTACGGCTACCTTGTTACGACTTCACCCCAGTCATGAATCACACCGTGGTAACCGTCCTCCCGAAGGTTAGACTAGCTACTTCTGGTGCAACCCACTCCCATGGTGTGACGGGCGGTGTGTACAAGGCCCGGGAACGTATTCACCGCGACATTCTGATTCGCGATTACTAGCGATTCCGACTTCACGCAGTCGAGTTGCAGACTGCGATCCGGACTACGATCGGTTTTCTGGGATTAGCTCCACCTCGCGGCTTGGCAACCC
>NZ_CABVHQ010000163.1 GCF_902497895.1 Pseudomonas fluorescens
TCGTGGAGCCGCCGTTGGTGCCGCTGCCGGGGCAGCTGGAGCGCAGGTGCGAGGACGTCAGCATGACGAGTTTTATGATCGAGTCGATGACGACGTAAAGCAGGACTATCGCCAGAATCGCGCCCGGGAAACCGCAGCGGCTGGAGCCGTGGTGGGTGGCGCGCGCCAGCGTCAGGACCGCCGGGAGCAGCGCAACACCAGTGCGACGACCAGTGCAACGGCCTATACCAGTTGCCTGCAGGGGCGGGGGTATCAGGTTAATCCTTGAGCGGGGAGTCCCAGGCCCCTGTGACATAGGTATCTACACAACATTGAAATACGGCGTAGGGCTGAGTCCGTAGCAGCTGTCGAGCCCGCGAGGCTGCGTCCGGCCGCGAAGCGGTCGTTAAACCAGGCAACGGGTTCTTCCAGGCAAACCGCGTACGCAGGCTTTGCGAGGACTTCGGTCGAGCGCGACCCCGGCTCGAACGCAGCCTCGCAGGCTCGGCAGCTGCTACGGGCGTAGTCCTACGCCGTTCGGACGTTGCAGCGGGAAGAGGGGTACAAGGCCGGGAGCAGAATGTGGGTTTCTGAGGATTTACTGCGACCTGAACGTAATTCGTTGAATCCATAGTCGACTCGGTGTCTCAGGTCGCAGCAACTCGACAGACACTAGAGATCAGTCCCCTCGCCCCCCTGGGCATAGGTATCTACACATCTCGCTGGCCGAACACCCTACCTGTGGCGAGGGGGCTTGTCGGAACGCCGCACCGCCCCGCTCGGCTGCGCAGCAGTCGTAAAACCAGCGGATGCGTTCTACCTGGAAAACTGCGATTGCCGGTTTTAGGGCCGCTTCGCGACCCAGCGGGGGC
>NZ_CABVHQ010000164.1 GCF_902497895.1 Pseudomonas fluorescens
TTTGCCTGAAAGAACCCGTTGCCTGATTTGACGACCGCTTCGCGGTCGAACGCAGCCTCGCAAGGCTCGGCAGCTGCTACGGCCTCTACAGTGAATCCTGTGATCGCGATTTAACAGATTGACGGTATGCACCAGATTACGACCGCTTCGCGGTCGAACGCAGCCTCGTGCTGCTCGGCAGCTGCTACGGGCTCTACAGTGAATCCTGTGATCGCGATTTAACAGAATGACGGTATGCACCAGATTACGACCGCTTCGCGGTCGAACGCAGCCTCGCGCAGCTCGGCAGCTGCTACGGGCTCTACAGAGGGTGACGGGCTATTTAGGCTTGTGCATACTGGCCAGCCTTTTTAGCCCTTTTCGAGGAATCGCCCATGTTTAAAGTCAACGAGTACTTCGACGGCACCGTCAAGTCGATTGCCTTCGGCACCACCGAAGGTCCGGCCACCATCGGCGTCATGGCCCCGGGCGAATACGAATTCGGCACCAGCCAGCGGGAGATCATGCACGTAGTGTCTGGCGCACTGACCGTCAAACTGCCAGACAGCAGCGACTGGGAAACCTTCGCCGCCGGCAGCCAGTTCAACGTACCGGCCAACAGCAAGTTCCAGTTGAAGGTTGCGGTCGACACCGCTTATCTGTGCGAATACCGCGGCTAAAACCTGAAACAGGGTTTTTGTGGCACATACAAAAATGCCCGTATC
>NZ_CABVHQ010000165.1 GCF_902497895.1 Pseudomonas fluorescens
GATGGAGAGGTGGTGGCTTATCGCATCGACACGCACTCGCCAACCACGGCCTACTGGGTCCACAAGCTGTCCGTAAAGAAACCCTTCTCGCGCAATTTCGTGCTGGTCCGCCATCGCCTGCAAGCGCCGAAGCTCGAGGGCAGCCCGGACACGCCGCCGAGCCTGACCTTCTACAGCCTGTACCTGCACCTGCAGGACTGGGCGGTTTACCAGGAGGATGCCGCCCTGGTCCGCCCGGCATTCTGGCCCGAGGCGGCGGTCCGTCGGGTCAAGGCGACGGTGAACGACGTACGCCCCGGCCAGCCAACGCAACGCGGCCTGAACGTACGCAACCAGGCGCGGCGGCAGGGCAAGGTGCTCGACCTCCTGCCACGGGGGGCGGAGGTGACGGTCAGCGGCGACGGAGACTACCGCAAGCTGGAAAGCACCCTTGGGCCGGCCAAGCTGACCAACGCCGAGGGTTCGCTGCGCGGCTATGTTTCCATCAGCGATCTGAGGCAGATTGCCGGTGACCAATATCAGGTCGCGACACGCTGGGGCTCGCTCGACGTCTACGCCGAACCGAGCCTTCACAGCGCCGTTCTCACGAAACTGCCGGATGGCACGCAAGTCAGGGTCAGCGGTGAAGGCGACTACCGCAAGCTGGAACGCATCGACCAGTACGTGCATTTCAAATCGCTGCAAGGCGC
>NZ_CABVHQ010000166.1 GCF_902497895.1 Pseudomonas fluorescens
CAACGTCAAGGTTCGCGTCAAAGCGGACAACTCCGGCGTCGACCTCGCTAACGTCAAGATGTCGATGAACCCGTTCTGCGAAATCGCAGTGGAAGAAGCTGTACGCCTGAAAGAGAAAGGTGTTGCGACTGAAATCGTCGTCGTCTCCATTGGTCCGACTACTGCTCAAGAGCAGCTGCGTACCGCCCTGGCGCTGGGTGCCGATCGGGCCATCCTCGTCGAATCCGCTGATGAATTGAACTCCCTGGCCGTGGCCAAGTTGCTCAAGGTTGTAGTCGATAAGGAACAGCCACAGTTGGTGATCCTTGGCAAACAAGCCATCGACAGCGACAACAACCAGACCGGCCAGATGCTGGCTGCCCTGACCGGCTACGGTCAGGGCACGTTCGCCTCGAAAGTCGAAGTCAGTGGCGACAGCGTTGCCGTGACTCGCGAAGTCGACGGCGGCGGCCAGACAGTTTCCCTGAAACTGCCAGCCATCGTCACCACCGACCTGCGTTTGAACGAGCCGCGTTATGCGTCCCTGCCAAACATCATGAAAGCCAAGAAGAAGCCTCTCGAAGTGCTGACTCCGGACGCTTTGGGCGTTTCCACCGCCTCCACCACCAAGAC
>NZ_CABVHQ010000167.1 GCF_902497895.1 Pseudomonas fluorescens
GTCTTGGTGGTGGAGGCGGTGGAAACGCCCAAAGCGTCCGGAGTCAGCACTTCGAGAGGCTTCTTCTTGGCTTTCATGATGTTTGGCAGGGACGCATAACGCGGCTCGTTCAAACGCAGGTCGGTGGTGACGATGGCTGGCAGTTTCAGGGAAACTGTCTGGCCGCCGCCGTCGACTTCGCGAGTCACGGCAACGCTGTCGCCATTGACTTCGACTTTCGAGGCGAAGGTGCCCTGACCGTAGCCGGTCAGCGCAGCCAGCATCTGGCCGGTCTGGTTGTTGTCGCTGTCGATGGCTTGTTTGCCAAGGATCACCAGCTGTGGCTGTTCCTTGTCGACTACAGCCTTGAGCAACTTGGCCACGGCCAGGGAGTTCAATTCATCAGCGGATTCGACGAGGATGGCGCGATCGGCACCCAGCGCCAGGGCGGTACGCAGCTGCTCTTGAGCAGTAGACGGACCAATGGAGACGACGACGATTTCAGTCGCAACACCTTTCTCTTTCAGGCGTACGGCTTCTTCCACTGCGATTTCGCAGAACGGGTTCATCGACATCTTGACGTTAGCGAGGTCGACGCCGGAGTTGTCCGCTTTG
>NZ_CABVHQ010000168.1 GCF_902497895.1 Pseudomonas fluorescens
TGACTTGCGTGCCATCCGGCAGTTTCGTGAGAACGGCGCTGTGAAGGCTCGGTTCGGCGTAGACATCGAGCGAGCCCCAGCGTGTCGCGACCTGATATTGGTCACCGGCAATCTGTCTCAGATCGCTGATGGAAACATAGCCGCGTAGCGAACCCTCGGCGTTGGTCAGCTTGGCCGGCCCAAGGGTGTTTTCCAGCTTGCGGTAGTCTCCGTCGCCGCTGACCGTCACCTCCGCCCCCCGTGGCAGGAGGTCGAGCACCTTGCCCGATCGGGCCTGATTGCGCACGTTCAGGCCGCATTGCGTTGGCTGGCCGGGGCGTATGTCGTTTACCGTCGCCTTGACCCGACGGACCACTCCCTCGGGCCAGAACGCCGGGCGAACCAGTGCGGCATCCTCCTGGTAAACCGCCCAGTCCTGCAGGTGCAGGTACAGGCTGTAGAAGGTCAGGCTCGGCGGCGTGTCCGGGCTGCCCTCGAGCTTCGGCGCTTGCAGGCGATGGCGGACCAGCACGAAATTGCGCGAGAAGGGTTTCTTTACGGACAGCTTGTGGACCCAGTAGGCCGTGGT
>NZ_CABVHQ010000169.1 GCF_902497895.1 Pseudomonas fluorescens
CACAATCGCCAGGATCAACAGATCGCAGCCTGCGGCAGCTCCTACACAGGATTGCGGACAACCATGGGATTGCCGGCATACGCGGTCGGCGTAGGAGCTGCCGATAGGCTGCGATCTTTTCGGCGGGCGCCACAATCGCCAGGATCAACAGATCGCAGCCTGCGGCAGCTTCTACACAAGGGATTGCGGACAACCATGGGATTGCCGGCATACGCGGTCGGCGTAGGAGCTGCCGATAGGCTGCGATCTTTTCGGCGGGCGCCACAATCGCCAGGATCAACAGATCGCAGCCTGCGGCAGCTCCTACACAGGATTGCGGATAACCATGGGATTGCCGGCATACGTGGTCGGCGTAGGAGCTGCCGACAGGCTGCGATCTTTTCGGCGGGCGCCACAATCGCCAGGATCAACAGATCGCAGCCTGCGCCAGCTCCTACACAGGATTGCGGACAACCATGGGATTGCCGGCATACGCGGTCGGCGTAGGAGCTGCCGACAGGCTGCGATCTTTTCGGCGGACGCCACAATCGCCAGGATCAACAGATCGCA
>NZ_CABVHQ010000170.1 GCF_902497895.1 Pseudomonas fluorescens
GGCTACCGCGGCATCCTTGCCGCGGTGCCCCCTGCGCAACGCCTGCGTTCGGCCTCTGGGAAAGGGGCGGCAGATCTGAAGCCAAAGCAACAGCAACGACAGAAGCCACGGCAAGATCAAAAGATCGCAGCCTCGCTTCGCTCGACAGCTCCTACAGGTACAGGGGAACACGTGCGATTGAAGAACCGGCCGGCCGGTAGGCCGCCTCGCTTTGGCTTTTGCGGTGCACGCCCCCTCGAGAGGCCGAGCGCAGGTTCTGCGCAGTGGGCAACCCGGCATGGATGCCGGGTTAGCCGCCCCCGGCCATGGATGGCCGATGGCGGCGGGTCCACGGAGCAGGACCGAAGCGAGGGCATGCCGAGCCTTAGCGAGGCACCGAACGAAAGGGGCAAGAGCCCTTGGTTACTTGGGGCTTTTCCAAGTGACCCGCCGTAAGGGCGGAACCCTGAGTCGCCGTGACCGCAGCAACGGATATGTACCCAATCAACAAAATACAAGCCGACCGGCTCTTGATCCACCGCCCCCTCGCTACGCCTGTGTGTGTG
>NZ_CABVHQ010000171.1 GCF_902497895.1 Pseudomonas fluorescens
CAGCACCAGGGTGTTGGTGGCGCCGGGCAGGAAGCCCGAGTCAGTCAGGAAGTAAGTGAAGTTTTCCAGCCCGACGAACTGGTTTTCACCCGGGTAGAGCAAGTTGTAGCGAATCAGCGAAAAGTACAGGGTCATGCCCAGCGGCACGATCATCCACAGCAGCAACAGCGCCACCGAGGGGCTGACCAGAAACCAGCCGGGGTTGGCCAGGCGGCTTTTGCGAACCGGCTGGGGTATATCCATATGAGCTTTGAGCGTTGAAGTATTCATGGCGTTAGAACCGATTAAGAACAGACAAATGAAGATCAAACTGTGGGAGCGGGCTTGTGTGGCGAGGGGGTTTGCCCCCGTTGGGGCGCGAAGCACCCCTGAAACCAGTCACCGCGATCTTGAATTAATAAGCAGTGACCGGTTTTTACGACTGCTTCGCAGTCGAACGGGGCGATGCGGCGTTCCGACAAGCCCCCTCGCCACACAAGCCCGCTCCCACATTGGTTGCGGGGGTTACTTGGGGTAACTGGCGCGCT
>NZ_CABVHQ010000172.1 GCF_902497895.1 Pseudomonas fluorescens
ACGGGTGAAACGCGGGTTGCTGCAACCCCTGAAACCATCAAGAAGCTGATCGGCCAGGGTCATAAAGTCACTGTGCAAAGCGGCGCCGGCATTAGCGCCAGCGTTGTCGACAGTGCCTATGAGGCAGTAGGTGCGACCATTGGCAGTGCCAACGATGCGTTTGGCGCAGAGCTGATTCTCAAGGTCGTCGCTCCCAGCGACAGCGAGCTGGCTCTGATCAAGAGCGGCGCTGTCGTGGTGGGCATGCTCAATCCGTTCAGCAATGAAACCATTGCCAAACTGGCTGAGTGTGGCATCACCGCCTTCGCCCTTGAAGCCGCGCCGCGCACCTCCCGTGCACAGAGCCTTGATGTGCTGTCGTCCCAGGCCAACATTGCCGGCTATAAAGCCGTGCTGGTAGCCGCTTTCCACTATCCACGCTTCATGCCGATGCTGATGACCGCTGCGGGTACCGTGAAAGCTGCACGGGTGCTGATTCTCGGCGCCGGCGTGGCGGGTTTGCAGGCAATCGCTACCGCC
>NZ_CABVHQ010000173.1 GCF_902497895.1 Pseudomonas fluorescens
GCAGCCTGCGGCAGCTCCTACGGTGTGCCGGTGTTCCTGATCAGTTGCGGGTGTACTCGGTGGGCGTAGGAGCTGGCGCAGCCTGCGATCTTTTGGCGGTTCTGAAGATTGCCCAAGAGCAAGATCAAAAGATCGCAGCCTGCGGCAGCTCCTACGGTGGGCCGGTGTTCCTGATCAGTTGCGGGTGTACTCGGTGGGCGTAGGAGCTGGCGCAGCCTGCGATCTTTTGGCGGTTCTGAAGATTGCCCAAGAGCAAGATCAAAAGATCGCAGCCTGCGGCAGCTCCTACGGTGTGCCGGTGTTCCTGATCAATTGCGGGTGTACTCGGTGGGCGTAGGAGCTGGCGCAGCCTGCGATCTTTTGGCGGTTCTGAAGATTGCCCAAGAGCAAGATCAAAAGATCGCAGCCTGCGGCAGCTCCTACGGTGTGCCGGTGTTCCTGATCAGTTGCGGGTGTACTCGGTGGGCGTAGGAGCTGGCGCAGCCTGCGATCTTTTGGCGGTTCTGAAGAT